>JBEKZH010000045.1:0-44708 GCA_049510065.1 Bryobacteraceae bacterium
GCAGCCAGGATTGGCTGCCCCACCGATGGCATCCTCCATCCGACACAGGTTCTGTTTTGAACAGAAGAGCCGTGAATTGTTGGACTTGCGAAGCCGCCCTGAAAACTAAGTGACATTGGGATGGAATCCTGCGCGACGGTTGATTACAGTCGCTGTTCGATGGGCCGATTGACAATCGGCCGCAGCTTGACAAGCTGCCCCACAGGATCTGGGATAGTCTGTAACACGGTAGTGGTCAGGGAGTAGTGAGACCCTGCTTGCCGCCGAGTTTTCGTTCGAGGCCGTGAATCCTGCCTTCACGGACTCCCGGCTCCAGCCTCTTGGCGAGGTCGAGCGCTCTCTGCCAGTAGGCGCGCGCTTCATCGGGATGGCCCATCGCCATCGAGGCGTCGCCCATTGCGTCCTGCGCCTCGATGCACGTCGGGTCGATTGCGACGGCGGTCTGCACCTCCGCGAGCGCTTGCCGCATTTGCCCCGCGCCCATCAGATTCCACGCCTTCTGCATGTGACTCAGTGCCGACGCGCGCGCGACATGGAAGCGTCCGTCGAACACGAGGATTCCGTTCTGGATCATGGCCGTCGGTTTACGCCACATGAACTGCCGGTAGGGATTCAGGTCGTCGGAGCCGAATTCGAACCCGGAGAGAGTGCCCGCGCTGATCAGCACCGGTCCGTCGATGATGGGCGGAATGTCCATCAGTTCGTTGACCCACATGGTGTCGGCGGTGATCAGCGGCTTGCACGGAATCCCGTAGTAGCCGGTGTCCACCACGCCCTCGGCGAAGTAGGCGAACCAGCAATTGGTGACGCCGCGCCCGTCGAGATATTTCTTCGTGGCCTTGAGTTGTTGCGCCCAGTCGGTGTTCGAATCGCTCAGATATTTGTAGGTCTGCGATGGACCGCCCCACGCTTCATTGGCGTAGGCGATCCAGGAGGGGAAACTGCGCGCCGAGGTGACCGCCTGGAACACCAGCAGCAGAGCGATCACCCAGGCCCAGCGAAGGTCTCTGCGGATGAACATCCACGCGGCGCCCGCCACCAGCACGATCAGGAACACGTAGACAGGCAGGATGTGGCGGAGTCCGATGTTGATGGTGGAGAACGTCGCCACCGCGAAGTGAATCGCCGCCGGGATGGCCAGGAACAGGATTTCTCGCCAGGCAGTCAGCTTGCGAGTGGCGATGGCGACGATGGCCAGCACCAGCAGCGCGAGGAACGGAAGCGTGGATTTGATGAGGAAGGCGGAGGGGAAGTAAAACCAGACGCCGTGCGGGTAGACCTTGCCGAAGATGTAGCTGGGATACCAGTCGATCATCTTTCGCACATCGACGAGTCCATACAGGTAGGACTCGGGCAGCAGATGCCAGCGCGCACAGGCGGAAACGAGAGTGGTGTCGAGCGGTCTCAATCCACGGCTGAACTCCGCGAATGGTGGGTTCATCGCCAGGCCGGCCGGCCGGGAGGAATAGCGGAACCCATAGAAGGCCCATAGCACCACTACGGCGATCACCGTGATCACCACCAGCGCCAACGCCAGCCGCGCGATCTGCTTCCTGCCGCGCGTGCGGAACGCTTCGCAGACGGCGAGCACCAGCAGCATCGGGAATATCAGAATGCCGGTATGCTTGGACGCGAGCGCGCAGCCCGCTGCGAGGCCCACGAGCGCCAATCGCCACCACGATGGCACCTTCACATACCGATAGAACGCGTAGACCGAGGCGAACAAGAAACACGACAGCCCCATGTCGGTGGTGACGAACGCGCCGTGCGCCAACAGGTTCGGATCGAATGCCATCAGCGTGAGCGCGATGAACCCGGCCACCGGGCCGAACATCTCGTTGGCCGCCAGGAACACCAGCACCGCCAGCAGCACGGTCAGCAGCGCCGCGGCCATGCGCACGCGGAACAGCATGGTGTCCGCGTCGTTCTTCGATAGAAACTCCTTGCCGTCCAGGAACGCTTCGATCTTGAAATCGCGGCCCTGCAGTTTGGGAACGTGCAGTGGCATCCCAAGGATGGGAATCGTCGCCAGGAGTTTCACCAGCGGCGGATGCTCGGGATTCAGGCCGAAATCGCCGGTTTTCCAGGACATGTAGCCGGCGAAGATGTGGTCGTCCTCGTCCCAGGTCAGAGATTCCTGGCGAATGGCCAGGGCCATCTGAGTTACCAGAACTACCAGAAGACAGGCCACTCCGGCGGCCATGAGCGCTACGTGGCGCTTGTTGCGCAACCCATCGGTCACGTTGGTCCTCACTGTTGTTGGTGTGCGCGACCCGGCGGCGCGTGATTGGATCCCGTCGGCGATGCGGGTGTCCCGCCACTAAGGTATCGCAAAGTGGCGGGACACGCGGTCAGCCCTTCCGGCTGGCCTCGCGAATGGACTTCACCTCGTCGGCCGGGATGTGCAGGAATTCCAAAAACTCCTGGTGCTCCTGCGGCGCCGATTTCTCGAATTCGACGTGGAAGCGGTGCATCTCGGTCTCGGTGAGGCCGGCGGCCCGCATGATGGAAACAAGCTTGTCTTTGGTAACCACCTGGGATCTCCTGAATGCGGATTGCCCCAGTAGTGCGGCAATCGCGTGCTGGTGACCGCGCAGCCTCTCGATCTCGGCGCTCAGTGCTTCGAGGCGCCGTTTCAGGATCGCGGAGGCGTTGCTGTCGGGTTGGTCGAGAAGGGCACGAATGTCCTCGAGCGTCAGGCCGGATTCGCGCCACAGGCGAATGCGGATCAGGCGCGCGGCGTCTTTTTCGCCGTAAACACGGTAATTTCCCGCGCTGCGCCGGGCCGGCTTGAGCAGTCCGATGGATTCGTAATAGAGCACCGTGCTGCGGCTCAGGCCGCAGGTGCGGGCGAGTCTGGAAACGGTCAGCATCGTCCTCCTTTGAGCATCAACCCTGAAGCTGTAGACAGGTCAAGAGGGATTATACGCCGGGGAGTGGATACTGCTCTTCTTCATATGCGGTGATGAGACGGACCATCAGATCCAGGGCGGCGTCCTCATCGGCAGTGCGCCGCTCGCCCCGGTCCATCAACTTCTCAACCTGGGCAAGCGCGCGCTCGTGTTCTTCGCTCGTGGAGATCACCCGCGGCAGGCTTGGCGCCAGTACCGGAGCGTACTTCTTGTCGTCAATCATTGGTGCCCATCTTCTTCGCTTGTCGTTGGGCAGCGTTCCGGCGAGCCGCTCGAATTCACGCCGCCTGGGATCGCCGAAATGCTGATCAATAGTGGAACCGGCAAGCCAGGATTCGAATCTTGTCCTGCTGGACCTGATACACGAGGCGATGCTCCCTGTCGATCCGCCGAGACCAGCAACCCTGCAACTCGTGCTTCAAGGGCTCAGGCTTGCCCACTCCAGTGAACGGATCTCGCTGCACGTCACGAATCAGACGGATGATACGAAGCGCCTGCGTGCGATCCCGCTCCACCCACCACGCGAGATCCTCGAAAGCCGCAGCGTCAAATTCCAAGCTTCTCAACGACAGCCTCGATCGGGAGACCTCCCTGCCGGTCCCGCGCCTCCAGCAGACGGCGCTTCATCGTCTCCGATTTCAGGAGATACGCAGTCTCGCGCTCAGACTCCAGCTCGCGCCACAGGGCAATCGGCACGATCACGGCCGTCGTCTCGCCCTTCTCGTCGGAGATGTATTGGACCTCAGCGTCCGCCATCACCTTCCAGTGTAGCCCCCAAAACCGCGCATGCTAGCATGAAGCTTGTCAGGCCCCGGGCTTCGTGCAATGGGCGGCCGTGAACCCCGCCAGGTCCGGAAGGGAGCAACGGTAACGGTTTAACTCGTGTGCCGCGGATCACCCGGGGTCTGGCATTTTTCGCATCCCTTCCATGTCCTATCAGGTCATCGCCCGAAAGTACAGGCCGCAATCGTTCGCGGAGCTGATCGGCCAGGAGCACGTCCGCACCACGCTCGAGAACGCCATCGCGCAGCGCCGCATCGCGCACGGGTACATCTTTTCGGGCCAGCGCGGCACCGGCAAAACCACCGTGGCGCGCATTCTGGCGCGGTGCCTGAACTGTATCGACGGCCCCACCGCCACGCCCTGCGGCAAGTGCGCCAGTTGCGTCGAGATCGCCGGCGGCTCCGCCGTCGACGTGATCGAGATCGACGCCGCCTCCAACCGCGGCATCAACGAAATGCGCGAGCTGAGGGAGAGCGTGCGCTACCGGCCCGCGCGCGACCGCTACAAGGTTTTCATCATCGACGAAGCGCATCAGATCACCAGCGAGGCCTTCAACGCGCTGCTCAAGACGCTGGAGGAGCCGCCCGAGTGGGTGGCCTTCATGCTGTGCACCACGGAGGCGCACAAGATTCCCACCACCATCGCGTCGCGCTGCCAGCAATTCAGTTTTCGCTCGGTGGATTTCGCCGAAATCATCGGGCGCATGCAATGGATCTGCGAGCAGGAGGGCATCGAGGCCGACGCGGAAACGCTCGCCGTGCTGGCTCAGGCAGGGGAGGGCAGCGTGCGCGATTCGCTCTCCGCGCTCGACCAGGCCATAGCCTGCTGTGGTGTGAAGCTCGACTCCGCCGAGGTGCGCGGGCTGCTGGGCATGTTCTCGATGGACTCGCTCGACCAGGTGGCCCAGGCGCTGGTGGCCTCCGATTCGCGGCGCATGCTGGACATCGTGCTGGAGCTGGAACGCAACGGCCGCAACCTGCAACACTTCTGCCGCGAACTGGCCCGGTACTTCCGCAACCTGCTGGTGGCGAAGGTGGCCGGCGCGGGGACGCGGCTCATCGCGGCTTCCGCGGCCGAACAGGAGCGGCTGGCTGCCACCGCCGCGCAGTTTTCCGAAGAGGACCTGACCCGCTATCTGCAGCTCACGCTCGACCTTTTCAAGGATTTGCAGTTCTCGCTGCAGCCGCGTCTGCATCTCGAGATCGGCCTGTTGAAGCTGGTGCACGTGGGCCGGCTGCTGCCTATCGAGGAAGCGCTGGCGGCGCTGAAGAGCGGGACCGCGCCGGTGAAAGCCGCAGCCGCTTCCGCGCGCACGCAGGCTCCACCGCCGGCTCCCTTTCGCGCTCCCGCGCCGGCTCGCCCCGGCCCGTCTCCGCTGGAGCGCGACAACGCCAGGAAGACTGCGCCGCCTCCGGAAGCGGGCGAGTGGAAGGACCGGCTGCACGCCGCGCTGCTGGAACTCGGCATGAACTTCACCGCCGACGCGGTGGAGCACTCGGAGGTGACCGAAGCCGACGGTGAGATCCGATTTGTCACGCCGGAGGTGTTCCGGCTGGCCATGGACACCCGGGACCTGAACAAAGCCGTTCAGCAGGTGGCCGGGAAGAGTCTCCGGTTGAACATTCAGTTCGGCACGCCGGTCCTCGCGCCAGCCGAGCCGAAGCCCCGTGGCGGCGATGAAGTGTCCGAGCGCGCGCTGGCGCATCCTGAAGTGCGGCGGTTTCAGGAGATGTTTCCCGACGCGCACGTGCGCACTGTGCGAGATTTGAAGGAAGGCTGAGCCAGCCAGAGGAGGTTCGTAATGAAGATGCCCGGAAACATGCAGGCCATGATGCAGCAGGCGCAGAAGATGCAGCAGCGCATGCAGGAGGAGATCGCGCTGATTCGCGTGGAAGCCTCCGCCGGCGGTGGCATGGTGACCGTGCACATGGACGGACAGAAACACGTCACCGGCGTGAAGATCGACCCCGAAGTGGCCGGCGACGTGGAGATGCTGCAGGACATGGTGATGGCTGCGTTCAACGAGGCCGCCAAGAAAGTGGACGACGAGACGCAGTCGAAAGTGGGCGGCATGCTCGGCGGCATGGGCCTGCCGCCGGGAATGTTCTAGCGTCCCCGTATGTCCGACTTCGCCGAACCGCTGGCCCGACTCATTCAGGAATTCAAGCGCCTGCCCGGCATCGGGCAGAAATCGGCGCAGCGTCTCGCCTTCCACGTACTGCGCACCCCGCGCGAGGACGCCGAACGTTTGTCCCAGGCCGTCCTCGACGTGAAGGACAAGCTGGAGATCTGCACGGTCTGCAATAACATCGCCGACAGCGAGACCTGCAATTACTGCCGCGATCCCAATCGCGATCACGGCGTCATCTGCGTGGTGGAGGAGCCGCACAACATCGTGCCGGTGGAGACCACGCGGCAGTTTGAAGGCCTCTACCATGTCCTGCAAGGGACCATCTCGCCGCTGCGCGGTATCGGCCCGGAACAACTGCGCATCCGCAGTCTGCTGGAACGCCTGCAGGGCGGGGAAGTGCGCGAGATCATCATCGCCACCAACCCGACGGTGGAGGGCGAGGCCACGGCCACCTATCTCTCGCGGCTGCTCAAGCCGCTGGGCGTCAAGGTGACGCGCATCGCCATGGGCATCCCGGTGGGCAGCGACCTCGATTTCGCCGACGAGGTGACCATGAGCAAGTCGCTCGAGAACCGCCGGGAGATGTGAGGTGATTGCGTGATGCGTCTGCTCGCGCTGCTGCTGCCATCTCTTGTCGTCGCCTCCGTTTTCGACGTTCCTGAGCCGCAGGTTGCGCCCTCGCCCACCCAGCCGGCGCAGGTCCTTCTTGCCGAGGGCGCGAAGGTCGTCGATTTCGATGTCTCGCCCGCGGGTCCCACCGTTGCCCTGCTGGTGCAGAACCCTTCCGGGGCTGAAGAGATCTGCTTGTGGATCATCGGCGAGCCTCGCGTCACCAGGGTCTGGGCGGTTCCCGCCGGCTTCAACGCGCGATCACTCGCATACCATCCGCAGGCGGAGGCCCTGTTCATCGCCGGCGCGCGAGCGCGCGACTACGCCATCCTTAGAATCGAGAAGAAGAACGGCGCGTGGACATCGCGCGAGATTCACAGCTCTCCGCGCGAGATCCGCCGACTTGTCCCCGGGCCCAGGCCATTCGTCATCGCCTGGGACGAGGCGCACCATCAGAACATCCAGTCCTGGCGTCTCTTCTTTGGACTGAAAGCCGCTGACGGCCGCTACTCCATCCACTCCATTACCGAGGACGGCCAGCGCGAGTATCAGGCGATCGGCCCCAAAGAGGGCATGACGAAGTTCAAGGACGATGATGGCGACCCCAGCGAACTGGTCGCTCCCGTGGCCCTGCCGGTGGCCTTTCATCCCGCCGGGCATCTGCTGGTCTGGCAGGACGGCAGGGGCTGTTTTCAGGTGGCCCGCTATGGCCGCGATCACTGGAGTAAGAGCGACCGGTTGTTTCGCCGCGACGTCTGCGGCGGTTCCGCCGGCGTCACGCCCAACGGCGCGGGCATTCTCCAATGGCTGCCCGGCCGCGATGGCGTGAATCTGTTCGTGCAGGACGGCGTGGAACCGAAGCACGAGGCCGCCGGCTACCAGTTGGTTTCCGCGCCGTCGTCGGTGCCCGATGGCCGCGGGATTGTGGGCGTCACCCGCAACGGCACGGCTCTGGCCGTCAACTACATTCCCATCCACGTTCCTCTTGCCGACAGTGTGAATGCCTGGATGTTCGCCGAATCCGGCCGCGACGTTGACTTGCTCGCGCGAAACGGCGGTCTTTTCCGCGACCTGAATCAGCAGGACCAGCTCTACTCGCTGTACGACTCCGAAGCGTATGAGTGCGGCGGGCTGGACGAATCCACGCCGACGCGGCCCTATCTGGTGACCACCGACAGCTTCTGGGAGCTGTTCGCCGCCGCTTACGAGGGCATCTTCATTGTGCGCGAGCGGCAGGTGGCGATTCCCGCGTTCTGGAAGTTCGTCGAGAGTGCGCATGCCAGCCTCGCGCGGCTGCATCCGCAGTCGCCGTGGACGGCAGCATTTGCGGCGCTGGTGGCGGTCAATCGTAACGAAGAGGCCGGGCGGATTCTGAACGCCAGTGGCTCGCACGTCTCGTCCGTCACTCGAGAGGAGTTCGACTACGGCGAGCTGAAACCCCGCGGGCACTACACCGCAACACCGGAAGCGCAGCGGTATTTCCGCGCGTTCCGTTACCTCACCCGCATCTCGACTCACCTTGATATCGCCGACTTGCGCGACCTGCCGCCCGAGGTTCGCAGCGCGGCCATGCGCTGGATCGGCGCGTATGAGCAGATGATTGCGCCGTCGCGATCGGCGCTGGTGTGGCAGGGCCCGCCCGCGCCGCTGCCTGAATACGTCCGGCATCCTGGAGAGAAATCTGTTCTGTTCCCGCTCTCCTGGGGCTTCGACAACGAGGTGCTGTACTCAACCATTTACCATGACGACCTGCCCGCGCCCGAACGAATCGAGAGCACCGCGGGCCGCCGGCTCATCCCGTCCGCGCTGGACATCGCCGCGGCGCTCGGCAGCCGGTTTGCACGCGAGCTGCTCGCCGGTGAGATCGCCCAATACCCCAACCTGAACGCCGCCCTCGACAGCCTTGCCGCGCGCTCTCACACCGCCGCCCACAACCTGTACCAGCAGTGGATCGAGATTCTGGGTGAGCAGTGGGCGGATTCCACCCCTTCCCCCAACGGCGCGCTCGACGACAAGCTGTGGCGCACAAAAAGACTGCAGACCGGGCTGGCCTCCTGGGCCACGCTCCGTCACGCCACCGTCCTGGTGAACGAGCGCGTTTCCGCCGAGTGCGGCGAGGGCGGCTTCGAGTTCATCATCATGCGCCCGCCGCGCGGCTACGTGGAACCGGACCCGCGCACGTTCGGCAGAATCGGGGAACTCTTCGACGCCGCGAAGACGCTGGTTGATGCCGGTCTCGCCGGCTCTCTTCCTCCCGACGAAGGCGCGGCCAACGAATCACTCCGCCAGGGGCTGTTGCATCGCCTCGACGAGACCGCCGCGAAGGCGCGCCTGTTCCAGTCCATCGCGACGAAGGAAACGCGCGGCGAGCCTCTCACCGCGAAGGATTACGAAGAGATCCTGTACTTCGGCCGCGTGGCCGAGCACCACTTCCTGGTCTTCAAGAGCCTCGCCAACAAGGATCTCGCGCTGTCCACTCCGGACCCGATGCCCAAGGTCGCCGACGTCTCCGACATCGCGGGGCACGCGCCTTACCTGTTCGTGGCGGTGGGCCGGCCCATGGAGTGGGACCACATTGTGCCCTGGTTCGGCCATCACGAGATCGTGAAGGGGGCAGCCTATTCGTTCTACGAGTTCACTGCGGACACGCTGCTCGACGACGCGGACTGGCTGAAGAAACTCCCTTCCCAACCGCACCCGGCGTGGGTGGCGCCCTTCGTGTCCCCGAACAATCTGTCATGCCCCGCGCGCGATCCATTTTGATTGCGGGCTGCCTGCTGGCCATAGCGGTCCGGGCAGGCGAGGACGACGTGCGGCTGTTGTTCACCGGCGACATCCTGCTCTCCCGCCAGGTCCGGCGCGAAATCGAACAGACCGGCCGCTTCCCGTGGGATGGCTTCACGCAACTCTTCCGAAGCGCGAACTGGGTGGCCGGCAATCTGGAAGGCGCCGTCGGCGATGCGCGGGACTGCCTCCCATCCGCGCCCGCGAGCCCCTGTTTCGACATCCCGCCCCCGCTGATTCCGCTGCTCGCCCGGGCCGGGTTCCACGCGCTGGGCATCGCCAACAACCACGCCTTCGATCTGGGCGCCGCCGGTCATAAGGCCACGCGCGGAGCCCTGCGCCACGAAGGTCTCGACGCGCTCTCCTGGGAGAACTCACCGCACTTCATACAGCTCGGCGCGTACGACGTGGCGGTGATCGCCGTCTCCACGGTGCCCGGCCGCGACGGCGCCCGCGTGGAGATCCCCTCCACCCAGCTGCGCCAGAAACTGCGCCTGGCCCGGAGTCTCGCCGACGTCGTGGTGGTCTTCGTCCATTGGGGCAGCGAGCTTCTCGACTGGCCCGATGTCGAGCAGCGCCGCGCCGCCGAGTGGTTCGTCCGCAACGGCGCGGACGTCGTCATCGGCCATCATCCGCACGTCGTGCAAGCGCCGGAATGCGTGCTCGGGCGGCCGGTGTTCTTCTCCCTCGGCAATCACCTCTTCGACCAGAAATATCCGGCCACCAAACGGGGCCTGATCGCCGACTGCCGGATTCGCGGCGGCGTCCTCCAGTGCGGCGGCATCTCCACACAGACGCCCGCGGGCAGCGCGTTTCCACAACCCGGCGCTTCGGAGCCGCTGCCATCCTGCGCGGTGAACCTCACTCCTCCCGTCACCGTCAATGGATTCTCCCTGCGCGCACGCATGGTGGGCGCGGAGTACGTGATGGAAGCAACGCGATCCGGATCGCGCGGGTGGCGTTCGCCGGCGCTGCCGCTGGTTTCCGCGGAAGCGGGGAAGCTGGCCGGACCGGCGGGACCCGACTACCTGTTCACGCTCGAGCGGCATCCGTCGTCGCTCGATGGCGAGGACGGGGTCCGGCCCTACGTCTACGAAGCGCACGAGGGAGGACTGGTGGCGCGGTGGCGCGGAAGTGCCCTGGCGTGGCCTCTTCTGGATGCCGCCCTGTTACCCGGGGGCGGCGGCGTGCTCTGCGCCCTCCATCGCCGCGATTCCTTCCTCGTGCTGCAGCCGGGCGCTACCGGCGTCCGCACCGCGGCCTATCGCTGGAACGGATTCGGCTTCTCGGGCGAGGACGACCCGGGGACGCTGGCACGCTGCCGCACGGTGTTTGGGGTTGATCAATAGCGCTACTTCGCCCGCTCGTTCCGGAACACCACGCCGTCCTTCATCACAAAGATCACCTTCCGCGTGAGGCCGATATCGTCCAGCGGGTTCCCGGGCGTGGCCACGATGTCGGCGAGCATACCCGGCTTGAGCGCGCCGATCTTGTTCTCGAGCCCGAGCAGTTCCGCCGCCGACGTCGTTCCCGCCATCAGCGATTGCGCCGGCGTCATGCCATCGGCCACCAGGAACCCGAACTCGGTGGCGTTGTCGCCGTGCGGATAGACCGCGGCGTCGGTGCCCAGCGCGATCCTCACGCCCAGCGCCAGGGCGCGCCGGACCATCGCGTCCTGCTGCTTCACGGCCATGTCCGCCTTCACTCGCACCGCGGGCGGGAACTTCCCCTCCATCAGACCGATGCGCGTAGCCAGCGTGGGCACCAGGAACACGCCGCGGTCGTGCATCATCCGGAACGCCTCGTCGTCAAGGAACGTTCCGTGTTCGATGGAATCGATGCCCGCGCGAATGGCCCTCTTCGCCGCTTCGGCGCCGTGCGCGTGCGCCGCGGCCTTCCGGCGCAGAGTATGGGCTTCGTTCACCAGCGCGTCCAGCTCGGCCAGGGATAACTGCGGAACGTCCACGTCGTCGGTGGGCGAGAGCACGCCGCCGCTGGCGCAGGTCTTGATCACGTCCGCCCCGTACTTGATGTTGAAGCGCACGGCGTAGCGGGCCTGCTCGGGCGAGTTGATCACGCCCTCTTCCGGCCCGGTCTCGTGTTGGAACAAGCCGAAACGGAAGCCCGCGCTCTCGTCGCAGTGCCCGCCGGTGGAGCCCAGCCCGTGGATCGAAACCAGCATTCTCGGCCCCGGTACAACGCCCGCGTTAATGGCGTTGCGCAGGCCCACGTCGAGGAACCCTCGCGATCCGACATCCCGCACCGTGGTGAAACCGGCCAGCAGCGTCCGGCGTGCATTGACCGTCGCGCGAATCGCCTCCTCCGCCAGCGGCCGCTTCAGGTCCAGCAGCGTCGCTCCGTTGTAGTCGGCGTTGTAGTCCATCGTCAAATGCGTGTGCGCGTCGATAAAGCCGGGCAACAGCGTGGCGTCGCCGAGGTCAATCACCGTGGCGCCGGCCGGTACGGTGGCATCGCCGACGGACTGAATCTTCCCGCCGGACACCACCACCACGCCGGGCGCCACCACCTTGCCGCTGGTGGAGTCGAACAGGCGCGCGGCCTTCAGGACATACGTGCTCGTCTGGGCGGCAAGTGTGGCAGCAAGAGCCAGAGCCGCCGCCGCGGTTCGCAGGATTCTTGGGATGTTCATGAAAAGTCAGCGTAGCAGATTCGAGCGGCCGATGGCGGCATGTTTAACGGCCCGTGGCAATAGTGAATGCGCGTCCAATTACGGGGACGGGCAACGAAACTCCGCAGCAACCGGCAGATTGTTTTCAGTGGCTTCCCGGTGCGGGAATCGCCCGTCCCCGAATTGGCCGAACGGCCACTTGAGCGCCAATCCGTGTTTATCTGTGTTAATCAGTGGCTAATAATTCCGCTCACAAAGACATATTGGCCACAGATGAACACAGATAAACACTGATTCGTATGCATTCGTGTTCATTCGTGGCCCGATCACTCCAGCACGCGCTCGAACTCGGCGACGATTCGGTATTTCTCTTCGTTGGGATCGAGATCCCACGAGGGATAGTCCGGATTGAGCGACTCCAGGCGAACGCGCGTGTGGCGCCACTCGCCGTCGGTCCGGGACGCCTTCTCGCTGCGATACCGCTTCACCGTGTAGCGATTCGTGCCGCCGGTGGCGAGGTCCTCCACCAGCACCAGCCGCCCCTGCCGCGAACCCTGGACGCCCGCGCGAAACACCACCAGGCTGTCGCCGGGAATCTGCGGCTCCATGCTGTGGCCGACGATGCGCGCCACGAAGAGGTCCGGCGTCAGGCGAAGATCCGCCGGTGCTTCTTCCCAGCCCTCCTCGCCCACCTCGTCGTTGTCCAGGAACTTCCCGGCGGCCACCCGCAGCGTGTAGCGCGGCAGGTGCGTGCGAAACGGCAGCACGCTCGCGGGCACGTGCTCGCGATAGAGGCGTGCCAGGGCGCGCTCGGGATCGGCGGCCATCACCTCGCGCCGTTCCGACAGCCGGATGGCGTTGGAGAGCGTGTCCTCCAGCAGGCCCAGCAGCGCGGACGCACCCAGTTCCCGCGCCTTGGTGTCCAGATCGTCCGCCAGCGCCCGCAGCACCTCGGCGTCGTCCTCGCCGGCGATCGCCTCCCAGTCGCGGCGCAGCTTCAGGTGGAGCGAATCCGCCGCCGGCTCGTGCAGCAGAACGCCGATCGGTTCCCCGCCGCGGCCAGGCAACGCGGCTTCGAGCAGCCACCACCCCGCCACCTGCGTCTCGATCGGCATATCGTCCTTATCGGCAGCCCACCGCCAATTTCTCCCGGCATCAGGGATTATTCGGATAGTACTCCCGCCGGGCCCGCACCTTCACCTCCGGCAGATCCACCGTCACCTTGATCCGCCGCGCCGCTCGTTTGGGGTCCGTCGGAGCCCCGGTGGTGTCCGGAACGTAGCGCAGGATGTACTGCGTGGTCACCTCGCCGGCCACGTTGGCGATAGCCGTGTACAGACCTTTGGAAAGTTCCGACGCGTAGCCGCCCGTCTCCGCCTCGAACACGTAGTTGCCGGCGTCCTTCGGCGTCGACAGCCAGCCCGAGATATCGGAATACACCTTCTGCAGCGGAGAAACCACGCGCCCGCCGGTCTGTTCCGCCAGCTTCACCAGGTTCTGCTCTTCCGGCTGCACCTCGCCGAACGCGGAGGTGCTGACGCCATAGATGGTCACCAGATTCCGTTGCGCGATCTCCAGCGCCTGCTCCAGCGTCTTGCTGCTGGCGTTGTCGTGCCCGTCGCCGATGATCACCAGAATCCGCCGCGGCTCGATCGGCTCGCCCTTCACCAGCTCATGCCGCGTGCAGGCCATCCACACGGCGTCGAACAGGGAGGAGCCGCCGCTCGGCCTCATTTTGCGGATCTTCTCGGTAAGCTTCTCGGGATCGTTGGTGGTGTTCACCACCAGCTCGGCCGCGGTGGAGTAGGAGAGCAGATAGCCGCTGAACTTCTTGTCCCCGGGCAGCAGCGTGTAGACGAGTTCGATGGCCCCGTCCTGGTAGTTCTTCCAGTGGATGGCGGAGGCGCTGCTCAGGTCGATGAGAAAGCCGATCACCACCGGCTGGTTGCGCTCGCGGCTGAAATATTCGATCTTCTGCTCTTTGCCCTCGTCGAAGATTTGAAAGTCCTTCTTTTCGAGGTCGGAGACGAACCGGCCTTTGTCGTCGGTGACGGTCACCGGTACGATGACCTCGTTCACCTGGACGCGAATCGGCGGATTCGGCGGGGGCGGGGCTTGCGCCACGAGCGACAACCCCAGCACAGTGCCTGGAAGAAGACGGAGAAGCATTGGACTCATTCCATTATAGGGAGTAGAAACGGGGACAGACGGATGCGTCCCTCGTCGGCGGATTCCAGCCACCGTTCCCGGACCGTCAGGGACGCATCCGTCTGTCCCCGTGCCCCACAGCCCTCAGCCCCTTGCCTTCTTCACCGCTTCGGTGAGCGCGGGCACCACCTCGAAAAGATCGCCGGCAATTCCGTAGTCGGCCACCTCGAAGATGGGCGCCTCGGGGTCCTTGTTGATGGCCACGATGACTTTGGAACTTTTCATGCCCACCAGGTGCTGGATGGCGCCGGAGATGCCCACGGCGATGTACACCTTCGGCGATACGGTCTGCCCGGAGCTGCCCACCTGCCGCTCCATGGGGAGCCAGCCGTTGTCGCAGATGGGCCGGGAGGCGGCCAACTCCGCGCCCAACGCGCGCGCCAGCTCCTCCACAATGGCGATGTTGTCCTTCTCGCGAATCCCGCGTCCCACCGAGACGATAATCTCGGCCGCCGTCAGATCCACCGCCCGCTCGGCTTCGCGGAACGGCTCGCCCGGCCTCGTGCGAATCACCGACGCGTCGAGCACGGGCGCGAAGCTCTCGACCGCCGCCTGACCCGCGACGTTTTCATCAGCGCGAAAAGCCCCCGCCTGGATCGACACAAACCACGGTCCCTGTCCGCCGGGCCGCACGTCGGCGTTCAACCTGCCCTGGAAGAGCTGGCGCACGAACACCGGTCCTTCGGCATCCACGCGAAACCCGGTGCAGTCGCTGATGAGCGCCTGCTCGAAGCGCGTGGCCAGCTTCGGCGCGAAGTCACGAACCTGATACGTGTGCGGCAGCAGCACTATCGCCGGGGCCGCCTGCCGAATCACTTGCTCCACCGCAGCCGTGAACGCGTCGGGCGTGTAGCGGGCCAGCAATTCGTGATCGACGGCCTGCACACCCAGCCCCGCGGCCAGCGCGGCCACGCCATGGCCCAGCACCGCCGCGCTCGCCGGCACTCCCATCGCCTCGGCCAGTTGCCGCGCGGCCGCCAGCGTCTCCAGCGACATCCGGTTCCACGCGCCGCCCTGCTGTTCGAGAATCGCCAGAACGCCGCTCATAGAACCCTCGCCTCGAAGCGCAGTTTCTCCACCAGCTTCGCCGCCGCCTCGCGGGCGTTGCCTTCCAGCATCTCGGTCCGTTTCGATTTCTGCGGCGGATAGACGCGCTCGATCGCCGCTCGCGGCGCCTCCGCGGACCCCTCCGGCTTGCGCACGCGGATCTCTTTCGTCTTCGCCCGCTTGATGCCCATCAGGGTGGCGTAGCGCAGCTTGTTGATGCCGGATTGAATGGTGAGCAGCGCGGGCAGTGGCATCTCCACGCTCTGGAACCAGCCGTCCTCCAGCTCACGCCGCACGCGAATGCCGCCGTCGGTCTTCTCCACCTGCATGATGAGAGTCGCGTGCGGCAGCCCCAGAATCTCTGCCAGCACCACGCCCGTCTGCCCATAGCCGAGGTCGTCGGATTGCAGGCCGGTGACTATCAGATCCGGCTGCTCGCCGCCGGCCGCCTCAGCCAGCAGCCGCGCCAGAGCCAGCGTGTCGTAGCGCGCTGTGGCCTCCACTTCGATGTGGATGGCGCGATCGGCGCCCTTGGCCAGCGCCTCGCGGATCGTTTGCGCGGCGCGCGGCGGGCCCGCGCAGACCACCACTACCTCGCCGCCATGCTTTTCGCGGAGCTGCAGAGCTTCCTCGAGAGCGTACGCGTCCGGTTCGTTGATCTCGAACCCGAGCTCGCCCTCCTCGATCCAGTGGCCACTCGCGTCCACCCGCAACTGTGAATCGCGAACCGGCACCTGCTTGATGCAGACGATGATCTTCATAACCGAGCCGCGACCGTAAGAGAGCGGTCCCCGTCAGCCAGCGTAGCGCTTGAACACCAGACTCCCGTTGGTGCCCCCAAAACCGAACGAATTCGACAGCGCATACTCGATCTTCATCGGACGCGCCTGATTCGGCACGTAGTCGAGATCGCAATCCGGATCGGGGAACTCGTAGTTGATGGTGGGAGGCGCCACCTGATCGCGCAAGGCCAGCACCGTGAGGCCCGCTTCCAGACCGCCGGCTCCGCCCAGCAGATGCCCGGTCATCGATTTCGTGGAACTCACCGCCAGCTTGTACGCATGTTCGCCGAAGGCGCGCTTGATGGCGATGGTCTCGATCCTGTCGCCCACGTCGGTGGAGGTTCCGTGGGCGTTGATGTAGTCGACCTGCCGCGGCTCGATGCCCGCGTCCTTGAGAGCGATCCGCATCACCCGAAACGCCCCATCGCCGTCCTCCGACGGACTGGTGATATGGTACGCATCGCCGCTCATCCCGTATCCGACGATCTCGGCCAGGATGGGCGCGCCGCGCCGGGTGGCGAATTCCAGCTCCTCCAGAATCACGATCCCCGAGCCCTCGCCCACCACAAAGCCGTCGCGTTGCGCGTCCCAGGGACGGGAGGCGCGCTCGGGCTCGTCGTTGCGCTGCGACAGCGCCCGCATGGCCGCGAACCCGCCAATCCCCAGCGGCGTGATGGAAGCTTCGGCGCCGCCGCAAATCATCGTGTCGGCTTCGTCACGCTGGATGATCCGGTAGGAATCTCCGATCGCGTGCGCGCTGCTGGTGCAGGCCGTGGCCGTGGCCGAGTTCGGCCCTCTGGCGCCCGCGCGAATGGATACGTTCCCCGACGCCAGATTGGCGATGGTGGCCGGAATGAAGAACGGGGAGATGCGCCCCGGCCCTTTCTCCAGCAGTATCTTGTGCTCGCGTTCGATGATCTCGAACCCGCCGATGCCGCTGCCAATGTACACGCCAGCGCGCTCGGACCACTCCGGCAGGATCTTCAGCCGGGCGCTCTCCATCGCGAATTCCGCCGCGGCGATCGCGAACTGGATGAAACGCCCTACCTTCTTCACCTCCTTGCGCTCGATGAAACGCGTGGGTTCGAAGCCCTTCACTTCGCCCGCAATCCGGCAGGCGAACGCCGCCGGGTCGAATAGCGTGATGGTATGAATTCCACTGCGGCCTTCGCGAATGCCCTGCCACGTTTCTTCCGTCCCAATGCCCATGGGACTCACCAGACCGACACCTGTGACGACGACTCTGCGAGACAAGCGATTCCCCGTGCCGCCTACGACTTCTTCTTCGCGTCGATGTATTCGATGGCGTCTTTCACCGTGGCGATCTTCTCGGCGTCCTCGTCCGGAATATCGATGTCGAACGCCTCTTCGAACGCCATCACCAGTTCGACGATATCCAGCGAGTCCGCGCCGAGGTCGTCGACAAAGGAAGCGGTGGCGTCGACCTGGCTCTCGTCGACCCCTAATTGCTCCACGATGATCTGCTTCACCTTCTGCTCAACTGACATGAATCCTCCCTCTCTCTGGCAAACACCTGATTCTATCGGCCAGACAATACGATTTCAACTGTTTGCGGATGATACGAAATGTTGACAGCTTCTATACTATCGGCTCCGTTGCTATGTTGTCAGCATCGCCGGTACCTTCGCAACTGTGCCGTGCGCCGATCCGCCGCTAGAATGAGGTATGCCCAGGCCGCTCGTCCCCCTCTGCTGCGCGTTTCTCGCGCTGGCCGGGGACCCGTGGAGCGCCGATCAGCCGCCCCCGGGCGAACTCCCTCCCCCGATTCGGCAGCTCACCGCCCAGGCCAGCAGGTTCTGGGGTGCCGCGCCGTCCTGGTATTGCCGGGAAACGCTGCGCCAGAGAGGCCCCCACCAACAGAAACAGAGGCATGGCATCCACTTCAGCGAGCCGCCGAAGCCGAATCCGTCGGAGATCGCCGACCGTGAAATCGTCTCCTGGTATGGCTTCTCTGCCTATACCTCGAACTCCGAGGCGGTCCACGAAATGCGCCAGATCGTCTCCGTGGACGGGAAGCCCGTCTCTGGTGGCCAGTCAGCCGACGCCTTCTGCCGGCTCCTGCTGGCCCGCGACGACGCCTCCAAACAGAAGCTGGTGGAAAGATTCGAAAACGCCACCCTGGGCGACGTGCCCTTCGATTTCGGCCAACTGGTGCTGCTGTTCACCCGCCGCGCCATCGACCGGTACTCCTTCCAGCTCAAAGGCCCGGACCTGATCGGCGCCCAGCGCGTAGCCGTGTTCCAGTACTCCCAGAACACCGGGACACCCGGCTTGCACCTCGACCAGAACAAAACGCTTCCGCTCGCCGGGACCCTCAGCCTGCGTGAGCCCGATGGAGCGCCCGTGCGCATTACCGTGGTGGCTGCTCGCCAGGACAAAGGCAAGGTCGAGATCCGGGACGAAGCCGAGGTGGACTATGAAGAGGTGGCGCACGGAGTCATCCTGCCCGCCTCGCTGGTGCACCGGCGATTCGTGAACGGGGCGCTCCACGCCGACGACCGGGCCCAGTACTCGGACTGGAAGCCCGTCCGGGAGCCGAAAGCGAACGACGCGAAATGACGCCGGTCGTCTACCTGCACGGATTCGCCAGCGGGCCGGCGTCGCGCAAGGCACAGTACTTCCGCGATCTGCTGGGCCGCTACAGCTTTGACGTGGAGATCCCCGACCTGGCCGAGGGCCGCTTCCCGGAACTCACCATCACCGGGCAGCTCAACGTCGTATTCCGCGCCTGCCACGGAAAGCCGGTAGTGCTGATTGGTTCCAGCCTTGGTGGATACCTGGCGGCGCTGTTTGCCGCCCGCCGCCCGGAGGTGGAAAAAGTGGTGTTGCTGGCCCCGGCCTTCTCGTTCGCCGCGCATTGGGCCGAAACGCTCGGCGAGGACAAACTGGACCACTGGCGCGAGACCGGCCGGATGGCGGTGTTCCACTATGCCGGGAACGCCATGCGCGAACTCGGCTGGCCATTCATGCGGGACGCCCGGCAGTACGAGGACGAGCCCGACTTCCACCAGCCCGGGCTGATTTTCCACGGCGCGACCGACGACGTGGTTCCGGTGGCTTTCTCCCAGCGGTTCGCCGAGAAGCACGCCAACGTGCGTCTGCGCGTGCTCGCGTCCGGCCACCAACTGACCGACGTGCTGGACACCATGGGCGCCGAGACCCTGCGTTTCCTGGAGGTGGATTGGATATGAGCGTTGCCAACGCTTTCATCGGCAAGCCCGAGGTGCCGACGGATGCGGAGTTGAGCGCGGAACTGGGGTCGTCCAGAGCGCTCTGGGATCGGTTGCTGGCCGGCCTCGCGCGGGAATGCAGCCTGACCGAGGCGGAGTGGAACTCGTATTCGCCAAAGGCCGGGTGGGCGTTGCGTATGAAGCAGGGCAAACGGAACATCGTGTACTTGTCGCCCGGCCGCGGATGTTTCATGGCCTCGTTCGCCCTGGGCGACAAGGCGGTGCGGGCGGCGCGAGCGATCGTCAACCTCGACGCAGCCAGGAAATACGCCGAAGGAACGGCGGTGCGCATCGACGTGAAGTCGCCGGCAGACGTGGCCATCGTGACGAAGCTGGCCGGGATCAAACTGAAGCACTGAGCGGCTTCAGGAGCTGCCGGTTCGGTTCTTGCGCCGCTGACGGACAAGCCATATCGCCACGACGATCCACATCACTGCGAGAACGAGTGCAGCGCCGACCGCTCATCTGTCATCAATCTTTGGCGAGACCACTCTGCCTCGCTCCGCCTTGTAGTCCCAGACTGGGTCAAAATCGATAGTTCCGAACAGGTTGAGTACTTCGAGACGTTTGTATCGCCCAACGTACTCCTCAAGCGCCGCGGTCACGGCTTCCTTTCTGGTGCGGTGGCGCCCCAACCGGCGAGCTTCGTCGATCAACTGGTCATCGATCACCAACACAGTGTATCGCCCCACACATCGCGATGCGCCAGCATATCCTTCAGATGTATATCTGCGTTTATCGGCGGCCAATTACCAGCCACCGATGAACACAGATGAACGCGGATAGTTCACACACTCTTCGCGATGTCCACCAGATCGCTGAACACCCCGTAGGCCGTCTGTTCCACCCCCGGCGCGATGGACACCGTGCCAATGGTGCCCATCAGGTCCGTGTGAAACAGAATCAGATTTGACGTCCCGTGAACCGACGCCAGAAGGTCCGTATCGTCCAGCACCTCCGCCCGCACCCTCAGCCGGATGCCCGCCGCGGTCCGTTTCGCGCGGCTCACCAGACATACGGTCTTGCGCTCCTCGGCAAGCTTGCGGACGCGCTCGGGGGTGAGGCGGCCGATGCCGCGGCGGTCCACCTTAAGCGGGGTCGTGCGCGCGTCCATCAGCACGTTGGCGAGGACGGCGGTCTTCGCCGCGGAATCCCAGCCGTCGGTGTCGTAGGTCGCGTCGGCCTCGGCAATGCCCAGCCGCCGCGCCTCCACGACGCCGTCCTCGAACGACCGCCCCTCGCGCATGGCCTCCACCACCATCTTTGTCGTCGAGTTCAGCACGCCGGTGAATCCCAGCACCTGCACGCCGGGCAGATTGTTGCGGACCGTGTTGAACACCGGCGCGCCGTCCATCACCGTGGCTTCGAAGCGGAACTCCACTCCGGCGGCTCGCGCTTCGTCGCGCAGCGCGGCGTAGGCGTGGGCAAGCGGCCCCTTGTTGCCAGTGATGACATGACGGTTCCGGCGAAATGCCGCGCGAATGTGCGAGAGCGCCGGTTCGCCCGTGGCCGGGTTGAGCGTGGTCACTTCCACCACCACGTCGGACGGCACGCGATCCAGGAACTCGTCCACGCTCGCCGCGGCCGGACCGAGTTCGGCGTCCGGGTGCAGCCCCGCCGGGTTCACCGCAGTCCCGTGGAGCGTGTGAATCCCCACCACGCGAAACGGAAACACCGATCGTTTCTCGTCGAGCAGGCGCACAAACGCGCGGCCCACGCCCCCGTAACCAATCAGCGCCACCCTCACGGGAATATCGTACCAGCGCCTGTCTGAATCTTTTTGAAGCCGCCCGCATCTATTACCTTGACGTCAAGGTAACCATCATGACCACCACAAACACCCCCCGCGGGATCCTCAATGTGATTCCTGCCGTCGAAACTCTGGAGGGCGCCGGTGTCCGCATTCACCGCGCCTTCCCCACGCGCAACTTCGATTACCTCGATCCCTTCCTCCTGCTCGACGAAATGGGCCCGTTCGACTTCGCCCCCGGCCAGTCGACCGGCTTTCCGGACCACCCGCACCGCGGTTTCGAAACGGTGACCTACCTTCTCGACGGCCAGATGGAGCACCGCGATTCCTTCGGTCACCACGGCCGCCTGAACCCCGGCGATGTCCAGTGGATGACCGCCGGTTCCGGCCTGGTGCACTCGGAAATGCCCGGCGCGGACTTGGTGAAAAACGGCGGCCTCCTGCACGGCTTCCAGCTCTGGGTGAACCTGCCGAAGCGCGACAAGATGGCAGCGCCGCGCTATCAGGAGCTGAAGGCCGCCGACATCCCTTCCGCCGCCACGCCCGACGGCTCGGTTCGCGTGAAAGTGGTTGCGGGCGAATCGCTGGGCCGGCGCGCGGCCATCGGGACGCACACCCCCATCCTCTACCTGCACTTCACGCTGCAACCCGGCGCGACGCACCTGCAGGACGTGCCGCGCTCCTGGAACGCTTTCGCCTACCGCATCGACCGTAATGAGCTGACCATCTTTGCGAAGAACGGCGACACCGTGGAACTCACTAACCCCGGCGACACCCCCATCGAACTGCTGCTGATTGCCGGCGAACCCATTGGCGAGGCGGTGGCCCGCTACGGCCCCTTCGTCATGAACACCAAAGAGGAGCTCTCCCAGGCGTTCGAGGACTACCGCGCCGGCCGCATGGGCGCCATCTGAAGGTTTCCCGAAGAATGAGGAAACTCCCCGCGTCTTTTTTCGTAACTAAGACGTAGGGAGTCCTCATGAACCTCGCGTCCGACATCCGCTTCGCCCTTCGCAACCTGTCGAAGGCCCCCGTGTTCAGCGCAGTGGCTGTGCTGTCGCTGGCTCTGGGCATTGGCGCCAACACCGCTATCTTCACGCTCATCGACCAGCTCATTTTGCGCACGCTGCCGGTGAAGAACCCGTCCGAGCTGGTCCTGCTGGACAGCGATGGCAATCACTACGGGAACAACCGCGGCTGGAACACGTTTTCGTACCCCATGTACCAGGACTTCCTCGCGCGCAACCAGGTTTTCACGGGCATCCTCTGCCGATTCACGATGCCGGTCAGCATGGCTCTCAACGGCCAGACCGAGCGCGCCGCGGGCGAACTCGTCTCGGGAACATACTTCAACGTGCTGGGTGTCGGCACAGCCGTGGGCCGCACTATCGCTTCCGATGACGACACCACCATCCCGGGCCATCCGGTGGTCATGCTCAGCTACCGCTACTGGCAAACCCGCTTCGCCGGCGACCCCTCCATCCTGAACAAGACCATGGTGCTCAACGGGCACAACTTCACCGTCATCGGCGTCGCCGCGCGCGGGTTCGACGGCATCGAGCCCGGTTCCGTCACCGAGCTCTTCATGCCCGTCACCATGAAGGCCTGGATGACCCCCAACTGGGACGACATGAAGGACCGCCGCAGCACCTGGATTCAGGTTCTTGGCCGCCTCAAGCCCGGCATCAACGCCACCAGGGCCAAAGCGTCCATGCAGATCCTGTTCCACCAGATCATCGAGCAGGAAGCGAAAGACCCGATGATCGCCAAAGCATCGGAGTACGACCGCAGGAAGTTCCTGAAGGCCACCATCGACGTACAGCCCGCTGCCACCGGACGCTCCGGCATGCGCTATCAGATGGCCAGGCCGCTGGAAGTGTTGATGGCCATCGTCGGCCTGGTGCTGCTCATCGCAAGCGGAAACGTGGCGAATCTTCTGCTGGTGCGCGCCGCAGGACGGCAGAAGGAGATCGCCGTGCGCCTGGCGATGGGCGCGAGCCGCTGGCAGATCATGCGCCAGTTGCTGGTGGAGAGCGTGCTGTTGTCGCTCACTGGCGGCGTGGTGGGCGTTGCCGTGGCCTGGGCTGGAGTGACGGCTCTGTTGCGCTTCCTGCCGCAGGGCACCACTCCGCTCGGTCTGGCGGCCACGCCGGACGGGCGCATTCTGCTGTTCAACTTTGCCGTGGCGCTGCTCACCGGGCTGCTCTTTGGGCTGGTCCCCGCGCTGCAGGCCACCAACCCCGACGTTGCGCCCACGCTCAAGGACCAGGCCGGTTCAGTGGCCGGCGCCGGTCACGCGCGCCTCCGCAAATCGCTCGTCGTCGCCCAGGTGACGCTCTCGCTGCTGCTGCTCATCGGCGCGGGCCTGTTCATTCGCAGTCTGCAAAACCTGCGCGATCTGGGGCCGGGGTTCCCATCCAGCAACCTGGTGACGTTTGCGGTCGATCCTTCTCTCAACGGCTACGACCTGCCCCGTTCCATGGCCTTCTTCCGCGAGTTGAACCGCAACCTTGCCGGAATGCCCGGCGTGCAATCGGCAGCGCTCGCCAGCAACGCCATTCTTTCCGGCGAGGAGTGGGACAGCACCATTAACCTGGAAGGCTACACATCGAAACCGGGCGAGGACATGAACCCGAACTTCAACCTGATCAGCGCAGGCTACTTCGCTACTCTGGGGGTGCCGCTGGTGGAAGGGCGCGACTTCGACGAGCGCGACACCACCACCATCCGTCATCCCGGCATTCCATTTCCGATTCCCAACGTGATCATCGTGAACCAGAAGCTGGCGAAGCGCTATTTCGGCAATCGCAGCCCCATCGGACGTCACATTGGATTCGGCAATGAGCCTGGCGCCGTCGCAGATATGGAGATTGTCGGCGTGGTGAAGGACTTCCGTTACCTCGGTATCCGCGGCGACCTCACTCGCCAGTGCTTCCTGCCCTACCTTGGTTCGCCCTTCCTCAACAACATGACCTCCTACATGCGCACCACTCTGCCCCCCGAGCAGGCGTTCAACATCGTCCGGCGCACGGTGGCCGGCCTCGACCGCAACCTTCCCGTCTACAACATGCGCACGCTCGAAAGCACCATCGACGCATCGCTGCTGAACGAGCGCCTCGTGGCCAGTCTCTCGGCCCTGTTCGGCGCGCTGGCCACGCTGCTGGCCGTGATCGGGCTCTACGGTGTGATGGCCTACACGGTGGAACAGCGCACGCGCGAGATCGGCATTCGCGTGGCTCTGGGCGCGCAGCGCGGCAACGTGGTCTGGCTGGTGATGAAGGAGGTAGTGGTGATGGTGGGCATCGGCTTTGCCATCGGCCTTCCGGCCGCGTGGTTCTCATCGAAGCTGGTGGCCAGCCTGCTGTACGGCATCCAGCCGGACGACCCGGTGTCCATCGGCGCCGCCATGGCCGTGCTCGCGGCCATCGCCCTGCTTGCCGGCTACATCCCGGCCGCCCGCGCTTCGCGAGTGGATCCGCTGCGCGCTCTGCGCTACGAGTGAACTAATCTTTCTTTTTACGTCGAGACTCGACGTCGCAGGAGTCCGCCATTCAAGTGGGCACGCCGAGCTTCGGCAGCACCCAGCGCATCAGCACGATGTACGCCACCAGCACGGCAAGTGGAACCACCCACGCGGGCATCTACAACCTCTCCGCCAGTTGCCCCGTCCGGACCACCGTTTCGATCTCCGGCGTGTGGAGCAGAGTGTTGTGGATCAGGCACGCCTTCACTGCGCGATCGACGCCGGCTTCGTGTTTCGCGTCGAGGCCGGGCACGGTCACCTCAATGCGAAACGAGCCCAGCCGCGCCGGTTGCAGCGCCTTCTCCGCCGTCACCCTGACTTCGAGGCCTTCAGCCGAAAGCGACCGGGTGGCCAGATACTGCGCCGCGTAGAAACCCGCGCACGTCCCCAGCGCGGAGAGCAGGAGCTCCGGCGGGGTCATTCCGCTGTCGGACCCGCCATTGTCGGCCGACTGGTCGCAGATCAAACGATGGCCGCGCGCGCGGGCCTCGAACTTCACCTTCCCGAGATGTTGAATGACCACTTCCATATGATGCCTTCCACTTCTCAGGATGCGCCTTGTCGCGAAAGGTGACAATCTATTCGATCCAGCCGCCGCCCAACACCAGATCGCCGTCGTAGAACACCGCGGCCTGTCCCGGCGTCACCGCGCGCTGCGGCTCGTCGAAACGCACTTCTACGCCCTGCGGGTCCGCACCAGGCGTCAACATCGCGGCCGCCGCGGCGTGCTTGTTGCGAATCTTCACCTGCGCGCGCAACGGTTCGGCTGGCGGCGCGATCGACACCCAGTTGACGCCGCCCACCCGCAGATCGCCGCGCAGCAGATCGTCATTGCGCCCCACCACCACGCGTTGCTCGGCGGGGACGGTGGCAATCACGTACAGCGGCTCGCCGGCCGCGATCCCCAGGCCGCGCCGCTGTCCGATGGTGAAGTGATGCACGCCGTCGTGCTCGCCCAGCACGCGGCCGCTGGCGTCGACGATCTCGCCCTGCGTGCGCTCCCGCGCAATCCCCCGTTCCCGGAAATACGCGTCGATAAACGCGGCGTAATCGCCGTTGGGAACGAAGCAGATTTCCTGGCTGTCCGGCTTCTCCGCCACCGGAAGGCCCAGCGACCGCGCCACCTCGCGGACCTGCGGCTTGAGCATGTCCCCCAGCGGGAACAGTGTGCGCGCCAGTTGCGGTTGCGTCAGGCCAAACAGAAAGTACGTCTGATCCCGCGCTTCGTCCGCGGCCCGGCGCAACTGCCAGCGGCCCGTCGCCTCGTCGAAGCCGACGCGCGCATAGTGGCCCGTCGCCATGCCATCGGCGCCAATACCCGCGGCCCTTTCCAGAAATTCGTCGAATTTCAGGAAATTGTTGCACAGCGTGCAGGGAATTGGCGTCCGCCCGGCCAGATACTCCTCCACGAACGGGCGCACCACCTGCTCCTCGAAGCGCTCCTCGAAGTTGACCACGTAGTATGGGATCCCCAGCAGCTCGGCCACGTGGCGCGCGTCGTACACGTCTTCGATGGAACAGCAGCGGCCGGTGACGCCGCTCTCGGGAACCAGCTCGGGCAGACGCCGCTGATTCCAGAGCTGCATGGTGAAGCCGACAATCCGCTGGCCGTCGCGATGCAGCATCCCCGCAACGGCGGAGCTGTCCACTCCGCCCGACATGGCCACCGCGATGATGCTGTCCCGGTTCATTGGCTACTGAATGTACTATCAGGCAAGCTTGTGGGGCAGCCTATCATGGCTGCCGCCGCGTTTCTACGCGGCGCCGGGCCGCCTGAAAAGGCGGCTGCAGGCAGGATTGCCTGCCCCACACTATGCCGTGACCTTCCAGGCCGGCGACAGTCTCCGCAATTGCGCGGCCGCTTCGGTGACCGCCTCAATCAGCGCGTCCACCTGATCCAGCGTATTGCCGCGCCCCAGCGAGAACCGCACGCTCGAACGCGCGCTCTCCGGCGTGAGCCCCATGGCCGTCAGCACGTGCGACGGCTCCACCGCTCCGCTGGAGCAGGCCGACCCGCTGGAAACCGCGAATCCCTTCAGGTCAAGTGAGATTACCATCGCTTCGCCCTCAACCGCTTCGAAGCAGATGTTCGTCGTATTGGGGCTGCGCGGCGCCGTGCCGCCGTTGATGGTGACGGCGGGAACGCGCTCCCGGATTCCTTCCTCCAGCAGATCCCTCAGCTCGCGAACCCGTTCCGCCTCGTCGTCCAGATTCGCCACGGCCCACTCGGCGGCATGTGCGAAGGCCACCAGGCCCGGAACGTTTTCGGTGCCCGGACGGCGATCGCGCTCGTGATGCCCGCCATGAAGAACCGGCGCGACTCTGGTTCCCCGGCGCACGAACAGAGCGCCCACGCCTTTCGGCGCATTCACCTTGTGGCCGCTCAGCGAATACAGATCCGCCGGCAACGTCGAGAGGTTGACCTCCACCTTGCCCAGCGCCTGCACGCCGTCCACATGGAAGGTTACGCCCAGCTCCTTCACCATCGCTCCGATCCGCGCCACCGGCTGCACCACGCCAGTCTCATTGTTCACGTGCATCACCGAGACCAGCACCGTTTCCGGCCGCAGAGCCAGACGAATATCGTCGGGGTCCACCAGGCCGTCGGCGCCCACCGGAACGTAGGTCGTCTCCACGCCCTCGCGTTCCAGTTGCGCGCAGGCCTTGAGCACGGCCACGTGCTCGATCGACGTCGTCACCACATGCTTGCGCGCCGCCGGATTCGCCCGAACGCTGCCCAGAACGGCGAGATTATCCGCCTCGGTGCCGCCGCTCACGAAGACGATTTCGCGCGGATCCGCCTGAATGGCCACCGCGACGTTGCGACGGGCCATCTCCATGTGCTGCTTCGCCACCTGTCCGAAGTAGTGGATGCTCGATCCGTTCCCGTACACTCCCGCCAGCGCGGGAATGAGGACCTTGAGGACTTCATCCGACACTGGCGTCGTCGCGTTGTGATCGAAGTAGAACCGCTGCACGAAACAGCCACAGCCTCTTAGCACATGGTAGCAACCCGCGGCGTTACAATAAGCTCGCCCTGCGATGCGCCACCCAGTCATCTCCCTGACCACCGACTTCGGCACCACCGGCCACTACGCCGGCGTCATGAAAGCCGTCATCCTCGGCATCGCGCCCGGCGCGCGCATTGTCGACGTCAGCCACCACGTGCGCCCGTTCGACGTGACCGATGGCGCGTACGTGATCGCGCAGGCCGCTCGCTGGTTCCCGCCGAAGTCGATTCACGTTGTGGTGGTCGATCCGGGCGTCGGCTCGGCGCGCCGGCCCATTCTCGCCGAGGCCGGCGGGCAGTTCTTCGTCGCCCCGGACAATGGCGTTCTCTCGATGGTCTTCGAAACCCACTTACCGAGCCACGACCGTGAGGGAGTGGTCCGCCACATCACCGCCGGGCGCTACTTCCTCCACCCGCTCAGCAGCACCTTCCACGGACGTGACATATTCGCTCCGGTGGCCGCGCACATTGCCGCCGGCGTGCCGCCATCGCGCTTCGGCAAGCGCATCCACGACCATCTCCGGCTCGACTTTTTCCGTCCGCGCCGCACCGGCAAACGCGTGTGGACCGGTCTCGTGCTCCACGTGGATCGCTTCGGGAACCTCGTCACCAACTTCCGCATCGACGAGTTTCCCGACGTCTCCACGCGTCCGTTCGAGCTGAACGTGGGGCTCGAGAAGCTGTCCGGACTCGCCCTCACCTTCGCCGAGGCGCAGCCGGGCGAGCTTCTTGTGATCGTGGGCAGCTCGGGTTACCTCGAGGTGGTGGCCAACCAGGCTTCCGCGGCAAAGCGTCTGGGCTGCGGCGCCGGCGCGCCGGTGGAGCTCGTCCTGTACTAAAATGTAAAGTACAAGCCTGGTGCTCGAACCGGGCGGCGGTGGTGTGTCAATTGGCGTCCGCTTTTGCTCCCCAAAAGCACCACAGCGAATAAGCGGGTTTACTTTCAAGTACATAAGATGCTACGCTGAGAACTAAAAATGCGCACCGTAGACCTCATTCACCGGAAACGGGACGGCGAAGAACTGAGCCAGGAAGAGATCGCGTACTTCGTGGAAGGCTATACGCGAGGCGAAATCCCGGATTACCAGATGTCCGCGTTTCTGATGTCCGTGTTCTTTTCCGGAATGTCCGACCGCGAGGTAAGCGGCCTGACCGATTGCATGGTACGGTCCGGCGAGACGCTGGACCTCAGTGCGATTCCGGGCCTGAAGGTGGACAAGCACTCCACCGGTGGCGTCGGCGACAAGACGAGCCTGATCGCCGGTCCGCTGGCGGCGGCGGCGGGCGTGGTGGTTCCCATGCTCACCGGGCGCGCTCTGGGACACACCGGCGGCACGCTGGACAAGCTGGAAGCGATCCCCGGTTTCCGCACCGATCTGAGCGTGGACGAGTTCCGTGAGCTGCTGGCCGTGCACAAGATCGCTTTCGGGAGTCAGACCGGGCAGCTCGCTCCCGCTGACGGAAAGCTGTATTCTCTGCGCGACGCCACCGCCACGGTGGAATCCATCCCGCTGATCGCGTCTTCCATCATGTCGAAGAAACTGGCCGAGGGCATCGACGCTCTCGTGCTCGACGTCAAGGTGGGCTCGGGTGCGTTCATGAAGCGGCAGGTGGACGCGCGGCGTCTGGCCCAGATGATGGTGGGCATCGGCCGGCGCGCCGACAAGCGCGTGCAGGCGCTCATCACCGACATGAACCAGCCGCTGGGATACGCCATCGGCAACGCCCTCGAGGTGATGGAGGTCTCGCAGACGCTGCAGAACGCCGGTCCTACCGACCTCACTCGGATCTCGCTGGAACTGGCCGCGCGCATGATTTTCCTGGGCAAGGTCACCGCCACCCTCGACGAGGCCCGCGAGCTGGCGCAGACGATGCTGCTCGACGGCTCGGGGTACCGCAAGTTAAAGGCGGTGATCCAGGCGCAGGGCGGCAACCCGCAGGTGCTCGACCGCTTCGAGCTGCTGCCCAACGCCACCGGCGCCCGCGAAATCGTGTCGCCGCGCGCGGGCTACGTCAGCGCCATCGACGCCGAGTACATCGGCCAGGCCTCCAGCATGATCGGCGCCGGCCGCGATGCCATGGGCGAAGCCATCGACCCCGCGGTGGGCGTCATCCTCGAAGTCAAAGTCGGCCACAAGGTAGAGGCCGGCGGCGTCCTGTGCCGCCTCTACTACACCGCTGACGAGCACGTCGAAGAGGCCGCGCAGTTGATCGAGGATGCCTTCCGCATCTCCGCGCAGGCGCCGGAGGAACGCGAGCTCATTCTCGAAGTAGTCGGCTGAGAAGGGGGCAAAACGGGGACAGACTTACTGATGTGGTTTGAGCCACCATACGCGCACGCAGTAGTCTGTCCCCAGTTTTGCCCCCTTCTTCCTCTCCGCTGATAGACTGTCCGTGATGGCTTCCCGGTTCACCGGCCTGCTGGGGATCGCCGCGATCCTCGCGGTCTGCTTTCTGTTCTCGAAGCACAAGCGGTCCATCCGTCCCTCGGTGATCCTCTGGGGCCTCGGGCTGCAGTTTCTTTTCGCCTTCCTGGTTCTCAAGACTCCCTGCGGCTGGGCCTTCGACAAGGCCAGCCAGGGCGTCACCGCGATGCTGCACTACTCCGAGGCCGGCAGCCGCTTCGTATTCGGCGACCAACTGGGCGCGCCGTCGAAGCAATTCGGAGTGGTCTTCGCGTTCCAGGTGCTGCCCATCATCATTTTCATCGCCAGTTTCTTCGCAATTCTCTACTATTTCGGCGTAATGCAGCTTTTCGTGCGCGCCATGGCCATCGTGATGCAGCGTGTCATGGGCGCCAGCGGCGCCGAATCCACCAACGTGGCGGCCAGCATCTTCATGGGACAGACCGAGGCCCCGCTCACCATCAAGCCCTTCCTCGCCGGCATGACCGAATCCGAGCTGTTCACCATCATGACCAGCGGCATGGCCCATGTCTCCGGCGCGGTGATGGGAGCCTACGTCCTGATGGCGCACGTGGACGCCAAGCACCTGCTCACCGCCGTCATCATGACCGCGCCGGCCACCATCATGCTGGCCAAGCTGCTCATCCCGGAAACGGGCCAGCCGGCCACCGCGGGCAACGTGAAGATTGAGGTGGAACGGCCGGGCGTGAACGTCATCGACGCGGCCGCCAACGGCGCCATCGACGGCCTGCACCTGGTGCTGAACATCGCCGCGATGCTGATCGCTTTCATAGCGCTAATCGCCCTCGTCAACGGGATCCTCGGGCGCGTCGGCCTCTCGCTCGAAGCCATCTTTGGCGCGGTCTTCTCGCCTATCGCCTGGCTGCTCGGCGTGCCGTTTCACGACTGCGCGTCCATCGGCAATCTGCTGGGCACGCGGCTGGTGTTGAACGAATTCATCGCTTTCCAGGCGCTCGGGCCGATGAAGCAGGCGCTGGACCCGCGTTCGTTCGTCATCGCCACCTACGCGCTATGCGGGTTCGCGAACTTCAGCTCCATCGCGATTCAGATTGGCGGCATCGGCGCGCTGGCGCCCTCGCGCAAATCGGATCTGGCCCGGCTGGGTCTGCGCGCGGTGGCCGCCGGCACCATGGCCAACTTCATGACGGCGTGCATTGCCGGAATGCTGCTATGAATAGCCACAGATAAACACAGATGAACACAGATAACAGAATCAGTATCCGTGTTCATCTGTGTTCATCTGTGGCCATTTTCTTTACCCGCTGACGAAACCCGCGCTCCACCGCGTCATTCGGATCTGTCGACACCGGACCGTCACGCCACAGCCACCGCATCATCTCTGGCAAAATCATGCCGCCGAACTTCTGCCCGTGGAGGTTCACGCTCCACGAGTAGTTCACGTCATATCCTTTCTGCGTGAGCGCCTTCATCAGCCGGACATTCTGGTAAAACCAATCCATCCTCTGGTCGTATACGCCACTGCGCATGCCCCGGTTATCGTTCCGCCCATCGCAAAGAAACACGCGAATGGGCTTCTTCGGACTCGCCAGCACGCGCTCCGGATACACATCACCGCCCTCCAGATTCACGAAGCTGCCCACGTTACTCAACACCTTGCGGAACTCGTTCGGCCGTTCCCACGCCACCATGAAAGCGGCGATCGCGCCGGAGCTCGATCCTCCAATTCCGTGCTGCTCGGGGTCTTTCGAAATGCTGTACTCCTTGTACAGCACGGGCATCAGCTCTTCCGTAATCACGCGAGCGTATTTGTCGTCGGGCGTGTTGTACTCGATGCGCCGGTTGGTGGTGCCATCGCCCCACCCGGTCTGCGGACTCGGTTCCACCTGGTCCGGCCGGCGGCCCGGGTTGATGAACACTCCGATCATCACCGGAATCTCGCGCCGGTAGATCAGATTGTCCATCACGTTCTGCGCGCGCACGTCGCCGTTCTCATCCTTGAACGCTTGTCCATCCTGGAAGATCATCAGGCTGGCCGGCGCCGCCGGATCGTACTGCGCCGGGACGTAGACCCAATATGTATGCTGCGTCCCCGGATACACCTTGCATGGAAGCGTGAACGGACCGCGAATCTCGCCCTTCGGCACACCTTCCTGCGGCAGCGAGTCGGGACCCAGCCGGTATTGCGAATTCGGGTCCGGCGGGGACTGCGCGACGCCCATCATTGTCAGAGCAAGGAAGGATGCTATCGTCGTCTTCATAGAGAAATGACCTCTGGAACTATGATCGCCGAGGCGCTGGAACATCTCGGATCGCGGCTGGCGCTTCGCCCGCGCACTGCCGTGGTGCTGGGCAGCGGTCTGGGCGACTTCGCCCGCGAGCTCGACAGCCGCGTGGATATCCCCTATCACGAGATTCCGGGCTGGCCCCCATCCACCGCTGTCGCGCACGCCGGCAAGCTGGTTGTGGGCACGCTGGCCGGGCAGCCGCTGGCGGTGATGGCCGGCCGCAATCATCTCTATGAAGGGTACACGCCCGCGCAGGTGACGTTTGGCGTGCGCGTGCTCGCGCGGCTCGGCGTTCGCTCGCTGGTGCTGACGAACGCGGCTGGCGGGATCAACCTGACCTACAACAAGGGCGCGCTGGTGATCATCCGCGATCACATCAACCTGCAGGGCTCGAATCCGCTGGTGGGACCCAACGACGATGCCCTTGGCCCGCGCTTTCCCGACATGACCGAGGCCTACGACACGGGCTACAGAGCCATCGCTCGCGAAATCGATCCCGATATGCCCGAAGGCGTGTACGCTGCCATGCTCGGGCCGTCGTACGAAACCCCGGCCGAGATCAACTTCCTGCGCGTCATCGGCGCGGATCTCGTGGGCATGTCCACGGTTCCCGAGGCCATCGTGGCCCATCACATGGGCGTGAAGGTTCTGGCCATCTCCTGTGTCACCAACATGGCTGCCGGAGTGCTTCCAGAAAAGCTGAGTCACGAGGAGGTGCTGGAGGTGGGCCGCCAGGTGCGCGAGAAATTCGTGCGCTTTCTCAAGGCCGTGCTGCCGCGCCTGGAGGCCGCTGATGGTCGATGACCCACTGCTGGCCGCCGCCCTCGGCGCGCGCGAACACGCCTGGGCGCCCTTCTCGAACTTCCGCGTGGGCGCGGCCATCGAGGACGAAACCGGCCGCATCTTCACCGGCTGCAACGTCGAGAACGCCACCTACGGCCTGACTATCTGCGCAGAAAGAGTAGCTCTCTTCAAGGCCATCTCCGAGGGCGCGCGACGATTCCGCCGCGTGGCGGTGGCCGCCGATACCGATACGCTCACTCCGCCCTGCGGCGCCTGCCGACAGATCCTCTGGGAATTCTGCGGCGACATCGAGCTGACGCTAGCCAACCTGCACGGCAAAACCGAAATGCTTCAATTGCGCGATCTCTTCCCAAGGCCCTTCGATGCTTCGTTTATTCGTTAAATCCGCGTTCATCTGTGTTTATCTGTGGCCAATTCTTTTCGCCGAATCCGCCGACCAGATCTGGACCGCCCGCTACGTGGTCACCATGGACCCGCAGCGCCGCGTCATCGAGAATGGCGCCGTAGCCGTCCGCGGCACGCGCATCCTCGCCGTCGACACGCGCGCGGCCATCGACCGGCAGTACACCGCGCCGCGCCGCCTCGACCGTCCCGAAGCCGTGCTCATTCCCGGCCTCATCGACACCCACACTCACGCCGCCATGTCCCTGTTTCGCGGCATCGCCGACGATCTCACCCTGCAGGACTGGCTGGAGCACTACATCTTCCCCGCCGAGGCCCGCAACGTCACGCCCGACTTCGTGCTGTGGGGCACGCGCCTGGCCTGCCTCGAAATGATGCTGTCGGGCACCACGACGTTCACCGACATGTACTACTTCGAGGACCGCGCCGCCGAAGCCACCAAAGAGGCCGGCATGCGCTGCGTGCTGGGCGAGACCATCATCGGTTTCCCCGTGCCCGATGCGAAGACGCCCGCCGACGCGCTGGCCTGGACCGAGCGCTACATCCAGCACTATCGCAACGACCCGCTGGTGACGCCCGCCGTTGCCCCACACGCGCTCTACACGAATTCGGCCGAGACGCTGCGGGCTGCGCGCGCGCTCGCCAACAAGTACTCCGTCCCGCTGGTGATCCACCTGGCCGAGACGCGCCGCGAGAACGACGACTGCGTAAAGCAGCACGGCGCGCGGGCCGTGCCCTACCTCGCCTCGCTGGGCGTGTTCGACGGCCACACCGTTGCCGCCCATGGCGTCTGGCTGGACCAGACCGACATGGACATCCTGCGCAAGGCCGGCGTGGGCATCGCGCACTGCCCATCCAGCAACATGAAGCTGGCCAGCGGCATCGCGCCGGTGACGCAAATGCTGGCCATGGGAATCCCGGTCGGCCTGGGCCCCGACGGTCCGGCCGGCAGCAATAACGATTTCGATCTCATGGAAGAGATGAACCTCGCCGCCGATCTGCAAAAGGTGGCCACCGGCGACCCGCGCTCGGTGCCGGCCGAGCAGGCGCTGGCCATGGCCACCATTCTCGGCGCACGCGTGCTCGGGCTCGACAAGAGCATCGGCTCGCTCGAAGCCGGCAAGCTGGCGGACATGGTGATGGTGCGGCTGGATCGCCCGCACGCCGTTCCGCTGTACAACATCTACTCACAGCTCGTCTATGCGCTGAAGGGCTCCGATGTGCGCGACGTGATGGTGAATGGCCGGGTGATCGTGAGCGACGCGAACTCCCTCACGCTCGATTCGGGAGTAATCATACAAAAGGCGCGAGAATACCGCTCGCATATTTCGGAGTCATTGCAGCAGCAGCATACCACCAAAGAAATATCCCATTAGCTGTCAACTGGTTACGTCAAATCGCCCAGCCTGAAATCTGAGACGAATTCCCGCCCGAAATAACTATCCGGTTTCAAAATATCATTGCGGGAATCCGGTGTGGCGCGGAGCGCTGGAACCGGCCCTCCACCGTTCGGTGGGGGAATCTCGCCCCAGGGGGTTGGCATGCGATTTATGTACAGAACAGCACTACTGATTGGCGTGACTTTGCTTGCATCGCAGGCGGCGCAAGCCACCACGCTCCTGCAAGGCTACACCGATCTGGCAAGCTGGCAGGCGGCCGTTGCCCAGCTCGGCCTGGACACGTTTGAAGGGGTCGTGGGGTCGAACGGCAGCAGCGGCACGACGTACAACACCGTTGGGGGCTATACGGACGCTCTGGGCATCGATTTCGTAGGCGCGTTCAGCTCTCTCGCGGGGAGCGACGTCCTGCAGGTCATCGGCGCGGCGTATGCGCCGTCACCGTGGTGGGACTTCGGAACGGGCGCCACGCTCGCCAGCGGGCAAACAACGAATTCGGGAATTCTGCAGCCCCAGATCGTCGCCAAGCTGCCCGCCAACATCACCGCGATCGCGCTGGATGTGATGACCTACAGCAACATAGTCCCGGTCACCCTGACGGCCAGCGATGGAACAACTCTCACGGTGTCGACCGCGGCCCGGCAGCAGACATTCTACGGATTCACCTTCAACGCGCCGGTGTCCACGCTGACTATTTCTGTTCCCTCGGAAAACGGGGGTTACGTGTTGCTGGACAACTTCCGCATCGGCACGGCCGACGTTGCCGCGCCGGAACCGGCCACCATGCTGCTCCTCGGCCTCGGCCTGGTGTTTGTGGCCTTCCTGAGGAAACGCCGCCACGCCTGATACCATCGACGCCTGATACCATCGACGATGGATGAAGGCGGTACGATTCCACCAGCACGGCGGCCCCGAAGTACTGCGCTACGAGGATGTCCCGGAGCCGGAAATCCGCGCGGACGAGGCGCTCATCCGCGTGCGCGCGTGTTCGGTGAACCATCTGGATCTGTTCGTGCGGGGCGGTATACCGGGCATTCGCTACCCCATGCCGCACATCCTGGGCGCGGACGTCGCCGGGGAGGTGGTGCGCACCGGGGATCTCTGCTGGCGCGTGAAACCGGGCCAGCGCGTGTTACTGGCTCCGGCCACCAGCTGCCGCCAGTGCGAGTGGTGCCTGAGCGGGCGCGACAACCGTTGCGCGAAATACGCAGTGCTGGGCACGCAGGTGGACGGCGGCAATCGCGAGTACATGGCGGCGCCGGAATGGTCGGTCATACCGATTCCGGACGGGCTGAGCTTCGCGGATGCGGCCGCGGTTCCGCTGGTGTTCCTGACGGCGTGGCACATGCTGTTTTCGCGCGCGCGTCTGGAGGCGGGCGAGGACGTACTGGTGCTGGGGGCCTCGAGTGGCGTGGGATCGGCCGCCATTCAGATTGCGAAGCTGTTCCACTGCCGCGTGATCGCCACCGCGGGAGGCGAGGCCAAAATGGCGAAGGCGGCGGAACTCGGCGCCGATTTCGTCATTGACCACTACGCGCAGAACATCGCCGCCGAGGTGAAGCGGATTACGGACAAGCGCGGCGTGAACGTGGTGGTGGAACACGTGGGCGCGGCCACGTGGGAGCGGAGCGTGCAGAGCCTGGCGGCGGGCGGCCGGCTGGTCACCTGCGGGGCAACAACTGGCTACGACGTGAAACTCGACCTGCGATTCCTGTTCGGCAAACAGCAGACCGTGATGGGGTCGTACATGGGCACGCTCGGCGAGCTGCACCGCGTTCTGAAGTTCGTCTTCGCGGGGAAGCTCAGGCCGGTGATTGACACCACGTTTCGGCTGGCCGAAGCCGAGGCCGCACACCGCCGGCTCGAGCGGAAAGAGCAGTTCGGCAAGGTGATCCTCACTCTTCCGTAGTGCGCTCGATGCGGTCCTGCTCCTGCTGATCGAGCTGGCGCTCGCGCTGGAGCGGATCGCCGGAGAGCTCCTGATTCTCCAGGTCGCCGGGCGTCGGCGGTTGAACGCGCTGCTGCGGAGGCGCCTTCCGGTGATCGCGCGCGCACTGCGGACGGTGCTGCTTCATCTCGGTGACATTGAGCGCGGCGTGGCAATACGGACAATGGCGCACTACAGGGGGGCGGCCGGGCTTGCCCTGGGGCTTGAGGCTGTCGACCATCGGTGTCACAATCTTCGTCACTTGCGGAATCCTTCCTTGAGACAAGACTAAACACGCGGGCTGCGTCCGCTGGCGCTCGGTTTCCGTACGGATCTGAAACCACGCGAGATCCGCGACGGAAGTTTTTGTGACCGATCCCCAATTCCGCTCGGAAGCTCGTTGCCCGTCCCCGATTGTTAAGATGGGTTCGGTGTCCGAAGAAACGAAGCCGGCCCCGCCGTTCGAGGCGGGATTGCAGGAACTCGAGAATATCGTTCGCGAGATGGAGAGCGGGGAACTGCCGCTGGAACGCGCGCTGGAGCTCTTCGAGAAGGGCATGAAACTCAGCGAGGCGTGCCGGAAACAACTGGAAGAAGCGGAAACGCGCGTGGAGCTGCTGGTGCGCAAGGGCGACAAAGTGCAGCCGGAGCCGTTCAAGGCGGAGAAGGGATGAAGGGGGCCTACCGCATTACAGGCCATGGATGGCCACGACCGTGAACAAAGTTGCGAGAACCGCTAAGAACAACGCAAATCCCACCCGCACTCCCATCGGCAAACGACTGCGGTGACTAGAGCACGGGAAGCGCGCTTTCCAAATTGAGCCAGATCCCGTTCGCGTCCCTGCAACCCAGGCCATACGCGATACCGTTAGCGACCCATTAGCGATCCGTAACGGATGACATTCTCCATCGCATTCAGGCTGGGCTTCGCTATATCGCCGCAGGGCGGGATTGTCCGCACGCACTCATTTTCGAGTACACTACGGTTGTGTCGATCGGCGAACTGAGGCGGTTTCTGAAGGCCCATGGGTGCCGGTTTGAAGAGGGCACCAGGCACACCATGATTCGCCTGGGGGCGCGGTCGGCGATGATGCCACGACACCCATCGAAGGAGATTGCCGCCGGCACGCTGAACGCGATCCTCAGACAGCTCGGACTGAAAGGAAAGTAGTAATGGCTCAATACCAGGCGGAGTTCAGACCGGAAGGCGACGTGGTCGTCGTGACGTTCCCGGATGTCGGCTACGGCGCTACGCAAGGCGCTACGGAAGCTGAGGCGCTGGAAATGGCGGAGGACTTCCTGTTGATGGCCATCGGCGATCTGATCAAGCATGGCAAGGATCTGCCTGCGGCGACCGCTCGCCGGGGCAGGAAATACCGCTGGGTCCGGTTACCCGCGCTGGCCAGCGCCAAGGTGGAGTTGTATCGGGAGCTCAAGTCTTCGGGAATGCGCAAAGTGGAACTGGCGCGACGGCTGGGGATTTCGAGGGGGAACATCGACCGGCTGTTCGATCTGCATCACAGCACCCGGCTGGAGCATCTGGAGGCGGCATTCGCGGCGCTCGGCCGGCGGCTCATGATTGGTGTGGAGAAGGCGGCCTGACGGCTGCGCACCCGGATAGAATGGAACTGCCGACCACACATGACACTTGACGAATACATCGCCGCGCGGCAGCGCGCCATTGACCAGACGCTGGATCGCCTGGCGCCGCCAGAACACAGCGGGCCGGAGGCGATCCACAAGGCCATGCGCTACAGCCTGTTCGCGGGCGGCAAGCGCTTCCGGCCGATTCTGTGCATCGCCGCCGCGGAGGCCGTTTCCGATGCCGCGCCCGGAGTGGAGGCCGCCGCGTGCTCGCTCGAACTGGTGCACACCTACTCGCTGATTCACGACGACCTGCCCGCGCTGGACAACGACGACCTGCGCCGCGGCCAGCCCACCTGCCACAAGAAGTTCGGCGAAGCCATGGCCATTCTCGCCGGCGACGCGCTGCTGACGCTGGCCTTTCAGGTGCTCTCTCAACTGCACGTGGACGCTCATCGGCGCGCGCACCTGGTTGAGGAGCTGTCCACGGCGTCGGGCACGGTGGGCGGGATGATCGGCGGCCAGGTGTACGATCTGGAAGGGGAAAAGAAACGGCCCACGGCCATCCTGCTGGAACAAATCCATCGCGCCAAGACCGGCGCTCTGCTGCGGGCCAGCGTGCGCATGGGCGGGATCTACGCCGGGGCCGACGAGGTGCAGCTCGCCGCGCTGTCGAAATACGGCGAGCACATCGGGCTGGCGTTTCAGATTGTGGATGACATCCTGGACGTGGAGCAGCCCTCGGAAAAGCTCGGCAAGACCGCGGGCAAGGACGCCGAGCAGCACAAGATCACCTTCCCGGCGGTCTACGGGATTGAGCGCTCGCGGGAGATGGCCGAGGAGGAACGCCTGTTCGCGCACAAGGCGCTGCAGCCGCTGGACGAACGCGCGGAACGGCTGCGCGAGCTGGCCGATCTGGTGGTCCGCCGCACGGCATGAAGGCGAAACAGCGCATCGATCAGCTTCTCGTGGACAGGAACATGGCGCCCTCCCGGGAGAAGGCGCGCGCGCTGATTCTGGCGGGGCAGGTGCTGGTGGACGGCCAGCGTGTGGACAAGGCCGGACACAGCGTCAACAGCGAAGGGCGCGTCGAGGTGCTGCAGCCGATGCGCTACGTCAGCCGCGGCGGGTTGAAACTGGAAGCGGCGCTGGAACATTTTCGCATCGTCGTGGAGGGACTGGTGGCCATCGACGTGGGTTCGTCCACGGGCGGGTTCACGGACTGCCTGCTGCAGCACGGCGCCGCGCGCGTGTACGCCATCGACGTGGGCACCGGCCAGCTCGACTGGAAGCTGCGTAACGACCCACGGGTGACGGTTCGCGAGCAGGTGAACGCCCGCTATCTCAACGCGGCCGATTTTCCCGAACCGATGGACCTGGCGGTGTGCGACGTCGCCTTCATCTCGGTTACCATGATTCTGCCGATGCTGCCGCCCATTCTGAAGCCCGCCGCCGGGATGGTGGTGCTGGTGAAGCCGCAGTTCGAGCTGGAGCGCCATCAGGTGGGTCGCGGCGGAATTGTGCGCGATCCGGAGCTGCATGGGGTAGCCTGCCGGCGGGTGGCCGAGGCGGCCGGTGCCCTGGGCTTCACGTGCGAGATCATTCCCAGTCCGGTGACCGGAGCGGAAGGGAACCAGGAGTTCCTGCTGTATGCCAGACATTAAGACGGCCGGCATTATCGCCAAGCCGAACGTTGCCGCGGCGCGTGAGCTTGTGCCGAAGATGATCGAGTGGCTGGAGGCGCACTCCGTTGCGGTGCGCTACGACACGCACACCGCCGCGTACCTGGGCCGGGCCGATGGACTGCCGCGCACCGACGTGCCCGAGGGCGCCGGGATGGTGATTGTGCTGGGCGGCGACGGGACGCTGCTTTCGGCCGCGCGCGCGGTGGCCGGCCGGGAGATCCCGCTGTTTCCGGTGAACCTGGGAGGGCTGGGGTTCCTGACCGCCATCACCGTGGAGGAGGTCTGGCACGAGCTGGGCCGTGCGTTGCGCGGCGAGCAGCGAATTGTTCCGCGGCGCATGCTGGCCTGCGCGGTGGAGAGCGCCGCGGGCGCTTCCTCCCACTATGACGCGCTGAACGACGTGGTGATCACCAAGGGCGCGCTGGCGCGCATGATCGACGTGGAAACGCACGTGGATACTCACTACGTGTGCACGTACAAAGCGGATGGGCTGATCGTGTCCACGCCGACGGGTTCGACGGCGTACTCGCTCTCGGCGGGCGGACCCATCATGTTCCCCACGGTGGCGGCGCTGTGCATCACGCCCATCTGTCCGCACACGCTGACCAACCGGCCGGTGATCGTGCCCGACACCAGCACCATCCACCTGCTGAATCACGCCGAGGACGAGAGCGCCTTCCTGACCATCGACGGCCAGGTGGGCCAGCCGCTGGGCCAGGGGGACCGCGTGAGCTGCCATTCGTCGCCGCGTTGCGTGTGGCTGGTGCGGCCGCCGAAGATGCTGTTCTTCGATGTGCTGCGGCAGAAGCTGAAGTGGGGCGAGCGGTAATGCGAAGGTGTTCTTGTGTGCTCATCGCGCTGGCGGGCGTTGCCCTGCACGGCGCCGAGTCCGGTACGGTGACTCTGAAGGCGATTCCGGGCGCGATGCACTGGACCACGGCGCCGGCGAGTTTCGCGGTGCGCGGCGACGATGCACTGGAGATCGTCGCTCCGCGCCAGACCGACTGGTTTACTTCTCCGTTGGACGGCGCCGCCCGTTCGAACGCGCCGTGGCTGTTGTTCGACGCGGGCGCCGATTTTGTGCTGCGCGCGAAGGTCACGGTGGAGTTCCGGTCCCAGTGGGACGCCGGGGGTCTGGTGGTCTGGGCGGACCGGACGCATTGGGCCAAGCTGTGTTTCGAGAATTCGACGGACAAGAAGCCCATGATCGTGTCAGTGGTGACGCGCGGCGCCTCCGACGATGCCAATGCCTTCCCAATTGACGGGAATTCGGTGTATCTGCAGGTGGCTCGTCTGGGGCCGGGGCTGGTGTTCTACGCGTCCACGGACGGACACGCGTGGCACGTGATTCGAGCGTTCACGCTCGCCGATGCTTCGGGGCAGGGCGCGGGCAGGCTGCAGGCGGGGTTCAGCTCGCAATCGCCCTCGGGCGAGGGACACCGGACGGTTTTCTCCCAGATCCGGTACCGGCCGGAGCGGCCGAAAGACTGGTGGCGCGGCGAATAGCGCCGGCGGCGTGGGGCAGGTAACGTACCGGCAGACGATCGTCGCTCGCAACTTTGCGCAGAGGTGTCTGGAATTCCCTACGCCCCGTGATCCGCCTCTCCGACGATTGAGCAACGGACTCTTGCCCGGAGCGTAGCATGGGGATCGCGACCGATGCGGCCGGGGGGCTGCCAGGTCTTTGACCGCGTGATGGTGTGCTCTTACGGGAGACCGCTCCCTTACGGTCACGGCTCAGTTCCGAGCCGCGCGCGTCAGCAAGCGGTTTCCATAGCACACCGAATAATGCGGTCAAAGGTGTCCGACGAACTAAACCCGTTTTGGGATTATCCACCAGGCGGTTCTATACTCGAACGTCGTGAAGATTGTACACGTGGAGACGCTTCTGAGTTGCGGCACCTATGCTGCCTCCGGGCATTGGGCGCTGAGGCGGAAATCAGTCCATCGGGCGGTGAAGCGGTGGGCGTGGCCGCCGGGAAGCGGCGCATTCACCGTCCATCCTCGGCTCGGCAGGAAACGAGTGGAGGGGAATAGCGTCGTCCCGATCAGCAACGAGTTCATCAGGGAGCTCCGGAAGCTCAAAGGGGCACTGGAGGGCGCGGCGAAGAAGGATCCGGGGCGGCAACTCCGCGACTTCGATGCCGTGCTTGTGGGTCCGGAAGGTCCAATCGTCGTCGAGTGGGAAACGTGGAACATCTCGTCGAGCCACTACTCGATGAACAGGCTCACGATGCTCGTCGCAAAGGGCAGCATCGCGCATCATACAGGCCCCGCGCCGGCGCCTCCGATTCCGGGTACCATAGTCCCGGAGAAACCCCTTGCTCCCTTTCATTCTGCTCATGGCAACGTTGTTCGCCTCCGCCACCGTTCCCGCGCCCCGCACCATGCGCGTCGACTACTATCACACCGGCAATGCCGGCGAGGAGCGCTACTCGCTCGATGCCGTCGTGCTCGAAGGCGAGTGGCCCGGGAGGCTCGACCGGCTGGTGGACGACACCAACCTCGGCAAGTACCTGTTCGAAGTGCTCGACCGGAAAACCAACCGCATCCTGTATTCGCGCGGCTTCGCCAGCATCTATGGCGAGTGGGAGACCACCGACGAGGCGAAGCAGATGCATCGCACTTTTCACGAGTCCGTCCGCTTCCCCGCCCCCGACGCCCCGGTGCAACTGGTGCTGAAGAAGCGCGATCCGCAGAACGCTTTCCGCGAGGTGTGGTCAGTGCTCATCGACCCGGCCAGCCAGACCGTGGACCGCAGCGCTCCCCCGGCCGGCGCGCGCGTCTGGGCGGTGATGCAGAATGGCGCGCCACGCGACAAGGTGGATCTGCTGCTGATGGGTGATGGCTACACCGCAGCAGAGATGGAGAAATGGCATCAGGATGCGCGCCGGCTCACCGCCATCCTGTTCTCGCAGCCGCCCTTCCGCGAGCGGCGCAGTGCCTTCAACGTCTGGGCCGTGGACACGCCGGCGGATGAGAGCGGGGTGACTCGTCCGTCGGACGGCGTGTGGCGCAGGTCGCCGCTGGGTGCCAGCTACGATGCCTTCGGGTCGGAGCGCTACGTGCTCACCTTCGACAACAAGCGCATGCGCGAGATCGCCGCCGCGGCGCCCTACGAGTTTGTCGAGATTGTGGTGAACGACCGCAAGTACGGCGGCGGCGGCATCTTCAACCTCTACGCGACGGTGGCGGCCGACAACGCTTCCACGCCCTACGTCTTCGTACACGAGTTCGGGCACCATTTCGCGGGCCTGGCCGACGAATACTACACCTCCGACGTCTCCTATAACAAGGACGAGGTGCGGCCGGAGCCATGGGAACCGAATGCCACCGCCGACCCGCAGGCCGGCAAGTGGAAGGACCTCATCGAGGCGGGGACGCCGCTGCCCACGTCCTGGGCGAAGGCGGAGTTCGAAACGGCCGAGAAGCGCACTCAGGCGCGCCGGCGCGAGATCCGCGCGCAGCACCGGCCGGAGAGCGAGATGGAGGCGTTGTTCGCTTCCGAGCTGGCCGAGATGACGCCGCTGCTGGCGCGGCCACCGTATGGGAACAAGGTGGGCGCGTTCGAGGGCGCCATGTACGAAGCGCACGGCTACTACCGGCCGGAGGCGGACTGCATGATGTTCACGCGGAACACGACGCGCGGGTTCTGCGGCGTGTGCCGGCGCGCGATCGAGCGGGTGATCGATTTGTACGCGCGGTAGCTCCGAGTGCGTTTCCGGCCCGCACAAGGTAAAATCGTCGGACGGAGCAACCGGCAATATGTTCAGAGAATTCAAGCAGTTCATCCTGCGCGGCAACGTCGTCGACCTTGCCGTGGGCGTGGTCATCGGCGTCGCCTTCGGGGCTGTCGTGACCTCGCTGGTGAATGACGTTCTGATGCCGCCCCTCGGTCTGCTGACGCATGGCGTCGACTTCAGCAAACTGTTCATCAGCCTCAATGGCGTCCACTACGACACCATTGCCGAGGCGAAAGCGCACAGCGCCGCAACACTGAATTACGGCCTGTTCCTGAACACGGTCCTCAACTTCCTGCTGGTAGCGGCCGCCATCTTCTTCTTTGTCGTTAAACCGGTAAACCGCTACACAAAGGCAAAGGAGGAAGCGCCAGTCCCCGCTCCGGCAACGCGCGATTGCCCTTTCTGTGCCACTGCGATACCTCTGCGGGCCACGCGCTGCCCGCATTGCACTTCCACCCTCGGCGATACGATCGCCCCATCATGAGACGGGTGCAGGTCGTTCGCAAGCCCAATTCGGATACCATAGAAGACAATCGGAGCTACTTATGCGCGATCACATCCGCATCCTCGCCATTCTGCACATCGTCTTCGGTTCCCTCGGCATCGCCGCCGCCCTGATTGTTCTTCTCGTGTTCGGCGGCCTGGCCAGCGTGGTGGGCGTCGCCGGCGACACCGCCGATGCCGACCGCACCACCGGCATGGCCGTACTCGGCGGAATCGGAGTCCTGGTCTTCATCATCATATTGATTCTCTCGGTGCCCGGCGTCATCGCCGGAATCGGACTGCTGAAGTTCCGCCCGTGGTCGCGCATGCTGACCATCGTGCTCTCCGCCCTCGACCTGTTCAGCGTTCCCTTCGGCACCGCTCTGGGCATCTACGGTCTCTGGGTGCTTCTCTCGCAGCCCACCGAGGCGCTGTTCCGCGACCAGCCGCCCGCCGTCCCGCGGCCGAATTTCTAAACACAGCGTCATAAGTACTTGCGCATCCGCTCCATTACTGTCGCGGCTCGGAAACGCAGGCACCGAGCCGCGACGGTGACGGAGTGGTTCTATCCGCAATCACTAATGACGCTGTG
>JBEKZH010000046.1:0-41639 GCA_049510065.1 Bryobacteraceae bacterium
TTTGGAGCGGGGCGGTCGACCGGCTTGCGGAGGAGGCGATTGTACGGGCCTACAGTCTCCGTCCGCGCCCGCCGCTCAAAACACGGAACTTAGGCTGGCATTTTTGCGCCAAGAAGTAACTACCTCCAGAATCAGGCACTTCAGGGTGGGCCGTTACGACAGCGCAAGATGTGCCGACCGGGATCGCAGCTCGGTTAACGCGCCGGTGGGAGGGAGAATGAAGCATGCGGACAAGTCTGATTCTCAGTGTGATGTGGTTGTGCAGCGGGTTCCCGATTGGAGCGCAGACCATCCGTGACAAAGCCGCCGATTCAGCATGGAAGAAGCTTGAATTTCTGCTCGGCAACTGGAGTGGCAGCGCCGGCGAAAAGGACACCCCGCTCGGAGCCGGGCAAGGCGGCTTCTCCTTCGAGCCGGAACTGAACCAGAAGATCGTCGTCCGGCACAACCACGCCGCCTACAATACGGGCGTGCGGCACGAGGACCTGATGGTGATTTACCTGGATGCGCCGAACGACACGCCGCGCGCAATCTACTTCGACACCGAAGGCCACGTGATCCGGGATCGCCTGACGTTCCCGGCACCAGACAGCGTAACCTTCTAGTCTGACGGAACCCAGGCCGGGCCACGGTTTCGCCTCTCCTATTGGCTGGACGGGCGCGCGCTCGATGGGAAGTTCGAGGTGGCGCCGCCGGGCGCCGAGTACAAGACGTACATGAGTTGGACCTCGAAGAAAGACTTGAGGCGGACCACCTTCAGGGGGTGTGAGGTGTAGATTGGCCCACGACTTCCAGAATCAGGCACTTCAGGTAGTGCGTCTCGGGCACGGTGAGCAGAATGGGATGATCGCGGCCCTGGGTGCGCCGTTCGGCCACGCGCAGGGTGCGACCGGCGTCCAGCGCCGCTTCGGCCACCAGCTTCAGTAACATCGCTTCGCTCAGGTGGTGCGAGCAGGAGCAGGTGACCAGAATCCCCCCGGGCCCCAGCAGGCGGAGGGCGCGCAGGTTGATGTCCTTGTAGCCGCGGGCGGCGCCTTCCAGACTCGCGCGCGATTTCGCGAAGGCCGGCGGGTCCAGCACCACGGTGGCGAACTGGCGGCGTGCCGAGGCGTAGCCGGAGAGCAGGTCGAACAGGTCGGCTTCGCGGAAGGAGATGTTGGCGATGCCGTTCGCCTGGGCGTTGCCTCGCGCCCGTTCCAGCGCGGTGGCGGAGCTGTCCACCGCCTCCACGGATTCGCAGCGGGAGGCCATGTGCAGGGCGAAGCCGCCGGTGGAGGTGAAGCAATCGAGCGCGTGGCCGCGGGCGTACTGCGCTGCCGCGAGGTAGTTCTCGCGCTGGTCCAGATACACGCCGGTCTTCTGGCCGCACGCGAGGTCGGCTTCGAGACGCAGGCCGTTCATGTGGATGGGCACGGTCTCCGGAATCTCGCCGGCCAGCAGCGTGGATTCCAGCGGCAGCGACTCGTGCTTGCGCACGGCCACGTCGTTGCGGGCGATCACGCCGAGCGCGCCGAACCGCTCCACCAACACGGCGGCAATATCCTGTTTCAGCCGGTCCATGCCCTGGCTGAGCGTCTGAATGGTGAAGTAATCGCCGTAGCGGTCGATCACGAGGCCCGGCAGACGGTCGCCTTCACCGTGAACCAGCCGGCATGCGGTGGTGTCGGTGACCACGCGCTCGCGCCAGGCGGCGGCTTCGGCGAGGCGCTCGGCCAGGAATGCGCGATCCACGGGGACGAGGCGCTCGCTGAGCATGCGTAGGCAGATCTGCGAAGTGGAGCTGTAGTGTGCCGTCCCCAGCGGGCGGCTGGCGGGATCGAGCACGGTAACGGCATCGCCGGGCTCGGCCGCGCCACGGTCGAGGACATCGCTCGAGAAGATCCACGGGTGGCCGGAGCGAACGCGGTCCACGGCACGGCGATTCACGCGAACCCGCGCGGCATTACTCGCTCTGCCTTCCGGGGTCACTTCTTCTTCCGGAAGAACGTATCAGGCGAGCGCATGCTGGTGCTGATCAGAACCAGGAATAACGCCAGCAGGCAGACCATGGTTGCGGCGCCGCCTATCACCAGATAGTCGGTTGGCCGGCGCGGCCCGGGAAGCACCTGATTGAGAATCAGCACCACCGTCGCGAACAGTACGGCGATGCCGATGAACAGCCCGACGTTTCGGTTCATCAGTCGTATTTCTCAACTATAATCTGTTTCCGGTCGAAGCCAACGCACTTGAGGACGGCGCGCACGTCGTCCACCATTTCGCGCAGGCCGCAGATGTAGACGTCGATGTCGCGGCGGTCGCCGATGGCTTCGAGCAGGTGCTGCTGGACGCGTCCAGTGCGCCCCGTCCACGTGGCATCGGGCCGGGTCACCGTGGGCCAGAAACGGAAACCGGGCCACAGGGCGGCCATCGTGTCAAACTCGGCGCGATACAGGATGCTGGCCGGGTAGCGCACGCCGAACAGCAGCGTGAGCCGCGGCCCGGAGAGGTTCGCCTGCAGGATGGAACGGATGGGCGCGATGCCCGTCCCGGTGGCCACGAACAGGGCGTCGCGCGCCGGGTTGCGCAGCACGAAGTAGCCCAGCGGCCCGTTCATCTCTACCGTGTCGCCGGGGTTCATGGCGAACAGCCACGGCGAGAAGATGCCCTCCTTCACGCGATTCAGGCACAGCTCGAAGCGGGTGCCGTTGGGGGCGGAGGCGATGGAATAGGCGCGCGTCACCTCCCGGCCTTCGAACTGGTGAACCAGGGAGACGAACTGGCCGGGCGTGAACGCGAACCGGTCCCTGTCGGTGGCTTCGAAGACGAACTGGCGCACCTCCGGGCACAGATCCGCGGTTGCGATGAGACGGGCTTTCAGAGCTCCTCCAGAACGGCGGCGGCTCGGTCGAGCAGGATGCCCACCAGCGCGGGATGGCCGTCGAGATTCGCGGCTGCTTCGATTCTCACTTCTTTATGGATGCCCCGGATCTGTTCAATGATGCGCGGCAGGTCGCGCTCGGCGTGCTTGCCGGGCGCGAGGAAATAGGGCAGCACCACGATGCGGGAGGCCCCGCGCTTCACCAGCGTCGCCACGGCGCGCGGCAGATCGGGCTCGGCGATTTCAAGAAAGGCGGCTTCGGTGATGTAACCGCTCCGGGTTTGCACGCGGGCGGCCACGTCGTGAATGGCCTGGTTCGCGGCGGCCACCGTCGAACCATGTGCAAACACTACGAGCGCGGTCATGCGGGCAGTATGAGCGGCGTGGAGCCCGGTTCGCGAGTCTGTGGCGCTCCGAAAGAGCCGAGGAACGAACGGCCGTATCGCCGGTGGTTGTCGAATTCAACCGACATCCGGTGAAAAAACACGAGAATGCCCAGGAATGTGGCATCGGGGATGGCGGGAACGCCCTTCGACGCGAGTTCCTTCCGCAGGGTGGCGATCTCCTCCTGCACCTGACGCTGGATGCGAGCGGCGATGGGATTGGCCGGCCGCGTCTCATAGTACAGCCCGCTTTCGAGAGTTCGCCAGGTGCGCGTGATGGCGTCCAGAGCTTCCTGTATGTCGGTGTCCACGGCGCCGAATTCGGCCAGCGCGGCGTCGCACAGGATCGTGCCGATGGTGTCCATCAGCGGCATATGCTTTTCAATAAAATCATCGGTGATGCGGATGTCCGGGCTGGGGAGTTGATCGTCCGGGATTGCTTCCAGCTTTTCGCGGGCGTGCGCTTCCTGCAGGTAGACGCAATCGAGCGGGCAACGGAGGGTCACTTCCCGCTCGCTGCCGCAACAGAGAGAGCAGATCTCCCCGCCGGTTGCGGGACAATAGCGGCGGGGCTTGCGAACGTCGCAGATCTTGCACTTCATGCCGACATCCAATGGTAACAGCGGCCGAAAATCCGCCGGACCCTGGGGCAGCCCGGAGACATCAAATGGCTTTGGGACACGGTAGCTCCATACGATTGGGCGGAGCCGAAGGCCATGGGCGCGGGCGCCGCGCCGGGGAGCCTGACAAGCCCCCCGACAAGCCCAATGATAAGCGTGGCGCGCTTCAGAAGCTGCGTTCTGTATGGCCCGACATCCTCGAGATGATCCGGCCGCGGCGCGGCATCCTGGCGCTCGGTTTCGTCCTGATGGCGGTGAACAAGGTGGCCGCCCTGGTTCTGCCTCTCTCCACAAAGTTCCTGATCGACCGGGTGATCGGCCAGAGGCAGGTGTCGTTGTTGCTGCCTTTGGTAGGCGCGGTGCTCGGTGCCACGCTGATTCAGGGCGTCACGTCGTATTCGCTCACGCAGTTGCTCTCGAAAGCGGCGCAGCGGCTGATCGCCGAGTTGCGCGCCAAAGTGCACCAGCACGTCAGCCGGCTGCCCGTCGCCTACTACGACGCCAACAAGACCGGGGCGCTGGTGTCGCGCATCATGAACGACGTCGAGGGCGTGCGCAACCTGATTGGCACCGGCCTGGTGGAATTCGCGGGCGGCATCGTGATGGCCGCCATCGTCTTTGTCGCGCTGCTGTGGATTCACGCCGCGCTCACCGGCATCGCGCTGGTGATCATCGCCGGATTCATGGTGGTTCTGCAGAAGGCGTTTCGCACCATCCGGCCCATCTTCCGCGAGCGCGGCAAGATCACCGCCGAAGTCACCGGCCGGCTGACCGAATCCCTGGGCGGCGTGCGCGTAGTGAAGGGCTATCATGCCGAAGAGCGCGAGCAGCGGGTCTTCTTCGGCGGCGTGCAGAAGCTGCTGAACAACGTCCTGCGGACGCTCACCGCTACCAGTCTGATGAGCCTCTCCGCCACGGTGCTGATGGGCGTGGTGGGCGCCATCGTGATGTTCGTGGGCGCGCGGTCCATTCTCGCGCACCACATGACCATCGGCGACCTCATGACTTTCACGGCGCTGATGATGTACCTGGTAGCGCCGATGTTCCAGATCGTCGCCATCGGCACGCAGTTGACCGAGGCGATCGCCGGTCTGGAGCGCACGCGCGAGGTGCTATCTGAAGTGCCCGAGGACGCCGACCCGAAGCGCACCGTGGAGATCGGCGAGGTGCGCGGCGAGGTGGCGTTCGAAGACGTTAGTTTCGCCTACGAGCCCGCAAAGACGGTGCTCCACGACATGTCGTTCTATTCGGCGCCCGATACGGTGACCGCGCTGGTGGGCTCGTCGGGCAGCGGGAAATCGACCATGATCGGCCTGATCGCGGCGTTCCATGTGCCCACCGAAGGCGTGGTGCGGGTGGACGGCGTGGATCTCTCGACGGTGCGGCTCGATTCCTATCGCAGCCAGCTCGGGCTGGTGCTGCAGGACACCTTCCTGTTCGACGGCACCATTCGCGAAAACGTGTCCTTCTCCCGGCCGGCCGCCAGCGAAGAGCAGATCATGCACGCGTGCCGCATCGCGCGCGTGGACGAGTTCGCCGAAGGATTCCCCGACAAGTACGACACCATTGTGGGCGAGCGCGGCGTGAAGTTGTCGGGCGGCCAGAAGCAGCGGGTGTCCATCGCGCGCGCGATCCTGGCGGACCCGCGCATTCTGATTCTGGACGAGGCGACATCGAGCCTGGATTCCGAATCCGAGGCGCTGATTCAGGAGGGCCTGCGCTACCTCATGAAGGGCCGCACCACGTTCGTCATCGCCCACCGGCTGTCCACGATTCGGCGAGCGGACCAGATCCTGGTGGTGGAGGAGGGGCGCGTCATCGAGCGCGGCACGCACGACGAGCTGTACGCCGCCCGCGGCCGCTACTTTGAGCTGTACACGAAGCAGCACGGCCTGCAGACGGACCTGTTCCTTGCGCCCGGTGAAGGCGGCGAACCCGAGGGCGAGAAGGGCGGGCCGGAGAAGCCCGAGCGCGAGCCCAGCGCGGTGAGCGAAGCGGTGCGGTTGTTGCGCGGGTGAGGGAGGGGTCAAACGCCTCGCGAAGGGGTCGGTGTTTCCGTTGTATCTGCCGGATGTGATCTTGACGGAAACTCCTGGCATCAGTGAGACTCCTGAAGAAGCGGTGCTCAATTTTGACAACCATGCGTAACCGGCGCAGACCGTTTAGTACCGTTTAGTACCTCTGTCGTAGAATCGTGCGCGTTCCTGGCAAGAAGTTTTCGCCGATGCGCTTCTGGGCCAATAACCATGGGCCTTTGGACGCACTTCGCAAGAGGGTCCAACTTTCGAATTGGAGTCCTGTTTGGTTCCGGCTACGCCGGGTTAGGTGGAACCATCTTCGGTTGGCAACCGACGAGACCGTGTAGCACCGCCTGATGCCGCCCTCCGCTGATAAAATCGAGACATGTCGTCCCTGTTGGAGAAAGCGTTGGAGAAAGTCGTCGCGCTGCCCCAGGATGAGCAGGATGCGATTGCATCCCAGATCCTCGCCTCGCTGGCCGACGATGACGTATGGAAGAGGCGCTTTGCCGAGAAACGGGATGTGATTCGTCGTAGGGCGCGGGAGGCGCTCGAGGAGGACGAGAGGGGCGACACGCTGCCGTTGGACGATCTGCTCTGATGCAGTCCCGGGCCACGCGGCGGTTCTGGCGATTGCTCTCTGACCTGCCAGTCGACGTTCAGGACGACGCCCGGCGCGCCCGGCGTCTCTTCCAGAGCAATCCGTCGCATCCCGGTCTGCAATTCAAGAAACTGGAAGGCGAGGATGATATCTATTCGGCGCGCATCGGCCTCGGGTACCGCGCTCTGGCGGTGATGAAGAAAGACCGCATCGTCTGGTACTGGATCGGCAGTCACGCCGATTACGACCGTCTGGTCTGACCGTTGGTGCCCCCGCTCTCCTACCTACCGCGCCACCCACTTCGCCAGGCCCGCGTTCCCCGCCGTGTCGTAAACGCGGATGGCCACCAGATGCTCGCCGGGGCTCAGATGCAGCACGTGAATGTGAAACTGCGCGTGCGGGGAATCGGTTATGCCGTCCACGGCCTCCACCGGCATCCACGGCCCGGCGTCCACCGAATACTCGCAGCGCCGCAGGGATGACGCCGCGTCGCGCGCCTCCACGTCGATGTCCGCCTCGTCGTTGCTGCGCCGCCCGCCGGTCACCGCAACCGTCGGCGGCGTATTGTCAATCAGCACCGGCGAGCTCACCAGCTCGGCTTCTCGAGCGCTGCCGGGCCCGTTCGACGGCCGGTCGGAGGCGAGCACGCGGAACAGATAGCGCCCGTCGGCGAAGGCGTCGTTGTCCAGCAGCAGCGTGTTCTCGAAGACGTTCGCGCGAATCAGCTTCCAGGCGCTCTCGTCCTCGCCGCGGAACCAGACGCTGTACACCAGCTTGTCGTTCTCGGGGTCGTCCGCCTGCCAGGAAATCTGGATCTGCGAATTACCCGCGCGCGAGAGCGTCTGCGTCGGCGTGCCCTGGGAGGTCTGCGGCGCGGCATCGCCGGTGTCGGTCACGGTCACCGAGAAGCTGGCGTTGGTGGACGTGCTGGCCGCACTGGCGGCCTTCTGCGCGGCTGACTGCGCACCCGACTGCGTAGTCACCGTGATGCTGCGGATCACCGGCGGCGTGTTCTGCGGCAGGTAGGAGATGGAGATGTTCTCCAGAGTCGCCTCGCCGCCCAGAGTCGCCTTCCATTGGATATAGCGGGCGTTGGGGCTCTGCACGCGCTGGATGTCCGCGCTGGCGCGCAGCGGCTGCCAGTCGCTCCAGGTGTTGTCCGGCCGGGCCGAGTTGCCGGTTCGTGTCTCGAAGGTGACGCCGCTGGAATGGCCGCCGTCGCGCCACCCGACACGGCCCCAGCGCGCCACCGCTCCCGCGTCGTGCACCGGCGATTCGTACGCTCCAGTCGCCTTCTTTCGCTCCGAGAGCCGGAACAAGCGACCGGTCTCGGCGGTGGCCGCCAGCAGGCCCGCCGAGGTTGCCAGCAATCGCGTTCCCTCGCCTTCGCCGGTTTGCGCGATCAGCGCCGGCTTGCCATTCTTCAGCAGGCGATAGATGCGTCCCTGCGCATCGGTGGTCACCAGCAGCGAGTCATCCGGCCGCACCACCAGGTCGTAGATGTTCTCTTCTTTCGACGTCCAGAGGGTCTCGACGGTATTGTCCGGGTTGATGCGATAGACCGCCGATTTGTCCACGCCCGCCGTTTCCACCACGGGCAGCGACGGCAGAACCTGCTGCACGGCTTGCTGGGGAGCGGCCTGTTTCGCCGCGTCGGGTTTCACCTTCACGTCGGGCCCGGCCTGCGCCGACGAATCCGTCACCGTGACGGAGGTGGAGGAGGTGGCGGTCCCCGCGATGCCTGAGGCGATTGAGACGGGCATCTGCGTAACGCTGCGCGCCGCGACCGAGCCGCCCATGGCCGCCGCATAGATGCTTCCGTCAGCGCCCGCGACAATGGTGCGAATCTCCGGCAGGGTGGCGCTATACAGCGCGAACGCTTTCCCCTTCGCGCCGATCCGATACAGGATGCCGTTCGGCTCCGTGCCGGCCAGCAGCCTTCCCTGGCGGTCGAAGGCGAGAGCGGTGACGTGCGCCTGGCCGGTTTCGTACCACAGCTCACTCGCGCCGGAGGGGTCCACGCGGTAGATGTTGCCCGGAACGCCCGTCCCGACAAACAGTGAGCCATCCGGCGACGCCGTCACGGCCCAGATGTATTTCGCTTTGGGTGCGAACACGTCTATTGCTTTGTCGGGGGCTTTGCCGTTTTCGAGCCGCACCAGCCTGCCATCCGGCGACGAGCCCGCGTACACGCGCCCATCCGGCGCCACCGAGACGGCGAACACCTCGGGCTGATCCGCGGTCCACATCACCGACGACGTGCCGTCCGGCGCGATGCGATAGACGCGGCCGCGATGGCCCGTCCCCACGTACACCGAGCCGTCGGGTCCCTGGGCGACGCTCCATATGGCCGGCTGGCCCGAGGTGAACACCGGCGTCATTTCCGGCGCCAGGCTCAGCCGCCCGTCGCGATCGAGCGCCACGCCATCGAAACGTCCGCGCACCAGATCCTGCCAGGAGTTCAGCTCCCACGTGGTGGTGGTCGCGGCGCCCAGCGACAACGCGGCGGCGCACGCCAGAACCAGCGCCCTCATTCCTTCACTTCCACTTGCACCGTTTTCGATCCTGTGATCACGTTGTCTCCGCCGTCGATTTCCAGTTCCGCCAGCCCCGAGCCGCGCAGCAGCGACAGCACTCCAGGCGCGCCCTGGCTGCGCGCGAGAATGAGCGCGAGCGAAGCAGGCGGGTCCGGCAGGTCCGCTCCCTGCACCTGATACGCAGGGTCGGTGGTCCACACGCGCACGTACGCTTTCGTGTTGGGCCGCAGATCGTTCAAAAAGGCCAGCACCTGCGTGGGCGATTTCGGCGCCATCCCGATGGTCTGCGCATAGTTCAGCAGGTTGGTGGTGAAGGCGTCGGATACCGTGAACTGCAACGCGCCCACCGGAGTCCCCACGGGCACGTTGTAGTGGACCGTCCTCAGCTCTTCCTTCCCGTTGTCCCCTTCCAGCGTCACCGCGATGTCCACGGCGTCGCCCGGCCGCACGGTCCGCCGGGAGGCCGAGATCTGATCCACCTGCAACACGCGCTTGCGCTCCGCCACCCCGATGGCCAGCCGCACGTCGCGCACTTTGAGCGCGTTGAAGCCCGCCGCCAGCGCATAGGCAAACGGCGAAGCGATGCTCAGCGAGGCCACCTGGGGCACGGCGAAGTCCCCGGAGAACGTGTTGTCCACACGCAGCGGGCCGGTGCCGCCCTCGAAATCCACCTGCCCGCGGATGGTGTACGTGGCCGCGCCGAAAGTGCGCTCGGTGGCGTCGATAGTGGAGAACACCGCCATCTGCAGCAGCAGCGGCGAGAGGATGGGATCGATGGCCATGCGCATGCGATAGCGCGACACCGCGCCGTTCGCACCGTTGACGTCGATGGCCACCGGAGCCGTCTCCGCCTGGCGGCCCAGCTCGCCCGCGATCGCCGTGCTGCGATCCTGCAGGATGGCGCCCATCCACTCGCGCGCCGTGGAGATCTTGAACGACGCCTGGTAGTTTGGCAGAATCGTGATCACGTCCGCGCGCGCGAACGGCAGCTCGGTGTCGCCCACCGACAGGAACTGGTGCCCGAAGGCGTAGACGCGCTTGCCGTCGATGGCGGTGACGGTGCCGTCGGCGCCCACGCTCATGTCGCCGGACATGAGCTCGACGGTGATCATTTCGCCTGGGCGCAGCTCGGACGCTTTGCCGATGCCGGGCGCGGGATGGCCTCCGCCGGACACCCCCTGGCGCGGTTCGAGTCCCAGCCGCTTCAACTGCGGCGCGAAGTAGTCGATGGTGCGTTCGCTGAAGCCGCTGAAGGAGACCGGCGTGCTGATGGCGGCCATGCGCGCGTTGCCAAGGCCCACCGTGTCGGCCGGCTGCACATTCGCCGTCAGCTCCGGTGCGAACAGCGCCGGTCGCGCGCCGGCCTGTTTCGTCGGCGGGGCGGAGGTGCGCAACATGTCCTCAATGGGCCGGATGCCCGCGATGGGGTCTTTGGAAAATGGGAACGCCAGCGCGACCGCGCCCACCAGCCGGCCGTCGATGTAGACGGGGCTGCCGCTCATGCCCTGCATCACGCCCGCGTTCTCGAGGCCGGCGCCGGAGAGCCGCGCCAGGATGATGGACTGCTTCGGGCCCATGTCCTCCAGAACCCCGAGAATCTCGACCTGAAACTCCTCGATTTTGTTGCCTGTGAGGACCGTTCTGCCGACGCCGTGCTGGCCGGCGCGCACGTCCCGCAGCGGGAAAACCGGCATTTGTGCGAAGCAATTCGCGACGGCAATCAGAACAACCCAGAAGCGCCAGGCCACTAACGCCATTCTAGCGTTTCACCAGGGGAGTGGCCGCTGAGCGACGTTTGGAAGACAGATCATCAGGCCTAAAATGGAACTGACGTGCTTGGGACCGATCGCAAACGTGAACTCTTGCCGACTGCGTTGCGCTATTTTCTCCAACTGGTTTCTTCTTACCCCGTCGTCATGCTCGCGGGTTTTCCATTATCCCGTCTGCTTTCTGTCTTCGGGCTCAGCGGCGAGCACCCATCACAGACGCACTTTGCCGGATACCTTGCTCTCAGTTGCCTTTTTGTTGGCCCATTCATCGGTTGGGTTGTCGGGCACAAGGTGCCCTCGTTCGTGCCGAGCGGGCGCTGGATCTGGGTTCTCCCCACAGTCATTTTCTGTCCTGGCGTGGCCGGTGATCTCTTAAGCCGGCAACAGATTCCCTGGTTGCCTGAGTCCGTCTTTGCCACAGGCTCCAACGAGGGCTTAGGCGTTTTTCTGGTCACCCTCCCGGCCTGTTCAGCCTTGGGATATTCGATAGGGATGGCCCTTGTCACCCCGAAAGCCAAGTGGACAAAGCTGCCTCGTCTGGGTCCCATGCCACATCCTGCCACGATCATTTTGGCCTGGGTAGCTCTTGTTGGCATCCTTGCGATTCTGGCGCACAGATTTGAAATGTCAAGAATCGAGAGCTGGAGCAGAGTGCGAACTGTAATCGGTCGACCGGGCTTGTGGCTCTCTGCAGACCCGAATCTGCTCTGCTCAGCTCCCGCGTCGAATCGTGGCCGTCTCCTTCCAACCGCAACCCTGGTCGAGGGCCTCGAACGACGAGCCTGTGTCAAGGATCGGCTTCTCGACGCGGACGCCCCTGAGTCGGCAGGCTCGTGGAACATTGAACGAGTCAAGGTGCTCAATGGTTCAAACGCCGGAGTGGAGGGTTGGGTTCTGGACTACGGACTCCTCGAGACGTTGAAGCCCTGAACTCGGCCGTGGAGTGACTACGCGGCGACAATGTACTCCGCGATCGTCTTCGGCTCCGGAATTCGTTCGCCGTCCTCCACCATGCCAGCCAGATGTATTCGGACGGCTCCGCGAATCAGGTCGGTGGTTTCTTCGAGCGTAGCGCCGGCAGCAACGCATCCAGGCAGATCCGGCACATGCGCACTGTAGCCGGTCTCGGTCTTTTCGAAAAGAACGGCGTATCTCATTTCAACCCCGCTTGTCTCAGGATACTATTCTGCGTCTTCGGATCGAGGTCCATCGACGGATGGCCGGCGATCGTCACGCGCCCTTTCTTCTCCGAATGCTTGAATTGCCGATGGCTCCCTTCCTGGTTCACCTGACGCCAGCCATCACGCTCAATCATCCGAATTGCATCGCGAACCTTCATCACCCGCCAATCGAATACATCGGCCGCGGAGGCGGCACGAACTGCACGCTATTGATCTCGTGGCCGATCCACTTCCCGCGCACGTTCGCGCGAATGGCCGCGGCGATCTCCTCATCCCCCGCGCCACCCCGCAGCAACGGCTTGATATCCGTCTCCTCCAGCGCGAACAGGCAGTAGCGCAGCTTGCCGTCGCTGGTCAGGCGCACCCGATTGCAGTTCAGGCAGAACGGGCGGCTCACCGAGGCGATGAAGCCCACCCGGCCCACTCCATCGGCGAAGGCGTACTCGGTGGCGGGCGCGCGCACGTCCGCGTCCGGAATCGCCACCAGTGGCGCGATCTCGCGCGACAGCATCTCCACAATGTCGCCGGCCAGCAGCACGCGCGAGCGATCCCACAGTCCCCGAGCATCCAGCGGCATGAACTCGATGTAGCGGATCTCATAGCCGTTCTCGCGCCCGAAGCGGGCCAGCGGGACGATGTCGGGCTCCACCAGTCCGCTAACCGCCACCGCGTTGATCTTGATTGGCCCGAACCCGATGCCCCGCGCGGTCTCCAGACCTAGCAGCACGCGCGCCAGCTCGTCGCGGCGCGTGATGTGCAGGAAGCGCTCGCGGTCCAGTGTGTCCAGATGCACGTTCAACCGGCGCAACCCGGCGTCGTACAACTCCCGCGCCTGCTCCCCCAGCAGCACGCCGTTGGTGGTGAGCGCCAGATCCTGGACGCCGTCGATGGCCGCCAGCTTGCGAACCAGCACCGGCAGGTCGCGTCGCACCAGCGGTTCGCCGCCGGTGATGCGGATCTTGCGAATGCCCAGGCCCACGGCGATGCGCGCCACCCGCTCAATCTCTTCGAACGATAGAATCTCGCGGTGCGGGACGAACTTCACGCCCTCTTCGGGCATGCAGTAGAAGCAGCGGATGTTGCAGCGGTCCGTGACGCTGATGCGCAGGTTGTCGTGCAAGCGGCCGAACGTGTCAAGAAGAGGCGCGGACGCCATGGTGGTGCTACTTTACCGCAAGCATGCGCTCGATGGGCAGCGCGGCGCGAGCGATCATCTCCGGCGCCAGTTCCACCCGCGGCTCCAGCTTGTCCAGCGCGTCGCGCAGCTTCTCCAGCGTGTTGCGCTTCATGTACGGGCATTCGCTGCAGTTGCAGTTCTCGTTGGCCACGAACCAGAAGCGCTTGTGCGGGGCCAGCTTCTTCAGCGAGTGCATCACGCCGCTTTCCGTCATGATGATGAACTCGTCGGCGTCCGATTCCCGCGTGCACCATTCGATGATGGCGCTGGTGGAGCCGACGAAATCCGAATCGGCCAGAATGTCCTCGGGGCACTCCGGATGCGACGCCACCAGCGCCTCGGGATGGGCGTGGCGCATGGCGGTGAGACGCCGCGCGGGGAAGGTGGCATGCACGATGCAGGCGCCCTGCCAGATACGCATATTCGCGCGGCCGGTCTGCCGTTGCACGTATTTCCCCAGATTAGCGTCGGGCAGAAACAGAATGGGCTGGTCTGCGGGAATGGAATTCACAATCCGCACCGCGTTGCGCGAGGTGCAGACAATGTCGCTTTCGGCCTTCACGTCCGCCGACGTGTTCACGTAGCTGACCACCTTGTGATCGGGGTAGCGCTGCTTGAACGCGCGGACCTGCTCCACCTGACAACTGTCCACCAGGCTGCAGCCGGCGTCGCGGTCGGGCGCGATCACGATTCGGGATGGGTTCAGTAGTTTGGCCATCTCCGCCATGAACCAGACGCCGCAGAAGGCCAGAACGTCGCCCTCGAAATCGCGGGCCTTGCGCGCCAGTTCCAGACTGTCGCCCACCACGTCCGCCAGTTCCTGAATCTCCGGCTCCTGATAGTGGTGCGCGAGAATGATGGCGCGCCGGGCCCTTTTCAGGTCCATAATCTCTTCAGCAATGGATGTTGTGACGGGCATGCGGCGCAGCTTTTGACTTATTGTAACAAGGTGCGCCCTGATATACTGTAATCCAAGTCACGTAGCCGTCCGCGTCCCACGAAGGCAGGTTGTACATATGTCCAGGTTCCTTCCCGCCGTCGCTTTGTTTCTGTTGTCCGCCTCGTCCCTGGCGAACGCCGCAGTGAACTCGCTCCTCTGCACCACCACGGCAGTCCCGCTGATCATGCATGCCGAAGAGATTACCGAGCCGATGGGCGAGCTGCGCATCGACTGCACGGGTGGGCCGCCGTCGGCGCAACTGATCGAGAACGTGACCATTCAGACCAACCTCGAGATCACCAATCGCATTGACGCGCACAACGCCACCGACGCTCTCTTCACCGCGGACTCGGGTTCGGGTTTCGTGCCAGTGAGCACCCCGGGCGTGCTGATGTCGCCGCACAACGTGACTTGGAACGGAGTCCACCTGACCATGTCGCCGGCCGGCGCCATCGCGCTACGCTTCTCGAATATCCGCGTGAACGCCACCCAGGCCGTACCCTCGCCGGGCGGGCAGATTCTGGCGGACCTCATCGTCGGGGGCAACATCATTGAGGTGAACAAGGCTTCGCTGTTGCTGGGGACCACGTATTCCAGCCTGTATTCGAACCTCTCCTCGGAACTTGTCTGCACGCAATTTGGCGCAAGCGTTCCACCCGGCCTGAGCTTCTCTCAGTTCATTGCCGGGCACGCGGCTTTCAACACCACTAGGATCACCGAAGGCTTCGCGTCGGTGCTGGCGTCGAAGCTGGATGAGCAGAACTACAATGCCGATTCCGGGCACAGAATCCTGGTGCGCTACACCGGCCTGTCCCCGCTGGCGCATCTGTTTGTGCCGGTGGCCGTGGCCGGATCGGACGCCATTGTACCCACGGCCGGCGGCGATTTCGGCGTACCCGCATCGGGCGGCAAATACGCGTCCAGCGTTTCCGGCGGAACGCTTCTGCTTTCGCTGGTGACTGGCGCGGATGCCAATGGCGCCGGCGGGACGCCGCTCTTCGTCCCCCCTGCACCGCCTTCGGCCGCCATCAGCTTCGATGCGTTGGCGGAGGTTGCGGTGGCTGCGGATGGGTCGGCAAACGCCGTCTACGAGGTGATGGATTCGAGCGATACCACCATGGAAACGGCACAGTTTCCGACGTTCCTGAGTGTTCCGCCGTCGGGCAGCGGCATCGCCTTCGTGAGCGATGAAAAGGTGATGCTGGCGCCGGTGTCCACGGTGATGACCGCCAGTACCACCGCGCCCGTGCCGCGCTTCCTGCAAACGATTGCGCCCAACGACTGCGCGCTGGTGGGCGATTGCAGCGCCGTCTACTTCCCGCATCTGGCCGTCGACACCAATTCGCTGGACTTCACGCAGCCCGCCGGGATCGCCACCAGCCAGCTCCTGGACATCATGAACACTGGGAAAGGTCCCATGAGCTGGACCTCGACCATCGTCTACCAGAATGGCTCGGGCTCGGGCTGGCTGACGCTGACTCCCTCCGCCTGGTCTTCGGCCGGTGACGTCACCGTGCTTGCGGATGCAACCAACGTGATGCCGGGAGTGGTGAAGGCCACCATCCTGATTGACGCCGGCCCCTTCGCCGGCAGCGCGCAAGTAGGCGTCACGCTGAACGTGGGCGCGCCGGCAGCGCCTTCCATCCGCAGCGTGACCAGTTCGGCCAACTTCTTTGGCCCCATCACCGCGGGCTCGCTGGCCACCATCATGGGCGCAAGCTTCACGGCGCCCGTAACTGTGACGTTCGACGGGCTGCCGGCCCAGATCCTGTTCAGCAACAACCGGCAGATTAATCTGCTGGTGCCGGCGGCCCTGGCCGGCCACTTGTCCACGCAAATTGTGGTTTCCAACAACGGCGTCGCCATGGCCCCGGTCAGCGTGCTGCTCGCGCCATTTTCCCCGGGTATTTTTCCGGGGGCGGTATTAAATCAGGACAACACCGTAAATGGCGCCGCCCACCCGGCCCCGCCCGGTACCGCCGTGCAGATATTCGGAACCGGGGTGTCAACTGCCGGCGTGGTGACGGGCCGAATCGCCGGGCAGCCGTATATTCCCGAGTACGCAGGACCCGCGCCCGGGTTGCCCGGCGTGCAACAGGTGAATCTGCGGATACCCACCGGCATGCTGCCGAACCAGTATTTCCTGCAGATCTGTGAGGTCTGGGGGGCGAGTCCGCCGGTGTGTAGTCCGCCGGCCTGGCTGGTGGTTGGTCCGTAGCGTCCGGCTTCAATCCGGGAACCCGTCGCGCGGGAGCGTGGGGAAGAGGCGCAACGCGTTCTTGTAGTAGAGCTTCTTCAGCACGGGGTCCGGCAGGTCGACCCCGTACAACTGCCAGAAGCCGTGATAGCGGCGCGTAGGGTCGAAATACTCGTCGGCGGTTTCCAGCAGGCGAAAGTAAGTCCAGTATTCCGGCACCACCCAGGCGTCCTTGCCGAACAGGACGCGATCCTGATACTTCTCGAAAAACGCGCGCGCAAAACGAGGCTGGCGGCCCAGTTCGCTGCTGATGGCCCCGATCTCCACGTACACGTTGGGCAAACGGTCGAGCAGGCGGCCAAGCTGGCCAAGGTCGTTGGCGAGCCAGCCCATGTGCGCGGCGATGAAGATGGTGTTGGGGTGGCGCGCGAACAGGTTGTGCTGCTCCTCGATGAGCGTTTCCCACGACGGTCCGCCGCTGGCGGTCTGATTGCGGTTGGGATGGCTCTTCAGTTCGAGCCAGCGCTCGTTGTATTTATCCATCGGCTCGAACAGCGGCTTCGGGTCGGCGGTGTGGATCATCACCGGGATGTGGTGCTTCGCGCAGGTTTCGAACACCGCATCGAAACGCGGGTCGTCCACGTGAATGCGCTGGCCTTTGGAATCCTTGAGCATCATGCCGAAGTTCTTCCACACCTTGAGGCCGACTGCGCCGGCCTGGATGTCGCGCTCGAGCTGAGCGGCGGCGCGGGTGGAATAATCCGGGGCATCGAGGTCGCGGTAGTCGATGTTGGTCATGACCGCGAATCGGCCCTTGCCCGCGGCGCGGATGTTGGCCACGGAGTTGCGGAGCCAGTCGCAGCAGCCGTTCATGACGGGCGAGTCCACCAGGATGCGCATGTTCAGCGAGTCCATGTCGGCCAGCAACTGGTTCAGCCGGGCGGCCGAGGTTTCCCACTGGTGGTTGTGGACGTCGATGAATGGATAGCGTGCGCGTTTGACGATGTGCTCGGGGACGACCAGCGTCGACTTCGGCTGGTAGTCTTCGATCGGCATGCTCTGCTGCGAGGTCAGCGGCAGAGCGGCGAGGAACGCGAGGACAGGGAGGAATCGGGCCACGTTTGATTATCGCCGGTCGGCGGGTGATGGCCGCTACCGCTCCGCGGGCGGGTCCAGCATCACATCCAGCAACGCGAGGTACTGGGCGAGCAGGCGGTAGGTGTCGTAGTAATCGTCCATTCGCAACGCCTTCATGTTGTCGTCGGCGCTGTGCAGCAGGTGGAGAGTCTGCGGCGTCATCGAGTGGAGCACCAGCGTCGGCACCTTCTTTCCACGAAAGGACGCGTAATCGGATGTCGCGATCTGATCGAAGTCCATGCGCCGAACGGGCACCTGTATCGAGTTCGCGGTGTTCAGCAGTCTGGTCAGCAGATCCTTGCCGGCGGTGGTGACCTGCACTTCCACGGGGCCTGCGCCCACCGAGTCGAAGTTGATCATTGCCACGATTCGCTTCAGGTCGCCCGGTGCGAGGTGGCCCACATAGTAGTGCGACCCGAGCAGCCCTTCCTCCTCTCCGGTAAAGCCGGCGAATACGAAGGTGTGCCGGCGGGGCACGCTCCTGACGCTTTCCAGAAGAGACGGCAGCAGGGACGCACCACTCCAGTTGTCGATGACACCGAGCCCGACTTCGGCGTGGTCGAAATGCGCGCCCACCACGATGGTCGAGCCGCTCTCGCCCGGAACGGTGCAAATCACGTTCGGAGCTCTCACCTTCCTCACAGGCTGAAGCTCGAGGCGTCCGGCTGGACATCCGGCCTCTTCGAACATGATCCTGAGCTTCTCGCCACGTGCGACGTTGTCCTTCAGCGCCGCGCTCACTCGGCTTTCGACGACAACGCGCGGAGTCAGCTTGAAGTGGACCTCGACGGACGCTCCGAAGCACGCGAACGCCGCGCCCCATAGCGTGACAGCCCATCGTGGAATGGTGGATCGCATCCGAGATTGCATCGTATCAGGTCACCGCTCGGCCACTTTCGTTCGTGATAGAACGGTGTACGTGCGAACTGCTCTCTTCCTGCTGACTACCGTGCTTCTGGCCGGCCTCGCGGTGGCGCAAACGAACTTGGCGAAGGTCTCCTCGCCCGATTCGCTCATCGAACTCAGATTCTCCACCGACGTTGACGGCGGGCAGTTGTTCTATGAAGTGACGTACCGCGGCAAGCACGTCATGGATCGATCGGCTCTTGGGCTGGACATTCAGGACCAGCCGGTGCTGGGAGACAAAGTGCGGATTGTCGCGGCCAGACGCGCGAAGATCGGCGAGACGCGGGAGGCGCCGGCAGGCAAGGCGAATCCCGTGCGCAACGAGTGCAACACGCTCGCGCTCGACCTGCGGGAAACGCGGCGGCCCAACCGCCAGCTCACCGTCGAGGCCAGAGCGTACGACGATGGCGTGGCCTTCCGCTATGTGATCCCGGATCAGGGGCTTCTGAAAGCAGTTCGGCTGGTGAACGAAAAGACCCAGTTTGTTGTGGCCGGGGACGCCACCACATATCCGCTTATCCTGAGGGATTTTCACACCTCGTGGGAAGACAACTACGGCACTGTGGCGCTGAGCGGCATCCATCCGGAGTCGCTGGTGGCCATGCCGCTGCTTCTCGAATTGCCGGGCGTGGCGTGGCTGGCCATCACCGAGGCGGACATCGACAACTATTCGGGCATGTACCTGATGCACTCAGCCACGCATCCGCGCGCGCTGGAGGCACGGCTGGCGCCGCGAATTGACGAGCCGGGCATTTCGGTTTCGGGACAGACGCCGATGGCCTCGCCGTGGCGCGTGCTGATGATCGGCTCGGCGCCCGGACGGCTGATCGAATCGAACCTCGTGGACAATTTGAATCCGCCCTCGGCGATCGCGGACACGTCGTGGATCAAGCCGGGGAAGGCCGCGTGGGACTGGTGGTCGGGCCCATATGACGAGGGCGTGAGCTTCCGGCCGGGCAAGAACACGGCGACGGCGAAGCATTACGTGGACTTCGCGGCGCAGGCCGGCTTCGAATACTTCATGCTGGATGGCGGTTGGGCCGCGCAGGGCAACGGGCCGAACGACTCGGGCGCCGACATCACCCAGGCACGGCCGGACATCAACATGCCCGAGCTGCTCGATTACGCCAGGTCGAAGAAGGTGCGGATCTGGGTGTGGGCTCACTGGACCGACGTGGCCAGGCAGATGGACGAAGCGTTTCCGCTCTACGAGAAGTGGGGGATCGCCGGGGTCAAGATCGACTTCATGGATCGGGACGATCAATGGATGGTGGACTTCTACCGGCGCGTGGCGAAGAAGGCGGCCGAGCACCACCTGATGATCGACTTCCATGGGGCTTTCAAACCCGACGGTATGAGCCGCACCTGGCCCAACGTGCTCACGCGCGAAGGAGTGCTGGGGCTTGAATACAACAAGTGGAGCGCGCGGGTGACGCCGGATCACAACGTCATGCTGGCGTTCACGCGCATGCTGGCCGGGCCCATGGATTACACGCCGGGCGGGTTTCACAACGTCACCCGGGAGGCCTTCCAGCCCCGCAATGAGCAGCCGATGGTCATGGGGACACGCGCGCACCAGACCGCTCTGTTCGTGGTTTTCCTAAGCCCGTTCGAGATGGTTTCGGACTACCCCGAGGCTTACCAGGGGCAGAAGGAGCTGGCGTTTCTCAGCGCCGTGCCAACCACCTGGGACGAGACGCGGGTGCTGAATGGGAAGGTGGGCGACTACATCACCATCGCCCGCCGTCACGGGAAGGAGTGGTACGTGGGCAGCATCGCCGGCTGGCACAGCGCCGAACTGGACATCCCGCTGGAGTTCCTCGGCCCGGGAGATTACACGGCGGAAAGCTGGCGGGACGCGCCGGACGCGGCGGAGAACCCCACGCACACGGTGATGGAACAGGCAAAGGTGAACCGCACCATGACCCTGAAAGCCCGGCTGGTCTCCGGCGGCGGCGAGGCGATCCGCATCCGCCCGGCGGAGTAGGAAGCCGCGGCCCGCACCGGCTACTGGATCGGCAGCAGCACCGTATTGCTGGACACGCCGTTGACCGTCGCGGTCAGTTCGAGCGTGGTGCCTTTGGGAACCATATCGCCGATCACGAACTGGACCGAGACCAGCCCGACAAAGCCAGGAGCGGCGCCCGCCCATGCCGGGGTCAGGACCGTCCCGCCGAGTGACACGCTGACTGGGTCGACCAGCGCGTTCGGGGGCAATTGCGGGGCAGGGAAGCCGTCGATGTAGGGCAGCGTCAACGGTCCGAATCCGGTCCCCAGAACGGTCACGGTCTCACCCGGCAGTGCCGGTTGCGAGGGCGTGACCAGGCTTCCGTCCTGATGCAGCGCCAGGGCGAAGTTCCTGTTATTCACGGGATTGGTCAGCAGCCCCGGCGCGTTCCTGGCCACCGTGAACGAGGTCTGGATGTCGGGATTGTTCAGCGAGGAGATGGTCAGATCGTAGTCTCCCGGTGTCAGCCCGGAGGGCAGAAGAGCGTTGATCTGCCAGGGGGAGACGAACATCAGCGGAAGGATGCGCCCGGATGTCGTAACCACTACGCCATTCAGGGTCTGCGACACCGGGTTGGTGGGACCAACCTGCACGCTGGGGGCGAGATTCGCCCCGAAGATCGAGACGAGCGAACCGGAGGCGACCACCGGCTGCGGGGTCTGGCCCGCTGCGTTCTGGACGAAAACACCGGGTGTATCCGCCAGCTTCTGGAAATACCCGGCCACCTGCACCGGGCCCTGCATGGATAAGGTTCCCGTGGCTGCGGTTCCGCTCAGCCCGCCGCTCCACATAGAGAACCGGTAATCCGTGGCGGGCCGCGCTGTCAGAGTCACGGCGGCGCCGGCATTGTAGTATCCGTCGGCCGAAAACGGGCTCGCGATGAACGTGCCCCCGCCGGTTGGCGATGCCGAAGCGGTCAACAGGTACCGCGTCGAGTAGTCGGCTGTGACCGTCGTGTCGATGTTGAGTTTGACCTGATGGTCAGGCGCGCCCATGTCCGACCAGCTCTGGAAGAGATACTGGGTGCCAGGCCCGGAAGTGAGCATCGGGGGCGCGGTGATGCGTACCGTCGTGCCGTTCGGCTTCGTGGTGATGCAGGGTGTCACGCAAGCCTGTCCGTCCACCTGCAGGGTGAGACCGGGCGGCGAGCTTTGCACGGTCAACAGGCTGTTGGCGCTGGCGGCCGGGTCGTAGACCCAGGTAGCGATCAACTGTGCTCCGCCGTTGACAGCCGTGGCGGGCACCGTGTAGTTGTGAGTTGCTCCCCCGCCGTCGGACCAGCTCTTGAAGTCCCAGACCTTGTTGTTCGCGTCTCTCTGCTGCAAAGGAGCGGAAAGGGAATGGGTGCTGTTGACTCCCCAGTAACCGCCGCCGGAATGCGTGCTGACGCCATCCACGGTCAGCTTCAGTCCGGGCGGAACAGTAATCCACGAAATGGGGGCAGCCGGGAGGAAACTGGCCGTCACCAGGTCCGGCTGGCTCGGGACCGTATATACTCCGGCGCTGTTCACCGCGCCGGTGAACGAATTGAACACCCAGCGAGGCCCGGCGTCGTCGCCCTGGGGCGAGGGTACCCAGACCGAATGCGTGGACCCAATCAGGAAATCGTAGTCGCCGTAGCACATGCGCGGAATCGCCGTGGGAAAGGGCGTGACGGGCGGCGGCGCCATTTCATTACCGGCGCATGGCGAAAAGACGGTAGCGCCGGGTTCCCGGATGGTCGGAATCGGCACATGGTCCACTACCACCTGCAGACCGGGCGGCGCGGTCAGGAAGCGAACTCGCTCCCCCTGCACGAACTCGGGTGTCAGAGTGAATTTGGACGGCAGGCCACCAACGTCACCAACGGTGATCGTGTTGACCGGTCCGGTCAGGGTAGCATCCGGCAGGTCCCACTGCTGAAACAGCCACCCCGGGGAAGGGTAGACCGCGAGCGTGATCGGGTTTGGAATCGTCACGTACTCAGCCACGTTGTTCCAATAACATTTGTGTAACAGCCCGGCACTGGCCCAGACGATGCCCTGAGGAATAGGGCTGCCCGCCGGCAGCGGCGGATCCGTATCGCACGAGTTCGGCCACGCCGGGGGGTTGTCGCCATAGAAGTCGATGAACACCATGCAGTTCTCGATGTAGTCGGCCACCAGTTGGCTCAGCGCGGGATCGGCGGTAACCGTGATCACGGGGGAGGCCTCGTCGACCCCCCCCACCTGGCCCGAGGAATCCGTCCAGCCGCTGAATCGGCGGTAGCACGAGGGGAACTCGTTCAGGTTCGCGCGTGTCGCAATCGTCGTGGGATCGTATCCCGGCGGGGCCAGGTCCTGCAGAGCCTGTATCACGTGCTTCGATCCAATGACCCAACTGAAGACCGCCGAGGAGACGTACGGCTGGCCGTCCACCAGGAATGTCCCCCCGGAGGGGCTGGTGGTGACGGTCATGAACGTGTTGGTGCTTTGCTGCGCCCACAACGACGCCATACCGGTGACAGTCAACAGGCAGAAGACGAAACGATGAATAGACACAGGCACTCCAGGCGCACAACCCGCGCCAGGAGTTAGATCGACCGTTTGCAGCGCCTGCTTTAGCTGCGGTGAACGCCTTAGGGTCCGCCAGGGGGGTAGCAGGGCGGGCTCAATTCGGGGACGCCACGGGCTGCTGGTAACCGCCGCGGCCCGGGGGCCGTTATGCTGAGAGGGGACTACTCATGCGTCTGCGACATCTCTCCGCTTTGCCCGCGCTCGCGTTCTTCGTCGGCGCGCCGGTGCTTTCCGCCTCCGACGAGCGCTATCCGATTGGGCGCAGCTCCAACGACCTGGTTGAGATCAGCGCCAACCTGTTGCTCGACAAGGAGCAGATCCGGCAGGCGATCGGACCCGGCATTGCCGGCTCCGACCTTGGGGGCAACATCGTCGTCGTGCAGGTGACCGTTCGCCCGCTGGGCGACGATCCGGTGAAGATCTGGCTGGACGATTTCACGCTGCTCTCGGACAAGGACGGCCAGCGGGCGATGCCGTTCCAGCCGAGTCAGATTGCCGGCGCCGGAGCAATTATCGTGAAAAACGCGGCCACCGGAAAGAGCAGCACCACGGTGATGAACCAGGGTGCGGGGGGCACCATCATGGGAATGCCTACCGGCGGACCGGTGATGGGAAACGGCGCCTCGGCAACCCCGTCCGCGGAAATAGAGGTGAAGGACGCACAGGACAACACGGACAGTCCGCTGCTGCTGGCCCTGCGTCAGAAGGCGCTGCCGGAAAAAGCGGTGACCGAGCCGGTGACGGGCCTGCTGTATTTCCAGATCGACGGCAAGGTGAAGCCGAAGAACCTTGAGCTCTTCTACAAGACCCGGTCGGGGAAGCTGGGCCTGCGCTTCGTACCGGAGAAGGGCGAGAAGGTCAAGTAGGCTAAATCGAGACCGACGTAATCGTGATAGTGTCGCCGGCGAGCTGCCCTTCCACCTTCACCTTGTCGCCGAGGTGGTCCATCACTTTGGCCTGCGAGTCGGCGGAGATCTTGTAGACCTTATCGCCCACCACCAGAACCGGCGAAGCGCCGTGGTTCCTGATGCACCCTTCCACGCACTTCTTGTCGTCGGCGGTGGCGGCCTTGTGCTGCGCGCCGCACATGGAGTCGGAAACGGTGCCGCTCCACGAATCGGCCAGGGCGGCCAGCGAGAACGTCGCGCCCAGCGCGAGTACCATTGCGAGTTTCTTCACGGGAACTCCTCCAGATCAGGATTGCTTACCTCCCGATTATACGGTGCGGTGGGGCCCGCGGACGGGAGCGGTCAGAACTCCAGTTTTGCGATCATCTCGTTCAGCTCCGCTTCGAGCGCGGCCTTTTGCTTGTCGAGGCCGGCGGCCTGGTCGCGGAGCTTCGTGTATTGGACCTCCTGGGACGCCAGTTGCCGGGACCACGTCTGCACCTGGTCTTGTTGCCCGCTGACGCTGTTGAGGGTGGCGATGTTCTGGCGCAAGCGGGTCTCGGCCTGGGTTACTTCCTCCATTTCCGAGCGGGTTTGTCTGATGGATTGGTCCACGCTGGCGATGCGCGCTTTCTGGTCGACGATCTGCTGCAGTTGTTTGCGGGCGGCGTCGGAGATGGCCTTTTGCGAGACGTAGGTGACCAGAAGGTCGGGCGTGAAGCTGGTCACCATGACCGTCTGATAGTTCGTGTGCTCTTCCACGACTGGAAACTTCACGGTGGCGCCCGGCCCCAGCTTGACTTCGAACCGGTGCGCGGCGGCGGTGGTCTCGGCGGGCTTCGGACTCAGCAGCGCGTATTCCTCCCGGATCGTCTGCTCGACGATGAGCGTCTTCGACTTCGGATCGACATTACGAATGGTGTACGTCTTTGTCTCGCGCTCGGAGGTTTTCGTCGTGATTACGCCGCGATTGGCGTGGACTTCAAGGATATGCTCGTCGCCGGAGTCTTCTTCGGTGCCCACGCGTGTGCCCAGGTCGACGGCGTAGCTGATGAGCCGCTTGTCGGCATTCTTGACCGTGTTCATGAGGGCTTCGCCGCCGTAGCTGGCCCCTTCGAAAACAGTGATGGGGCCGCCGTCGAGCGTTTTGCCGGTGTTGTTGGTCAGCTCGGCGGCGCTCATCGGGTTCTGGCCATACGATTCGGAGTAGATAAGCAGCTTGCGCGCCGCGATCTTCTGCTGCAGGAACGGCAGCATGGCCGATTCGTTCTTGTGGATGGTGACGGGGGCGGAGAAACGGTACTCGAAGAGGTCGCCGAGTTCGCGGGTCTGAGTAGCCACGGTGACGGTGCTGGCCACGGCCGCATTGACAGACATAGGTGCCGCCTGCGGCGGAGGGGGTGGGGGCGGAGCCATCTTGTGCATGGCGAGCATGCGACCGCCGCCAGTTCTGGACTCGGCTGCGACTGACTTCTCGTTAGTCGAGCCCTCGTAGACAACCGGCGCCTGGGCGTACGCATTGTCCACGTCCGCCGTGGTCCTCTGCACGTAGAACGGCTCGTATAGTCTGCTGATGAATGACACTGGGCGGCCTGAGACCACCGCCAGGTGGACGTCGGTCCAGTCGTCACCGGTGGTGTTGTCGACAATGGCCCAGCCTTCCAGCGTTGCCTCGTTCTTCTCGCCGAACAGTAGCCGATAACTTGATTTCCAGAGCGGTTGGGGGATTATGTAGCTGGCCGATACCGCGCGGGCTTTGGCATCCGAGGAGTCGATGTACACGCTGCGCTTGTCCTTCGAGCGCGATTGCGCCACCGTGGCCAGGTAGTCCTTCAACTGCGCCTGCAGCTTCGGGTCTGGGAAGCGCAGAGAGCTGACCGCGGCCAGGTCCAACGTGCGCAGGTCGCCGGAATCGAGTAACAGAGTGAGCTGCTCGCGCTCGGGTTGGGACGTGAAGATCACGTTTTCCTGATCCGGGCGCGTCTCTGGAATGGCGCGCGCGCTCACGATGGTGCCGGCCAGCGTCTCCGCAGCCGATTTCAGCTCCACGCGAGCTCCGCGCAGGTTGTCGAGAAGGCCGCTGAGCTTCTGGCTGTCCTCGATGGTGAACGGGAAATCCGCCAGCTTCTGCTCCAGCGGCTCGCTGGAATCGTAGCGAAGGCCGCGAATGGGCGTGCCTGAATCGTCGGCGACGGTCAGCGACTTCAGCACGTCGTTCATGTCCGTGGCCTTGAAATCCAGCCGCGCGCCTTCGCCGGGCGCGAGCTGGCCGGAGCGGGCGAAGTAGCCGACGCCGCTCTTGTACAGGATCACCTCGCGCACCGGCAGGTCGGCAGCCAGCGCGGTGGCGAGAGACAGCACGGAAACCGGAATGATTCGAAGCATGTTCAGAACTCCAGCTTCCCGATCATAACGCTGAGTTCGGCCTCAAGCGCGGCCTTCTTCCTGTCGAGCGCGGCGGCCTGATCGCGCAGCGTGGTCATGCGGACCTCCGCCGCCGCCAGTTGCCGCGACCACTCCTGCACCTGGTCCTGCTGTCCGCTGACCTGGTTCAGGGTCTGGATGTTCTGACGCAGGCGGTCCTGCGCGCGGGCGACCTCACTCATTTCGGAGTGCGTCGCCTGGAGGGACGCGTCCGCCTCGGCGATGCGGCGCTTCTGGTCCACCACCTGCTGGAGTTGCCTGTGGCCGGCCTCAGAGATGGCCTTCTGCCGGACGTACTCCACCAGCACATCGGGCGTGAAGCTGGCCACCTGAAACGACTGCGAGAAGACGTACTCTTCCACCACCGGGAACTTCTCGGTTGCGCCGGGGCCGAGCTTCACCTCGAACCGGCGGGCGTCCGCGGTGGTCTCCGACGGCTTCGGGCTGATCGAGTTGTATCCCCCGCGGATCGGCTGCTCGATGACCAGCGTCTTCGGGCGAGGGTCGACGTTGCGGATTGTGTAGGTCTTCGTCGCGAGGCTGGAGCTTTTCGTGGTGACCAGGCCGCGGCTGGCGTGTACTTCGAGGAGGTGCTTGTTGCTGGAGTCTTCTTTCGTGCCGATGCGCGTGCCCAGGTCGACGGCGTAGCTGATCAAGCGCTTGTCGGCGTTCTTGACCGTGTTCATGAGCGCTTCGCCGCCATAGCTTGCGCTTTCGAAGACCGTGAGAGGGCCTCCGTCGAGCGTCTTGCCGGTGTCGTTGGTCAGCTCGGCGGCGCTCATCGGGTTCTGGCCATACGACTCGGAATAGATGAGCAGCTTGCGTGCCGCGATCTTCTGCTGCAGGAAGGGCAGCATCGCCGATTCGTTCTTGTGGATGGTGATGGGCGTCGCGAAGCGGTACTCGAAGAGGTCACCGAGTTCGCGGGTCTGGGTATCGGCGGCGACGGAGCTGGGTTCCACTCGCATACGTTTCGGCGCCGAGGGCTTCATCTGCGGCGGGGCTGCCGCCTGAACCGCCCCGACGATACCACCGAGCACGCCGCCCATACTACCGCCCGCCACCCCACCCGGCACGCCACCCACCACGCCGCCCTCGTAGACAACCGGGGCCTGGGCGTACGCATTGTCCACATCCGCCGTGGTCCGCTGCACGTAGAACGGCTCGTACAGCCGGCTGATGAACGACACCGGCCGGCCGGAGACCACCGCCAGGTGGACGTTGGTCCAGTCGTCACCGGTGGTGTTGTCGACAATGGCCCAGCCTTCCAGCGTCGCCACGCCCTTCTCGTCGAACAGCAGCCGATAACTCGACTTCCAGAGCGGCTGCGGGATCATGTAGCTGGCCGCCACCTCGCGGGCCTTCGCATCGGAGGAGTCGATATACACGCTGCGCTTGTCCTTCGAGCGAGACTGCGCCACCGTGGCCAGGTAGTCTTTCAACTGCGCCTGCAGTTTCGGGTCCGGGAACCGCAGCCCGCTCATCGCGGCCAGGTCCACGGTGCGCAAGTCGCCGGAATCGAGCAGCAGAATCAGTTGCTCGCGCTCGGGCTGCTTGTCGTTGCCAGCGATCAGCCGCGCGCTCACGATGGTCCCGGCCAGCGTCTCCGCGGCCGACTTCAGCTCCACGCGCGCGCCGCGCAGATGGTCGAGAAAAGCGCTCAACTGTTGCCCATCCGCCACGGTGAACGGGAACTCGGCCAGCTTCTGCTCCAGCGGCTGGCTGGAATCGTAGCGGAGGCCGCGGATGGGCGTGCCGGAATCGTCGGCGACGGTCAGCGACTTCAGCACGTCGTTCATGTCCGTGGCCTTGAAGTCCAGACGGGCGCCTTCGCCGGGCGCAAGCTGGCCGGAGCGGGCAAAGTAGCCGACTCCGCTCTTATAAAGGATCACTTCGCGCACTGGCAGGTCGGCGGCCAGCGCTGTGGTCATGAACAGGCTGAGAATCGAGGCAATTCGGCGCATAGGCATGGGAGTCTTCTACTAGTAGAACGCCGCCGCATGGCGGTCTTGCACGCATGTTTACTATGACACCGCCCGTGCACGCGGAGTTCCGCCGTCAGGGAGTGGACTCTTGCAGCTCCCTGAGGGATTCCTCCAGCGGCAGATCCCGCAGCTCGCGCAGGACGCTCTTGCGCTCGGCCTGCTCGCCCAGCACGAAGTCAATGGAGTGCTCGGCGTCCGCCTGCTCCTGCGGGTACGCCTGAAGATCTGCGATCAGTGTCCGGGTCGCCGCAACCCTTTCGGGAGCCGGCAAGCTCGCGACGGCGCGCACCAGCGGAAGAATACGGGCCTTCTCCGCCTTGCGGCCCGCCCAGCCGTCGCGTATTTTCTGAACCACGGCCGGGTCGCCATCCGCGCTGCCGTCGCGGAAGATCACACAGGCCAGTTCGAGCGGGTCTCCCTCCGCCACCGCGCCGTACTGGAACTCCTGCAGCCCACCAGGAGCGATCGCATGGCCGGCGGATGAACGCATGATTCTACCGTCCGCCTGACGCTGGGTGAACGCGAAGGCCACGATCTCCTTGTCGTAGCCGTTCCGCAGAACCAGGCGCAGTTGGCCAGTGCGTTCCTCTTCGCTGACAATGGCAAATCGAGGGGTCCGATTGGTGATGGGCCGAGTGGAAGCCACCGCTTCGGGCGGTGCGTACGGAGTGTCGCGCGACGGAAAAAGCCTGGCGCGTTCCTGCGCCGCTCGAACCCTTTGTTCCAGCATCGCCCCACGCTGCGCGGGCGCCAGCTTCGAAGCGAGCAACTCGACGATTTCGCGCTCGTTCATCACCGCGCTGGTGTAAGCGATGCCGGACGGCGTCTTGTCGAAGTCCTTCTGCCAGGACTCGAGCGCCCGCAGGCGGATTCGCGCGTCGTCGATTTCGGATTGGAGCAGCCTGAGGTCGCCCTCCGCTGTGCCGTCCTCGAAGAGCACAGCGCTGACGCGGACCTCCGGTTCGAGGCGACTGGCGTTGCCCGGGCCGAAATCCACATCGGCTTTGCAGTGACCGGCCGGCGAACAGTTGCGCGGGGTCACCAGCGACGTACCATTGCCCAGCGCCACCGTCACCAGCCACGCATGCACCGGTTTCGCCGACTGGTTCGCTACGTCGAAATCAACCGTCTTCTTCTTCGCGTCGTAGCGCACGTTGCGAATCGCCAGCGCGGCCGGTTCCTGGGCGGCGAGGGGCACCAGCAGGAGAATGAGTATGCTAAGTTTCATCTTTCGTCAGGTATCGCTACTATAACGCTAATGCCTCTCTGTCTTCGCTGTTTCTTATCATGCACCGTGGTGGCCGCTCTGGCCGCCTCGACGCCACACAAAGTCTCCGACGCCGAAGTTGCCAGTGTACAACGCTCGGCCATCCTGATCGACACGCACAACGACGTCACCAGCGACACGGTGGACGGCCTGGACATCGGCAAGCGCCGGACCACCGGCCATACCGATCTCGAACGGCTGCGCGATGGCGGCGTGGGCGCGACGTTCTTTGCCGCCTTTGTGGACGCGAAGTACGTGAAGACGAATCAGGCGGCGCATCGGACGCTGGAGATGATCGACACCATCCGGCACGATATCGCCGCCCGCTACCCGGATCGGGTCCGGCTCGCCCTGACGGCCAACGACATCGAGGCCGCGCACCGCGAGGGAAAGTTCGCCGCGCTCATCGGCATCGAAGGCGGGCACGCGATTGAGGACAGCCTCCGTCTGCTGCGCGATTATTACGCGCTGGGTGTCCGCTACATGACCCTCACCCACAGCAACACGAACAACTGGGCGGATTCCTCGGGCGATATCAATAACCCGGACGTTGTGCACCACAACGGCCTCACGCCATTTGGCCGTGACGTGGTGCGCGAGATGAACCGTCTGGGCATGATGGTGGACATCTCGCACGTCGCCGACAAGACGTTCCGGGACGTGCTGGAGGTGAGCACCGCGCCGCCGTTTGCCTCCCACTCGTCCTGCCGCGCGGTTTCCAACGTACCGCGCAACATGACCGACGAGATGATTGTCGCGCTGGCGAAAAAGGGCGGCGTGGTGGACGTGAACTTCGCATGCGAGTTCCTGTCGCAGAAATCCGCGGACGCCGGGATGCCGTTCATGAAGCGGATCATGACGGCGCCGGGCGAGGCCGAGCGGAAGGCGCTGCTGGAGGAATACAGCAAGGTGATGGTCCGCGCGACGCTGGACGACGCAGTGGCGCACATCGATCACATTGTGAAGATCGCCGGCATCGGCGCGGTGGGCATCGGCAGCGATTTCGACGGGGTGGGGTGCACGCCCATCGGTCTGGACGACGTTTCGAAGTATCCCAGGCTGACGCGGGCGCTGCTGGAGCGCGGCTACTCCGCCGACGACGTGCGCAGAATCTACGGCGGCAACGTCCTGCGCGTCATGCGCGCGGTGGAAGCCGAATCGGCCCGGCTGCGCGCGGCGAAATAACCGCCACCGGCAAATCAGACGCGCTCGAGCACGGCGCGTTCGTAACCCTTCACGACGTGATAGATCACGAGATCGAAGAACCGGTCGATCCGGTACTCCAGTTCGCTCTCGGACCGCAGCAGCACCGAGTTTTCGCTCACCTCGTGGTCGCGGGCGTAGTCGACGGCGCATTGCCGGATGATCTGGAACGCGCGGACCAGGTCGCACAAGTGGCGGTGTTCGGCGCGCTCGCTTCCGAGTTGCTCGTAACGCGTGGCGATCGCGTCGGGATCGGCCGCCGCGAGCCAGTCGCCCAGATGGCCGAACAGGTCGCTGACGCGTTGCAGAATCACCGCATCGGGAAGCGTGTGCGAGTGCGGCACTTCCTGGCGAATCCGGGACAGGGCGCGTTTGGCGATCGCTTCCCAGTGCAGTTCGATGAAGTGAACCTGAATCATGCTGATCATGAGGACACCCCCGCGGCTATATTGTAGAGCCGTTTCGGCGCTATTGGAATGGGGTGCCGGGATGCAGCGCGTGGATTTGTGGTAATCTCGCACGATCGGGATGATGACCAGAACTCAGCTCCTGCGCTACATGGCGACCAGTCTCGCCGCCTGTGTTTTCGTTTCCGCGGCAATGGCCGAGGACGCCTTCTATCTGGGTACCTGGAAGATCGCCTCGGCGGTGGTGGCGCCGTGGGCCGATGCGGCCCGCAAGCCGGATACGGCGGAGATGAAATCGCTGGTCGGCAAGGTGGTCGTCATCAGGGCGAACGAGATCGTGGGTCCGCGGCCTGTCGCCTGCAAAGGCCCAAAGTACGCGCTCAAAGATTACCCCGCCGACATGCTGTTTCAGGGTGCGTTCGGGGAGATGCACGAGCGCGATCGCTCGGCCGACCCGGCGAAGATCGCCGCGAAGCTTGGGTTTCGGGGCTCGTCGTGGAAGACGCTCGAGACCGGCTGCGGCAACGAGCTCGACTTCCATTTCGTCGACCCGAATACTGCGGAATTCGGCCTCAACGATTACGTCTATACACTGAAGAAGCAGTAGGGCTCTTTACGCCGGTTCCAGCATCCCGGTCAGAAGAGCCTTCTTCATGGGGGGCAGCAGACGCCCCAGGGCCTGCTCAAACGTCAGCGTCTCGCCCTCCGCGTAACGCCGAACGGCGCTCTGCACATCCGGAGCCTCGTTCAGCAGGGTGAGCAGCAACTGCGCTCCCGGGCCGAGTTCGACGGTCCCCACCAGCGTTTCAGGGGGAAAGCGAGCCGATACCTTGGGTGGAACTGGCTTGCCTAACCGGTACTCCTTGGCGAATACCGTCCCCTCGGGAACCTGCAGGCGGGTGGTCAGCAGCCTGGGGACGCCCGCCGCCAGCAGATCTCGCGCCGCCACCAGCTTGTCGATGCGCGCGCTGTTAACACAGTCCGAATCCTGCGCCGGGACGTCGAGCGCGCCGGACCAGCGAAGACCTTCGGCATTGCGCTGGATCACCACGAGCGTCACCATGAGCCCGCGAATCCCCATGTTTTCGAGATGCTCGCGCCGGTGCATCGCCGCGCGCCCGAAGTCAGCGCCGAGCTGAGGATGCTCGATGGCCGCGTAGCGAGTGCAGTAATCATCCAGATCGCGTGGCGGGTATTTCAGCAACAAAACGTTGCCGTCTGCCGGGGTGACCGCGGCGGCTACCCGGTCTTCGAGTGGCTCTCCGTCCAGCAGGGGCCACTCCACCAGCAGGACGGCACGCCCACCAGGGCCCAGGTATCGTGGAAGCTGCCTGAGGATCCTGAGCGAAAGCTCATCGCCGCGAGCGCCGCCGAAAAGGAATACCCGCTCCTCAACTCCTTCGGGCCGGGCGAACCACGGCGGCTGGCAAACGATCAGATCGAAGGTCTCGCCCTCGACGGGCCCAAAGAGGTCTCCCTCCCGAAAATCGACGTTGCTGATGCCGTTCAGCGCCGCGTTGATCTTTGAGAGCGTGATGGCGCGCGCGTTGATGTCGGTAGCCACAACCGAGGACGCCCGGCTGGCCAGGAGCAACGCGCAGCTTCCCGCGCCACATCCCAAATCGAGCATCCGCTCCACCGATCGCCCCGGCTGGCTGGCCTGGCACAGAGCGCCGGTGGCGGAGCTTGCCCCCATCACGGCGTCTTCTCCCCTGGTAAGGTGGTCACTGATCAGATAGAGGCGATTCGCGGCCACCAGGTTGAAGGGGGACACCAGTCCTCCATCCTCCGCGGTGACGATCAGGCCAGCCTCCGTGAGCGCGTCCAGCAGGGGCATTCCCAGGGCCAGGCGGGCGTCCTCGACGCTCACCGGGTCGTCGAGCATCAACATACGCGCCGCGCAGGCTGCCGGCTCACGCACACGACGGGCGTGCCAGGTCCGGAGAGGAGCCCCGATCAAAGCCGGCTGGGAGTCCCCGATCTTCGTGATTTGGCTGACGTATTCTTCGGTGAGTCCGATCTCCTGCAAACGTGCGCGGAAGCGATGCCATACCTCCTCGGGCACGAGCGGAAGTCTGGAAGAATCGGGAAGTGAGCGCCGGGACACCGCTGGCGATGATAGCAGGCTTTCAGCCCCAGGAGTTCTCGGCGCGACCAGGGCATATGAGGTTAACGGAAGAACAAACCGTCAATCCAACTCCAGAGTTCTGAACTCATGCTGCCTTCCGTGCCGGATGTGCAGTACTTCGACGTGCTTCTGCGCCTCCAGGACCCGGTAGATCACGCGGTATGCGTGCGGCTTGTGGCCATACAGCAAGTGCCTGACTTGCGCGCTCTCGGGTGTCAACGGGCAGCGGTTCGGATGCTTTTCAAGTGTGAGAATCGCCTGCTTGAGGCCCTTGTACCATTTCACGGCGGCGTCGGAATGTTCGGTGTTGATGTACTCGTACAGTTGTGCAAGATCACGCTCCGCACGGGGCGTAATGCTAACGAGATATGCCATATGCGGCTTCGAAATCGGCGAAGAATTCCCGGACCGGCCGCGTTCTTCCTTTCCTGGCGTCTTCGAGGCCCTGGCGAATGCCTTCCCCGGCGTCAGCCCGCGCAGCGATATCGAGCAGGCGCTGATAGGCCGCGGCGTCCTGCACGACGGCAGCAGCCTTTCCCTTGACAGTGAGCACGACGGGCCGCTTGCTCTTCTTGAGCTGTTTCATGAAGTCGCCGGACCGGCGGCGAAACGTCGTGAGGGACTGAATGTCCCTGGTAATATCAAGCATGGCCATGCCTCTATGTAAGCACCTTTCCAGGTGCTGCAGGGCCCATGAGATTGCGGGTCTTTGGAGCGAGATCTTCTTCTCCTTGACAGCTTAGGAGAGACGTCGTACGCTTTCCTATAGAGCTTAGGAGACCAACACATGCGTAATCGCCTCCGCACCGTCGTCAACGCACTGTTTCGCCGCGGACGCCTCGAGCGCGATATGGAAGACGAGCTTCGCTTCCACCTCGAACGGCGCACGGAAGACCTGAAGCGCGGCGGCCTCACCTCAGCCGACGCCGAGCGCCAGGCGCGTGTCGAGTTCGGAGGCGGCCAGGCATACCGGGAGCAGTGCCGGGAAGCGCGCGGATTCCGCCCCTTTGACGAAGCCGTGCAGGATGTCCGCTACACCGTCCGCAGCCTGCGCAGCCATCCCGGCTTTGCCGCTGTGGCCATCCTCTCGGTAGCGCTGGGCATCGGCGCGAACACGGCCATCTTCTCGCTGCTGAACGCGGTTGCGCTGAAGTGGCTGCCGGTGGCCGCTCCTGAGGAACTCTACGTGCTCAACTGGAGCGACCCGCACACGCCCCGGCACTTTTCGTGGCCGACGTTCCAACGCTTCCACGCTGCGGTCCCCGGCACTCCGATGACCGCAGCCACGCGCACCGCCCGCATGAACGCGACCATCGACGGCGCGCCCGCGGCCGAGATCGCCCAGGGACAGCTCGTCTCCGGCGAGTACTTCTCGGCGCTCGGTGTGCACGCCGCGCTCGGCCGGCTGTTCACGGCGGACGACAACCGCACCGTGGGCGGCCATCCCGTCGCCGTCCTAAGCTATGGGTTCTGGCTACGGCGGTTCGCGGCGTCTCCCAACATACTCGGCCAGGGGATCGGGTTGAACGGCGCCCACTTCACCATCGTCGGCGTGGCTCCGCCAGGATTCTCCGGCGTCTGGGCGGACGCGCCCGCCGACGTCTGGATTCCCGTCATGATGCAGGCGGCGGTGCGCTACGCGGGAAACCGCTCCAGCCACAACGGCGACGACGACAAGCCCTGGCCGCCGCAGGAACAGATTCTGTGGCTGGATATCCTGGTACGCCTTCCCGCGGACCGCATGGCCAGCGAACGTGCCCACCTGAGTGTGGCCTTCCACCAGGAACTCACGCACGTCGCCCAGTTGTATGGCGACGATGTTGCCCGCCGTAGAGCCATCCTGGCGCAACACATGGAACTCGATCCTTGCGGCCGCGGCTTCTCGCGCCTGCGCCAGCAGTTTGCCAGGCCTCTGGTGGTGTTGCTGGCCATGGTGGGCCTGGTACTGCTCATCGCTTGTGCCAACGTAGCCAACCTGCTGCTCGCCCGCGCCAGCAGCCGTCAGCGTGAAATCGCCGTCCGCCTTTCCATCGGCGCCGGGCGCGGCCGGCTGGTGCGGCAGTTCCTGACGGAGAGCATCGTACTGGCCGTTCTGGGGGCTTTGGCCGGCCTCCTCCTCGCGCGGGGCGCCACGGCTTTCATGGTGGGCCAGGTGCTGGGGAACTCGCCGCTGTCGGTGAGTCCGGATCTGCGCGTGATCCTGTTCACGCTGGCGATTACTCTCCTCACCGGCCTTCTGTTCGGACTTCTGCCCGCCATCCGCGGCACACGGGTGGAACTCTCCACGGCAATGAAGTCGGGCGTGCGCGCGGTGCATGGCGGGTCGAAATCCGGCGGCATGAAGCTGCTGGTGGCTTCCCAGGTGGCGCTGTCGCTGGTCCTGCTGGTGATCTCCGGCTTGTTTGCTCGCAGCTTTCGCCACCTGCTGGATCTGGACCCCGGGTTCGATCGGGAAAGCGTGCTCGCGATTCGAGTGGATCCGCGGACGGCCGGCTTCACCAGGCAACAGCTCCCGGACCTGTACCGGCGTTTGGTGGAACGTATTGAGGCGGCGCCTGGAGTGCGCTCGGCAGCGGTGGCCGCCGACGGTGTGGTGAGCGGCTCCAGGAGCACCAGCGCCATCGAGATCGCCGGTTATCAGAAACGACCGGACGAGCGGATCGAAATCCAAACCGATAGCGTCGGGCTGAACTACATCGCCACGGTCGGCATGCATCTGGTGGAGGGCCGCGACTTCACGTGGCGCGATGACGAGCATTCGCCCAAAGTTGCCATTGTGAATCAGACGCTGGCGCGCCGCTATTTCCCCGGGCGCAGCGCCATTGGACAGCGCTTTGGCGACGACAAGCCGGATGTGCAGATTGTGGGCGTGGTGGCGGACGCGCGCGTGAACGACGTGCGCCAGGCGCCGCCCATCATGGCCTGGTATCCGATGGCGCAGAACGTGCAGTACAGCGACTTCATCACGGTGCGCGCAGCGGGCAATCCCCAGGCGGTTGCCGCGCAGTTGCGGAGCGCCGTCGCACAGGCGGCGCCCAGCCTCACGGCAACGCGCGTTCGTACGCTGGACGAGCAGATTCGCAGCGATCTGCTCCAGGAGCGCCTCATCGTGCAGCTCGCGTCGGCATTCGGAGCACTGGCGCTGCTGCTGGCCGCGGTGGGGCTCTACGGCGTCATGTCCTATGCTGTGGCGCGCCGCACCGCGGAATTCGGCATTCGCATGGCGCTCGGCGCTCGCCGCCAGGAAGTGCTGTGGATGATGATCCGCGAATCCGCGCTGATCATCGTGATCGGACTCAGCTGCGGCCTGCCGCTCATGCTGGCCGCCACTCGCCTGGTGAACAGCATGTTGTTCGGCGTCAGCGCGGCGGATCCCCTGGCCATCTCGGTGGCCACGGCAACGCTGGTGGTGGTAGCTCTACTGGCGGCCGCTCTCCCGGCCCTGCGCGCGTCGCGCGTCGACCCAATGGTGGCGCTGCGCTACGAGTAGTCGACGGACCCGGGGCCTGGTTGCCGAGCCGCGACGGTGACGGAGCGGTCCGCCTCAGCGTTTGACCCAGTAGCGGTCGCGCGCCTGCACCACCAGTCCCGCTTGTTTCGTGGTGAGCCGAATCCGGCGAAACTCGGAAACCGTGACCGGCCGATCCGGCACGTAGCCCAGGCTGTACTGGCTGCGCAACTCGTCCTGAATCCGGTCGAAGATCTGGTCAATGCTTTGCCGTTTCGAAACCTCGTAGAACCCCCCGCCGGTTTCCTTCGCCAGGCGCTTGAGAATGCGCGCGCCATCCGGGCCTCCGAAGCCCTGGTAGGCCGGGTCCGCGAAAAGAACCGAGTACACCAGCGTGTCGGCAAGCTGGGCCGCGTCGATGGCCCCCTCCAGCGTGGCCTCGCTCCCGTTCTCGCCGCCGTCGGAAAGCACGATGAGCGCCTTGCGGCCAGTCCGCTTCTTCATGACCTCGTTCGACGCCTTCACCACGGCGTCGTAGAGCAGCGTTCCGCCGCGCATCCCTTCCATGCGCAGCTCGTCGCGCGTGGGTGTATCCACCATTGGCAGCGTATCCTCCAGTTGCTTGCGCGACGAGGTGAGGTCCTGACTCATCTGCACGGCCATGTCGAACTGCATGATGAAGACCTGGTCTTTGTCGCGCAGCATCCGGTCCAGAAAGCGGTAGCTGGCGCCGCGCTCGGCGTCGAGCAGGCGATGCTGGCTCATGCTGGTGTCCACCATCAGCCCCAGCGTGAGCGGCAGATTGGTTTCGCGAGCGAAATAGCGAATCTCCTGCGGGCTCCCGTTTTCCAGCAACGAGAAATCGTCTTTGGACAGGTCGCGGATGAAGGCGCCTTTCTTATCCCGGACGCTGGCCAGCACGTTGACCACCCGAACGTCCGCCGAGAAAGTGGCCTCCTCCTGGCCGGGCGCCAGAGAGGTTGTCAGAAACAGAGGGACTGCTGAGAGGAGAAACCGCCGCGGGAGCATCTGTTGGAAACGATGCTTGCGCTGGACGATTGGTTACCGGGGGCGATGAACGGCAATGGATCGCCGGTTTGCCATACTTCAATGAGTACCATTGTCGGTGGAGTATGAATCAAGAGAAAGAGCAACGTCGCGCCCCGCGTTCAGACGAGAAGATCTCGGCGCTTCGCACCGAAGACTACTTTCGCGAACGTGCCAGCCGCGCCAACATCCGCAAGGCGAAACAGATCCTGCGGCGCGCGGGGGACGGCAAGCCTCCCCGCCCAGGTGACGAGCTGTAGCCACGCCGGTTACTCGGTCCGCAGCGCCTGCATCGGGTCCACCTTCGTGGCGCGCCGCGCCGGCACGTAGCTGGCCAGCAGTGCGACCAGCGCGAGCGTCACCACCACGGCCGCAAACGTGGCCGGGTCGGACGTGCTGACTCCGAAGACCAGGCTCTGCATGAGACGAGTCAGCAGCAGCGCGCCAGCCAGACCGATGCCGATTCCCAGCCCGGTCATGCGCAATCCCTGGCCCACCACCAGCCGGAGCACTTCGGACGAGCTCGCGCCCAGCGCTACGCGGATGCCCAGCTCGCGCGTGCGCAGAGTGACCAGGTAGGCCAGCACGCCGTAGAGCCCGAGCGAGGCCAGCAGCAGTGCCAGGCCAGCGAAGCCGCCGAGCACCATCATGTTGAAGCGGCGGTCCGCGGGCCAGTCGTGCAGCACCTGTTGCATGGAACGGATCTCCTGCACCGGCATCTGCGGATCGATGCTCCACACCGCACGCTCCACCGCCGGGCCCAGCGCCATGGGGTCTCCCGCCGTGCGCACCGCGAGATTGATGTCGGAAAACACGCGCGCGGGCATGTACAGCTCCGGCCGTGGATCGGACTCGGGACCCATCTGATGCAGGTTGCCGATGACTCCGGCCACGGTGACACGGCGGTCGTCTTTGTCGCCACTGCCCAGCACGACCACCTTGCCCAACGGGTTCTCGCCCGGCCAGTTCCGTCGCGCGAAGGAATCGTTGACGATCACCACCGCGGGATCGTTCGCCTCCGTGTCGGCGCGCGTGAAACCGCGCCCGCGGCGGATGGGGATGCCCATGGTGCGAAAGAACGTTTCGGTGACCCTGGTGTAACCCGCGATGGGCGTCTCGCGCGGCTTTGGTCTGCCTTCGATGCTGTAATTCGCCTCGGTGACGCTCTCCATGGGTAGCCCGCTCGAGAGGCTTGCCGATTGCACGCCGGGCAGACGCTCCACCCGCGCCAGCAACTCATTGCAGAAAGACCGGGAGGCCGCGGGGCTCACCGGACCCGTCTGCACGGTGAGCAGATGGCCGGTTCGAAATCCCGGATCCACGCTCATCAGGGCGCCCAGACTTCGAATCGTCAGACCCGCGCCGACCAACAACATCAGCGCCAGCGCCACCTCGCCCACCACCATCCCGCTGCGCAGCCACTGCGCGCCGCTGCCGATGGAACGTCCACCCTTACTGAGCGATTCATTCAGGTTCCGGCGGGTCGCGTGGAAGGCCGGCGCAAGCCCAAAGACAACCCCTGTCAGCACGGACATCAGCAACGTAAAACCGAACACGGGCAGGTCCAGCCGCAACTCGTGAAACCCGTGCGTGTCCTTCGGCGCCAGCGCCGAAATCGCATCCAGGCTCCAGTAGGCCAGCACCACTCCCAACGCGGCGCCCATCAAACTCAACAGCAGGCTCTCGGTCAGCATCAGCCGCACGATGCGGCCGCGCCACGCACCCAGAGCCAGCCGGATGGCGATCTCCCGCTCGCGTCCCACCGCTCGCGCCAGCAGCAGGTTGGCCACGTTAGCACAGGCGATGAGCAGCACGAATCCCACGGCCACCTGCAGTACCGCCAGGCTGCTCCGCAGCTTCGGACCCACATCCTCCTGCGCCAGAGGGAACACGTTCACGCCGCAGCCCTGGTTCTGGTCCGGGTACTCCTTCCGGTCCCTTTCCCCGATCACCCTCATCTCGTTGCGCGCCTGTGCCAGCGTCACGCCGGGCCGCAGCCGCGCGTAGACGAACCAGGTCCGGCCCCAGAGATCCTGTGGACTGCTCGCGCCAGCGGTATCGGCGGGCATCCACACCTCGGGCCTCCTCTGGTCGAATCCCTCCCACAAACCGGGCAGTTCGAACTTCTCCGGCAGCACGCCGATGACGGCGCGTTCGACTCCATCCACGCGCAGCGTTTTGCCGGTCAGGTTGGGATCGCCGCCGAAGCGCTTCCGGTACAGGTCCGCGCTGACCATCACCACGCGGTCCTTCGCCGTCCGCGCATCCTCGGCGGTGAACGCGCGTCCGAGCTCCGGCCGGATGCCGAGGACAGAGAAGAAGCCGGACTCAACCAGGATGGATTCCACGCGCTCGGGCCGGTCGCCCGCGGAGCCGTTGCGGCCACCAAGGGTGCAGTTGGACGACAGGAACGCAGTCATCCCCGCGAAGGACCGGCTCTGCCGCTTCCACTCGCGATAATTCTGCAGGGCCACCGGCAACCGCTCGGCGAGGAAGGCCATCATGGCGGGGTTCTTCTCCCACACCATCACCAGCCGTCCCGGATCGCGCAGACCGTGCAGCGCGACGGAATTCAGCAGGACGGCGTCCACCACGCTGAACATGGCTGTGTTGGCGCCCATGCCCAGCGCCAGCGCGATCACCGCGGCCGCCGTCGGGCCCGGGCTCTTGCGCAACGTCCGTATTGCATAGGAAACGTCCTGCCAGAATGACATCAATTCGCTCCTGGTCTCATCGCGTCATTGTCCGGTATCGGAACACCTCTGTGCGCCTGCGCGCAAAGGCCGCGCGGGGATCCCGCGAGTTTTATTATGTTTGCGATGCACCGCAATTCTCATAGCACTTGTGGTGCCTTATGGGTCAGGCGATTCGGCGCTTACCGCGCCTGTGCCCCGCCGACTGGACGGCGAGGCGGAGACCGCAAGCGCTCAGCACCGCAGCCAGACTGTCCAGCGATGGATTGCCAGCCCTGGAGAGCATGCGATAGAGGCTCTCCCGGTTCAATTGCGCGGCACTCGACAAGGCACGGACTCCGCCGTGGGCGTCGGCGACATCGCGAAGAGCCAGGAGGAACACGCGAGCGTCGTCGTCCTCAAGGCAGGCGTTCAGATAATGAGCAGCCTCGTCCGGGTTCTTGAGAGACTCCAGCAGGTTCTCCCGATACGATTCTGTCCTACGGGTCGGTTTTGGCATTCAAATACTCCTCCCAATACTTCTGCGCTATCCGAATGTCCCTGGTCTGCGTCCTTTTGTCGCCGCCGCACAGCAAAACCACGACGATCCGCAACTCCTCGACACCGCGGCCAACGGACTTGCAGTCCCCGAAGTTGCCCAGACGGATCCGATTGAGACGGGCGCGCACAATACCAACCGCCCGAGCGTCCCTCAACGAGGCCAGCCAATCCAGGAAAGGAGTCGACAGGCCGTCTCGATAGAGGAGAATCTCAATCTCCTGGGCCACTGCCCGACAGTAGCTTATAAACTACCGTTCTGTCAAGCGGCTTTGTTTGGTGCCTGAGCAATGGCACAAGGGTCCACAACCACCAGCGCCCCGGCAACTTGGACACAGTACAGTCTCACTCCGCCCTGTCGGAATCCAAAACTCAACGTTGCCACAATGCGGACAAGTTGACGCCGTGGTGGAAACTTTTCCGCCACACTCGGGACAAGGGAACAAAGCCATATGAGGATAGTCTAGTGTCCTGTCCCAGCTAATAATTGACAACAACTTGTGGGGCGGCCAATCCTGGCCGCAGCCGCCTTTCAGGCGGCAAGACCCGCTGGAAAGCGGGTCTGCAGGCAGAATTGCCTGCCCCACTTTGGAGGTCTGGATTGTAAAGTGTTAAATGGGACAGGACACTAGTACTACTGTGTTATAAACAGAACATTCTGGTGTAGAATTGTTTTGTGGGTACACAACCGACGCCAGGCCCACAGGAGAAGCGCTTTGCGGCATACATGGACAGCCTGGCGAAAGCC
>JBEKZH010000047.1:0-56692 GCA_049510065.1 Bryobacteraceae bacterium
AGGCACTCCACTTCCAACGTGACGTGTCCGTTCAGCAGTTCAGGGATGCTCGGCATGACCGAGATTCTACGAAATCCCGGCGCTCTCCGCTTGTCGGTTTGAGGTCGAAGACTTCGCTAGAAGTCGAAGCTCATCGCGGACATCCTCGGAGTCCACGTTCGCGATTTGATTGGGAACCCTTAGGGTGAGACGTCCGGTACTCAAGCCCGCCCGCTAGTGCCTCCTCGTCTTCCTTCCACGAATGGGTCAATGCGCCGGACGCCTCCGATTGAAGGTGCTCCTCGCGGTAGTCGCTGGAGACAAAAGCTCTCTTCAGTCGAAGGGACAGGTCAAAATCATAGAACACGACGCGCGGTGATGTAGGTTTATAGCTTTCAATGACGCTCGCGTGAACCGCGTCCTGGTCCACCGCAAACGTGCTGACCCTCGTGTACGGTTCGTTACGACTTAGACTAAGGCAAGTGCGCGGAAATAGGATGACGAGGTCTTCGTTCGCCTCGGGCATATCCAGCAACCGGAAACGCGGCTCCTTCATGTGCCACGGTGTCGAGACCCCGGACATCGCGAAGGGATCGAGTTGCACGATCGTCGCCCGCCGCTCGCCGTTGTTCACACCGGCGGCAAGGAGCCGGGGTGAGCCGCCGGGGCCGGTGTTTACGGCTCTGAGCCAGAAGAGCACTCCGGGATGCCAGTATTCCGCGACGAGACGGCCATCCGGGTCAAGAAACGCAACCTGACATGCCTGATCGGTCTTGTGTGCGCTCGCGATCACAATTCGCCTTGGGGTATGCGAACGGCGGGAAGATACGACAAGCATGGCAACAACATGGTAAGGCGGATGAATCGGGCCGCTCGGATCCCGCACCTCCCGACCGACCGTGAAGGACCACACAACACGACCCGATTCGTCGAAGCATAGCAGGGACGAACTTTCCTCGGGTACCGCACTTACCTCCGCGGAATTGCGGATGAGCGGGTCGTATCTGAAAAGAACATCAGTCCCTCCTCGGTCCCGCAGATCGCCGATCCAGTACTGAGCGGCGAGCGCCGCGCCGTCATACGTATGCGGGTCGAGTCCCCGCTCGAAGAAGTGTCGCCAGACCTCGATGCCCTGGAGGTCGCGCGCTATGAGAAATGGGCCATCGACACTGACAGCGACAACGCGGCGACGTGCCCCCGATCCTTGTCGCACACCTGCGATTGATCTGCTTTGCAGGCGGGCTATGCGCTTGGTAGCTTGTTGGCGAGGCGTATGACGGACGGGCGCTATGAACGTAACGAAGTTCTGCCTTCGCAAGATGTACTTTCTCTTCTTCCGATCGGTGTCATCCAAAGTGCTGTATAATCTCGCGAACAGGTTCTTGAGTCGAATGTTAAGGTCGCCCACTTCTCCCGGCCAGAACGTTTGTATTAAATCTTCTTTTCCTATGGCCTGACCAGGACGCTCAAGCAAATACACCAAGCAATTAAACACCTGCGTGCTCACCCGGCGCGGTCGGCCTTCTTTGTACAGCTCTCGCTTCACCACGTCGACTCGAAACGGACCGAAGTGGTACGACACCAGCGTTTGGGCGTCCACGGACGAGGAACCTCGTAAGCAACGGTTGACGATACTACTCACCATTCTCTCACCAGAATCTCGCCAGGTTTTTGCTTGAGCGCCTCGCAAACCCGCTATTCAATAGAATCGACGGGCCGCAACAAAACAAAAGCGGCCTTACGGGGAGCCACCCCCGTAAGGCCCGCTCGCGTTGCGAGCGCCCCGACACGTGGAAAGGACCCATATGTCGAAGCGATCAAACACCAGCATCATTGGCACAAACCGCGTTTCCTTGGCGGGGCAGCCGGCATTCCACCAGAGAGGATTTGGCAGAATGCCCGCGCACCGCAAAAACCCACCCTTTAAAGCAAACGTCAACCATAAAGTCAATACCATCAACACGTTGCCTCGGGAGACCCGCCCCACACGGTCGCCGCTGGTCCCATCGAAATCGCGGAAGGCCAGCCAGGAACCGTTTGCTCCCAGCGATTTCAGCGTCGAAATCGGCGGGCATTCCGCATTCTCTTTGGGCGATTCGAAAGAAGAGGCGCGCGGATGAGCCCAAAGAGACCGAGGATCGGCGGAATGGCACGGACGCTGCTGATCGATCCAAGTCGAGAGTCATGCCAGTCGGTTGGAGCCGGTGTCACTAAACAACGGACCTTGGGTGAGGTCGGTAAAGGTTTCGGGAGGGGCTTCCTGACGGTGCTGTGCCACGGCATGTCAGGCGAAGTGAAGACGTCTCGTCAGTGTTTCTGACGACGTATAAACAACAACGATCACCAATAACAAGGAGGTGGATGGCATGTTACCTGAAGCTGAATTCAATCCTACGGCGGTCGCCTTCGCATTGGGCGAGGCAGCCGTTAACCAGGCCATTGACCGCCTGGAACACGTGCGCGACTTCGAGACCCGGCGCCGCGAACATATGAACGCGGCCGAGATCACGAGCCTGAACGCGCAGATCGCACTCCGCATGGAAAAACGGGATGCGCTGCGCGCGGAGATTCGTCGGACGCCGAGGCCCGACCCGACGCCGCAGCGATCCCGGGCGTGGTACGTGACGATCGCGGCAGCTTTGGTCATCGCGGCATTCGCATTCGCGCGCCTGACGCTGAGGCCGTTCAATCTCGGATGGGAGACGTGGCTGTATGCCGTCGCGCTTGCCGGGGTCTGCGCCGTTGCCACCGACGAAGTCCTAGAAAAGTGCAGATGCCACGGGTTGGTCACGGCAGCGGCGGTCGTGAGCTTCGGCACCGGGCTCATCGGCCTCATCATCATGGCGGTCGTTCGCGGGGACATCTTTGCGTTGTATTTGAAGAACGTGCTGTCCTCCGGCGTGGCGGATGCGGCATCCGTCATGGCGAGCAATGATGCCGCGGCGCTCCACTTCTACGAAGGTGCGGTCCGGAAGCTGCAACTCTTCTTCGGCCTGCTGGCGGTCTCCATGGAGTTGACCACCGGGCTGGCGATCTATGAGGCGCGTAAGATCCCGGTCGTCGCATCGAATGCGCTTGCGGACTTGGAGCGACGGTTGCGTCTCGTGGAGGACCAGATGATCGAGCTGCTCTACCGGGTTGAATTCCTGAAACGGGAGGCGGAGATCGTCGCGAATGAACTCATGCGCAATTTCTATTTGGGACTGATTCAGGGCGCCGCGCGCCGAGGCGTCACGCGCGTCGGACCGTTCGTGGCCGCGCTCGTCGCAGCTTTTCTGCTTTGCCATCCGGCCATGGCCCAGCCGTCCGTCGTGACCGGACTGGACCAGAGCCTCAGTTCGGCGGCGAAGAACTACGACGGCAGCACGGAGTACGCCAAGGATGTCGATGCTGCTGCGCGCCTGATCGAAACGTTGCCGGCGGGATCACGCTTCCGCGTCATGGGCATCACCGACCAGAGCTTCGCCCGGCCCCTCGTTCTGCTGTCTGGGCAGATTCCCAAGGACCGCGGTCCGCTGGAATTCATCGACCAGATTACGGTCGCGCGGAAACGGTTCGCCGTGCAAATGCGGCAGATCGGCGGGACGACAGCACCGAAGTATGCACAGACCGACGTGATCGGATTCCTGTGGGTGGCCGGGGACATCCTGCGTGAGGCACCTGTTGGTCATAGAGTGCTCGTGGCCTTCTCGGACGGTCGGCATTCAGCTCCGCCGCCGAACATCGAGACACCGCGGCTCGTCCCCGTAACCTCGGCATTGCAGCTTGTCGAGCGGCAGCACCAGATTCCCGACCTCCGGGGCGTTGACGTGTACTTCTACGGCGTCCATGCGGCCGGAAAGGACATGGCCTATTGGCAAAGTTTGCGCTCTTTCTGGGCGCAGTATTTCGCGAAATCGGGAGCGACCCTCAAATGCTTCTCGATCATGCGCGACGTTCCCAGTTTTGACCGCTTGCCGTAAGGGCGGACCTACCGGAGATGACGTGATGCTAGAGAAGCTGATGCAGTCCTTTGAGCGGCTGATCATGGTGCTCGTGGTGTTGGCGCTCCTGCCGTGCCTCATCGGGGCGATTATCCATGCGATCGGAACTGTGCATCTGGTGCTTATCCTCGGGATCCTCTGCATCGTTGCGTATCTGAGAAACGGAAACCGTGTGCCCGCTGCCGGGCGGCACCGTACGACGGGCGGCGCCGAACGCACGCCGCTCATACCGAGAGGAGATGACTAGTGCGGTGGCTTTTCGAACACCTCTTCGGCGCGCGGCTTGAGGCGGAGACGGCCGCCTATATCAAAAAGATCGCCAATCAGCGGGCTGCGGCGTCGCACGAGCGCGCTTCGAGCCTCGTGAAGACGCTCGCCGCCGGCGATGGTCCGATGCTCTCGATGGGCCGCGCCGACTGGGGCGGCGACGTCGCCATGCCCGTCCCGGAATTCATGCGGTCCCATGCGTTGGTGAGCGGCGGGAGCGGGTCGGGGAAAACGACGTTCGCAGGCGACAAGGAGCGGTCCCTGCTCGGCCTCTTCCCGCACACGCGCGGGGTGGGGCTCGGCCTTCTCGATGGGAAGAAGGAACTCTTCGACGCAACCCTGTTTTTGATAGGACTCAGACTTGTAGAATTGGGCCGCGCGGCGGCGCGGGATCTCCGGCGGCGGATCGAAGTCGTGGATTTCTCCTCGCGCGATCCGATCTCCCCCTACAACATCCTTGCCCGCTGGCCCGGCGCCGACCCCGAATTCTTCGCGCAGTCGCGGGCCGACCTTCTTCTGGAGTTGCTCCCCGGTTCCGACGGCGTAAGCCTTGGTGGGAGTGGTCTCTTGCGGCGCGCGATCCTGCTCCTGTCCGAATTCAGCCTGCCGATCACCTGGCTTGATGTCCTTCTCCATGATGAGCAGTTCCGGGGACGGCTTCTCGCCCGATCCCAGAACACCGGCGTCGCGAAATACTTTGCCCAACAATTCCCGACCCTTCCAAAACAGACCGTCGCGGCGCTCTCCCGGCGCGTGGAAGCGCTGTTCGCCTCAGAAACGGTTCGGCTCGCGCTCTCCGGCACATCGGCGCCCGACTTCCGCGCCCTTCAGGACGAGGGGAAGATCGTGATCGAGAACTCCTTCGGCAAGGACATCAGCCGCAGCGTCCGGCAGCTTTTGCAGGCGATTATCCTCTCCGACGTCGCCCACGCGACCTTTGCGCGCCGGCATCATGACACCGCCTTCCTGTGGATCGCGGACGAAGCGCAGAACTTCTTCCTCACCCAGCATCTCCGCGACCACATGATGGATCTGCTGACCATGGCGCGGTCCTTCGGCACGCACTTCATGCTCATCAGCCAGAACATGACGACCGCGCTCCAAGACGCGCGGGTGCTCTCCGTCCTGCACACGAACATCCGCTGGGCGTTCGCGATGCGCGGCGAACCGGGCGACTGCTCCTTTCTCCGCGCCGCGCTGCCGGTGACCGGACGGAGGCGGAAACCGCAGACCAGCCCGTTCGAAGAACCCGGCCTCTATTCCGTGAACGAGGAACGCGCGATGGTGCTCGACGAGATCGCGAACCTCCCGGACCGCGTCGGATACCTGTGGCTCAAGAGCCGTTCGCCGGAGGCCGTACGCATCACGGTGCCCACGCTCTCGGTGCCGCGCGGATCGGAATTGGAGGCGGCCATCGGGCCGCTGCGGAACGATCCGACGTTCGGCGCGCGCCTTTCGCGACGGGAGCATGAACAGCGGATTGCGGCTCGGGATCGGGAATGGCTCTCGGGATCGGAAGGGAATCTGGACGCGACGCTCGCGGGAGCGTACCGGCGCGTCCGGGAGGGGGATGCATGAGCGATCTGCTAGTAGAGCTGCTGTGGTGGGTCGCGGCCAGCCCTCTGGTATTGCTCCGATGGGTCCTGCGGATGATCCGATGCCTGGCATTCTGGAGGATTGCCTACGCGGCGGAAATCGCGTGCGGGAACTGCGGCGCAACGATCTCGCTGGTCGGGATCTGGAAGTGCAGCTGCCAGTTCACGTATCGAGGCCATCTCCTGCGCGCATGCCCGATCTGCGGCTCGACGCCGCGGATGGTCCGGTGTTTTTCCTGCGGGGTGACGGCGCGCCTGCCGGAGCTGCCATGCGACTGACGCCCCGATGCCGGGACCTCCTGCGGCTCCTGCGCGCGGCCCGGTGGCTCACCACGAGCCAGGTGCGCCGGCGATTCTTTCCGCGCGCGACGATAAGCGCCGCCCGCCGAAGGCTGCGCCTCCTCGCGAAGGCAGGCTTCGTGCGAAAGCATCAGGAGAACCGGATGCGGGAAGCGCTCTTTACGTTGGACCGTGAAGGCAAGCGCGTGCTGGAGAACGGCGGGGAGAAGGAGATCATCTTGGAACGGCAGCCGCCGAAACAGATGGCGCACCTGGCGGGCATCAATGATATCCGGATTGCGGCGGAGAACTGCGGTCAACTCGTGTATTTCTTCGCGGCCTGGGAACTGCCCGGCATCGGGTGGAAGTATCCGCTCGTGCCCGACGCCGTTTTCCGCCTGGCGGATCGCACGTTCGCGGTCGAATATGACCGGGGCGTGGAAGGGTTGCGGTACTTTGTCGGCGCGAAAATCGGGCAGTATCGGCGCGGGTTCGATGGCTTCCCCTTGGCGACCGTGCTCGTCGTGGTGGATCAGGACGCTCGGATCGAGGCTCTCAGGCGCGCGATCGCGGACGACCGGGGCCAGTTTGTGTTCACCACCCTCGCGGCGCTTCGGCGGCGGGGTATGCACGCACTGATACACGGGCGCGGCGGCAGCGCCACGGGGCCGCTCAGCGGCTCCTGTTCTCTCGAAGTGTCCCGCCGCGAAAACAGTTTGGTTGTGGCAAGTCACGTCAGATCAACGGATTGCGAAGAATCCGAGGTGGCCTCTTAAGGCAGGAGAAGACGGTATGGCAAAAGGAACGGTCATGGACGAAGTCAGCGTTCTGAAGTTCTTCGAGACCGGCCCCATCGAGAAGGTGGAGGTGGTCTTCAACATCGTGTGCGAAAAGATGCGGGAGCGGTTGAGCGCCCGCACGCAGGATGGCGGTGAATCCGCCGGGCGCGGTTCGGTCCGGAAGCGCCAAGCCCGGACGAATCCGGAATCGGCTCGGGAGGAGGCCGCTGCGTCGCCGACGGTCTGAGCCGCGTTTGTGGCGCGTGCCGGCGCGTCTCTCGCCACGGGCGCGTCGGTGAACGCATGACGTACCACTTTAGTGACGGCGAGTTCATGACGGCTCGCCAGAAGGAGCTCGTGCTCAAGGCATGGGTACTTTTTTTGAAGCATGGATTGCGGTCCGCGAGTTTCACGAAACGGCTCTATGAGCACCTCATACAGCACTGCAGCTTCATCGCCCACTATGACCGCGGCGGGTTCCACCGTACGTACTTCGAATCGGGAGCGGACACCGTCCGGTTTCTTTCCCAGTTCGATAAGCGCGGTGAGTGCCGCTCGGTCGAATACGGCGGACGTTGGTGGCTGCAGGGCGACTATGCGGATCTCAACCGGGCCATGGTGGAAGAAGCGGCACGGTACATCCCGTCGCTCATCGAAAGCGCCCGCGCGTCCGAGCGCGAGGCCGATCTGGCGGAAGCGAAACGGCTGCTCGCCAAGCATGGCCTTCAGCGGTAACGGAGGCCTGCCGGAGGTGCGCTCCGGCACGCGCCACGAAGGAGAGGAGGAAGTTCAGTTATCGTCCACCCGCCGGGGCAACGTAAAGGTCGGCCCGGAAAAACAAACCATGCAAAGCACTATGGCGTGGCGACCATATCGCAACCTCATCGACGGGGAGCTTGATAACCGTGTGCCTGGGAAGGTGACCGGCTGGATGCGTTTCTTTCGCACCGGCAAACAGCCCCTCAAGGCGATCTTCGACCTTGCGGGCGATTTCCACGAGGACATCCGCGGAAAGGTGATCCGGTTTCGGAATGCCGAGCCGTCGGACGAATACGGCGATACGGGACGGACATACATGGAAGGGTTCTCGCGCGTGCAGCGGGGCGTGACGGGCGACATCACCGCCGGCGTCTCGCTCGGCCCCTGGACCGACGCGATCGCGGGGAAGCTCATGGCTCAGCATGAGATTCTCTGGGACGAAGCGGGCATCAGTCAGGCTGAGCGGGAGCGCCAGCGGCTGGAATACGCCGAGCGCTACCGCGAGCACATCACCGCGGGCGATCCTTTCTATCCCTATGTCGCGTATCCGTACATCGAATGGTATTCGGACAACGGCCGGGTGGTTCTGGAGCTGGACCCGCCGCAGATCGAGATCGTGGGAGGCGCTCCCGTGAAGGAGAAGACCGCGGGGGAACTGGTGGCGGACGAACGGCGGCGCACCGCAGCGATGGGATCTTTCTTGGGCGCAGTGGTCAGTGAGGTTTCCCGAGCGAATCGCGAGCAGGGCGGGGACGGCAACGTTTCCGGCGTGCTGGTGGAATGAGGATGCCGTCGGGGCGGTCGCGCCCCGGCGGGTGGACGGCCAGCGTGGTTTTCTGATGGAACCAGGCGAAAGGAGGAATCTGGCGGAGCGCGAAACCGGCTGCTCTGAGATGAGGCGAATGGCAGGGACAGATCTGGCCCTCAACAACATGAAAACACATAGACAAGTCATCGAGAACTTTTTGCAGGAAGGCAGAGGAGGACAGGGAACTTACGTGGTCGCCAAGGCAAACGATCAGGCGGTGTATTCGACATACCGCACCCGGTGGGGAACCCGCTCAAGCGCGGTCCCGCTGGCCGTCCGGTTGGAAGACGGGGGCTTCTTGGCGAACGGTGGGAACATGGCCTGGCCGATCAATCAGCATCAGGACCTCGTCCTCCGGGCGCTCGAAGGCGCGAAAGCGCCGTTCGGCGTCGTTCCTTTCGACTCGATTGCGGCGGCTTGGACCGATGGCAAGGTTCGCGATTGGTTCGAGGCGCCCTTCACCCTCAAGGACCTGCAGCGCGAGACGGCGGTCGTGGTTCCGAGCACGGGTGAGGAGTGGCGGGAGGCAACTGTCAAGGACAAATGGGGCCGCGAGACGAAGCGGAACGTCCATACGCTGGGCGATAGCGTGATCCGAGTACGCGATCACTTTTATCTCTCGGGCGTGGACGAAACCGGCATGTACCGCGGCATCTATTTCCTTGCCCGGCTGCTCACCGACCATGCTCCCACCTCGTTCACGGAGGCGTTATCGTTCCTCAAGCCAAAGGTCGTCCAGGATGCGGAAGCGCAGGGAGCCTACGTGAGGCGCCAAGGGGAATGGTTCGCCATCCCGACGAAGCTGCTCACGTCACAGCTCTTCGGCGACGTCGCGCGAGGAGTGGCGGTGCGGCGCGAGCAGCATGTGCTCGGCCGTGACGGTCACCACCAGCTCGAAGAAGCCGTGATCTACGGCGCGGGTCCGCGCAAAGGCGAGGTGTACGCCCGCGGCGTGCTGAGCCACACCGCCAACGAACATGTGCCTTTGGATCTTGGGTTTCGCTGGCACCGGATCGTGCATAACGTGCAAGGTGCCTCGTACAGTTTAGGTGGGAATTTCGACTAGATCTGGAACCTGGCCATTCGTCTCTTCTGAGGGCAGCCGGTTATGTGCCGCTGATTCTCAGGAATATTCGGCAATGCTTTTTCTGTATGTGGTGAATGCGGCATGTGGGAGGTGGCGGACATGGGAACGGCGAATGGCACATGCGAAGGGCACCAGGAGAATGTTGCGGAAATCCTGAGCGCGGGCGACGTGGCGCGGTATCTCCACTGCTCGAAGGCCCACGTCTACAACGCCATCAACGGCAGGATCGATAACGTCTCGCCGCTCCCGGCGCTGTGTCTCGGGCGACGTCGGCTCGTGCGGCGCACGGCGCTCGAAGCGTGGATCAGGACGAATGAGCGGGGTCTCGTGAGTGCTATGATGCCAAGAAGCCAGAAACGGGCGCCGTTGGACGCATGAAAGAGAGAACGATTCATGCGACGACGGTACCAGGAAGGAAGTCTGAGTAGCGTTGATGGATTTTGGATAGCGCAGTGGTGGGAAGACGGACACCGCCGGAAGCGGACGCTGGGGCGCGTCAAGGGAATGACCAAGACCCAGGCGAAAAACGAGCTGGCGGTGATCGTGGCCCCCATCAACTCACGAGAGAAGGCGCTGTCAAAGAATTGTACTTTCGGCGAGTTCGTCGGCTTGACGTACTTGCCGTTCTTCCGGCGCAAGTGGAAGCGGTCGACCGCGATGACGAATGAAGACCGGATCGCCCATCACCTGACTCCCGAAATGGGGGCGAGGACGGTGGGCAGTTTCAGCCGGGACGAATTGCAGGGGCTTCTGGACCGGAAAGGGGCGGCAGGGCTCTCGTTCAGCACGGTGGACCACTTGAGGTGGGATCTGAAGCAGATATTCGAGATGGCGGTTTCTGAGAACATTTTCGCGAGGAACCCTGCCCGGCTGCTCTTCACGCCGCGCGAGTGTCCCCGGCCTGCCGTGCGCATCATGACCATAGAGGAGGTGAACACGCTATTTGCCGTACTTGATACCCGCGAGCGTCTTATCGCGAGGCTCGCTACGCTCGCCGGCATGCGGCCGGGCGAGATCTTCGGCCTCATGTGGGCGCGTCTGGAGTCCCGCTATGCGGACATCCGGCAGCGCGTCTACCGCGGCGACATCGATTCGCCGAAATCCACCTATTCGGTCCGCTGGGCCGCCCTATCCGACGGCGTGCTCGCGGAGATCGAGGCGTGGCGATCGCTGTCCGTCGATGGCCGTCCGGAGGCGTGGGTCTTCCCTTCGGAGAAGCTCACCACACCGCTCTCGAAGGACAACTGCTGGCGGCGGAACTTCGCGCCGCGGCTCTCCCCGGCGGGTCTCGGATGGGTGAACTTCCAAGTCATGCGCAGGACCCACAGTTGCTTGCTGAAGGATCTCAATATCGACCCAAAGGTCCGGGCCGAACAGATGGGCCACACGGTGGATGTCAACGAGAACGTCTACACGCGGACATCATTGGAACAGCGCCGGAAGGCGGTGAACGCACTTGAGTCGGCGCTGCGAATCATGTAAATGGAGCAGTTTTGGAGCAGGCCGTTGAAGGACTCTTCCCAAGTGGTTGAAAAGACTGGAGCGGGAGACCGGATTCGAACCGGCGACGTCCAGCTTGGGAAGCTGGCATTCTACCACTGAATTACTCCCGCTCACGAATCACGTCCAAGTATCCCAAAACGAGGACTTGTGTGCAAGCTATGTCGAAGGCCAGAGTGAGAATCCGGATTCCCCAGTCTACCATAAAGGACACAATCGATACACTGTGATGGAATGGCGGATACATTACTCCGGGAAGTGACAGTAATAGCAAGCGGATGAACTCGCTGCCGACTCCAGAGGTCGGGTTTAAGGTCGCCTGAGCGGGGGTTAGAGCCACCTAAGCGTGCGACTCGCGCACCGGCTCACGGGGTCCGACCATCCGCGCCAGGAGAACCGAGTCCCGGCCTGCGTCGCCGGCTCGCAGCCATGGCCGGACCTAAACGGAAGCCTCTCGCCGAGGTGGCGACCATTGTCACGCTTGAGACCTTGTTGGCCATCGGAAGCTGATTGGCCAGAAACACGATGGCAGTGGCAAGCGCGGACTGGGGCGACCTCGCACCGACGCAGAGATCGGGGCTTTCGTGGTGCGAATGGCCCGGCTGGCGTCGCCCGTGCTCGAGGCCGCGATCATGATAGATTTCAAAAGGGTGCGCTGGTTCGGATTTCGGTTAGCGGCAACCCGCCGCGAGGCGTCCTTCGCTGCGTGGTCAAAACCCCAGTTGGCACGCGCCAGCAAGTGAGCCCAATGCCAGAAACTTCCGTCTCGTCGAACCCGCCCGCAAGATCCAACTGGCGGCAGATCGCCGAACTCTTGCGGCCCCATTGGAAAGCCCTGAGCCTGGCTCTGCTGGCGGTGGTCGGCGTAACTGTCACCGATCTTCTGGACCCCTGGCCACTGAAAATCATCGTCGACAACCTGCTCCAGTCAAAACCCTTGCCGCCCTGGCTCGCCGGGATCGTCAGCCATATCGCCGCGCAGAATAAGCTCGCGGTGCTGAACTTCGCGGTACTGGCAGTGGCGGTGATCGCCATCGTAGGAGCGGTCAGCTCTTACACGGAAACGTATCTCACAACCAGCGTCGGCCAATGGGTGATGCACGATCTGCGGCGCACGCTCTATCAGCATATCCATCACCTGTCCCTGGCGGAACACGATGAAAAAAGAACCGGAGACCTGATCGGCCGGGTCACCAGCGATATTGAAGCGGTTCAGGATTTCATCACTTCGGCGCTGCTCGGCATGCTGGTGAACGCGCTCACGCTCGCAGGTATGGTCGGCGTGATGCTCTATTTCAATTGGCGGTTTGCTTTGATCGCGCTCTCCATTGTTCCGGCGCTTTTTGGGGTCGTATTTATCTTTACCAAGCGGATCAAGAAAGCATCGCGCGCGGTGAGACAGAAGGAGAGTGAGCTGGTTAACATTGTCCAGGAAGTTTTTTCGTCTATCCGGGTGGTCAAGGCTTTCTCGCGTGAGGATTACGAACAACACCGCTTCGAGGAGCAGAGCATCGAGAACGTAGAAGCGGCGCTGCACGCCCGGTCCGTCAAAGCCAGGTTGTCCCCTATCGTGGAGGTGCTCGCGGCCGTGGGCACCTGCCTGGTTCTGGGATACGGCGCCCGCCTGGCGCTGGCCGGCCAACTCAGCGCGGGCGATCTGATCATCTTCCTGGCTTACCTGGGCAAGATGTACAAGCCCATGCGCGACCTCTCCAAGATGGGGGACACCGTTTCGAGAGCGACCGTAAGCTATGAACGCATTCAGGAAGTGCTGAATACCGTCAGCCGCGTGCGCGATTCGCCACGAGCGCGCCGCGCCCGGCCGTTCCATGGCAAAATAGAATTCGATCGCGTCTCTTTCAGCTACAGTCCCGATCATCCGATATTAAAAGAAATAAGTTTCCAGATTGAGCCGGGACAGGTGGCCGCCTTCGTGGGACCGAGCGGGGCCGGCAAATCTACCATCATCAGTCTGATTCCCCGCTTCTACGATCCCACTTCCGGCCAGGTGAGAATCGCCGGGTCCGACATCCGTAAGTACACTCTTCAATCCCTGCGTGAGCAGATGAGCTTCGTGCTGCAGGATACCGTGCTGTTCCGCGTCCCCATTTGGCAGAATATCGCGTACGGCAAGCCGGAGGCGCAGCGCGCGGAGATTATCCGGGCCGCGGAACTGGCCAACGCACATGAATTCATCGAGAAGATGCCGGAAGGGTATGACACGATGGTGGGTGAGCGGGGAGTATCGCTTTCGGGCGGCCAGCGTCAGCGCGTCGCCATCGCGCGGGCCATCATCCGTAACACTCCGATTCTCCTCCTGGATGAGCCAACTTCAGGCCTCGATGCCGAGTCGGAACAAGCGGTTTTCGAGGCGCTTGGCCGCTTGATGGAAGGCAAAACCTCTGTCGTCATTGCCCACCATTTGGCAACTATCCAGCGCGCGAATGTCATTTTCGTGGTGAAAGACTTTCAACTGGCCGAGCGCGGAACCCATGCGGAGCTGCTCGCGGCCGGCGGCTTGTATTCGGAACTCTATGGACTGCAGTCAGGAAGTGTGGAAAAACCATCGGCCGATAAATAGCCGCCGGCAGTCAGCCTTTTGTCAGAGCTGGTTCAAATCCGCGATTCGTGCCTGGACCACCGTGGCAAATCCTTCCACTTCCTCCGGCGAGTACCCGGCTGCGCGAAAACAATCGCGAATTTGTTCGGCCGAGAGCTGTCCGAGCAACTGACCCAGCCATTTGGCATCCGTCCGCGGAATGTGTTTGACAACGGCCTGCATCTTTGTGCGCGTGACATAGTTGGGGACGTCAACCACGGTAAGCGAGAACGGACGGCTGCTCAGGAAGAAATCCACATATTCGGACTTCGTATGTTGAACGAAGTTTGTCCGGCGATAATCCCGCAGGTTGTCCTTCGACCGGACCAGCGGGTTTCCCGTCCTGCCAAACGTCGCGCCAAGGTCGCTGACCACGTAGTGAGATTCGCCACCCGGTAATTCGTAGATGGCGTTGTTGATCTCTTTGAGATCCCAATTATTCAGGAGCGCCATCATGATGCGCAAACCGTTCAGCTCTTTTGTTCCTACGAAGGGGTTTTTGGACCAGCTCCAATTTCCGCTTTTCTTTTGCCCTTTCAGTTTCCGCTCCAGCCTGGCGCCGCGGACTACGCCGTCTGCCGAGACATACTGGTGGCCTCGGTGGAGTTCAGGCAGCTTTTCCACGCGCAACTCGGGCAGGTAGTAGTCTTCATCGGCAAAGTAACCCACCGCCCACACCAGGCGAGTCGCCGCCGTTTCAGGCCTGGTCTCTTCGCCGAGTTTGACTCTCCAGGTGACGCCTTGCTCGTCGACAACGTCGAACTTTGGGGAAGTGCCTTCCTTGTCTTCTTTCACGAACGTGAACTTGCCGGCCGGCTGATGCTCCATCCCACCGGGCCCATAGACGAGATTGAGCGACGCAATGCTACCCGGGTCGTGCCACAGAGCCGGGGACGGAGCACGGGTGTTTACTGCCTCGGTGGAAGCCTGGGCCTGGGGTGCTTCCTGCGTGCGGGCGGGAAGGGAAAAGGCGAGAGTGCTGACGATGCAAAGAGCGTTGAGGAGTCTGTGTATGCGGTTCATTGGGTCTCCTGCCCGGAAACTCGGCTCTCGGTCAGACCGGCTGACTGGGATGCGGAAACTCTCCTGACAAGGGGGAGGGGCACGTCGATGACCGTTTAGAGTACCTTCCGGATCTCAGCGTGCAACGCAAGGTAATCGCCACGTTGTCGACTCTGGGCACTCAGAGCCCCTCGTACCAGGTGCGGTTCGGGAGGGGGTGATCGCCCCCCGGTTCCGGTGCAAAATGTTGCCCCATGAGTGCAGGATTTGCAGTCGCGGAGTCACTCAGGCTGGCCAAACGGTCTGGCACGACCACATATGACTGGCCCGCCACGTGCTCTCGGAGGAAGAGGGGGTCCCGGCGACCAGCCCCGAAGTGGCTCTGGAAATGCGCCATTGATGACAACAGATTCCGGAATGGCGACAGACTCCGGCAGCTCGGAGGATCCATCCTGAAACTATTGATTCAACCGCACGATGGCATCGCGCCTCTTCTTTCAGGGATCAAGAGCGCTAAGAAGAGCATTGACATCCTGATCTTCCGCATGGACTGGAAAGAGCTTGAGACCGCCCTGAAAGCCGCCTCGGACCGGGGCGTTGCTGTACGTGCGCTGATCGCTCACACCAACCGGGGTGGCGAACTTTTTTGTCCACATGGATACCGATCATAGCCGCGGCTTCGGCATTGTCACCAAAAGCGCCAAAGTCGTCCAGGAGGCGGTAAAGCTATTCGAGGCGGATCTCAACCGGCAGACTTATAGCGCGGGCCTCAACGCTTTCGTCGTCAGTCCTGCGAATGCCCGCAAGCAGCTCTCCACTTTCATCAAGCAGGCCCGAAAACAACTGCTGATCTGGGACCCTAAGATCGCTGACAGGCAGATCATGCGTCTCCTCGAAGACCATGCCAAAGCGGGTCACGACATCAAGATTATCGGAAGCACAGCCGCCCGGAGCGCACGCCTGTCGGTTGCGCCGCTCACCAGCATGCGCTTGCATACGAGGACGATTATCCGGGACGGCCGCCAGGCTTTCGTGGGCAGCCAGAGCCTTCGACAACCAGAGTTGGATTTACGGCGCGAAATCGGCATTATTGTTCGGGATTCGAGTGTGGTAAACACTCTGCTCGCCACCTTCGAAAAGGACTGGGCATCCACCGGCTTTGACGAGGTTCGTGACGCTGTGAAAACGGACGCGGAGGCGGCGCAGCCCGGAACCACGGCAAAGGCTACCCGGGCTTTGGCCAAAGAGATGTCGCCGTTAAGAACCACCGTTAAGAAAGCGGTTAAGCAGGCGGTCACAAGAGCGGGAAAGGAAGCCCTGGCCCATGGGGAGCTGAAGTCAACTGTCAAGGACGCCGTGAAAAGAGCCGTGACAGAAGCAGTCAGGGAAATGGTCCAGGAGGAACAGGACCGCTGACGGATGTGCCAAGGAGAACTCCTGGTAATGCAACGAGATCGATTCTTGCGAGCAGTCGCTTTCTCAATCGTGCTGGTTGGTGCCCTGCGCATCCCTGTAGTGGCCGGCCCGCCACAGGTCCCGCCCGCGAGCCCGCAGCCGCCGGCCTTCCGTGAATTCACACAGCGTGTGCAAAAGTACGCCGAACTGCAAAAGGCGGTGCCGCGCCTGCGGACCACCAGACACCGCCAGGAAATCGTCGAGCGCCGGCGTGCGCTCGCGCAGAAGATCCGGGAGACGCGCGCAGACGCCAAGCCCGGCGACATCTTCACTCCCGAAGCCAGCCAGGAGTTCCAGCGGGTGATTCGAAGCGTATTTCAAGGTCCCAACGCGCACAACGTCCGCAAGACCATACGCCAGGGAGCACCTGTGCCAGCCTGGCATCTGAGCGTAAATGGCGATTATCCCGAGCGGCTGCCGTTGACCACGGTTCCTCCGACTTTGCTGCGCCATCTTCCCCAGCTGCCAACGGGAGTTGCCTACCGAATCGTCGGTCACGATTTCGTTCTGGAAGACACGGAAGCCAGACCGATCGTCGACTTTATTCCCGGGGCCCTTCCTTAACTTCCTCTTACACCGGACAACGTGAATATGCGACACATGCGGCGCCTGACCTTCCTTCTTGTTGTACTTCTCCTGAGCCGGCAGACCCTGTCGTTGCGGGCGCAGGATGTCACTCTGCCCATCAAGTCCGGCTCCATTCGCTTCGCGGTCATTGGGGACATGGGGACAGGAGAACCCGCCCAGTACGAGGTCGCACAACGCATGTTGCAGTTTCGCGAAAAGTTCCCTTTCACTTTTGTGATCATGCTGGGCGACAACACCTACGGAGGCAAGAGCCCGGCCGAGCTGCAGAAGAAGTTCGAGATCCCCTATAAACCGCTGCTGGATGCAGGCGTGCAGTTCTACGCGGCCCTGGGCAATCATGACGATACGAATGAGCGTTTCTACAAGTTCTTCAACATGAATGGGCAGCAATACTATTCTTTCAAGAAAGGCAATGTCCATTTTTTTGTTCTCGATAGCAATTACCTGGACCCCAGGCAGCTTGCGTGGATCGAGAAAGAACTTGCCAATGCGGGACAAACGGACTGGAAGATCTGTTATTTTCATCATCCCTTGTATTCATCGGGAGCCTTTCATGGCTCTTCGACGGAGCTGCGTCTGGTATTGGAACCCCTCTTTATGAAATATGGGGTTCAAGTCGTGTTTGCGGGACACGAGCACGTGTATGAGCGAGTGAAGCCGCAAAAGGGGATCTACTACTTCACGGAAGGCGCCTCAGGCTCGCTGCGTGCCGGCAATCTCAGGAAAACGGATTTAACGGCGGCGGGATTCGACAGTGACCGCTCGTTCCTGTTGGTTGAAATTAGCGGTGAAGATCTGTATTTTCAGACCATCTCACGGACTGGCGTCACCGTCGATTCGGGGACCATCCAGCGGCCAGCGAAGGTCCAGCCCGCCGCGCCGCCAGCCCCGGCCGGCAGCCCTTAAGGATCGAGCATTACGACAGGTCCACTGCGGATCTGTTCAGCGTGATTTCAGCGTCAGCGCGCGCACCAATGCGCAAAGGAAAACCTCAGTGCCATACATTACCGTCGGGAAGGAAAACTCCGGCAACATTGATCTCTACTATGAGGACCACGGCTCGGGGAAGCCGGTTGTCCTGATCCACGGATATCCGCTGAACGGCGCTTCCTGGGAGAAGCAGATGGCGGCGCTTCTGGCCGCGGGTCGCCGTGTCATCACCTATGATCGCAGAGGATTCGGCAAGTCCAGCCAGCCGACCACCGGCTACAACTGCGACACGTTCGCCGAGGACCTGCACAAACTCGTGACGCAGCTCGAGCTGCGTGATCTCGCGCTGGCCGGTTTCTCCATGGGAGGCGGCGAAGTGGCGCGCTACCTGGGGAAATATGGTTCGAACGGCGTGAGCAAGGCGGTATTCATCTCGGCGGTTCCGCCCTTCCTGCTGAAGACGGCGGACAACCCGGAGGGTGTGGACGGCATTATCTTCGAGGGAATCCAGAAGGCCATCGTCGCAGACCGTTACGCGTTCTTCACCGAGTTCTTCAAGAACTTCTACAACACGGATCTCCTGCTGGGGAAGCGTGTCAGCGAACAGACCGTTCAGTCTGCCTGGAACGTCGCAGCCGGCGCCTCTGCTACGGCCTGCCTCGCTTGCGTCCCGACATGGTATGAGGACTTCCGCAAGGACCTGACCCGCGTCGACGTGCCCACGTTGGTCATTCACGGGGACGCGGACCGGATTCTGCCTATCGGTGCCTCGGGACTCCGGACCGCCAGGCTGGTCAAGGAAGCCCGCTTGTTCGTGGTGAAGGATGGGCCGCACTGCGTAACCTGGACCCACGCCGACGAAGTGAACCGCGAACTCGTGAACTTCCTTGGGGATGGGATCGTGTAAGCAGGATCCTTTGCCTGAACTCTTCCTTCGCCCCGGGCAAGAGACTCGTTATTGCGACGGATCTTTTCCCCGCGTGGCCTGGACGCCCCTCAGAATCGCCAGGCCCAGGAGTACAATTGCACCCACTGCGATCCAATGCGCGGCGATGTGCAGTATTACGGCTCCATAGATCAGCCCGCCAATCAATATCAGGAAGCCGACAATGTAAATCCCGAATGACATGGCAATTCCTCCTTCACACCTGCGTCCCCTTCTCCATCCAGTGCAGTGCAGATTGAGGACCTAAGCTGAATGTGTGCGAACACAAGGGAGAAACCCGAGGCTCCCGCAAGTTGTTCTCTGCAAGTCCTGCCGTCCATGAAGCAGGAAGTGCAGCAGGTCAGAGTAGCAAAGGGCCAAACCCCGTGATGTTCTCGTGCCTCGCGTCAACATCCCGCGACTCTTCGCGGGCTGGCGGTTGCATCATGCTGCATATGCAGTCACGAACATAATGACAGTCGCAATCAGCATGACAGCAGTACACGTCCACCCAAGCCAGCGAAGCAGAGGCCCGTTCCGGTGCTCGCCCATTACGTCGGCCCTGTTGGTGAGCAGCACCACAAGGACAAGCAGGGGTGGTGCAAGCGCTCCATTGAGCACCGCCGACCAGAAGAGCATCCTGACGGCGTTCAGACCTGTGTAATCCAAACCGAGGCCGAGTGCCATCGCAATGGCGATGACAGCATAGAAGCCGTGCGCGAGGGGAGGATGTACCTCCAGCGAGCCAACCCAGTCGGCCGCTTCCGCGATGGCGTAAGCACAGGATCCGGCCAATACCGGGACTCCGAGCATGCCGGCTCCGATCAAACCCAGGCTGAAGAGCCAGTACGCGCCGTCGCCTGCCAAAGGACGCAGCGCCTCGGCGGCATCGCGCGCGGTGGAGATGGTAGTTTTGCCGTGCGCGTGCAGCGTGGCGGCTGACGTGAGAATGATGAAGTACATCACCAGGTTCGAAAAGAACATGCCCGTGAGGACGTCGTTCCGGGAACGCCGTATCTCCCGTTTGGACGCGCCTTCACGCTGTTCGACAGTCGACTTGCCCACAGCGATATCCTCCTCTACTTCCTGCGCGGCCTGCCAGAAGAAGAGGTATGGCGAGATGGTGGTTCCCAGGATACCGACCAGGGTCGCCCAATATGCGCCGGACCACTCCACACGTGGAATCAGGGTCGCCCGCAAAACGGCGGGCCAGTCCGGGTGCGCCAGGAATGCAGCGGCGATATAGGCGAACAAGGCGAGAGTGAGCCACTTGAAAATTCGGGCGATGAGACGATAACTCGTCCAGAACAGCAGGCATACGAGAAGCAGCGCGTACGCGGGCTTCCAATAGAGCGACCTGACACCGGTCAGAAGCCCCGTGACGTCAGCCATGCCGCCGAGATCCGCGGCGATGTTAAAGATATTGGCGATGACCAGCAGCGCACAGGCGCCCCATAGGATCCACCGTGGATAGCGCACCCGAATCACGCCTGCCAGCCCGAGTCCGGTGACCATGCCAAGGCGGGCGCACATGATTTGTACGGCCGCCATCAACGGGAAAGAAAAGAGGGCGGTCCACAACGGCGTGTAGCCGAACGCGGCGCCGGTGATCGAATACGTCGCGATGCCGGATGGGTCGTCATCCGCGGCGCCGGTAATCAATCCGGGGCCAAGATTCGAAAAGAACCTGCGGAAGCGGCCCTGCAGGACAAACGCGCGCCTGGCAACCTTGGCGCCTGCAGAGTTCTGGCTCACGGTCCCCTGATCCATGACCCCTGATTCTACAGCACCGCGACTCAATGGAACGGCTCAATCCGTGTGCCTGAGGCTCAATGCCGGGATCGCAGTTCTTCTACGGCGCGAAACCAATCTTCTTCCGGTGATCCTTCCGGACAGCCCCGGCCTTGCCAAAGCTCATGAGCGAGTGCGGCGATGTCCCGCTCTTTCGCTTCGTGAGTGATTACGTCAGCCCCGGTTGTGGTTTCCTGATGCTCCTGTTGTGCGTGCAGGTAAGCCTTATCGGAGTGCTCAAGGGCTTGTCTGGAGCTTTCATGCCCGGTCAGATGATCTTCTTTTCCGTGGTGCTCCGCGCCGGTACGATGGGCGTGGGCAGCAAGGTCGTGGTGCTCAGCCGCTATCTGTTGTGATTCGTGCATAACCATTGCTATGCCCGAGTGACGCCGTCTGTCGCGCGGGGCAGACAAAGGCCTCGCCCCATGAGCCTTGCGGAAGCTGTCACCACAAGTGCAGGATCTACCTGGAACATGCAGGTTTCACCGCCTGATCAGATCGGCAGTCCAAACCGGCGTCGGCCCGAAGCGTTTCGAAGCGCCAGACTGAATTCGTTGCAGGGGCCCTCCGCCGAGACCGCTCAGGCCGAATCCCGGCGCCGCGATGAGCCAGAACTGCGCGAATCGAACGGCCGCTACCCTTCCGTCCTCCACCCGGGACATCCCTTGGAATCAGTCCATTACGCGATGTAACGAACATGTTCCAAACGCCTGCGACAACGGTTTGGAACTGGACAGGAGTCCGCGGACGGCACAGGATTGCGTGTACAGCGCTCAGGGGACTACGGTCGGTGGTCCGGCGGCTCAGGTTATTCCGCTCGGGCATGTTTTGCGTCGGCCGGCATGGCGACGCACCGGCAGGACAGGGCGCTCCTAACCGAAAGCAATCGAATGAAAGGAGCTTTGATGCAACCAAAGCGCTACTCGACAGTCTGGGTTCTTGCGCTGTTTCTGCTCGCGGCCCTCGTCCCGGCGATCCCGCTCGGGGCGCAGGATGTCACCGCATCCATTACCGGCATCGTCAGCGATTCCACCGGTGCGGTGATCGCGGCCGCCGCAGTCACGGCCCGGGATCTGGATCGCGGGACAGTATTCTCCACCGTCACCGATAGTGCCGGCGCCTACAATCTCGCGCGGCTTCCCGTGGGCCGCTATGAAGTGAAGGTGACCAACACCGGGTTCCAGAGCGCGGTCCAGCCGAAGGTCGAACTCGTAATCAACCAGGTGGCCAAACTCGATTTCCAGTTGAAGGTCGGCAATGTCAGCGAAACGGTGGAGGTGACCAGCGCGGCGCCGATCCTGCAGACCGAGACGACCACGCTCGGCACGGTCATGCAAGCGAACGCCATCACCAGCCTGCCGCTCGAGACCCGCAACTACAACCAACTGACTCTGCTGATGCCTGGCGCCGTCACCACCAGCCCGGGCGCCTTCAACACCGGGCAGTCGACATTCAACGCCGGCCGCCCCTACATCAACGGCAATCGCGAACAGGCGAATTACTATCTGCTGGATGGCATGGAGAACGTGGAGTTCGTCGACAATAACGTCGCCTACTCACCGAACGTGGATGCAATTGAGGAATTCAACGTGGTCACGAACAATCCGTCGGCGGACTACGGGCAGTTTCTCGGCGGGGTCATCAGTGTCATCACTAAGTCTGGAACTAACTCATTCCATGGCGATGCGTTCGAATTCCTGCGCAACGACGCCATGAACGCCAACGAGTGGTCGCGGAACTTCAGCCTCGATCCCGCCACCAGCAGCAGCCCTCAAAAACTCCGCTGGAACGAGTTTGGCGGAACCTTTGGCGGCCCCATCAAGAGAAACAAGCTCTTCTTCTTCACCGACTACCAGGGTTCGCGTTTCGATCACCCGTCCACGGCCGGCACCATCACCACCTTCTCCGATGCCGAACGGGCCGGGAACTTCACGGACCTCGGAGTTACACTGCATTACCCGGGCACCAGCGTTACCATGCCTTCGGACCTCACCAGGGCGGTGATCTGCGGCTCCGGGCAGACCATGGGCAAGGATCCCTGCATCACCGGTCTTAGCCCGACGGCCCTGAAGATTCTCAACGCGCTTCCACACGCCAGCAACAGCGGTTTGACCAACAACGCGCCCAACGTGGAGCACGATTTCACCAATGGCGATCAGGGCGATGCCAAGATCGACTGGGCTCCGACCGAGAACGATCATCTGTCCGTTCGTTACTCACAGCAAAACGTCGTGCAGCAGTTTGTGAACACCCAGGCGGCGTTGTACAGCACAAGCGGCGACGACAGTTTTCCGCTCTGGAGCGGCGTCATCAACTACACAAAGACCCTCAAGCCGACTCTCATCAATGAGTTCCGCATCGGCGTGAACTACTTCCCTGCCGAAGCCAATACACAAAACGCAGGCTCCGCGAACCTGGGTTCGCTGGTGCCCGGCGAGCCGACGAAGTTTCTCCCCGGTCTGTATTTCTCAGGCGCCCCGGTCGGCGGCGGCCAGAACGGCCCCTTCGCTTTTGGAACGGTCGACGCGCCGGAGATCTTTCACCAGACCTCCATCCTGCTAGAGGACACAGCGATCCTGACTCACGGCGCGCACAACATGAAGTTCGGGTTCCAGTTCATCCGCTACCGCAATAACTACGTTCCCGCCACCAGCAACGATGGCGCCGCCGGACAGATCGGCTTCAACGGGACTTACACGGGGAATGCGGAAACTGACTTCGCGCTCGGTTTGCCCTACTACATGGGTTACGGCCTCGGTTACTCGGGCACCGTCGGACAGCGCAACAGCGCCTACGGTGCGTACTTCCAGGACGACTGGAAACTAACTCCTCGCGTTACCGTCAACCTCGGTGTCCGTTGGCAAGTTTTCACGCCGATTTACGAAGTTGGCAATCGCATGACTAACTTCGGCGAATACACCGGCGAAGTGATGTTGGCGGGCGTTAATGGCAACAGCCGTGCCCTCTACAACCAGTACAACGGCATCGCCAACTTCCTGCCGCGTGTCGGTCTGGCCTGGAGCCCCTTGAAGGACACCGTGGTACGCGCCGCATTCAGCCGCTCCAGCTTCCAGGAAGGCACTGGCGAGTATAACCGGCTGGCTACGAATGCTCCCTGGAACATCGACCTTGTGGGCCAATGGGGTGGCGGCGCCAATGGAGCCATCCCTGGCAACCAGGTTACTCTCGATCAGGGCTTTACCGGACTCGGCTCTGGCGGCGCAGGTTGCACGGTCCAGAATGTGACCTCTGCCCCCGCGGCCTGTTTCGCGGGCGTCAGAATCCACATGACCGACCCGAACTACCGTCCCGCCGTGTCCAACCAATGGAACCTCTCCATTCAGCGGCAGTTGGGCAGCTCAGCCACAATCCAGGCCGCGTATGTTGGACAACATACCGACCACCTGGCGTCCATCATCTTTGCCGGGCAGAAGTATCTCGCCCCCAACGGGCAGGTGTTGCCCAGCCCCTACCTTGCTGGGAATCCTGCCTTCGCCGCCGATGGAACGGGTCAGGTGAGACTCAACGCCACCTGGGGTATTCAGAACTACGATGCCCTCCAAATCGCATTCCAGCAACGGCTCAGCCGCGGACTGGCGTTCCAGGCGAATTACACATGGTCCAAGTGCCTGACGAATAACTTCGGTTATTACGGCCGGTATGGAGACGCTGCGGCAAGTCAGGCCAGCGCCGACATCGCGTTCCAGTTGAACGCTTATGACATGAATCTCGATTACGGCCTCTGCGATCACGACGTGACCAACGTATTCAACGGTTACCTCACTTACCACTTGCCCTTCGGCAAGGACCGCATGTTTGGCAAAAGTGCGAGCCCGGTTGTCGATGCGGTCCTCGGCGGTTGGGAGGCGAGCGCCATTTACACGTTGCACGGAGGCTTCCCCATTTCCATGCTCGACTGGGGCGGCGACGCTGGCACCGGCTCTGCGCAGGGCCGGCCGGACTGCAACGGACCGTCGATACCAACTCCGTATCAGAACTTCGCTGGCGGCGGCTACCGCTGGTTCGACCCGAGCAACATGTCCGATCCGGCTGGCGCGCACTTCGGCACATGCGGCGTCAGCACGGAAAGGGGTCCTGGCTTGAAGCAGGTCGATCTGAGCCTCGGAAAGCAGTTCGCGATTCCAAACCGGGAGAACCAGCATGTGGAGTTCCGGGCTGAGGCCATCAACGCGTTCAACACTCCGGTTCTGGTTGTGAACGGCTATTCCATCGACGTTCACGGCGGCGCTCTCGAGGGCGTCGTCAATACGTCGAACGGCGCTCGCAACCTGCAACTCGCGTTGAAGTACGTGTTCTAGGTCTTTGACCGCATTACTCGGTGTGCTTTGGAAACCGCTTGCTGACGCGCGCGGCTCGGAACTGAGCCGCGACCGTAAGGGAGCAGTCTCCCGTAAGAGCACACCATCACGCGGTCAAAGCCCTGGTTCCGTTCTACACGGGCGCGGCTCAGTATCCCAGCGGTGCTGAGCCGCGCATATTCTGCAACCGGCCAATCCCTGCGAGGCCACCACCGTCATGTCGCTCATGTTGGATGAAATCCGGCAGCAACCGGCCGCGCTCGATCACGCGCTCAGCACCGAAGTGCAGCGTTTTCGCGATCTGCAGACGCACTTCGAGAAGCACCGGCCGCGGTTCATCGTTCTCGCCGCGCGCGGAACCTCCGACAACGCCGCGCAGTTCGGCCGTTATCTGATCGAGATCACCACGGCCATCCCGGTGTCTCTGGCGGCGCCATCGGTTTTCACTCTCTACGGCGGGCAACTCGACTTTCGCGAGGTGCTCTTCGTCGGCATTTCGCAATCGGGCGAATCCACGGACGTCAACGTCGCCGTGGAAGAGGCGCGGCGGTGCGGCGCCACCACCATGGGCATCACCAACGTGATTGGGAGTCCGCTATCGCAAACGGCCGATCACGTTATCCTGCTACACGCCGGCGACGAGACCAGCGTGGCAGCCACCAAGACCTGGACCTCGCAACTCCTCATGATGTACCTGCTCGCCTGGAGTCTGGGCGCTCCGTTGTCGCTGGACGACATCGCCCGCATCCCCACCTGGGCGCAGGCCGCGCTCGAGTGCGAACGGGACATCGCCGAACGCGCGCGGGCGTACACGTTCGCCGAGAAGGCCATCGTGGTGGGCCGCGGATTCAACTACTGCAACGCCCTCGAGTTCGCGCTCAAGCTGATGGAGGCCTGCTACATCGTGACCGGCAGTTTTTCCTCGGCCGATTTCCTCCACGGTCCCGTCGCCATCACCGAGCGAGGCATTCCCGCGTTCGCGTTCGCGCCGCCCGGGCCCACCTGGCCGGGCATGCACGCCGTGGTGGAGAAGCTCCGCGGGGCGCAGGCCTGCCCTCTGCTCATCACCGACGAGCGCAACCGCGATGCCGCGGGCCAGGGCGATAACGTCATCCTGCTGCCCGATCCTATGTTCGGCGGAAGCCGGCTGCCCGCCGACCTCTTCACGCCGATTCCTTACGCCCTGCCGGCGCAGTTGCTGGCCGCGCACCTGGCCGAGATCAAAGGCCTGAACCCGGATCGCCCGCGCATGCTCTCGAAGGTGACACAGACGCTGTGACGGCGCCCCCCACCAGACCGCGTTTGTCAGGTACCATCGCTGCAAGGCGAAATCCATGCAACTGACCTTCACGGACTGGGCCGTTGTTGGGCTGTACTTCCTGTTCAACATCGCCATCGGGCTTTATTACCGCGCTCGCGCGGGCAAGAACCTCTCTGAGTTCTTCCTCTCGGGAAGAAATGTCCCATGGTGGCTGGCGGGCACTTCCATGGTGGCCACCACGTTTGGCGCGGACACGCCTCTGGCCGTCACCGGCATGGTGGCGGTGGGCGGCATCGCCGGCAACTGGCTGTGGTGGAACATGGTGGCCAGCGGCATGATGACCGTGTTCTTCTACGCGCGCCTGTGGCGGCGCTCCGGCGTGATGACCGACATCGAGTTCGCCGAGATCCGTTACAGCGGCAAGGCCGCGGCGTTCCTGCGCGGATTTCGCGCGCTCTATCTGGGCATCCCCATCAACTGCATCATCCTCGGCTGGGTGAACCTGGCAATGGTGAAGATCCTGATGCTGATCCTGGGCGTCGGCAAACTGCAGGCGCTGCTGTTAGTGATCGGGATCATCGCGCTCACCTCCCTGATCTCCACGCTGTCCGGCCTCTGGGGCGTGCTGGTCACAGACCTGTTCCAGTTCGTGGTGAAGATGGGCATGATCATCGTGCTGGCCGTCTTCGCGGTGGAGGCCGTTGGCGGCATGGGCGCGCTCAAGGCGAAACTCGCGCTGGTGGATCACGCCCGCGCGCTGGCCGGCGGACACGGCTCGGTGCTCTCCTTCATCCCCGATACCGATTCCACGTGGATGCCGCTCATCACGTTTCTGGTTTACATCGGCATGAGCTGGTGGGCCACCTGGTATCCGGGCGCCGAGCCGGGCGGAGGCGGTTACGTGGCGCAACGCATGTTCTCGGCCAAAGACGAGCGCCATTCGTTGCTCTCCACGCTCTGGTTCAACATCGCGCACTACGGCCTGCGTCCCTGGCCGTGGATTCTGGTTGCGTTGGCCTCTCTGGTGCTGTTTCCAGGCCTCAAGGATCCCGAGACCGGCTACATACGGGTGATGATCCAGTGCCTGCCAGCATCGTTGCGCGGCCTGATGGTGGCGGCGTTCATGGCCGCTTTCATGTCCACCATTGCGACGCAGTTGAACTGGGGCGCCAGCTACCTGGTGAACGATTTCTACAAGCGCTTCATTCGCACGGATGCGTCCGACAAGCACTACGTCGGCATCTCGCAGCTTGCCACCATCCTGCTGACCATCATCTCGGCCATCATCACGTTCTACCTGGACTCGATCGCCGGCATGTGGAAGCTTCTGCTGGCCACGGGCGCCGGGACCGGACTCGTTCTGCTGCTGCGCTGGTACTGGTGGCGCATTAACGCCTGGAGCGAGATCTCGTCGATGATCGCCGCGCTCGCCGTCTCCGTTTCGTTGCAGACGGTGTGGCATCTGGACAACGCCCGCCCGCGCGACTTCGCCTGGCTGATGATCATCACCGTGGGCATCACCACGCTGGTCTGGGTCGCGGTGACGCTGGTCACCGGACCCGAGCCGAAGGAAGTTCTGATCAGCTTCTATCGCCGCACCAGACCTTCGCTGGCCGGCTGGGGACCCGTCGCGAAGCTTGCGCCGGACGTGCGGCCCTCCCGCGACGGCTGGCATAACCTGCTGGACTGGATCGCCGGCCTCGTCCTCATCTACGGGTTCCTGTTTGGCGTGGGCAAGCTGGTGCTGATGGAATACGCGGCGGGCACGGGGCTGCTGGCCATTGGCGCCGCCGCCGGGGCGCTCATCTATTTCGATTTGTCCCGGCGCGGATGGAGCAGCCTTGCAGAATAGAGACCATTCAGAGTTGGGCAAGCTCTCAGGCCGCCTTGTACTACTGCACCCGAGAGTCTTCGCAGCCCGCGACGATTCCAGGCTCCGAGGTGGGGCTCCGCCGCTTTGTGGGGCAGCCTTTCAGGCTGCCGCCGGCTTTCAGCCGGCGCAAAAATCCCTAAGACCATGACACACTGCACGCCCATCCTCGATCCCGATTTCGTTCCCGCCGCAGTGTGGAATCGCACCTACCGGCGGCGCGTGCGACAGAGCGGTGGTGAGCCCCTCATCATCGCTCTGGAGCGCGAGGCTGGTGCAATCTCTGTGTTCGACATCGAGATCCTGCCGCACACTGGCGATTGCGTCGGCCTGAATCATCGCTACGTGGAGCGCGCCCTCAAGTTCCTGCTTTGGCAGAAGGGCGGGCACAAGATCACTGTGGCCGGCAACCCGCGCATCGCCGAGTTTCTTCGCGGCGTGTATTCGCCCACGGGCGCGCGCGCGTTCGATTATCAGTTCATGGGCGACCGCGTCTACAAGGCGCCATTCACAATCGAATCGTGCGCCGTCGAGGATGCTCCGCAGCCTGTGGAACAGGGCGCGCCTCTCGGCCGCCACCTGAACGGTTGCCGCATCGGCTTCGATCTCGGCGGCAGCGATCGCAAGTGCGCGGCCATGATCGACGGCAACGTCGTCTTCAGCGAAGAAGTGGTCTGGGACCCCTACTATCAAACCGACCCCCGCTATCACTTCGAAGGCATTGACGACTCGCTTCGCCGCGCGGCCGCTCACCTTCCGCGAGTGGATGCCATCGGCGGAAGCGCCGCCGGCGTGTACATTGACAACGAACCGCGCGTTGCCTCCATCTTCCGCGGTGTCTCACCGGAGCAGTTCGAATCCGAGGTCCGGCCCATCTTCCACCGCCTGCGCGAACGCTGGAACAACATTCCTTTTCTGGTGGTGAACGACGGTGAAGTGGCGGCGCTGGGGGCGTCGATGTCGCTCCGCGATAATGCCGTTCTCGGGGTTTCTATGGGCACCAGCCAGGCCGCCGGCTACGTGACGCCGGAGGGCTTCATAACGGACTGGCTGAACGAGCTCGCCTTCGCCCCCATCGACTATCGTGAACCTCTCTTACAGAACCATGTCCCGCGCGACGAGTGGTCGGGAGACGACGGCGTTGGCGCGCAGTATTTCTCGCAACAGGCGGTGGCGCGGTTATTGCCGGCGGCGGGCATCGAGGTCCCCACTGAAATGCCCTTCGCCCAACGCCTGCTGCGCACCCAGGAGCTGATGGCCGCCGGTGACGAGCGCGCACGGCGGATCTTCGAAACCATCGGCACGTACTTCGGCTACGCCATCGCGCACTATGCGGACTTCTACGAGCTGCGGCACGTGCTGGTAATGGGGCGCGTCACTTCGGGCGAGGGCGGCGACATCATCCTCACCGAGGCGCGGCGCGTTCTGGAAACCGATTTCCCCGAACACGCGGCCATCCTCCTGCACCTGCCCGGCGAGCAGGACAAACGGCACGGGCAGGCGGCCGCGGCGGCAACTCTTCCCGCGGTGGAGGAACAGTGATGACAGGAACCCGCGGCGACAGCCGCGCGACACTGACCGAAGTCTGTCCCACCTTTCGTCAGAAGCTCGTCAGCACGTGGTGGCACAGGCTTCAGCCTGTGGAGAAATGTAGAAACTCCGGACGCGGTGACAGCCGTGCTCCTGCGGTGCCGCGCGAGTACGCGGCTGCCGCCGCGTGTCCATTACAGTGATCCTATGAAACTGCAAAATCCAAATTCAGATATCTTCGTACCCGACGGCGCTGCCCTCGACGCGGCGCTCCAGCGCACCACGCACATGAGCGTGAGCGCCCATCAGGACGACATCGAGATCATGGCGTATCACGGCGTGGCCGAGTGCTTCGGCCGCACTGACCGGTGGTTCACCGGCGTGGTGGTCACCAACGGCGCAGGCAGCCCGCGCGCCGGCATTTACTCCGGCTACAGCGACGCGGAGATGCAGAAGATCCGTGCTCAGGAGCAGCGCAAGGCGGCTTTTGTCGGCGAGTATTCCTGCCAGCTCCAACTCGGCTATCCGAGCGCCGCGTTGAAGGATCCGGCGGACGCGCAAGTGCACGACGAGCTGCTCGCCATCTTCGCCGCGTGCCACCCCGAGGTCGTCTACCTGCACAACCTTGCCGACAAGCATGACACGCACATCGGCGTGGCTATGCATTGCATCGCCGCCCTGCGCTCGCTGCCTTACGCGCATAGGCCGAAGAAAGTCTATGGCTGCGAGGTGTGGCGGGATCTGGATTGGCTGCCCGATGCGCACAAGCATGCGCTGCCCGTCTTTGAACGCTCGAACATCGCGGCCGCGCTGGTGGGTGTCTTCGATTCTCAGGTCAGCGGCGGTAAGCGCTATGACCTGGCAACGGCGGGACGCCGGCTGGCCAACGCCACGTATGCCAGCTCGCACGCCACCGACATCGAATCCGCGCTGACGTTCGCCATGGACCTGACGCCGCTGGTCACCGACCTGACTCTCTCGCCCGCCGATTACGTGCTCCGCTTCATCGACGAATTTCGTGCCGATGTCGCCGGCCGCCTCGGGAGGTGGAAGGCCTGAATGCAGCCCGCTCGCAGACATCCCGCATCGTGGGTGGCCACCCTCTACTTCGCCGAAGGGTTGCCGTTCTACGCCGTGAATCTCATGGCGCTCACGTTCTATCAGCGCATGGGCGTGAGCAATGCCGTGAACACGCTGGTGATCAGTCTGCTGGGCTGGCTGTGGACGCTCAAACCGTTGTGGAGCCCCCTGCTGGAGATGTCCCGAACGAAGAAGTTTTTCGTGGTGCTGTTTCAGTTCGCGGGCGGCGTCAGTCTGGTTCTACTGGCGCTGTGTCTTCCCCTGGAAGGCTATTTTCGATACTCCATCGCCATTTTCTTCCTCGTTGCCTTCTGCTCATCCACGCACGACATCGCCGCGGACGGCCTCTACATCGCCAGTCTCTCCCCGCGGGAACAGGCCGCGTACGCGGGATGGCAGGGCGGCTTCTATAACGTGGCGCGCGTGTTCTCGCTCGGTGGATTAATCTTCCTGGCCGGCGCGCTCCAGGAGAAGTTCCTGCGCGCGCACGTGTCCATGCCGATGGTCCACGCGTGGATGGCCATCTTCGCGGGTCTGGGCATGCTGCTGGTGGCTCTGGGCCTCTATCACGCGCGCATGCTGCCGCCCGGCGGGGACAACCGGCATGCCGGAAGTTTCCGCGCGATGGCCGCCACCTTCAAAGACGTGGTGGTGAGCTTCTTCCGCAAGCGCCGCATCCTCCTGCTGCTCGTCTTCATCTTTCTCTACCGCGCCGGCGAGGGACAAGTGGCCAAAATCGGACCGCTGTTCCTGCAGGCGGAACGGCTCAAAGGCGGTCTCGGCCTCACCATGCAGCAGTTCGGCACCATCTACGGAACGTTCGGGAGCGCGGCCTTCATTCTGGGAAGCGTGTGCGGAGGCTATTTCGCTTCGTGGCTGGGATTGAAGCGCGCGCTGCTCCCGCTCATCTGCATTCTGAACCTGCCCATGCTCGCCTATCTCTACCTGAGCGCGGTGCTTCCCGCCAACCCGGTGCTGATCACGGTGGCGATGAGCGTGGAGATGTTCGGCTACGGGTTCGGCTTCGTCGGAGTGATTCTGCTGATGATGCAGGAGATCGCGCCGGGCCGTTATCAGACCGCCCACTATGCGTTCGCGAATTCGCTGATGAACCTCGGGCTCATCGTGCCCGGCGCCGTCAGCGGGCTGATCCAGATGCGCATCGGGTACCGCAACTTCTTCCTGTGGGCGCTGATTTCGGCCAGCCCCTCGTTGCTGATGGCGCGCTTCATTCCTATTCGCGGCGGCGCCGAGGCGCCCGTGGCAGAGCCCGTGGAACAGGTGACTGCGTAGACTCATGTACTGCGTTATCCACTTCCGCGACGATTCGATGTGGGGCAGGCTCTCAGCCTGCGGCGGGTCCCCGACCCGCCTGCCAATGGGTTGCGGCTCCGCTGCTAAGTGGGGCAACTATTTATGACGGTACCTTTGAAAGCAATCATTCTGGCGGCGGGGCGGGAAGCCATTACCGCCGACGGCCACCCTCTGGTGTTGCAGACTCTCGGTGACCGCAGCATCCTCGAATGCGTCGTCGAGAACGCACTGCAGGTGGTCCAGCCGGAAGACATCCACGTTGTCGTCGGATATCGGCAGGACGACGTGAAGGCGCATCTGGCAGCCCGTGGCGAAAGTGGCCGTTGGGCCAATTCGGAGATGGGCGACGAATTCCAGAGGGGAATTGGGGACACTCCAACTGGTGTCCGAACCGGTTCAACCTACTCTCAGGTGGAGTGTCCCCCAATTCCCCTCGGCGTGTCCCCGGAATCTCGTTGCCCGTCCCCGAATTGGACGCGCAGTGACTTCCACGACGGGCTGCTCGGAACAAAGTTTCACTACGTGTCTCAAAGCGAGGCGCTCGGTACCGGCCACGCGGTCCTGCAGGCCGCCGAATCTCTCGGCGACTTCAGCGGCAACGTGCTGATCCTCTACGGCGACACACCGCTGTTTCGCCCGGCCTCCATCCGCGGGCTGCTGAATCGTCATCGTCTGCGCCAGGCACAAATGACACTGCTCACGGCCGTCGTGGATCGCCCGCTGCCGTACGGCCGCATCATTCGCGACGCCAGCGGTCAGATCATCGACATCATCGAGCAGGCCGCCGCAACGCCCGAAGTGCGCGAGATCCGCGAACTGAACGTGGGCGCATACGTGGTGGACGCGCGGGTTATCTTCTCCGCATTGCGGAAGCTTTCGCCATCGCCGCTCGACGGCGAGTATCGCCTCACCGACTGCGTTCATGAGCTGATCCGCTCCGGCCTGCGCGTGGAGAGCTATCGGATTTACGACCAGGACGAAGTGCAGGGAATCAACACGCCCGCGGATCTGGAGCACGCCGGTCTCATCCTGCAAAAGCGGCTCTTTCGACCGCGCCGTCAGGAGGAGCGCAATGTGGTCACCTTCGGCACGGGCGGCTGGAGAGCCCTCATTGGCGAGGGTTTCACGCTGCACAACGTTCGCCGGCTCACCCAGGCGCTGGCCAATGAGATCACGCGTCAGGGGCAGGAGCGGCGCGGCGTCATCGTCGGCTACGACCGCCGCTTTCTTTCGAAGCAGGCCGCCGAGGCCGCCGTCGAGGTGTTCGCCGGAAACAACATCCCCAGCATTCTTCTCACGGAAGACGCGCCGACGCCGCTCATCACCTACGCGACAGCCGTGAAAGGATCGGCGTACGGCCTCGCGTTCACCGCCAGCCACAACCCGCCGGAGTGGAACGGGCTCAAGGTGTTTCACGGCGACGGCTCGCTGCTGCTGGATCACGAGACGAGGCAGATCGAGGCGGAGACGAACGCGCTGACGCCGGACGACGTGATCAAGCTGGAGTTGGACATCGCCCTGGAAGCCGGCATCGTCGAACATGGCGACTTCACCAACGAGTACGTGGACGCAGTCGAGAAGCTCATCGATCTGGAGGCGATTCGCAAAGCCGCTCTCCGGATCATTGTGGATCCGATGTACGGCGTGGGACAGCTCACGCTCGGCACGGTGCTGACAGAAGCGCGCTGCCGCGTGACCTTCATTCACGACCGCCACAATCCGCTGTTCGGCGGCCGCTCGCCCGCCCCGAATCTGGAAGCCCTGCGCACGTTGAGTTCGCAGATGCAGCAATACAAGTATGACGTCGGCCTGGCCATGGACGGCGACGCCGACCGCATAGCCATCGTCGACGAGCGCGGCGAGTACATCTCCATCAACGACATTCTGCTGCTGCTCTACTGGTATCTGCACGAGGTGCGCGGAGAGCGCGGCGGCGTGGTGCGGAATCTCGCCACCAGCCACTTACTCGACCGCCTGGCGCATCGTCTGGGGGAAGAGTGTTACGAAACACCGGTGGGGTTCAAGCACATCGTCTCCGGCATGCTGGAGCACAACGCGCTGCTGGGCGGCGAATCGTCCGGTGGGCTGACCATCCGCGGGCACATCCTCGGCAAGGACGGCATCTTCGCCTCGGCGCTGGTGGTGGAGATGCTGGCGCGCACCGGTCAGCGAATCTCGCAACTGCTGGAACGCGTGTATGCGCTCACCGGCCGTCTTTACGATCTGGAGGAGGGCATCCCGGCAACGCCCGAAATGCGCGTGGCCGTGCCGCGGCGCATGAAGGAAGCGCCCACCAGTCACATCAGCCCGTACCCTGTGATCGGCGTGTCGCATCTTGACGGCACGAAGATTCTGCTGGAGAACGACAACTGGGCGCTGCTGCGCTTCTCCGGCACCGAACCGATTCTGCGCCTCGCGGTGGAGGCGGATTCCATGGAGAAGGGTCGCGAACTGATCGCGTGGCTGCGCCAGTTCGTAACTGCCTGAGTTGACTTATGCGCTACGGCTATTTCGACAACGACAACCGGGAGTATGTCATCGAACGTCCGGACGTGCCTGTATCCTGGACTAACTATCTTGGCGTGAAGGATCTCTGTACCGTGATCTCGCACAACGCCGGTGGCTACTCGTTTTTCCGCCACGCCGAGCATCAGCGGGTCACGCGCTTCCGTCCCAACGGCGTGCCGCTCGACCGGCCTGGCCGCTACGTCTATCTGCGCGACGAGGACACGGGTGAGTATTGGTCCATCACCTGGCAGCCCGTGGGCAAGGATCTGGCGAAGGCCGCGTATGAGTGCCGGCACGGCTTATCTTATTCGAAGTTTTCTTGCGACTATCGGCAGCTCCACGCCGAGCAGACCATGTTCATTCCGTTGGACGACGACGTGGAACTGTGGAACGTGCGCATTCGCAACAACGGCGCGACGAGACGCACATTGGGAATCTTCTCCTACGTAGAGTTCTCGTTCCATCACATCGAGATCGACAACCAGAACTTCCAGATGAGCCTGTACGCCGCCGGGTCGAGTTACAAAGACGGCGTCATCGAGTACGACTTCTTCTATGAACCATGGACGTTCCATTACTTCACTGCCAGCGTCGATCCCGACGGTTTCGATTGCGTGCGCGACAAGTTCCTGGGCAACTACCGCACGGAGACGAACCCCCTGGCGGTAGAGCAGGGCCACTGCAACGGCAGCTCGGAACTGGGCGGCAATCACTGCGGCGCATTGCACAAGCGCGTGACCATCGAGCCCGGTGCGGAAGTGGGCGTGCTGTTCATGCTGGGCGTCGGCCCGCGCGCCAAAGGCCAGGAGACTCGCAGTAAGTACTCCGCGCCCGGCGCCGTTGACCAGGCGTTCGCGGAACTGCGGTCGTACTGGGAACGGAAGACCGCGGTGTTCCAGTGCGCTACGCCCCACCCGGGGCTCGACACCATGGTGAATACATGGACGCTCTACCAGGCGGAGACCTGCGTGGTCTGGTCGCGTTTCGCGTCGTTCATCGAGGTGGGTGGGCGAACCGGCCTCGGGTACCGCGATACGTCGCAGGACGTGATGAGCGTGGTGCACACCAACCCGAGTAAGTGCCGGCAGCGCATCATCGAGTTACTCCGGGGCCAGGTAAGTCAGGGTTACGGACTGCACCTGTTCGATCCGGATTGGTTCGACCCGGCGAAGCAGAACGCGCCGAAGTTCAAGTCGCCCACGGTGACGCCCACGCCCGACCGGAAGAGCATCATTCACGGCCTCGATGACGTGTGCTCGGATGACGCGCTGTGGCTGGTGGTCTCCATCTCCGAGTACGTTAAGGAGACAGGTGAAGTCGCGCTGTTCGACCAGGTGGTGCCATTCGCCGACCAAGGCCAGGCCACCGTCTACGAGCACCTCAAGCGCGCGCTCGATTTCTCCGCCGAACAGATCGGCCGCACCGGCATCTGCAAGGGCCTCCGCGCCGACTGGAACGACTGTCTTAATCTGGGCGGCGGCGAGAGCGCCATGGTTTCGTTCCTGCACCACTGGGCGCTGCGCGCCTTCGTCGAAGCGGCCGAATATCTGAGCCGCAGGGAGGACGCGCAGCACTATGGCGCGCTGGCGGACAAGGTGCGCGCGGCCTGCGAAACGGAACTCTGGGACGGCGAGTGGTACATTCGCGGCATCACCGCGAAGGGCGTTCGCATCGGCACGCGCGCCAGCGAGGAAGGAAAGGTCTTCATCGAGAGCAACACCTGGGCGGTGGTATCCGATGCGGCGTCGCCGGAGCGTGGCCGCTCGTGCATGGACGCCGTGGACCGGCACCTCTATTCGAAGTACGGCCTCCATCTGTTGTGGCCGGCGTTCTCAAAGCCCGATGACGACATCGGCTTCGTCACGCGCGTCTACAAGGGCATCAAGGAAAACGCGGCCATCTTCAGCCACCCGAATCCCTGGGCGGTGATCGCCGAGTGCAAACTCGGCCGCGGCGACCGCGCCATGAAGTTCTACGACGCCCTGCTCCCCTCGAACCAGAACGACGCCATCGAGATTCGCGAAGCCGAGCCGTATTCCTATTGCCAGTTCGTCATGGGCCGCGATCACACCGCCTTCGGCCGCGCGCGCCATCCGTGGCTCACCGGCAGCGCCGGCTGGAACTACACCGCCGCCACGCGCTGGATTCTCGGCATCCGGTTGACCTTCGACGGCCTGATTGTCGACCCCTGCATCCCCGCCGGCTGGACGAAATTCAAAGTCACCCGCCAATGGCGCGGCGCCACGTTCCATATCGCGGTGAGAAACCCCAACGGCGTCCGGAAGGGCGTCCAATCGGTCACGTTGAACGGCCGCCTGGTGCAAGGCCCCATCCCGCCGCAACCCGCCGGCTCGGTCAACGAGGTCGTGGCGGTAATGGGATAAGTCAGATGCGGCTACCGGCTGGCCGCCTGCGCCCGCGCGCCCGATCCACCCAGAAACTCCCGCAGCTTCCGGCCCAGCGGCTCCGGGCTGCGCGTCTCGCACTCCCAGATCACCAGCACGCTCCAGCCAGCCGCCTCCAGCGCGGCCAGATTGCGCCGGTCGCGCGCCGCGTTCTCGCCCCGCTTGTTCGCCCAGAAGCCCGCGTTGGTGACGGGCTTCACGCGTCCGTACGGGCAATCGTGCACGTGCCAGAAGCAGCCGTGCACCAAAACCACCTTGCGGCGCGCTGGAAACACCAGGTCCGGCTTGCCTGGCAGTTCCCGGCGATGCAGCCGGAAGCGATACCCCATCCGGTGCGCGAGCGAGCGAACAATTCTCTCCGGCCTGGTGTCGGCGCCTCGGATGGCCGACATGTTCCTGTGGCGCTGTTCCGGCGTGAGGACGTCCGTCATGCTCGCTCAGCATCAGCATAGCTGATACCCTGCGAACAAGGATGGACACAAGCATGTCCAAGATGCTCGAGGAAATCCGGCAGCAGCCGGTGGCCCTGGAACGGACCCTCAAGAGCGCGCTGCCACAAGCCCGGGAGCTGCGCCGCCGATGCCAGGCAAAGCGCCCGCAACTGGTGGTGCTGGCCGCCCGCGGCACCTCCGACAACGCCGCCCAGTTCGGCCGTTATCTCATCGAGATCGCCACCGGTATTCCCGTGTCCCTGGCCGCTCCCTCGGTCTGCACGCTGTACGGCGCGTCGCTATCGCTGGGCAACGCGATGGTGGTGGGCATCTCGCAATCCGGCGAATCCACCGACACGAACCTCGTCCTCGAACGGGCGCGCGAAGCGGGCGCTTTCACCATCGGCATCACCAACGAGGCCGCCAGCGCGCTGGCCCGCATCCCCCACCAGACCTTCCTGGTGCGCGCCGGAAAGGAGAAGAGCGTCGCCGCCACCAAGACGTACACCGGCCAGTTGCTCATCTTCTACCTGATTGCGTGGGCTCTGGGCGCCCCGTTTCCGCTGGACGATCTGGAGCGCGTGGCCGAATCCGCGTCCGTGGCCCTCAGGCTGCAAAACGCGATCGTCCGCCGCGCGGAACGCTACCGTTTCATGGAGCGCGCTCTGGTGGTGGCGCGCGGCCTCAACTACTCGAACGCTTTCGAATTCGCGCTGAAGCTGATGGAGACCTGCTACGTAGTGGCCGAGCGTTTCTCCGGCGCGGACCTGCTGCATGGCCCCATCGCCATGGTGGAGAGGTCCTTCCCCGCGTTCCTGTTCGCGCCGCCGGGCGTCACCTGGGCAGGGCAGCGCGAGATGCTGGCCAAGCTCGATCAGCTCAAGGCCGACACGCTCATCATCACCGATCGCGGCAACCCCGAAGCGTCCACGCGCGGTAACGCCATCGTGATTCCGGCGAAGCTGGCGGAGCTGTACACGCCCATCCCGTACATCATCCCGGCGCAGTTGTTCGTCGCGTGCCTGGCCGGCATCAAGGGCCTCGATCCGGACCGCCCGCGGACATTGAGTAAGGTGACGCGCACACTGTGATCTGAGAACTGTAATCAACCGCCGCACAGGATGTCCTCCTGCCTCGCAATTCTACTCGGAGGCCGGGGTGCCCACCAGCACCGGCCTTGATCGCGTCGTCGAGCTGAAGCGCTTCACCACGGCCACTCCCACAAAGATGATGGCCATGCCCAGGGCCTCGCGCGCGCCGAACCGTTCGCGGTAGAACAGCCACCCAAGAATCACCGCCACCACCGGATTTACGTAGTTATAAATACTCACGACGGACACGGGCAGCTTATCCATTACATAAATGAACGCGCTATAGCCGACAATTGAGCCGAAAACCACCAGCCATCCCAGCGCCATGACGCCGCGCACCGTGAAATGGGGCACGTGCGGACTGATGAAGAACGCGGGCACCGCGGCCACCAACCCCGTAGCCAGTTGCTGCACCGCGCCGCTCACCACCGGATGCGCGGCCGTGACATAGCGCCGCTGCAACACCGAACCCACCGCCCATCCGCAGCAGCCGAGCTGCAGCAGCAGAAAGCCGCTCAGCAACCCACCGTGCGCGCCCTGTCCGAAGGCATCCCGCGACACCAGCACAACGGTTCCCGCAAGGCCCACCAGCATGCCGATGATCGCGGGCAGGTGAAGTCGCTCGCCCCCCGGCAGCGCTGCCTCCACGCCGGTCATCCAGAACGGCGAGGTGGTAATGAAGACGCTGGCCATGCCGCTGGGGACCCACTCCTCCGCGAAAACCAGCGCGCCGTTGCCAATCACCAGCACAACCACGCCGTACAAAGCCGTGAACAACAGCTCGCGTCCGGATGGGATGCGGGCCCGCGACGCCCGCGCGGCGATCAGCAGAATGGCGCCCGACAGCGTGTAGCGAATGGACAGCAGCGTGGCCGGGGGGAAGCACTCCAGGGCCATGCGAATCCCCAGATACGTGGTGCCCCAGAACAGGCACACCGCGCCGAGTGCAATCCACGCGCGGTAGTTGGAGTGCCCTTCCAACATTCAGGGTAACATTGAGGTTTGATCGTCACTCTTACCGCAAATCCTGCTATTGACAAGACTGTAACCGTGGATCGGCTGGTGTTCGAAGACCGTGCCTACATCCTGTCCACCACGGAATCGGCCGGCGGCCGCGGCATCAATGCCTCACGCGTGCTGCATTCGTTCGGAGCCGAAACGCTGGCCATTCTGGTGTCCGGCGGGCCCGGCGGCGAGCGTCTGGAGGAACTGCTTTCCACGGCTGGATTCCCCACGGAGGTGGTCCGCATCAGCCACGAAATCCGCAGCAATCTGACCATTTCCGACCAGCAGGGCCTCACCGTGAAGCTGAATGAGCGGGGGCCCGCCGTCAGCGCGGAAGAGATCCAGGAGCTGGAGCGCGCGGTGGCGGCCCGGCTCTGCCAGGCACAGTGGCTCATGATCTGTGGCAGCGTCCCGCCGGGCGTGGACCCGGAGTTTTACTGCCGGCTGATCGAGATGGCCCGCGCACAAAACGTGAAGACGTTGCTGGATACCGATGGTGACGCTCTGCTGCACGGCATCGAAGCCGGGCCCACCATGGTGAAGCCCAATCAGCAGGAGGCCGAACGGCTGCTCAATCGCGCCCTCATCACGCGCGCGCACTTCCGCGAGGCGGTGACGCGCATCAAGGCGCTGGGAGCCGAGTCCGTGATGCTCTCGCTCGGCAGCCGCGGCGTGGTGGCCACCAAAGGCGAGCAGATCATAGAGGCGGTGCCGCCCCGGATTGACGCGCTGTGTCCGATTGGCGCGGGCGATGCCTCCGCGGCGGCCTTCGTCTGGGCGGACACGAACGGGAAGGACTTCACGGAGTGTCTGCGCTGGTCCGTGGCCGCCGGGACTGCTTCAGCTAGTCTGCCTGGGGTTGCCATCGCCACGCTGGAGCAGACCCGCGAGGTATTCCGCCACGTCGAAGTGCGCCCCGTTTCCGCGCCGGTCTGATCGGCCGCATGGTGAAAGGGCCGCCTCTCCTCAGCTCACGCGCGTGGCGCCGTTGCCGTCGTTGATATTTCACCGTGTTCACACTGAGCCGCGACGGTAAGGGAGCGGTCCGCGGCTTCGAATGCCGACGTTTGCGACGGAGAGTAACTAATAGCAAATGACGTCTGTTACGATACGTTAAGCGTACTTCCGTAAGCGTAGCGCGTCAAAACAGTTTCTCCACAGGCGTGCGGTTCACGCGTTTGGCGTCCCGGAACTTACCTGTTTTGAAACGTGGGGCGATTAGTGGACTTCGGTGTACGAACAATCCAATAATGAAGGTCAGGGAGGCCTGATGGAGTACAAGTCTGGTGGTAATCACACGTCTGAGTGCGAGTGTCCGAGGTGCCATTGGCGTGGCGGGCACGCGGCAGACTGCCTATGCCCAGACTGTGGACGTACAGGAGGGCAACATCGGGGCTGCCGGTGCGAACGTTGCGGCCAATTTCGGGACAAGCATGCTCCGGCATGTATGTGCCCGCGGTGTCGCGTCTTCGGATAAGGGTGCTATGCCATTCCACGGCCCGACCATGATGAAGACGTGCCCGTTCTGCAAATTCGACATTCCGGTAGATACTCTTGTATGCGGGCACTGCCGGAAAGACCAACCGATATTTTCAGTACCCAAGACGCCTGAGCAGATCCAGTCAGAGAAGATTGCGAAACGGGGGTGCCTCATCTTTGCCGGGGCGATTCTAGCCATCTTCTTAGTAGTGGGCATTGTGAATTCGATTTCCAACAGCATTAAGAAAGACAGAATCAGCGCCGAAGTGGATAGGAAGAACAAGATTGAACAACAGTCTTCGAAAGAGGCGGCAAAAGCCATATTGCCAGGCATAAACCACTACGCCGATCTTTTGGAAGGCAAGATCCGGATCTCTGCTGTGGATTATAAGAAGGAGGCAGGAGATTTAAGAGGACTGTCCGACACTGCAAACAAGCAGGTTGCCAAGCTTGAGGCGCTCGGTTGGGGCGACCTTTCGACGGCAAAGGCATGGCGGCAACTCTCCGCGATGTTTATCACAGATGCCCAAGTCATGGAAGCCATCTTTTCGAAGATGAAGCCGAGCGAGCGTAATGCGTCCGCGCAACTCCACAGAAAGCTTGCCGCCGTGCTCCAGAAACACGCAGATGAGGGATTTATAAACGCGTACTCTCTGGACTCCGACCTCTACGTCCCGAGCGGAAACCTCGATTCCTCTCCCAGAGCCCCGATCTCCACAGGCTCTCATCTTGATTTCATCAAAGAAACGTCAGACCTGCCGTCAAGTGCACAAGAAGCGCTGGATAAGATTTACAAGGTCGATCCGGCTCGGGCTCGGGAATTGAGCCGTCAAGCTCACGAAGCAGGCGTCCAGAATCTGCCGGACCAATAGCGCGGGAGGGATGAGCGCATGTCCATGAGCTATGAGACCACCGAATGGCATCTGACTCCTCGTGGTTGGGTACGCGGAACACAGCGTCTCGATTTCGGATCACCAAATCGCGTCGTGCCACCAAAGGATCGAGTCCTGTCAGTTCGATGGATTGAGGAGCAGACGCACCCTTCCGCGAAATCACACAAACGATCAGAGGAAATTTGGAGAACCGCCGATAAACAATTGGTTTCCTCTCTAGTCAAAACGTTTGGGACGGCACCAGAACGGCTGGCGTGAAGCGCGGTCGGACCGATCACCGCACTCAACAGCAGATGCGCCCTTTGGCCCGGCCTGTGGTCGCCCTCGGTGCGGACACAGACAAAGCCCTCAGCCTCGAACACGGCCGCCAGCCGCTTATAAGAGACCGGGCTAAGTTTTGGCATGGGTCATCGGAAGCGGGAGAGACATGCGCTGGAGGCTGACGAACTTCGGCGCGAGTTTCTGCTTGCTCCTGCTGTAGCCGGCCTCTTCGAGGATCTGCTCCAGTGTGCCCATCCTCTCTGCCTCTTCCAGAAACAGGCGCACGGCTTCCTTGAGATTCTTCACGGCTTTGGCTTCGCTGCCGCCGCAGGAGGAGACATCCAAATCCAGCGCGTGCGCTACGTAGGTTCGTCCCTCTCTGAACACCCGAGCTGTAAACTGAATCTCCATACTTTGTGGTTCGTCGAGGTGTGCCCGGTTACCGCGCCGGTTTGATCGCTGGCCGCCCTACTTCAGTTCCGGACTCGTCGCCGTGGCCGGCTCCTGGCCCCAGTTCTGGCGAATGGTCATGTTCTGATCCGAAAAGAACGTGCGGCGGCCGGTGCTGTTATACACCTTCGGATTCGCGTTGATGCTGTAGCCGGTGGGCGTCGCCGTCAGCGTGAACAGGTAGCCGTCTTTGTCTCCGGTCGCGAGCGACGTGGGGATCAGATCCGACGCCTGTGGCCCGGGCCCACCGCTGGCCGGCGGACCGAGCTGCGCCAGCGTCGTCGCGTAGTTGCCAAATTGCGACATGTATTGGGTCTGGGCGCCGTGCAGGGTCTTGATCGCCTGGATCACCGCCACCTCGTGCGCGTTCATCTGGGCGACGTTGAACCGCGGCAGCGCGAAGGTGAGGATGATCAGGATGATCGCGATGACGATCAGCAGCTCCACCAGCGAGAAGCCCGCGCGAGCACACCGCTTTCTTTTGTCCATCACTGCTATATTATGACGCGCCAGACCCGGCAGGCGTGCACCCGTCCGGGACGGTATCATGTCTTATTCCATGCCACTTCACCGATTCGCCTGTGTCATCGCGCTAACGGCCGGCCTGCTCCCGGCCCAAACCACCACCCCGGACCAGCGTGCGTTTGCCCATGACCTGCTTCGCGAGCTGATCGAAATCAACACCACGGACTCCGCCGGCGACAACACCCGCGCAGCCGAGGCCATGGCCGCCAGGTTCCAGACCGCCGGTTTCCCCGAGGACGACGTTCGCGTTCTATCGGCGGCGCCTCGCAAGGGCAATCTGGTGGTCCGCTTTCACGGTACCGGCTCCTGCCGGCCCATCCTCTTCAATGCGCACCTCGACGTGGTGGAGGCGAAACGCGAGGACTGGAGCGTGGACCCGTTCCGCTTTACCGAGAAGGACGGCTGGTTCTACGGTCGCGGCACCACCGACGACAAGCAGGGCGACGCCGCGCTGGTGGCCGATTTCATCCGGCTGAAGCAGGAAGGATTCCGCCCGAAGCGCGACCTGATTCTGGCGCTCACCGCCGACGAGGAAACCGGCGGTCCGTACAACGGCGTGGACTGGCTGCTGAGCCAGCACCGCGACCTGATCGACGCCGAGTACTGCATCAACGAGGACTCGGGCGGGGGCGTACTCAAGGACGGCAAGCGGCTGGTGTACGAGGTGCAGGCGGCCGAGAAGACGTTCCTGACCTTCACGCTCACAACCACCAATCCGGGTGGCCACAGCTCGCTTCCGGTGAAACAGAACGCCATCTATGAGCTGGCGGAAGGCCTCGGGCATCTGCGGGATTACAGTTTTCCTCTCCACCTGAACGACGTCACGCGGTCGTACTTCGAGCGGCTGTCGCACATCGAGACTGGCCGGATGGCCGAAGACCTGCGCGCGGTGGCCGGCGCCGCTCCGCCGCCGGAGGCGATCGCCCGGGTCTCCGCCAACGCCTACTACAACGCCCTCATGCACACCACCTGCGTTCCCACCATGCTCAACGCCGGGCACGCGGAGAACGCGCTGCCGCAGCGTGCCACGGCTACGGTGAATTGCCGCCTCGTGCCCGGCGACACGGAGGAGTACGCACAGCGCACCCTGCAAAGCGTGGTCGCGAACCCGGCCATTCGTATCGCCCCGGTGGACCACGCGCATCCGAGCCCGTTTTCTCCCGTGGATGGTCCGGTGCTGAAGACCATCGAACGCGTCAGTAACGAAATGTGGCCGGGAGTTCCGGTGCTGCCGGTGATGGAGACCGGCGCCACCGACGGCCGGCAGATACGCTCGGCGGGCGTTCCCACCTGGGGTGCAACGGGCGTGTTCGAGGATCCGGCGGACATTCGCGCGCACGGACGCGACGAACGCATCCGCGCCGATGCCTTCTACGACCACGTCGAGTTCGTCTATCGTCTCATCAAGGCGCTGGGCGACGACTGTCCGGGCCAGTAACCTGAGAGCCACAGGCTGAAGCCTGTGCCACCTGGGACTGGCAAGCCTCTGAAGGTGGCACAGACTTTAGTCTGTGGATACTAAAGACATGGAGTACGTCAATCTCGGATCGGCCGGGCTCAAGGTCTCGCGCCTCTGCCTGGGCACCATGACCTACGGCTCGAAGCGCTGGCGCGAGTGGGTTCTGGATGAGGAAGAGAGCCGGCCGTTCATCCGGCGCGCCCTGGAGCTGGGCATCAACTTCTTCGACACGGCGGACATGTACTCGATGGGCGCCAGCGAGGAGGTGCTGGGCCGCGCGTTGCGGGACTTCGGTCCGTCGCGCGATCGCGTGGTGATCGCCACCAAGGTGTTCCACCCGATGAGCGACGACCCGAACCACGGGGGCCTCTCGCGCAAGCACATTCACCACGCCATTGACGACAGCCTGCGGCGCCTGGGGACCGGCTACGTCGACCTCTATCAGATTCACCGCTTCGACTACCACACGCCGATCGAGGAGACGCTGCGGGCGCTGGACGACGTGGTGCGCAGCGGGAAGGCCCTGTACATCGGCGCGTCCTCGATGTTCGCCTGGCAACTCGCGAAGATGCTGCACACTTCCGGCAGTCACGGTCTGGCGCGGTTTGCGACCATGCAGAATCACTACAACCTGATCTATCGCGAAGAGGAACGCGAGATGATTCCGCTGTGCCGCGAGGAGGGCCTCGGCATCATCCCCTGGAGCCCGCTGGCGCGCGGCTTCCTGGCGGGGAATCGCCGGAAGGAAGACTTCGGCGAGACCGTCCGGGCGAAGACCGACGAGTACGCGAAGATGCTGTACTATCAGCCGTCGGATTTTGCGGTGGTGGAGCGTGTCGGCGAGGTGGCGAGGAAGCGCGGCATCCCGAATGCACAGGTTGCGCTGGCCTGGCTATTGCATCAGCCCGGCGTGACGGCGCCGATTGTGGGCGCAAGCCGCATGCACCACCTGGACGACGCCGTCTCTGCCCTCAGTGTGAAACTCGATGCCGGGGAACTGCAGGCGCTCGCCGAGCCCTACCGGCCCCATCCGGTACTGGGGCATTCGTGAGGCCCGCCAGCTACTCTACGTCAGCCCAGGCTTTTCCGTCTTTGTAATGCAGGGTAACTTTGGAAATCTCCTTCAGGTTCAGGCTCTCCCACTCAACGCTGTGGCCTTCCGAGTCCTCAATCTTCAGGTCCCAGTGGGCGGCCGTTTCATGGCGGCTGAACTGGATGTCCAGGGTCTCTCCATCCGCCATCGTGTCCTTCCCGAGAATATCGTCGCCCCAATCGTCGGAGCTGTGGGGAGCCACAAAAAGCTTATGAATCTCCACACCGGTTCTGTTCACGACGGTGAAATCCTGCTCACCCGCCACAGCGGCGGTAGCGGCCAGAAGCGAGATCCCGATTACGGCGATCGCGCTCATCGTCATTGTTCTGATGGTTGTCTTTAGGTTGATCCGCACTCACAATTCTCCTGCATGATGGTACAATGCCAACTGTTCTTCGTCAATCGCTCCCGGCGTACCGGTATTAGTTGAGATGCGCTGCATGGCCGGACGGTGCAGCTTTCTTCTGGTAGCGATCGACGGGCCAGCTACTTCCCGGCGTTTTCCGGACGCGACCACGGCGGCACGATTCCGTTGATGCGTGCATAGGCGATCGCCTGGCCCATGTGCTCGTTCGCGTGCGCGAAGATGCGCAGATAGACGCGCCGGACGGTGGTCTGCTCTCCGAAGAAATTAGCGGGCTTGTCAAGATCCGCCGCGCTCAGCTTCGAGAACTGGTCGCGCACGGCATTGAGCGATTCCTGGAGCATCTTCACCACCTGATCCTTCGCCGTGATCGACTTCTCCATCCGGAGGTTCTGCTGGTACAGCGCCATGAGTGGGTTCTTCTCACTGGCATTCACGGCGGTGTAATATGCAACCGGCGGCTGGATGCCGGTGATCTCCAGCAGCAGGAAGTTGGCCGACGCAATGTGCACGTACACTTCACTCACCGAGCGCACACCCGCGCCCGGTCGCCAGCCGTACTTGTCGGCGGGCATGGCCTCGGCAAGCTGTACCAGTTGCTTCGAGGTATTGGCGAAGTCTTCCAGATACTCGCGCTGGAAGGCCGTAGCGGGCTGAGCCGCGGCGGAGCGCATCAGCACGACACACAAGAACAGAACAGTGGAAAGTGAGGAGAGTCTCATAGCACGACGGTATCATTTGAGAATGCGCTGCGCGGCCGCATGCTTCGGGTTACTCATGGTTCTCATGGCCCCTCTCGCGCGGGCTCAGGGCAACTACGAAGTCCAGGTGTACGGCTCCGACACCATAGCGCCGCGCCAGACCATGGTGGAGCTTCACTCGAACTTCACCTTTGAAGGATCCAAAGACGTGGCCGACGGCGTGTTCCCGACCGAACACGCGCTGCACGAAACCATCGAGATCACACAAGGCTTCACCCCGTGGTTCGAGACCGGTTTCTACGTCTTCACAAGCTATCGGGCCGGGGAAGGATGGCAGTGGGTGGGCGACCACATTCGGCCGCGCGTGCGCGTGCCCGAAAAGTGGCACTGGCCGGCGGGCGTCAGTCTCTCGCTGGAACTGGGATACCAGCGGCACAGCTATTCCGCCGATACGTGGACGCTGGAGATCCGGCCCATCGTGGACAAGCAGGTGGGGCGCTGGTACCTGGCCTTCAACCCGACACTCGACCGGTCGTTCCACGGTCCCGGAGTCTCCCAGGGCCTGGTCTTCTCGCCGAATTTCAAAGCTGGCTACGACATCACGAAGAAGGTCAACGCGGGCATCGAGTACTACGGTTCGCTCGGTCCCATCACCGGCTTCGACCCGCTGCACGACCAGCAGCAACAGATCCTGCCAGCGATCGATCTGAACCTGAGTCCGGACTGGGAATTCAACTTCGGTGTCGGCGTGGGCATGACCGGCGGCACGGACCATCTGCTGGTGAAGCTCATCCTCGGCCGCCGTCTGCAGTTCGGCCGCCGGTAGCACAGGAACCCATCGTCGCGTTTCAAACAGTTACAATAGAAATAGGTGGGGTTTTACCGAATATGCACCGCCGCGGGATTTTTGTGTCTCTATGCAGCCGCAACCAGTCTGCCCGCGCCCAACAACGAATCTGTCGACGCGCTGATCGAGTCCGGCCATTGGAAACGGGCCCGGCAGGCGGCGGAGGTGCGTCTTAAGGCCAATCCGAACGATGCTCCGGCCCACGCCTGGCTGTCCAAGATCGAATCCAGTTTCGGCGACCTGGAAGGCTCCATCGAGGAGGCCGAGCGTGCCGTCGAACTCAACCCGAACAGCGCGGCGTTTCACGGTCAGCTTGCGGAAGCCTGTGGGCTGATGGCGGATCGGTCTTCGGTGCTCAAGGGCCTCCTTTATGTACGGCGCATGAAGAAGGAGATCGCCGCGGCGCTGGCCCTCGATCCGAATCACATCGACACGCTGCTGGTGGAGATGATGTACGCGTGGAAAGCGCCCGTGATGGCCGGGGGCGACCGCAACCATGCCCGGCAGATCGCCGCGCACATCGGCCAGGTCTCGCCCGCCTGGGGTTACCTTGCTCGGGCGCGCCTGGCGCAGGAAGAGGGCAACGACAAAGAGGTGGAGACGGCGCTGCGGAAGGCCGTCGAGGCGGACCCGTCGTTCTATCGAGCGCGCGTGGCGCTGGCGCGCTTCTATTGTTGCAGCGCGCAGCAGAAGCGATATGCCCAGGCCGAACAGATCGCCAGGGAGGCCATTGCTCTCGACCCCTCCAAAGCAGGTGGCTGGGAGATTCTGGCGCGCGTCTACGCGGCGCAAAGACGAGGCGCCCAACTCAGCGATGCTCTCGCGCGCGCCGAGAGCGCCGCACCGGACGACCTCACGCCGTACTACGCCGCCGCCAGCGTGCTATTCGAAAGCGGCCAGGATTTCCCGCACGCGGAACAGTATCTGCTTCGCTATCTTGGCCAGCGAGTGGAAGGGCGGGAGCCTCCCCTCGCCGAAGCGTGCTGGTTGCTGGCCGAGCTGTATGAGCACGAAGGCCGCAAGTCCGACGCGGTGCGGGAGTTGCAGGCAGCCATCCATCTTGATCCGGGCTTCGGTCCGGCGCGGCGCGACCTGTACCGGCTGCGGCACTCCTGATTACGGCTCGAACGGGGTCTCCCGCCAGAATTCGGCCACCGCGCGGTCCTTCCACAACCGCTCATAATTCGCCGCCGCGCAGAACGAACGCGAGCGCATGCGATCGATGTAGACGATGCCGTTGAGGTGATCGATCTCGTGCTGCAGGATGCGCGCGTACCAACCCTCGGCGAGGATGGTCACCGGCTCGGCGTTCTGGTTGAGACACTCCACGCGCACGCGCCTGGCCCGCGGGACGATGGCCGTGAAGCCGGCCAGACTCAGACAGCCTTCGAAGAACTCCTGCGGCTCCGGCTCCAGAATGGTGCAGGTGGGATTGACCAGCACATGGAATGGCACGGACCGGCGACCGCGCTCGGCAATCTGTTCCGGCGAGAGCCTCTCCAGGTACAGGGCCCGATCCTCAATCACGGCAAGCTGCAGCGGCACGCCCACCTGCGGCGCGGCCAGGCCCACTCCGGGCGCCGCGTGCATGGTCTCGCGCATGCTCGCGATCAGCTCCGCCATGCCCGGGCTGGCAATCTCCTCGCGCGATAGCGGGCGCGCACGCCTCCGCAGTACGGCGTCACCAACCTGAACGATGTCGAGAATCATCGAGCCTCCTGTGCGAGTACAATGCACGCATGCCTACCTTTTCATCATGCCGCGCGTGGCTGTGCGCGGCGGCGCTGCTTGGTGCGCCTCTGGCCGGCGCGCAACCGTTGTCCGTCCACTGGGAGGAGCTCACCGCCGGCGACTTCGTGAAGGCCATCGATCAGGCGAAAGGCGTCTGCCTGTTGCCCTTCGGCATTCTGGAGAAGCACGGGCCGCATCTGCCGCTCGGCACGGATCTCATCAACGTTCGTTACACTGTTCTGCACGCCGCCGCCGAGGAGTACGCGGTGGTGTTTCCGGAGTACTACTTCGGCCAGATCTTCGAGGCACGGCAGGAGCCCGGCACCATCGCCTACAGCGCGCACCTGCAACTCGAGCTGCTGCAGGAGACCGTCGACGAGATGGCTCGCAACGGGTGCCGGAAGATTCTCATCGTGAATGGCCACGGTGGCAATAACAGCATGCTGCCATTCTTCGCGCAATCGCAGCTCGCTTCGCCGCGTGACTATGTGGTTTACGTGTACGGGCTGCCCGAGCCTCACGCCGGGCGTCCAGCGATGACCGACAAGCTGGACATGCACGCGGGCCAGTCGGAAACATCGCACACGATGATCACCCGGCCCGACCTGGTTCATCTCGACCGCGCCGGCAGCGAATCGGGAGCCGACCAGAAGCGTCTCAAACTCCCGCCGAACGTCTATACGGGCATCTGGTGGTATGCGAGGTTCCCGGATCATTACTCCGGCGACGGCGGCTCGGCATACAAGGCGCTCGGCGAGTTCGACGCGAAGGCGTGGACCGACGATATCGTCGAGGCGATCCGTGCGGTGAAGGCGGACGAGGCGGGCCCGCGCCTGCAGCGCGAGTTCTTCGAGAAGACGCGGCATCCACTGGACACGAAGCAGTGAAACGGACCGCTCTCTCACGTTCGCGGCTCAGTACCGAGCCACGAACGTGAGAGAGTGGTTACTCGAACTCCACCTGCGGAGCGGCCTGACGGAGCCCCACTTTTCCGATCGCGATGTCGGCCTTGAAGTAGTTCTCGCCGCGCACTGGCGAGCCGAACATGCGCCGTAACATTGCGATCTGGCCGGTGTGCGTCAGCGCGTCGGCGACCGGACCCGAAAACAGCCTGCCGGCGCTGTTGCCGAGGGCAGCGCCGGAGGCCAGCCGGCTATCGAAGGCCTCGAGCGCGGCAAAGAAGCGCGCGACCTCTTCCTCCCAGGCGAGCGGAGCCGAGTCGCGCCAGACGTGGCGGCCATCGGCAAGCCCGAGCGCCCAATCGAACAGGTCGCCCATGTGGGCGAGGATCTGCTCGGGAGTGCGGGTGGTTTCCGCGGCGCGAAAACGCGCGAATTCCGCGGGCGCGTCGCGCAGCACTTTGGCCGCGCGATAGGACAGCGTCGCCACGGTGTGCCGAAGCATGGAGACAGCGGTATCTGGTTCAGGCATGGTCTTGTTGAAAGCTCTCGATTTCGGCCGCCTCGCCGTCGCTCAGGTGAAAATCGAGGGCGGGGAGAACGCCCTTCGCCTGATCGGCCGAACGCATTCCCACAATGGCCGCCGTGACGGCCGGGTTGCGCAGCGTCCACGCCACGGCAACGACGCCCGCGGACACGCCGTGCCGGGCCCCGATTCTCTTCAGCAATTCGGCGACCTCGAGATTGCGCGACAGCAGCGGCTCGTTGAAGGCGGCCACGCGGCGGCGGAAATCGTCTTCCGGCATCGCCTGCACACGCTCCCGGGTCATGGCGCCGGTGAGCAGGCCCGACTTCATCGGCGAATACACGATGACGCCGATGCCGTGCTGCTTCGCGAAAGGCAGAATCGATTCCTCCACCCCACGCGTGAGCATGTTGTAGGGAGGCTGCAGCGAGGTGATGGGCGCGATGCGCCGCGCACGCTCCATCTGCGCCGCGTTGAAGTTGGAGACGCCGATCCAGCGGACCTTGCCCTCCGCCTTCAGACGCGCCATCGTCTCCCAGCCTTCTTCGACGTCCTCGTCCGGTTCCGGCCAGTGGATCTGGTAGAGGTCGATGACGTCGAGCTTCAGCCGCCGGAGACTGGCCTCCACTTCCCCGCGGATGGAATCGCGCTTCAGGTTCCCGCCGATCTCTCCCCGGTCATCCCACACGCGCTCGCACTTGGTGAATACGTACGGTTTGCGGGCGACCCCCTCGAGCGCGCGGGCCACTACTTCTTCGGAGTGTCCGAGACCGTACACCGCGGCGGTGTCGATCCAGTTCACACCGGCGTCGAGTGCGGTGCGGATGGCGGCAATGGACGCGTCATCGTCCTGCGGCCCCCACGCGAACTTCCAGCCTCCGCCACCGATGGCCCACGCACCGACGCCGATGCGCGTGATCTCCATGTCGCTGTTTCCGAGTCGTTTCGTTTCCATAGTTCTCGATTGTACAGACGGCGGGCGCGGGCGTGGAGTTAGCGAGGACCAGTGTGCGAGGGGGCAACGCGCTATTCGTAGTGCAATGCGTCGAGCGGATCCACCCGGGCCGCGCGACGCGCCGGAATCAGCACCGCCACCAGCGCCACGGCCAGCATCAGCAGCGGCACGCCGATGAAAGTCAGAGCATCGGTGGCGCTCACGCCGTACAGCAGGCTCGCGGTGAAGCGCGTTACGGCGAATGCGATGGCCAGGCCGGCGGCGACGCCGATCCCCGCCAGCAGCAGTCCCTGTCCGGCCACCATGCGCAGGATGCCGCGCGGCTGCGCGCCCACCGCCAGGCGGATGCCAATCTCTTTCGTGCGGGCACGCGCGGCGTAGCTCATCACGCCATACAGGCCGAGAGTCGCGAGCACCACGCCCACCAGACCGAACACGCCCAGCAACGTGGCGCACAGTTTTGGAAGGAGCATCGACTTGTTCACGTGCTCGTTCATGGTCTCGATGTTGAACACCGGCAGATTGGGGTCGAGCGCGCGAAGCTGGTCGCGCATGGCGTGCTCGAGCTGTCCCGGAGGCGTGCTGCTCCGCGCGATCACGGAAATGCCGAAGAAGCTCATCGCCTGCTCGGGCTTCGGTTCGAGGTACAGGTACAGGCAGGACTGGCTGCCTTCGCCGAGAGTCCTGGATTTCGCGTTCTTCACCACGCCCACCACCTCGTACTGCCTCTTGCCTTCAATATCGTCGGCGGTGATCTGCTCCCCAAGGGGATTCCGGCCGGGGAACAACTGCCGCGCCATTTCCTCGTTCACGATCGCTGTGGCGCCGGTGTCGTTATGCGAGTCGAACTCGCGCCCCCGCGACACCGGGACGCCCATGGTCTCGAAGTAGCGCGCACCCACGGTGTAGACCTCCGCTTCGGCGCGCTTCTGGCCATCCTTCCCGTTCGCCGTCACGTCGAAGCTGTGCCCGCCGAGGCTGAGCGGAATACTGTCGACAAAGCTGACGGATCGCACTCCCGGCACGGCGGAAACGCGCTCGCGGACCTGCGCGAGAAACTGGCGGCTCTTCTCCGGCGAGTAGTGACTCAGCTTCGGGTCGAAGGCCATGAGCATCACGCCGTCGGTGCGCATGCCGAGGTCAATGGAGGAAGCGTTCTGCAGGCTGCGCAGAAACAGCCCGGCGCACACCAGCAGGACCAGGGAAAGCGACACCTGCACCAGCACGAGCGCGTTGCGCAGACCGAAACGGCGCAGGCCACCGAGCCCCGTGGTCTCGTTCTTCAGCCAGGTGGTGAGGTCCGGACGCGTGGCGCGCAGCGCCGGGACCAGGCCGAACACGATTCCCGTCCCCACCGCCAGCGCGGCGGTGAACAGGACAACCCGCAGATCCGGCCGGAACACGAACGCGATGGGAACAGGCAGCGGCAGCTTGAATCCGGCAATCGCGGACGTGGCCATCCAGGCCATGGCAAAACCGAGTGCCGCGCCGATCAGCGACAGCAGCACGCTTTCGGTGAGCAGTTGCCGCACCAGCCGCCAGCGGCTTGCGCCGACCGACAGGCGAATGCCGATCTCTCGCCTCCGCGTGGTGGCGCGCGCCAGCAGCAGGCTGGCCACGTTCACGCAGGCGATCAGAAGAACCAGGCCCACCACTACCGAGAACACGGCGAAGAGTCCCAACGCGCCCTGGTCCAGGCCTCCCGGGAGTCCTCCAGCGCCAGCCAGCGTGAGCGGCGGCCGCTTCTCGCCTTTGTGATACGTGTCGTCAATTCGCCGCTTAATCACGTTTAATGCCGCCGTGGCCTGCGCGCGCGAGACTCCATCTTTCAGCCGGCCGACAAGCATGACCCACTGGGCATCGCGCTTGTCCTTGAGCTTGTCCGAGGGCAGATCCGGCATGAGCTGACTGCTCATCGCCAGCGGCGCCCAGAACTCCGGCAGGAGGCCGCGATCCGCGCCATGAAACTCGGGCGCGGTGACGCCCACCACCGTGTAGCGGGCGTTGTTCAGCAGGATGTCCTTGCCGGCGATGTTGGGATCGGCGGCAAAGCGCCGCTTCCACAATCCGTTGCTCAGCACCACCACGGGATTGCGGCCGGTGGCGACATCCTCGTCGGGAAGAATCCCGCGGCCCAGTTGCATGGGGACGCCCAGCAGGCGGAAGTAGTTGCCATCGACGGTCTGGCCCCAGACGCGCTCCGGTTCTCCGGCGCCGCCCACGCTGGCGGGCACGATCACGAAGTAGGCCGTCAGCCCTTCCAGCGCGGCTTTCCCCTGGTCGCGGTAGTCGACGAAATCGGGCCAGGAGTACGACCGGCCGCCACCGACGCTGACCAGGCGATCTGGCGCGCGCACCGGGAGGTCGCCCAGAAGCATGGCGTTCACCATGGTGAACACGGTGGTGTTGGCCGCGATGCCAAGCCCAATAGAAATCGCCACGGCGGCGGTAAAGCCCCGGTTCTTTCCGAATGTTCGCAGGGCGAACACGATGTCCTGCCAGAGGGTGTTGAGTATCTGCACGGGTACGCTCCTGGGTTGCTACTCGGAGTACGCAGGCTGGAATCGCGAAGTTCGGGGTTTTTCAGGAGGCGCGCGGGCCGGACAGCGCCACTCCGGGTGCGCTGGAATTGGGTTCGTTTCGTAGTACGGGATTATCGGCAGCCCGGGCCTCCGGTTTGCGGGCCAGGTGTTGAAAAAAGAATTCAGCCACGGATAAACACGGATGAACACGGATATGAACAGCCGGGTCGGGATTGAGTTCGTTTCGTAGGACAGGATTCCCGGCCGCCGGCCCCGGTTTGCGAATCCGCTGCAGGCACCGGCTTTATTCGGTATTCCCATGACCCTGTGGCCATTGACAGCCCGACGGCGGCACTCCTGGCGACCCGAAATTGGGTTCGTTTCGTCATGCAGGGTTACCGGCAGTCCGGCCCTCCGGTTTGCGGACTCGGTGCTGGCGCGAGCATTCATTCGGTTCGCGAGGATCTGTGCGTCAGCGGACATGCCGCATTGACGGTAGCACGAGGCGGGCGGGATATCCGAAGGGCAATGTGGGAACTGGTTGTTTAATCTGGTTTGTGATTAGTGTGAATTGTTGTGAACGCCGTAGTGGAGAGGAAGCGGCCGTGCGATAGTCCGAACTCGACCTGACGGACAGCAACAGCGAGTCTTCACTTCCAGGAGATTATTTCAAAGAGTATCTGTAATTGATTAGCGCACCACTCGTTCCAGCCGTGCCTGGCCGCCCCACGGGGTGCCGGGGAGGACGGACTTTTTCCTGGCCCTGAGAACAGAAGTGGTGCCCAGAGCCATGGCATCTGTCCACCAGTGCCGACCCCGGATTCCGTTTGCACCAGAGCCGCGGAGCGCCTTTCATATGGTACATGCGAAGGCCGACTCGCGGAGGGTGCAGGGATGCGGGCCAGGCGCGCGTCAGGCGATTACTTCGACGCCCATGCTGCGCGCCGTGCCTTTCACCGAGCGGACCGCAGCGCTGACGTCGAAGCAGTTCAGGTCGGGCATCTTGATCTTCGCGATCTCTTCCACCTGCTGCTGCGTGATGCGGCCCACCTTGGTCTTGTTCGGCTCGGCGGAGCCCTTGGCCAGATTGACGGCGCGCTTGATCAGCACCGGTACGGGCGGAGTCTTGGTGATGAACGTGAAGGAGCGGTCGGAGAAAATGGTGATCACCACGGGGATGATCAACCCTTCCTGGTCCTTGGCGCTGGTCTTCGCGTTGAAGGCCTTGCAGAACTCCATAATGTTCACGCCCTGCGGGCCGAGCGCGGTGCCCACGGGCGGGGCCGGCGTGGCCTTGCCCGCCGGAATCTGAAGCTTTACCTGTGCTGTTACTTTCTTGGCCATTCGAGAAACCTTAATTTATCTTTTCTACCTGCGTGAATTCGAGTTCCACCGGAGTGGAGCGTCCAAAGATGGTCACCATCACGCGCAACGTATCGCGCTCGCTGTTGATTTCGTCCACCTTGCCGGAGAAGCTCGCGAACGGGCCGTCGACGATGCGCACGGTCTCGTTCTTTTCGAAAGTCTGTTTGGGGCGCGGCCGCTCGGCGGAGCTGGCCTGCCGGAAGAGAATGGAATTGACCTCGTCGGCCGTCAGCGGCACGGGATTGTTGCCGCCTCCCACAAAACCGGTGACGCGCGGCGTGTTCTTCACTTCGTGCCAGAGCTGATCGTCCATGGCCATTTCCACCAGCACGTAGCCGGGATACAGGAGCCGCTTGCTGATCACCTTCCGGCCGCCGCGCATCTCCACCACTTCCTCGGTGGGAATGAGAACGTTGCCGATCTTGTCCGCGAAGCCGAACGCCTGGGCACGGCTGCGCAACGACTCCGACACCTTGTGTTCAAAGCCGGAATAGGTGTGGATGATGTACCACTGTTTGCCCGATGCCTCAACCGGGGCCGGCTCCACGGGAGCGTCCGCTTCGGGGACCTCGGCTTCGGGGGCGTCCGCTTCGGACACCGGGGCTTCGGCGGCTTCGGCGGTTTCGGTAACGACGGCCTCCGGGGCCTCGCCCGTCTCCGCGTCATCCATCTCCGCATCGGCGGCGGGCGGCGCGACGGCAACAGCGTCCTCCGGGGCTTCCGGCGATGGCGCAAGTTCTTCGGGGAGTTGGAGGTCTTCAGCCATTGGGATCAGTGGGCCGTGAACGCGTTGAACAACCGCGTGATGCCGCGGCCGACGATGAAATCGACCACGTAGAAATAGGCCGCGAACGCAAACACGGCGACGATCACCACTCCCGTGGTGGCTCGAACCTGCTTCCAGCTCGGCCAGGTCACGCGCCGCATCTCCATGTGGAGGTCCTGCACGTAGTCCTTAACCTTCGCGGGCCAACTCAATATCCCGCGCGCCAGCGTCCCGGTCTCTTCGTTTGCCATTGCCCGTGCTATCGCCATGTTGATGTGAATTGAATGGCAGGGGCGGAGGGATTCGAACCCCCACTCGCGGTTTTGGAGACCGCTGGTCTGCCGTTAAACCTACGCCCCTTCCCGAACCAATGCGGTCCAATCCGGCCCGGCGCCCGAGCGCAGCTCGCTCCCCTCGCCGGCGGCTGGATCACTAACCAGTTTACTTTATTTCCTTGTGAGCGTGGTGCTTGCGGCAGAAGGGACAGTACTTCTTCATCTCCAGACGCTCGGTAGTCGTCTTCTTGTTCTTGGTCTTGTTATAGTTCTTCCGCTTACACTCGGTGCACTGAAACGTAATAATCTCGCGCGCCATGTTTACTCCACAATCTCCGTAACCGTACCGGCGCCCACCGTGCGGCCGCCTTCGCGGATGGCAAAGCGCAGCCCCTTGTCCATGGCCACCGGCGTGATCAGCTCCACTTCCAGAATCACGTT
>JBEKZH010000048.1:0-100826 GCA_049510065.1 Bryobacteraceae bacterium
CCATGGGCCGCGGCGGCCCACCCAAAAGGATGGAGACGCACGGGACCTCTTCTGCAGAATCAATGGTTTGGGGCGCGTCTCCAAGGGAGCGGATGCGCAAGTACTTATGACGCTGTGTTTAGCCACGAATGCACACACAGAACAGCCCGTGGCAAAAATCACAACGCGGACGAATTCGGTGCCCGTCACCGAATTGCCCGAACGGCCACTTTCACCGCTGGTTGATAAACGCGAGAGTAAAGTGACTTATCTTTGTTTATTCGTGTTAATTCGTGGCCTCATTTCGCGGCGCGTCACCGCAGCGTGATCACGCGGGCGAACCCCTCCTCAATCGAGGGCGGTTCGAGCCGTCGCGCCATCTCCCGAACCGCGGCCGCGGGAACCACCCGCTCGCGGCGGATGTTGCGGTCCAGACAAACTTCCAGCGGCGTGTCGAAGAAGATGGCTTCCGCCTCGCAATCGGCGTCCTCGGCCAGCCGGACCCACGGCCGGCGTTCCCATCGCGTCAGGCTGGTGGCGTCAATGCAGGTGACCGGGCGCCGCAGCTCCAACCGCTGGCGCGCGAGATGCCGCAGCGTCGCGAACACGCGCCGGTGGATGGTCTGAATGGCGGGATCGTCGGCAATCAGCAGACGAACGGCATCCGACGAAAGAACCGAAAAGGACTGCCGCGCAGCCCACGTCGTCTTGCCCGAACCGGGCAGACCAACCAGAACGACAAGTCTCAACTCCCCGGCACCACGTACCGTTCGGCTTCCAGCAATCGCTCCGCAATCCGGCGGCGCAGCGCAATTGCATTCACCGGATCGCACTTCGTGAAGCGCTTGAGAATGGAGAGATTCATGCGCAGCGGATCGCCCTCCGAGCAGGCCGCGATCACCGCGCGTCCGGCGCTCTCCACGGTCTCCATGGCTTCGTGAACGAAGATAGTGGCCAGCTCCTTGCCCGCGTGGTTCTTCTGCGCTCGCAGCACGCAGGACTCCATGGCGAAGGCGTTCATCGCCACATCCGTGATGGCGGCCAGAATCTCCTGCTGGTTCTCCAGTTCGTTGAAGAACTTCTGGTACGCGATGCCCAGCAGGAACAGCGCCGCCTTTTCCGCGTTGGCGGTCATGCGGACTTCCTCGGCATCGCCGGTATTAAACGTCGGCCCGCCCAGCAGCTCGTTCTGCAGCCGTTTCACCGCCTCCACCAGCGGCAACTGGCCACGCTGCGCGCGCTTTAGCAGCATGCCCGTCGCCAGCAGCCGGTTGATCTCATTGGTGCCTTCGAAGATGCGGTTGATACGCGCATCGCGGTAGGCTCGTTCCACCGCGTAGTCCTGATGGTAGCCGTAGCCGCCGTGAATCTGCACGCCCTCGTCCACCACGTAGTCGAGCATTTCCGAAGCGAAGATCTTCACGTACGAGCACTCGGCCGCGAACTCCTCGGCGGCTTTCATGAAACCCGTGCCGGCCCGCTCCACCAGACCCACCACGCGCCAGGTCACCGATTCGGCGGCGTAGAGGCGCACGGCCATCTCCGCCAGCTTGTGCTGGATCATGCCGAAATCGGCGATGGCGTGGCCGAACGCCTTGCGCTCTTTGGCGTAGCGGAGCGACGTGCGCAACACCTCCTTCGCGCCGCCCACGGCAAACGGGCCCAGCTTCAGGCGGCCGAGGTTCAGAATATTGAAGGCGATGATGTGGCCGCGGCCGATCTCACCAAGTACGTTCTCCACCGGCACCGGCACGTTGTCGAAATAGACCGCGGTGGTGGAGCTGCCCTTGATGCCCATCTTCTTTTCTTCGGCGCCCGGCGCGACACCGAGGTAACCGCGCTCCACCAAAAACGCCGTGAACTTCTCGCCGCCGATTTTCGCGAACACCGTGTAGAGGTCCGCGAAGCCGCCGTTGGTGATCCACATCTTCTGGCCGTTCAGGATGTAGTGCGTGCCATCGGGGCTCAGGTCCGCGCGGGTCTTCGCGGCAAGCGCGTCGGAGCCGGCGTGCGGCTCGGTAAGACAGTAGGCCGCCACCAGTTCCGCAGTGGCCAGCCCGGGCAGGTATTTCTGCTTCTGTTCTTCGGTGCCGAACAGCAGCAGCGGAAGAGTGCCGATGCCCGCATGCGCGCCATGGCACGCCGCGTAGGAGCCGTCCCGAGCCAGGCCCTCGGCCACGATCATGGCGGAGGTGAGGTCCATCTCCATGCCGCCGTATTGTTCCGGAATCAGCACCGCGGGCAGGCCGAGTTCGCCCGACTTTTGCAGCACCGCGCGGGCGGCTCCGGGCTCCTGATGCTGGATCGCGTCGAGGTTCGGCACAACCTCCTTGTTCCAGAAATCGTCTGTGGTACGCGCAATCGCCCGGTGTTCGTCGCTGAACTCTTCGGGAGTGAAAATGTCTTCGGGTCGCGCGGCCTCCAGAAGGAACCCGCCGCCGAGTTCTTTGAAAGGAGCTGTGGTGGGTGCGCTCATATCAATTCATCCGTTCGAAAATACCCGCGGCGCCCTGGCCGCCTCCGATGCACATGGTTACCATCCCATACCTGACGTTGCGGCGTTCCATTTCGCGCAGGATAGTGGCGGTGAGTTTTGCGCCGGTGCAGCCCAGCGGATGCCCCAGCGCGACGGCCCCGCCATTCACGTTGACACGCTCCAGCGGCAGGTCCGCGTGACGAATCACGGCGAGCGCCTGCACGGCGAATGCTTCATTCAATTCGATGAGCCCGATGCCGTCGAGCTTCAGGCCGGCCATGTCCAGCGCTTTGGGGATGGCTCGCACCGGGCCGATGCCCATGATCTCAGGCGGCACTCCGGCCACGGCGAAGCTGACGAAGCGCGCTTTGGGCTTCAACCCCAGCTCGCGCGCCTTTTCTTCGGACATGACCAGAGCGGCCGCGGCGCCATCGCTGGTCTGCGATGCGTTGCCGGCGGTGACCGTGCCATCGGCCATGAACACCGGCTTCAACTTCGCGAGCGCTTCGACGGAGGTGTCGGCGCGCGGGCCCTCGTCGCGCGTGAACGCCGTCCTGACGGTCACCGGCTTCGCGCCGTCCAGAGCGGTGCTCTCCACCGCCACCGGCACAATCTCGTCGTCGAAGCGTCCATCCGCCTGCGCGCGCAGCGCGTTCTGGTGACTCCGATACGCGAACTGGTCCTGATCCTCGCGGCTGATGCCGAACTTGCGCTGGAGTTGCTCGGCCGTCAGTCCCATGCCCATGTAGATTTCGGGCAGGTGGTCCACCAGCCACGGGTTCGGCGAGAACCGGGTTCGATCGAACGGCAGCATGCTCATGGATTCGGCGCCGCCGGCGATGACGATGCTGGCGCCGCCCGTGCGAATGCGGTCGGCCGCCAAGGCGATGGCCTGCAGCCCGGAAGCGCAGAAGCGATTGATGGTGACGCCGGGGACGCTGTCCGGAAGGCCCGCCCGCAGCGCCGCGATGCGCGCCACATTGGCGCCGGATTCCGCTTCCGGCATGGCGCAACCGAGGATGACGTCGTCCACCTCCTCCTTCGCCACCTCCCGATAGCGCTCCAGCAGCGCGCGGATCACCGTGGCGGCCAGATCGTCCGGCCGGGTATTGCGAAGCGCGCCGCGCGGGGCCTTGCCCACCGGTGTGCGCAAACAATCGACAATAACGGCTTCAATCATGAGTTCTTATCCGTGTTAATCGGCGTTAATCTGTGGCTAATTCCTCAGCGGCTTGCCGGTTTTGAGCGTATGCGCCATGCGCTCCTGCGTTTTCGGATTACCGCACAGGCTGAGAAACGCTTCCCGCTCCAGATCCAGAAGATACTGTTCCGACACCACCTGCTCGCCGGTCAGGCACCCGCCGCTGATCACGTGCGCCAGCTTCTCGCCAATCACCGCGTCGTACTCGCTGATGAAGTGACCCTGCAACGCGCTCCAGACACCCACCTTCAGCAGCGCAAACACGGCCTCGCCGCCCACCCGAATATCCGTGCGCGGCACGCCCGGCGCGTAGCCATTCACCAGCGACAGCGCCAGAGCCTTCGCATCGCCGATCAGCCGTTCCGGGTTCATGGACACCGCATCCGCTTTGTGCAACAGGCCGAGCGTTCGAGCCTCCTCGGCGCTCGTGGAGACCTTCGCGTAACCGATCAGCTCGAATACCTTGCGCGGGTCCTTCAACCGCGCCAGCAACTCCTTGCAGCCGCCGCCGGCGGGGATCACGCCGACCCCAACCTCCACCAGGCCCATGTACAACTCGGCCGAAGCCTGCACGCGTGCCGCATGCAGCGCAATCTCGCAACCGCCTCCCAGCGTCTGGCCAAACGGCGCCGCCACCACCGGCTTCGGCGCATACTTCAGCGCCATGTTGACCTGCTGAAAACGGCGGACGACGAGGTCCAGTTCGTCCCACTCGCCCTCCTGCGCGGCCAGCAGCACCATCATGAGATTCGCGCCCGCCGAGAAATGGTCGCCCTGATTGCCGATCACCATCGCCTCGTAATTGCGGTCGAGCTCCTCCAGCCCGGCGTGAATCATGGCGATGTTGTCCTCGCCGATAGTGTTCAACTTGCTATGGAACTCGACGCAGAGGACGCCGTCGCCCAGGTCGACGAGCGATGCGCCCGGATTCTCGCGCACCACCCTGCAATCCCGCAGCACGATGATCCCAGGGCGCGGTTCCAGCGCGCGATACTGCTTTGTGGCGAAATCGAAATACGTGGCGCCCTTGTACGCCGACTTCGCCTCGCGAACGCTCTCCGGCACATCGCGCCCCTCTTTCTCCAGGCGGCGCACGACGTCTTCGAAACCCAGTGCGTCCCACAACTCAAACGGACCCAGCTTGTGCGCGTAGCCCCAGCGCATGGCCCGGTCAATCTCGACGATGCGATCGGCGATCTCCGGAACGCGTTCGGCCGAATAGACAAACAGGTCGCTGAACACCTTCCACAGAAAATGCCCGGCGCGGTCGTCTGAGTTCACCAGAAACCGCAACCGCGCAGGCAGGTCGTCCATCTGCCGTGCCTGTTCCACCGAGGGGAACCGCGGCTTCGCCATTGGCGCGTATTCCAGCGTGCGCCAGTCCAGCACGTGGATGTCGCGATTCGGACCCACGCGTTTATAGAAGCCCTGCCCGGATTTCTCTCCCAGCCACTTGCGTTCGAGCATCTGCTTCTGGAATGCGGACGGCAGGAAGCGCTCGCGCCAGGGGTCATCCGGAACCGCCTCGTAGAGATTCGTGCCCACGAAGGCCCAGACGTCCAAGCCGACAATGTCCAGCAGGCGATAGCTGGCGCTGTTCGGCAACCCGATCAGCGACCCGGTGAGCGCGTCCACTTCCTCAATCGTGAAGCCGTCTTCCACCGTGTATTTCAGGATGGTTCCGCCCAGAAAACTTCCAATGCGATTGGCGATGAAGTTGGGCGTGTCCTTGCAGGGCACCACGCCCTTGCCGAGGCGGCGCTCGGCAAAATCGCGGACAAACTCCAGCACCTCCGCATCGGTCTCCACACCGGGAATCATCTCCATCAGGTGCAGGTAGCGCGGCGGATTGAAAAAGTGCGTGCCAAGAAACCGCCGCCGGAAATCGGTCGAAAAGCCTTCGGCAATACGGGCGAGCGGGATGCCGCTGGTGTTGGTGGAGAGGATCGCGCCCGGCTTGCGCACCGCATCCACCCGCGTCCACAGGTCGCGCTTGATGGCCAGGCTCTCGGTGACGGCCTCAATCACCCAGTCGCAACCAGCAATCTCGGGCAGATGATCCTCGAAGTTGCCCGGCTTGATCAGCGCCGCGGCCGAGCCGGTGAAGAACCCACCGGGCTTCTGTTTCGCCGCATTCTCCATCCCTTTTCGGGCAGCGGCACTGCGGTCGCTCTCGCCCGGCAGAACGATATCCAGCAGGAGCGCCGGCACTCCGGCGTTGGCGAAGTGGGCGGCTATCCGCGCCCCCATGGTGCCCGCCCCCAGAACGGCAACGCGACGCAGCGTATTCATGGCAGCCAAACGAGTGTACCTCACCGGCGTGGGACAACGCCATGCACTGTCTTCCCGCCAGACCTCATCCGCTATACTCGTTTTTTACATGAACAAAGCCGCCCTTCTCGTAACAGCGGTGCTGGTCTCCCTCTCGCCGGCATTCAGCCAGACCCTGCCCCGGCAGGCCCCCGAGCAGATCATTCACTTCGCCGGCGGGAAGACGGCGAAGGTGAGCGACTACACCGGCAAAGTGGTGCTGGTGGCCTTCATCCTTACCGGTTGCCCGCACTGCCAGCATACGGTCACCCTGTTGAATGGCATTCAGATGGAGCTGGGAGACAGAGGCTTTCAGGCCATCGCCCTGGCCGTCGACGAGGACGCCGCCCAGAAGCTGGCCGAGTTCAACAAGACCCTCGGGCCTGCATTCCCAGTCGGCTACTGTCCCGGTGCCGACGCCCGCGGCTTCCTGCAACTCACCGCCGGCAAACGGACGCTTGCGCCGCTGCTTGCCTTCCTCGATCGCAAGGGCATGATCCGGTTCCAGACCGACGGCTCCGACGCGGCCTTCTTCAACGACCAGGAGGCGGATCACATCCGCGCTCAGGTGCTCAAACTGCTCGCGACACCGGCATCCGGCCACGCTCAGAAAGCAACGAAGAAGCCGTAATCAGACCAGGCCACCCCAGCTTCGGGGTCCCGGACGGTGGCCACCCGCGTGGTGCGTGTGCAGGCGCACCGTCCACGCGTAGATCAGGCAGCCCACACCGGCCGCACAGAGGCCGAAAGCCAGGCCGAAAACCACCCCGAACACAAAGCTGTGACCGGTCAGGCGGCGTGCCAGGAACAAGGCGATCGGGAAGAACGCCACCAGCGTGCCGAACATGAGAATCTGGCTGCGCCGGTCCGGCCACAGCGCCAATCCGCAGCGCTGACAGATCAGAGTGTTCTGACAGCGGGCGATCCTGAGGATCGGAATCGGCTCCGAGCAATTGGGACACAACTTCATGGCACGGCCTTTGCGCTCCCGAGCAGAATTATACGGCACTTCCGGGGTGGCCGGGCCTCGAAAAAGGCCGGCTCGACGGCATGGGTGGCCGCCGCGCCACCGGTTTCACCGCGCCACTGGTTCGCCGGCGCTTCCGGGCCCGGCGGCGCTCGGCCGCCAGATGCGAATACAATTGCCGCCAGTACAAAGCAGTCAGAAACATGAGTGCGTCCCTGATTCGCGCCCTTGTTGTCAGGAGACGCCGTCAGTGAGACGCCTCCCCTGCCGAGGGTATTTCAGGAAATCGCTATGCTGGGAACAAGATGATCACGCGCGCGCTCATTCTCGGACTTGTTCTGCTCCTCGGCATGGCGGCCAGGGGCGACGCGCAGTCGGCCGGGCGCCGTCGTGGCCGCTCCACCGATCAGTCTTCCGCCAATTCCTCCACTGCCGGGCTGGAAGCTGTCTTCACCGGCACGGTGACTTCGGTAACAAAAAGCGACCTTGGCATCCAGGCCGATGGCGGCAACGTTCTCTCCTTCTCCATCCTCCACAAGACACGATTCCTGAAGGATGGCAAAACGGTGAAGCGCTCCGACGTGCACGCCGGTGATACGGTGACAATTCACGCCGGGGAGGACCCCACCGGGCACCCGGCGGCCATCACGGTTACCGTCGGCAAACCAACCCCGGAGAAGAACCCTCAGCCGTCCAACTGAATCCGTTCCACCTCAAGTTGATCGCCAACGGTGGTGCGGGTTTCCGCGGTGGCGCCGGCCGGCAGCTCAAGCACGGAATGCGCCCGCAGCGACAGGGCCAGCCGCCACTTCCCCATGTTCGGGCGAATCTTTACCACGCGCCGCTGACGATTGAGGAACAGGACGTCAATGGGAAACTTCATGCCGATCGTATGGATGCCCTCGCACGGTACCAGCCACAGCCCGCTGCCCGGCGGAAGGCCGTCGTGTTTGAGCAGACCCCTCCGCCGTTTGGCGCTGGTATCGGCGACTTCGGCGCGATCCGCCAGACAGACGCCTTTGGTGAGGTTTCTGACCCGGGCAAACGACAAGCAGACCTCCTGCCTAAACCTTCGGCGTTTCCCCGGAAAAGCTGCACCCGGAAATGAGTTGAATAAGTCAGGCCTTACAGTGGGGCAGGCTTTCAGCCTGCGGACCCGCTTTCAGCGGGTCCAGCCGGTCGGAAGACCGGCTCGCTGGCGCGCCACACTACTCTACCGCCGCGAGGCAAACACCTGAAAGCGCGTTACCGGCTGATAGCCGAGCGCCTGGTACAGCGGCATGCCCGCGGGAGTGGATTGCAGCACGGTCCGCTCGATGCCCGTCTCCGCACTGGCCTTCGCAATCGCCTCGCGCATCACCGCTTCCGCATAGCCGCGCCTCTGGAACGCCGGCAGCGTGGCCACCGAGTAGACGCCGATCGCGCCCGAATACACCACCAGAGCGGTAGTGGATACGGCCGTCCGGCCGTGGTACCCGACCCAGCCGGCGTAGCTGCCCTGCCAGGCCCGGTCCTCCGCATACACCGCACGGCAGATCGGCAGCGGAATCTCAAACGCCATGGAAGTGATGTGCGCAAAGGCGGTGCGCGTCTCGGCGTCCGACACCGGGCGCACCGTCACCTCCGGCAGCCCGCGGGACGGCGGACGCAGGCTCTCGGCGTACATGCCCGGGGCGGTGGTCAGGTGGCGCATGTTCATGTTCTCCAGCGTGTCGCGCACGCGCCCCCACAGGTTCTCTTCAATAAGATCCTCGCAGGCCCAGAACGACCACGGAAGGCGCCGCCGCCGATAGAACTCTTCGGATTCCTTCAGCTCGATCCCCAGCCCGTCGATGCTCCTTCCGCGCACGGCCGAGCCGAGGACCGCCGCGTTGAACACGCTGTAGTCGATGCCGGACGAGATCAGCGTGAGGGCGGCGAGGCGTCGAATCTCCCCGTTGGAGCGGGCCGTGCCAAAGAAACGCATGGCCTCACGCAGGTTCTCGCTCAGCGTGGCGGCCTGTGGTGTCATCCGCTGGAATTAGATCAGAATCGGGCTGCCACCGTCAAACGGACTGGCGGACCCGTCCGGGACAAGTACGGAATGTGGAATACCAACTATACGGTCACCGCGCGATGGTGCCTCAGGAAAAGAACCCCGGCCACCAGCGGCGGTCCGCTGAGAGCGATGGTGGTGATCACGCGGCTGGCGAGAGGCAGCCGCGGCGGCGGCCAGATCGCATACGCCACTCCAAACAGCAACCCGATGGCGACAAGCAGCAGGCCTCCGGTCACTTCCCAGCGCCAGGGCAACAGTCCCAGAATCACGAACAGCAAGCCAGCACCCACCCAGGGCGTCGCCACAAGCGCAGTCGTGCGCCACGCCAACGACTCTGCAGCGAAGAAGAAGAGCCAGAACAAGGCCCACAACAGCGCCAGCACGCGAGCGACGAACACCATCCACAGCTTCACCGCGAGCCTCCCAGCCAAAGTATGTACGCTTCATCCACCTGGAACAAGGGCAGCGGGTCGCCGTTAGCGCCCGAACATTTGCAGACAAACTCCGGTCCCGAAGACCGCACAATGGAGGTCAGTGTATTCGACCCTCGCGGACGTCGTGCTCATCGTGCATCTGAGCTGGATCGTGTCGGTGGCGATCGGCTTCCTCTGGACGCGCGGCCGCCGTGTTCTCACCGCGATTCACCTGGCATCGCTGGTCTGGGGGATCGCCGTGGAAGCCGGCCCCTGGCCGTGCCCACTCACTCTGCTGGAGCAGTTCCTCGAAAAGAAGGCTGGAGTCGACCCGTATCGGGGCGGATTCCTGCTGCACTATCTCGATGCCATCGTGTACCCGGACGTTCCAGCTTCGCTGCTCATGGCGCTGGGAATCGGGGTGTGCGCCGCCAATCTGGCGGTCTACGCCAGGCGCCTGACATCAGCGTTGTCGGGTCGACGTCGATGACCGGCGCAGTGGCGTTCTACTTGCGTACGGGGCCAGGCGGCCAGCGGTTGTGAGTCGCTGACCATTCAGGAGCGCGGGTCGAATGGCAGACGGCTCACGGCAGCTTCGAACACTCCTCGAGCGGTAGCAAGCGCCTCGGTCACTTCATCCAGTCCGGGCTGAGAGGGCTCTCCAGGATACCGGAACTTCCAGGCATACTCACTCAGCGGCACGGCCTGATCGATGACCTCGCGCAATGACGGATCGACGGCCAGACACTGTTCACCGATCTCCTCCAGGTTGTGGGTCTTCCGGAAAGTGCGGCCGTTCCACGCTGGAAATCCCTTGAGCGCCTTTTCGGCGGCCTGTTGGCAGTGGAAGACGGCCTCATCGAACAACGGCGGGGAAGTGGCCGCAAGTGCTTCAGCGGCGCGGAGATCGTTGGACGCCCTGGCGAACCACGCCCGCGTCTCGGCAACCAGTTCGGGATCAAACGCCATAGAGCAGCATCCCCTCCCGCGATACCGTGGCGGGCAGCGATGCGGCAACTCGGGCGCGGCGCTCAAAGCTCGACCGGGGCCACACCACTACGTCGGCCGCTGTCCCGGTTCCCCGCAAGGCCCTATACGCCAGCCGGCTTCGCAACCGTTCCGGCGGCGCGTCATCAGGCACGATCACCATAATGTCGTAATCGCTATCTGGGCCGGCTTCTCCTCTGGCGACGGAACCGAAGAGGTAAATGCGCTCCGGGCTGTATGCCTCCACCAAACGGCGCACCACCTCGCTTAAGACCGGATCGCTGGCGGCTGACATAACACGTCCCCATCCAGTCTGCCACAACTGCCGGAGCCGGACCTTGAAGCTGGCGGTGGATCGCGGCGGGAGGTGAGTCAACCCTGTCGAGCCCTGGTTGGAAGCCCCCGGGATGAGTGAGGACCTGAACGTCTACCCCATCTTCCGCAGCTCTTCCCGAATCACTCTCCGCAGCGTCGATTCCAAGGGTTCGCGTTTCCGGTCGACAAACTCATGGAGAGCCTCATTGATCAGAGTCTGGTAGTTACCCCCGCCGGCCCGATCCACCTGTTCGCGAAACCACTCGACAACGTCATCGTCCAACCGGATGGTGACACGAGTCTTGCCAGCCGGTACCCGAATCACCAGCCCGCGCTTGCCCCTGCTAAAGTCGTATTCCTTTCTCATGCTCCCTCCTCATACTGGCGACGCTCGCGCGCGGCTGCGGGTCGCGCGCTGATGATCCGGACGCGGTCGCCCCGCCACGCATATACAACAACGAGGACTCGGCCCATCGAATCGAGGCCAATAGTGACCCACCTCGGTTCCTCCGACGACTCGTCGACGACAGTCAGCGCTCTGTCGTCTTCGAGAACTGAGACGGAGTCGGCGAAACGGACACCGTGCTTGCCCACATTCGCCGCGGCTTTCCTCGGGTCCCACTCGAAGGACATCTTCCTGTGTACAATCGTACACCAGACTGGACTACCTTGTGGCAACTTCTCTCCAGTCCCAACAATCTCCCCAATCCCCTCAATAACATACGCCCCACACCCGTCCTCGCCGTGGTAAACCTCAAATCGCAAGCAGGCCAGCTTGAGCGTTGACGCATCGCCCTCAAAGCGGTGCGAGTTGGTGTTTCCGCGCGAACCGGCGGATGTGGTGACGGGGTCCTCTCCGAAAACTGCGCCGCCGGGCATCGCTATAGCCGCCGGATCGAAAAACGAGAGGCGGCCGAAGGATACGATGCCGGCATCCACAAGTCATTTGAAAGGCAGCGAGGTACGCGGGCGGATTCGGCCCCCTCTCGATCCGTTCGCTATCGGGTCCACGTCAATCACCAGCGCAGTAGCGTTCCACTTCCGATCCACCGCATGCCGGCGCAGCATCTGCAGCACCTCATTCAGACGCTTGCGGCTGGCCGCCTTCAACAGCAACTGATAGCGAAACTCGTTGCGCAGCCGCGGCACCGGCGCCTCGGCGGGACCCAGCACCTTCAGCCCCTCGGGCGGCGGATCCAGCAACTGGCCCAGCTCGGCGCTCATGGCCAGCGCCTGCTCCTGGCGTTCGCTGCGCACCAGCACATTGGCCAGCGCGCTGTACGGCGGATAGCGCATCAGCCTGCGAAATTGAATTTCTTTTTCGTAAAATAGCTGATAATCCTGCGCAGCAGCAAAGCGAACGGCGTAATGTTCGGGATTAACAGTCTGAATAAGCACAGTCCCCGCCAGATCACCGCGACCGGCGCGCCCCGCGGCCTGCGTGAGCAACTGGAAAGTCCGCTCGGCGGCGCGGAAATCCGGCATGCCCAGCCCGATATCCGCCGACACAATCCCCACCAGCGTGACATTGGGAATGTCGTGGCCCTTGGCAATCATCTGCGTGCCCACCAGAACGTCAAAGTCGCCGTCGCGAAAACCCTGCAGAATCGATTCGAAATGCCGCTTGCCGCTCACGGTGTCGCGGTCCATGCGGGCGATGCGCGCTTCCGGGAACTCGCGGTGCAGCTCGTCTTCGGCCTTCTCCGCGCCGGTGCCGATGAACTGCAGGTACTCGCTGTCGCACTGCGGACAACGGGTGGGCGTGCGCTGCGCGGTGTTGCAGTAGTGGCAAAGCATGCGCCGGTCGCGCCGGTGCCAGGTCAGCGTCACCGAGCAATTGGGGCACTCCATCCGCCAGCCGCACGCACGGCAGGTGACGAAGCTGGAAAACCCGCGCCGGTTCAGCAGCAGCATCACCTGCTCGCCGGACTGCAGCCGCTCGGCGATCGCGTCCTTCAGCCGGCGCGAGAACGTGGTCTGCTTGCGCGTTTCCAGAAACTCCTGGCGCATGTCGATCAGCTCGACGTCCGGCATGGGCCGCTGCTCGATGCGCTCGGGCAGTTCCAGCATCTGATACTTGCCCCGCTCGGCGTTGTAGCGGCTTTCCAGACTGGGCGTGGCCGAACCCAGCACCACGCACGCGCCACACGCCTGGGCGCGATACACCGCCACATCGCGTCCGTGATAGCGCGGCGTCTCCTGCTGCTTGTAGCTGTGGTCGTGCTCTTCGTCCACCACGATCAGGCCCAGATTCCGCACCGGCGCGAACACGCCGGAGCGCGTGCCCACCACCACTCCCGCCAGACCTCCGCGAATGCGCCGCCACTGCTCGGCCCGTTCCGCGTCGTTGAAAGCGGAGTGCAGTATGGCCACGCGATCGCCGAAGCGGTGCGCGAACTGCCCGGCCACCGACGGTGTCAGAGCGATCTCCGGGACCAGCAGCAGCGCGCCGCGCCCCAGCGCCAAACAGGTCTCTATGGCGCGCAGATACACCTCGGTTTTGCCCGATCCGGTTACGCCCTGCAGCAGGAACGCCTGGAACTGGTTGCCGCGCAGCGCCGCCTCAATCTGCTGGTGCGCGCGCAACTGGTGTGGATTGAGAGTCCGGTCAGGCCGAATCGGCTCCCGCCACGTCACCGGAGATTCGGTCTCCAGCTTCACCAGGCCTCTCCGCGCCAGCGCTCGTGCAGCCGGACTAGCGCCTTTCATCACGCTTTCGAGCTGCTGCACGTTGTGCGAACCCGGATGCAGCTCGAGGTAGGACAGCAGCTCGCGCTCGGCCTTCGGAAGCTTGTCGGCGCTTCGGGCGATGAACTCCGCCCGCAGGCGCGCGGCCGAGGCCCGCAACGGGTCGCGGTCGGCTTCCAGATCCTCCACGGCGATGAAGCCCCGCTTCTCCAGCGAGCGCATCACGTTCGCGGCGCCCGCCACTTTCTTCTTCAGATACACTGCCGAAGCCGGCCGGGCTTCGAGCAGAGCCAGCACCTGCAACACCGGGTCCTCGCTGGCCGGCCCCAGCAGAAGTTGCCGCGCGGTGTCGCGGCCCGCGTCGGTTAACGAGTAGAGTTTCGACCGCCGCACTTCGCCAGTCAGCGGGGTCATGATGCGCAGCACCTCGCCCAGCGGCGCGCAATAGTACGACGAGATCCAGCGTCCCAGTTCGATCAGCCCGGCGTCGAGCACCGGCTCCTCGTCCAGCAGGCGGAAGGCGTCCTTCATCGCACCATTGGGCGGCGCGTCGTGGACCGCCAGCACCACGCCAGTCAGCTTGCGCCCGCCAAAAGGCACCAGCATGCGGCAGCCCGGCTGCACGCGGTGTTCCAGCGTCTCCGGCAGGCTGTACGTGAACGCCTGGTCGAGCGGAATGGGAAGGCTGACGTCGCAGTACATCATAAGCCCGCAACCGAACAAGCCCAAATGCAAGTGATGGATTCTCTGAGTTTGTGGGGCGGGCAATCGTGCCCGCAGCCGGCTTTCAGCCGGCCCAACGCCGCGTAGAAACACGGCGGCAGCCTTGACCACTGGCGAAGGACGAAGCCGACCTTATCCGCGGACAAGGAGACCACTGCGGCTTCGCCCGGGTCAAGGCTGCCCCGCCAGCTTGCCCCAAAACCGATTCGTCGCGGGAGCGCAGGTTCCATCGTGCTCTAGTGCAACGAGGCGGCCGGAAGTATCAATCCGCGACACTCGCCCAGGCCGATTCGCCGGAATCCGGGCCGCTCGCACCAGCCGCGCAGAATCACCTCGTCGCCGTCTTCGAGGAAACGCCGCTCCTCGCCGGTGGGCAGCGGGATAGCGCGCCGGCCCGCCTCGGTCAGCTCCAGCAGGCATCCCGCCGATTCGGGCTCCGGGCCGGACACCGTGCCGCTGGCCAGCAGATCGCCGGCCATCAGGTTGCAGCCGTTTGACGTGTGGTGGGCCACCATTTGCGCCATGGTCCAATACATGTCGCGAAAACTGCCGCGGCTCAGGATCACCGGGGCCAAACCCTCCTGCTGCATCCTGGCGCTGGCGAGCAGTACTTCCAGCGTGATGTCCACGCCGCCGCTCTGCTGGTCCTCTTCGGAGAACAGGTACGGCAGCGGCTTCGGGTCGTCCGGCGGCCGTTCGCTGGCGGGGATGCGAAACGGCGCCAGCGCCTCCAGCGTCACCACCCACGGCGACACGCTGGTGGCGAAGTTCTTGGCCAGGAACGGCCCCAGCGGTTGGTATTCCCACGCCTGGATGTCGCGCGCAGACCAGTCGTTCACCAGACAAACCCCGAAGATCTGCTCTTCCGCCTTCGCGATGGGCACCGCCTCGCCGATGCGCTGCAGGCCGGCCCCGTAGAACCCCACCTCCAGCTCGTAGTCGAGCCGCCGCGACGGCCCGAACTCCGGCTCGGCTGCATCGGCCGCCTTCGTCTGCCCACTGGGACGCCGCACCGGCGTGCCGCTCACCGTCAGCGTCGACGCGCGCCCGTGGTACGCGATGGGCACCCACTTGTAGTTCGGCAGCAGCGGCTGGTCGGGCCGAAACAACCGCCCCACGCGCGTGGCGTGATGAACGGACGCGTAGAAATCGGTGTAGCCGCGCTGCAGCGTCGGGCGCACCAGCAGGGCATCGTGAATCGGCGTGAGCAGCGGTTCGGCTTTCTCCTGCTTCCACGAGCCAGCCCGCAACAGCCGCGAAATGGAGAGCCTCACCTCGGCCCGCTCGGCCGGCGTGAGCGTCATCAGCGGGTTGAGATAGGACGCCTGGAAGAACGGCGCGAAGGTGACGTCCACGCCGATCAGCAGCCCCGTGCGGAAGCACTCGCCAAGATCGAGAACGAAGTCGCCGATGGCCGTCCCGATGCGATCCGCCTTGCCGGCGGGGCGAAACACGCCGAAGGGCAGGTTCTGAATGGGGAAGTCGCAATCGGGCCGGTTGGCGCTCTCCACCCAGCTCTCGAGCGCTGCGTCGTGCGTCTCATTCATAGCAGGTGCAACTGCTTCATGGCGCGAATGGGCTCGTCGAAAGAGCACGATCCGAAGGCGATGGCGAATCCCGCGCGCACCTCTTCCATCTGCTCATGACTGGCCCAGTGATGGCGCCAGCTCACGCCGCGTTCGTCGAAGGTGAAGCCCGCCGGCGACGGCTCCCGCAGCAGTTCGGCCAACAGCTCCGGGCGAATTCCGGCGTAGATGAACACCGCCGCCAGCATCACGTTCAGGAAGCCGTACATGAGCACTTTGCGATTGTCGTCGGTGTCGTAGCTCAGCCGGTACTTGCCGCAGAACGGATGGTGCAACCCGGCCGTGGCCTTGAACGGCACGTTGTGGCGGCAGCACATGGTGAGGAATCCGGAGATCTCTTCGCCGGAGGGGAACATGTTCTCGCGAACGCCGCCGGTGCGGATCTTGGCGCGCGCGCCGGCCTTCTGAATCGCGTGGATGAAGGGCAGCGGATCGGTGGAGAGCGGGACCTCGAAATAGGCGCGCAGCCCTTTGGGCACGGACGCGGCAAACGCGCCGACGTCGGCCACGCTGGTCACCTTGATCTCCACCGAATCGACGTGGATGGTCTTGTGACGGCCGTTGAAGGCATCGACGTCGGCCAGATCCTGATCGAGCACCGGCCCGCACAGCGCACTCATGCGCCAGGGCTTTTCCTCGGTGAGGTCGGGCAGGATCTCGCGCATCTCGTTCTCGAACTCTTCGAGCCGCGAGGCGGTCAGGATGAAGCGGGCCAGCGCCCAGGAGTCGTCGCTGGCGCGATAGGTAGCGTAGTTGCTCACCGCGGAGGTCATGGTGAGCCCGGCGGGCGGAAACAGGCCCGCGTAGTCGATGAGTCCGTGAAGAAGCCGATGAATGGGGGTCACGTTAGCAGCATACAGCAGGGCGCTGGGTGATGCTCAGGTGCTGCGCCGCAGGCGAGCCAGCGTGCTCAGTATCTCAGGCTCCTGCTTCACTTCGGCGAGGGGACGTAGTTGTTCCTCGACGTAGCGCCAGTCGAGCTGGTCCCCGTGGCGGATGACCACTCCTTCGGCATCGCGAATGTCCAGAGGGCGCGATGCGAACAGCTTGAGGACAATCAGATCCTCGGCCGAGCAGGTGCGGATATCGAGACCCGGACCGAATGAGAAGACCGTCGCGCGGCTGACCATGCTCTCCTCAAACGGGAGCCCGCCCAGAGAGACGTCAATTCCCACGCCCCCGGTGGTCCGCAGCAGAACAACGCGATGGCGGCGAGCGAACGCTCCGGCATTCTCGATTCGCCCCTGATAAGCGGCGAGCAGGCGGTCAATGAAGTCGCCTTCGCCACCGAAGCCCGCCAGCAGAGTGAGATCGACATCCCGTGTCAGGCGCGGTTCGCTCCACCTCTGGACGGCGATTCCGCCGATGACGCAGGAACGCCAGCCCTGGCCATCGCAGAAATCCTGAAGTTGCCGGGCGGTCTCAAAAAGATCGATCATCGGGGCAGCTTCGCCAGCCATTCCTGCATCTCAACCAGACCCGAAGATGGCCGTGGCGGCATCGTGCGCAGGGCGTGATTGAAAGCGCCTTCCAGCATGGCCAGCACCTTCAGGTTATCGGCTTCGCGGACTTCCCGCACACGAATAGCCTCGAGCTCCGGACCGGCCTCCTTCCAGGCCTGTACCCAGCGTTGCATCATCTCGCGCTCTTCCATATTCCGGCCTTTCACTTCTATTCCGTACTCAGCACCACCCGGAACCGGGCCTTGTTGGCGATCATGCACTCGTACGCCGCCGAAACGTCCGCCAGCGGGAACGTTTCAATCATCGGCCGCACCCCATGGAGGGCGCAGAAGTTGAGCGCATCCTGTTAGCAGCATACAGCAGTGGTCCGGGGCGGCGTTATTCGGCGCGGAGCTACGGCCCACCCAATGGTAGCGGGTTGTATATACGATATGCTACCCTGGCTGTGTGGTCATTTCGGGGTTCGACTGGGACGATGACAACATGCTCCATATCGAGCGGCATCAGTTCACCCCGGAAGAGGCCGAAGAGGTCTTTGCGGGCGATTACCAGGTCAGGCGAACTCGTCAGAGGCGATACATAGCTTTGGGCGAAACGTTCGACAGCCGGCTGGCTTTTGTGGTCTTTCGCCGCCTGCCCAGGGGTGTGATTCGCGTGGTCACGGCCCGTGATATGGAGGATAGCGAGCGGCGGTTGTTCCGCCGCAAGTAGGTGGACCGAATGAAGAAGAAACTCCCTCCCGCGAAAGTGCCTCTGCCGAAGTTCCGCTCGGATGAGGAAGCAGCCGACTATTTCGAGACGCACTCCGTCGCGGACGTCTGGAATCAACTGCCCGGTAGCAAGCCGGCAAAGCCGTCCAGAGCGTTGGCAAAGTCCATTCGGGAACGCCATGCGTTGGCAAAGTCCCCGATCTCAATCCGGCTGGTTCCAGATCAGATTGCCGCGGCGAAGAAGATCGCTGCGGCGAAGTCGGTCGGCTATCAGACGCAATTGCGCATGTGGATCGCCGAAGGAATTCGCCGGGAGGCGAAAAGGACGTAGTTCGACGGCCCACGGTGACGTGGTTGGCGCAGCAGGAAGGCACCGGGCACTTTCCGCCCAGGGTCGCGGATCGAACGGGCACTTCTCCGGTTTGCCGACTGCCCGTGCAGTGACTCTTTGTGCAATCGAATCGTGCAGAGACCACGGCGTTTGACCGCGGTCATCGGACGTGGAGACGACGCCTCCAAGGGGTGACGGATGCATGAATGAACACTACGTGCGTCGAATTAGTTATTCAAGATTCTTCAGTGCGTGGGATGGTCCGGCGATCAGTATCCTCGGGAACTACTGACAACGCCCGGCTCGCCGAAGCGGTTGAGATCGGACGGATCGTCCAACTGGACGGGTAATGCCACCCATGGCTCGTCCGAGACGTGAAGACTGGCCGTTGCTGTCCGTCGGTCAGATTCAGTTTCGTTTGCTTTACTCCGTACTCAGCACCACCCGGAACCGCGCCTTGTTGGTGATCATGCGCTCGTACGCCGCCGAAACGTCCGCCAGTGGGAACGTTTCAATCATCGGCCGCACCCCATGGAGGACGCAGAAGTTGAGCGCGTCCTCGGAATCGCGCGAACTGCCGGACGGCCAGCCCTGCACCGAGCGCCGTCCGCCGATCAGCAGGACCTCCGGAACCGAAATCGGCTCGTGCGCCGCTCCCACCACCAGCAGCGTCCCGTCCACACCCAGGCCGCCCAGCACCGACGTCATCGCGCTACCGCTGGGCGCCGTCGCCAGGATCACCTTCGCGCCGCCCAGCTTCTTCAGCTCCTCGGCCGCGTTCACCGCGCTCGCGTCCAGATACCGGTGCGCGCCCAGTTTCGCGGCCAGCTCTTCCTTGTCGCGGCCGTTGGAAATGGCCACCACATGATAGCCGAAGGTGCGCGCGAACTACACCTCCCCCAGGTGGCCCAGACCGCCGATCCCCTGCACCGCCACCAGGTCGCCGGGCAAAGCGCCGCTGTGGCGCAGTGCGTTGAACGTGGTCACGCCCGCGCACATGAGGGGCGCCGCGTCGGCCGGGTTGAGCGCATCGGGAATGCGCGCGAGACCGCGCTCGGGCGCGATCATGTACTGTTCGTAACCGCCGTCGAAACTGAAGCCGGTAATCCGCAGGTTCTCGCACGCTACGAAATCTCCGCGCCGGCAGGGCGTGCACCAGGTGCAGTGACGGCCGTGCCAGCCGATGCCCACGCGGTCACCACGCTTCCACCCGTGCACGCCGGCGCCTACCTCGTCGATGACGCCCGCCACCTCGTGACCGGGCACGCGCGGGAACTGCAAGCCCGGCCAGAGTCCGTCCTTTACAAACGCGTCGCTATGGCAGATGCCGCAGGCCTGCACGCGAATGCGCACCGCACCCGCGCCGGGCTCTGGAATCTCCCGCTGGACGGAGGTGAAATCGCCTTTACCGTTTGCCTCAATTACCGTCATCCGATTCGCCATGGATTCATTGTGGCACCCACGAGTGCGGCCGTCTCGCCTGAGCGAGTACACTACAAACACAAAGACAGAGGGACATGATGCAAGCCGATCCATCCGCGTGTCCGGACGCCGAGCAGCGATACGAGCGCCGGATCCTTCACGATCACTTCGTCCGCTTCCACATGAGTCTCATCCTTACGGCTGTGATTGCCTCTGGCATCCTCGCCAGCAGAGGGCTGCTGCAATTGGGTGTTCATTCCCTTCGGCTCCGCTACCCACTGGCGGTTCTGGGATCGTACCTGGTTTTCCTCCTCCTTGTCCGTTTGTGGATTTTGTACGTCTCGATCCGCTGCGCGTCGAAAGTCGGGATCGGGAGTCTCGATCCGGGCGGGAGCGGAGGGTCTTCTGGCGGCCTGTTCGGATTTGGCGGCAGCGGCAGTTCTGGCAGCGGTGGCGGCGGCTTTGAGGGGTTTGGCGGAGGCGATTCGGGTGGCGCAGGCGCGACTACTTCCTGGGACAGCAACATCGCTGCCGCATCTGTCTCCCAGCCGGCCCCCAGCTCAGGCTCCTCGAGCTGGTTTCCAAAACTAAACTTCGATTTCGACTTCGACGATGGCTGGTGGGTGGTTCTTTTGTTGGCGGTTTTGATCCTGGCAATCGTCGGAGCTGCTGGCTACCTGGTCTTCGTCGCGCCACACGTTCTGCCGGAAGCGGCTGGGCAAGCCCTGCTGGCCACGACGTTGACCCGTGTCTCCAAAGAAGAACATCACAACTGGATGAGAGGCGTGCTCCATTCCACATGGATTCCGTTCGCCCTCGTCCTCATCCTGGCCACGGTGCTGGGATGGGAAGCGCACCGTCACTGCCCCTCGGCTTCCCGATTGATCGACGTGTTTCATTGCGCCGCGTCATGAACCGTACGCCTCACCAGGGTGGCCGGACTGTCAGTGCGGCATGAGGGCGACGCGCTCGAGACCCGCGCCGCGGGCCATCTGCTGATACTCGAGGTTCCCTTCGGCGCGCACGAACAATACGCCCGCCGGATGGTTCTTGTACAAAGCGGCGAGCCGCGCCTGCAGATCGCCCATGAGCACGGACTCCCGATTCAGGCGAACCGAATCGTCCGCGCAGACGGTGACCACGACATTGCCCGGCGATTGCTCGCGGCCGTCGCGCGGCGGCTCCGGCACCTTCGCGTCCAGACCCTTCGGAGCGATCGGCGTGATCAACATGAAGATGATGAGCAGAACCAGTAGAACGTCAATCATCGGAGTGACGTTGATTCCCGCGACCTTTCCCGTGATTCCCATGCCCGGCTGGACACTACCGCGCGCGGGAAGGTTCCCGCACCGGCGCCGGGCGCATGACGAGTTGTTACCACCTATTGACTCGCGTGGCTCGCGTGATAGTGTTCCTTCAGCAGATCTCCACCAAAATCACCCGTGAAGTCGCGCCACACGGCATGGATGTGATTGGCGTTGTCCTGGGTATCGTCGAACTCGATCAGGAAGGCGGGCGTCTGCACGCGGTAATAGTGCGGGTCGCCTTGATGGATCCCGCCGGACCAGGCGAAGAGAATGTTCCTGCCGGCTCTTTTGACTTGCTCTTCGCGGCCTTCGGCCAACTCGCCGGGCACGTTGTGGGCGTACTCTTCCATCAGAGCCATCAGGATATCGAACTGCCTGGCGTTCATTCCGGCCGCGGACAATCCCGAGGGCCGGCCCTCGAGCGCGGCCTTGCGGCTGGCTGCCGTCAGGATGTCTTTGTACGCCGCAGGATCGACAATCGCGATCTTCTGCCGCGGAGTGTCGAGTGATTGGATCATCTCAAGGCCGAGGTCGTCCTCGACCGCGAGGGTACGAAGACCCTTGCGCGGCCCCTGCCGGACCTCCGCGGGGTTGGCGCCAAAGAAGCTCGGACCGTCGATTGCCTTGCCGCCGGCCACGGTGTAGTTCTGGCTGAGATGGTGGCCCTCCACGCGGTAGCCCCACGCGCCGGTGTCCGATGGCTCGCCAAATACCGAGAAGTAGTATTTCTCCGGGTTCCTGCGCTCACCGCTGTCGTTTTCCATGATGCGCAGCACGTCGTCCAGGCTCATGATGGTCACGGCCTTGATATAGCCCCGCTGGCTCAATCCGGCGCTGAGCAAAGCGCTCGCCAGATGCTTCTGGTACGGGCTCATTTCACGGAACGGCAGGCCTTTGCGCTCCTTTGGGATGAAGTGCCAGTTCATGCGCTCATCGTCGTCGAATTGGAACGTGGCTTTGGCCCGCTGCTCGGGACCGAGCGCGGCGAGAAAGCGGCTGGCGGTCTCCGTCATGATCGAAGCCGTGTGGATATGGCGCTGGGCGGAAGCCGGATGGATGTGGCCGGCGTGGTCGTGATTCTGAGAGGCCTTGAGTCTTTGTTCGTTCCAGAGGCCGGCCCCCACGAGGGCGGCGGCGGAACCGAGTAACGAGCGTCGTTTCATGTAGTGCTCCCGAATTGAGGTTAAGCAGAACCGGTCTCGTACGAAGGTACGCCCTGGATAGCGGACTCGCAAGTGGATTAGTGTCCTGTCCATGAGATAACTGGACAGCAGGAACGGGAAAGAGCCGCCTGAAAGGGCGGCTGCAGCCAGGATTGGCTGCCCCACAAAGCAGCATAGCCGCGACCAAACGGAAGGGCGGGCCGGGGCCCCACATCAAATCGTCGCGGGCTGCGAAGATTCTCGGGTGTAGTAGCACAATTTATCCGGTTATTTGCTGGACGCCGCAGCCGGGCGCATGATGAGTTGTTCGGCCGCGGAAAACGCGCGCCGGCTGATGAGCCACGTGCTGACGGAACAGGTGAGCCCGGCCGAGGCGAGAATCAGCGCGAGTACCACGAACTGATAGATGGACGCGTAAATGGGCGAGTCGTGCGCCAGCAGCATGCCCGCCATGAGGCCGGGAATCCAGACGATGCCCAGCGAACGGAGATTGTCGAGCGGAGGGATCAGGCTGGCCCGCAACGCCGACTGCAGGTACGGCCGCACGGCGATCTCGGGCGCGGCCCCCAGCGCCAGTGCCGATTCGATCTCGCCTATGTGCGCTTCCACCTCGGCGCGGAAGCGATCCAGCGCCAGCGCATTGGCGTTCATGGCATTGGCGATGATCATGCTGCCCACCGGGATGAGCGAGTTCACGGACACGCCGATCACCCCGAGCGCCGTCATCAGAGCGATCACCGACCCCGCGCCCATGCCAACCGCGTAGAGCGAGATCCGAAACGCGCCGGGGTAACGCCGCGCGCGCCGGGAAGAGGTGGCCGCCGCGGCCGCGATCATGCCCGCCAGCACAAACGGGCTGATCCACACCGGCCCGCGCAGCAGAACTACGAACACCAGGCCGACGGCGACAATCTGCACGGCGCCGCGGAGCATGGAGACCACCGCCTCGCCGGCGAAGCGCACGCCCCGGCTGCGCGCAAACAAGACCACGCCGAGCGCGAACAGTGCGGCCACCAGAGCCTGCACCATGCCCAGCGCAATGCGGTCATGAATGAGAGCGTTGAGCATCCCGTATCCTCTCCGGCGTGTCCATGCTTTCCACACGGCCCGCGCGCAACAGCAGGGCGCGCCTGGCCACCCGCACGGCCTGCTCGGGATCGTGCGTGACCATGACGCAGGCGAGCCCGCGCTCGCGAACGGCCCCGGTCACCACGGCTTCCACCTGGCGCGTGGCGGCTTCATCCAGCGAGGAGGTGGGCTCGTCTAGCAACAGCACCTCGGGACCGTTCGCCAGCGCACGAGCGAAGGACACCCGTTGCGCCTCGCCGCCGGACAAAGGCGCCACATCGCGATCCTCGTATCCGCTCAGTCCGACGCTGGCCAGCAGTTCGGCGATCTGGGCGGGCGCAAGAACCTCTCCGCGTTGCTCGGGCCCGAATCGCAGGTTGCCGGCCACCGTGCCCGGGAACAGAAACGCGCGCTGCATGATCATGCCCACGCGCCTGCGCAGTTCGCGCGGCCGCAACGCGCGGTAGTCGGTCCCGCTCAGCCGCACCGTGCCTGACGAGGGCTCGTCGAGCCGGTTGATCAGGCGCAGCAACGACGACTTCCCCGCCCCGCTTGGTCCAGCAACGGCCAGCAGCTCGCCGTGGAAGACCTCGAAGGAGACATCGTCCACAATGGTCCTGTCTCCCACTGTACGGGCAAGGTGATCGACGCGCAGTACTACGTCGTTCATCGCAACCTAACGATCTCACGGCGACTACCGATATGTCACTCAGGTGACGTCATCACAGCCCAGCACAAGTCTCCTGGCCGGCCGGCGCATCCGCGTTCTCATCGTCGACGATTCCATGTTCATACGGAACATTGTGGGCCGCATCTTCCGTGAGGAGCCCATGATCGAAGTGGTGGGCTCGGCCGTCGACGGTCTGGACGCAATCGGGAAAGTGAGCGAATTGAAGCCCGACGTGATCACGCTGGACGTCGAAATGCCGCGCATGACCGGGCTGGAAGCGATCCGGAAGATACGCGCCGCATGGCCTCCGGTGAAGATCATCATGCTGAGCACGCTCACCGAGACGGGCGCGCGCGTGACCATCGACGCGCTGCTCAACGGCGCCAACGACTATGTCTCCAAGACCAATCCGGACGGATCGAACGAGCTGCCCATCCCGCGGCTGAAGCACGACCTCATCACGAAGATCCGGCAGTTCTTTCCGGCGCGCGTGGCCGTGTCCCTGCCGGCGGCGCCCATGGCGAAACCGGCTCTCTTCCAGCCGGCAACCACGCTGCGCTCGACGAAACGGCGGCGCGTAGTAGCCATCGGCGTGTCCACCGGCGGTCCGTCGGCGCTCAGCGAGGTGATTCCCGCGTTGCCCGCCAACCTGCCCGTGCCGGTTCTCATCGTGCAACACATGCCGGCCATGTTCACGCGCATTCTGGCGGAGCGGCTGAACGCGGTCTGCCCGCTGAACGTCCGCGAGGCCGCCGAGAACATGCCGGTGGAGCCCGGCACGGTCCTGATCGCGCCCGGAGATTTCCATATGCGGGTGACGCGACGCGGCGGACGGGAATGCATCACGCTGGATCAGTCGGCGCCCGAGAATGCCTGCCGGCCCGCGGTGGACGTCCTGTTCCGATCCGTGAACGAAGTGTACGGCGGCGGGTCGGTTGCCGTGGTGCTTACCGGCATGGGCCAGGATGGCTATCGTGCCGCACTGGGGCTCAAGGCCGGCGGAGCGTACGTAATCGCGCAGGACGAAGCCTCCAGCGTGGTGTGGGGCATGCCCGGCATGATAGCGCGTACCGGTCTCGCCGACGCGGTGGTGGCCCTGAAGCTGGTGGCGCCCGAAATCCTGAAGCAGTTCTAAACACAGCGTCATAAGTACTTGCGCATCCGCTCCATTACTGTCGCGGCTCGGAAACGCAGGCACCGAGCCGCGACGGTGACGGAGTGGTTCTATCCGCAATCACTAATGACGCTGTGGCTCGGAAACGCAGGCACCGAGCCGCGACGGTGACGGAGTGGTTCTATCCGCAATCACTAATGACGCTGTGTTTAACAGCGGTGCCGACATACTTGACACACGCAGTCAAGCGTTAGAGCAATCTCGCAACGCCAGCGGAACTGCATGGTGTCTGGTCAAAGGAGATGCCTTCTTCCGTCGCTGATAACCTCTTGAGCTCTGGTTCTCCCCTCTTAGGCGTGTTCACCTTCGGCCCGGAACGCTGTTCTGCTTCCCCACAATGCTGTCCAGCTTCGCCGGCGTCCCCGAATAGAGCTTCGATTGCCGCGAACAACTGCGCTGGGCCAATCGGTTTCGAAACGTATCCGTCCATCCCCGCAGCCAGGCAGCGTCCCTGATCGCCGTTCATGGCGTTAGCCGTGAGGGCAATTATGGGAGTGCGCTTGCCCGAGCCTTCTTCCATGGCACGCACGGCGGCTGTTGCCTCAAATCCGCTCATCACAGGCATCTGCAAATCCATGAAGACCAAATCAAAGCCGGACGCTTTCAGTTTCTTCAGGGCCTCGCTTCCGTTGCTGGCAACCTGTACGATGTGTCCGCCTTTTTCCAATAGCCGGACGGCAAGCTTCTGGTTGACCACGTTGTCCTCGACAACAAGGACCCGAAGTCCTCGTATTCGCGGTCGTACCGGGTGTGGGTGTGATGGCGATTGTATCGCGGGCGGCATTACTCCAAGAGCAAGTACGATGGCCTCGAACAGCTCTCTGACGCCGACTGGCTTCTGGAGACATGCCGCCACTCCCAGTCTGGACGTCCAGCCGGCGCCTGCAAGCCAGCCAGGGCCACCCAGCATGACGATCTTCACTCCGGCGAGCCCCGGTTCGTTCCGAATTCGCTCGACGAGGGCACATCCATCGATTTCCGGCATTTCGGCATCGACGAGGACCAAAGGAAACGCCGCGTTCCGGTCAACTGCCTGCCTGAGCTGGCGCTCGGCCGTTCGAGCGTCCTCGGCAAATGCAGGCTTCATATGCCACCGCGTGAGCACATCTCCAAGGTGCCGCCGGCTGGTGCCATTGTCGTCCACAACGAGCACCGGCAGGCCCGCGAGAATCATGGTCCCCGGCTTGGCTGTTTGATTCCGATCCGGGACAGTAAAGCGCGCGGTGAAGTGAAACGTCGAGCCTCCCCCAGCCGCGCTATCCACCCAGATGCATCCGCCCATCAGTTCCACCAGGCGGCGCGAGATGGTCAGCCCCAAACCGGTTCCGCCATAACGGCGTGTCACTGAGCCGTCCGCCTGCGTGAAGACATCGAATATCGTGGACTGTTTCTCCGCGGCGATGCCGATGCCGGTGTCCTGAATCGAAAACTCCAGGCATACGGCGCCCGCAACGCCGTCTTTCCGTTGAACCTCGACGATGACCTCACCACGCTCGGTGAACTTGATGGCATTTGCCACGAGGTTTGTTATCACCTGACGAAGACGGACGGGATCGCCAACAAGTACTTCGGGAACATCGGGCCACACGTGACAACTGAGTTCGAGTCCCTTTTCATGGGCTGACAAGGCCATGAGCTTCAGCGTGGGCTCCAACAAATCCAGCAGACTAAAGCTGGCAGACTCGAGATTCATCTTTTCCGCCTCTATCTTCGAGAAATCGAGAATGCCGTTGATCAACGCCAGCAACGAATCGGCGGAGGTCTTAGCCATGTCGAGATAGCCCCGTTGTTCGGAACTCAACTCGGAATCCAGCGCCAGGTCTACCATCCCCATAATGCCGCTCAGGGGAGTCCGGATTTCATGGCTCATGTTGGCAAGGAACTCGCTCTTGGCTCGGCTCGCCGCTTCCGCGGACTCCTTCGCGGCGTGGAGTTCGTGTTCCTGCCGCTTACGCTCGGTGATGTCGCGGGCTATGCCGAGAACCGCACAGTTTGTTCCCTCCCAGGGAATCATCAGGACGTGTGTCTCCACATCGACAAATGCGCCATCTTTACACCTTAACCTGAACTCGGCCAATTCCTTCTGGGTCCCCGTCTGTTCTAATTCCCTGATAATCTGAAGAGCCGTGGGTATCTGGTCCGCACTGAGCAAAGAAGAGAAGTTGAGGGAGACAATGTCTTCACGCTCATAGCCCAGCAGTGTCAATGCCGCTGGATTAGCGTCCAGGAACTTCCCTTCACAATCGTGGATGTAGAGGCCATCGAGCGAGCGCTCGAAGAGATCTCGAAATCGTTGGGCGCTGTCGCGCATGGCCTGGTCCGCCTGTCGCCGCCCGCTAATGTCACGCGCGATACCAGCCGCCCCAAGGAGTTTTCCTGCAGCGTCTTTAACGGGCGAAACGGTGACTGAGACGTCGATATGACGGCCGTCCTTTGTTTTCCGAACGGTCTCGAAATGCGAGATCCTTTCCCCTTTCCTGATGCGGGCAAGGATGTGGAACATTTCGTCGTGCCGATCGGGCGGTGAAAGGATCGACATCGGTTTTCCGATCACCTCGTCCGCGCGGTATCCATAGATCGCCGTGGCGCCCTCGTTCCAGCTTGAGATCTTCCCGTCGAGTGTCGTGCCGCTGATGGCATCGGCGGAAGACGCTACGATAGCCGCGAGAAAGCTCGATTTCTTAGCGGCTTCGCGGCGTGCCGTCACGTCCTGTTTGAGGGCAATGTACTGGACGATATTACGTTTCGAATCCAGAACGGGAGCGATGGTCATCTCCTCGGTGTAGAAGGAACCGTCTCTGCGCTGGTTGATCAGCTCGCCATGCCAGGTGCGCCCAGCTCGAATCGTGTTCCATAGAGCTTCATAGTAGTGAGGGTCTTGTTTGCCCGATTTCAACAGACGCGGGTTGCGTCCGATCGCTTCCTGGGCAGTGTACCCGGTCATCCTTGTGAAAGCAGGGTTGACGTACACGATGCTCCCGCAGCGATCGGTGATCACTACTGCCTGGCCCGCCTGGTCGATCGCGGCAGCGAACCCGCTACCGTCCTCGCGAAGGTCTACCCTGGCAGCAGGCTGTCTGGCGCCACGATTAGGTGCGCATTTCATCCTTAGTACTCGCTTTGATAACTACGGCCGCGTATTCAAACCCGCGAATCGCCGGGTAGCACGTGGATGCACGTTCGCTCCATCGTGTGCATTCAATTCCATACTGCTATCGGCGTGCTCGCGAGTATCAAGGAGACACTACGGGCTCGACCTGGGCCGAAATACGGTTCAAACTGGATATCTCCGTACCGGGAAACCACTACACACAGCGTCATTAGCGATTGCGGATAGAACCACTCCGTCACCGTCGCGGCTCGGTGCCTGCGTTTCCGAGCCGCGACAGTAAGGGAGCGGATGCGCAAGTACTTATGACGCTGTGTTTAACAACAAGCACGGTTTGGCGCGGATATTTCGTGCCTGTCCCCGAATTGTACGGCCGGCCACTTTCGCCACCGGTATGTACCTCCAGTTCGAAGCGTACTTTCACTACATAGAGCCCGTAGTGTCTTCTCCAGACAAACGAGCGTGCCGATAGTGCTGAGTGAAGGCTCGAAGGAGGCCTGCATGGCTCTTGAACTACAGAGCGCCATCGCGCAGCGCAAGCTGCAAAGCCGCGAACGCATGGTGCGACAATCTCCGGAAACGGTTGCTTCCCTGCTCGGTGATACGCGTTTGCTGGAAAGAAGGCGAAAAACGCGATATCCAACCAACGACAGCGTCGAGATCGGGATTGTCGATTCAGATTACCAACGCCTGCCGGGAACCGTCCTGGGTGTCTCTCGATCCGGGCTGCTAATCGAACTCCGGATCATGATCGCTAAAGGCACGACGATCGTTCTCTTCCTGCCTAACCAGGTCGTGATCATCGGAGAAATGCGTTATTGCCGGCGCGCCGCAAACGCCTTTCGAGGCGGACTTCTCATTAAAGACGTTGTCTATTCCCGCCCCTGGCTTGTCAGGCACGTCCACGAAGACCAACTGGCTCTCTATCTGGCGGGCAGGGGATTGACAGCACTCGAGGTAATCCAATTAAGGAATCACCTTCTGGACTGCGAAGATTGTCGCCGTCTGCTCGCAGAAACACCGGCGATCTTACATCCTGCATGGCTACCTGGCTCATGCGCGTATTGACGTCCTGGGATAAGCCGGATATGTTCCGAACACATCTCGGAAGGAGCGTTGACACACATGGATACGAAGGAAACGGGCGCACAGCGACTGGGGCCATGGGAAATCGACTCCACTGAAACGGCATTACAGACGTCGCGACAAAACGGGGCCGCCGTACCATCCATGGGTCGCCTGCTGGAGAGAAGGCGGGACGCACGATATCCGACCAATGATCTGGCCGAGATCCGGATTCTCCCCGACGATAGCCCGCGTCGCAAGGTGACAGTGCTGGATGTTTCCAGGTCGGGAATGAAACTGGAACTGAGCACACAGCTCTGGACAGACGCTCAGGTCGAAGTCATCCTGCCGCACCAAATGGTGATCTTCGGAGAGGTCCGTTACTGCCGCCGGGTCGACGGCATCTTTCAGGCCGGCGTTCTTATTCACGATGTGATCGATCAGCGGCCGACCCCACCAGGTCACCTCCGCGATGACGAAGTCTCTCTCTATTTGGCCGGCACGGGATTGACAGTTCCGGAAGTCATCCGAATCAAGGAGCATCTCCCAACCTGCGAAGCCTGTTCCGTTCGTCTCAGACAAGCATAGGAGATCCTGTTTCCAGCCCGAAGACGGTTATTCCAGCACGAAAGGACAGGACCTGATGATGGCCACACCAGGGCTCGTGGTGGCGACCGCGCCCTTCACGCTTGTCCTCACACGCATGCGTGGGCAGACAACGATGGGTCCACCCCTCATCACCCAAATCCTACACTGTATGACTCTTATGTTCAAAACAGAAGCTGTGTCTGGTGGCGGATTCCCTCGGTGGGGCAGCCAATCCTGGCTGCCGCCGCGTTTCTACGCGGCGCCAGGCCGGCTGAAAGCCGGCTGCAGACTGAAAGTCTGCCCCACAAACTCAGAGAATCAATCACCTGCAAGGAAGGCCGGGAGACTAAGTGGCATTGAGCTGACTTCGCGCCGAACTACCACAAATGCCTGACACCCGAGCGGTTCGGCTTTCAATGTGGAGCAAATTGCGAAGTCGATGAGGGCAAATGAAGACAGCCATCAACCTGACATGGAAGTTGAGGATCTGGACGGATAGTCACGGCCAGGACCTGATCGAATATGCCCTCATGGCCGCAGTCCTGGCCGTCTCCGCGGGGGCGGTTGTGCTGAGCATGACAAGCGGCATCAACAAGATCTTCAGCATGGTCTCCGACGTCATGACGGCGGCTAGCTGACGCAAACAGTTAACGGCCCGTAGTAGACTGCGCGTCCAATTACGGGGATGGGCAACGAGATTCCGCGGCGAACAGTGGCTTCTTTTCAGGGGCGCCCCGGTGCGGGAATTCGTCGCCCGTCCCCGAATTGGCCGTTCGCTGAAGACTCCTCGACCAGCAAAACGACTGTACCGCAAAATGGGACCCGGCCGGCGGACCTTTTGCCCTTACTTTACCGTCTGCGGAAGCGGGCGCTGAACAACGGATGTTTGGACGGGGATTCCACGCGCGATGCGCTGGTCCCGCTTTCGGCCAAACGCAACTGCATCCTGGCACTGGCGTACTCTCTGATGCAAGTCTTGAATAGCAACACGGCCACCAGGAACAGGGTCGCGACTATAAGGTCTACAAAGTCCTCAAGTCGCCGAATGATGCTCGTCATCACAGTACTCTGAGTGATGACGATGCGGAGTCCCTGGCAGACAGCCAGGAAACCCAGTATTGCCAGGAGACGGCGATTGGGACTGAGCCGGACGCGAACCATGCGCAAACAAAGCCAAACCGTCACCAGGCAAACACCGATAGCCATTACAGCGAAAGGACTCGTTTGCAGAAGATGGTATAGATACATTCTTTCCTCGTTTCGACGTGTCTCGCGTCTGCGGAGAATGATTGCTCAGCGTCGTCAGTGGCGCGGATGCCTGTTTGAAGAAATCGAGCAAGCAGCTAAGCCGTGCCTCGACGTGATCGCTTCGCCTCAGACCATCCCCGGCGCTCCCATCCTGGCCGTGCGCGTCGAGGATCGCGGAGCAGTCAGGCCGGGAACTTCTGGCCGGTACGGGCTTGTGTTGATGGCGAGGCCGGCTACGGAGCCCTCACGCTCAACCTGACGCCGCGAGTGGCATAAACTGGAAGTCGTCTCCCGCTGGTTCTCCTTTGTTCTGCTCATCCGGGTCTGTTGTCCTCGCACATGAGATCGTCCAGTTCATTCAGAGGACAGCGCCGCTATGCTCCCTGGTCCCGAGGCTTCGACCTCGCCCATTTTCGCCGTATCGCCAGACCAGCGATACCGATGCCCATGAGCAGAAGTGTGCTGGGTTCCGGAACGCCGGAATTATTGTAATCGGTGGCAGAGCTATTGGCAGGGTTGCTCAAGCCGGTGCCGAGGTTCCCGTTTAGCCCGCTTAACTGTATGGCCTGAGAGGCGGACCACCCGGCAGTTGCCGTGCAGGCGTTTGAAATGACATTGGTGTCCATCGTCACTGCCCCGCTTATGGCCAGGGCGCGACCGCACGGGATGATTGCGCCCGTATCGAGAGTAATACTCTGGGCTGCCAGAATGTTCCCCTCGAACGCTGTGCTGGTACCCAGAGTCGCAGAGCTGCCGACCCGCCAGAACAAGCCGTCATTTGGTCCGCCGTTAATTATTTGAACGACTGAGCTGCTCGCCGTGGTTAGCGTGCTCCCGACCTCGAAAACCCACAATGCATTGTCGCTGCCCTGGGCGTTGAGCGTGAGCGTCCCGGTCAACTGAGCCGAGCTGGAGAAGTAATAGACGCCAGGCAGGAGCGTTAGTCCGCCCAGGTCCTGACCGGTCAAATCCTCATTGAATGACAGTCCAGCCAGCGTATTGTATGCGGTGGTGAGGTCATTCTGGGCTGTCCCGGCGACGGCACCGGCCTGGTACGTAGTTCCTACCACGATTCCGGGAGGAAAGCCAGTGACCGCGGTACCCGGCGACACGCCCAGGTCTCCGCCGATGGTGCTCGTGCCAGTATTGGTCGCAGTCGAGCCAGCCAGGACTGCAAAGGCAGCCGCGGTGTCCAGAATGTCGGCATGGGCGCTGGGAAGCAACAGCGACAAAAGCAACGCACACGGGGCGTAGCGTCGCATGGTTTTTCTCTCTCGGGCTAGCATAACTGTTACTTCACTCCGGCCTGCTGGATTCCTATCCGGACTGCACCTTCAGGGTGCCGCGGGTTGTTCTCCGCAGCACCCTGAAGTGAATGAAGAAGTCACTCTCTTCCATACTGCTATCGGCGTGCTCGCGAGTCTTGAGGAGACACTACGAGTTCGGCCTGGGCCAGAATACGGTTCAAACTGGATGCGGAGAGTGATACCAACAGTTGGACCCGCTGGAAAGCGGGTCCGCAGCCTGAAAGGGCTGCCCCACAAGACTGCTTGACTATCAGGTGCCTTCGGGAGCGAACAATCTGGACAGCAGCGCAAAGGCCGGCGGTGCGGGTGGCGGCGGGCACGTGCTGGTGCATCCGATTACCGCCGATGCCACCGAGTGGATGCCTCGCGCAAACGGCCCGCCCACCTCCACGACGCCGGATCCCTTGTACGCCTGCTGCACCAGCCGCGGCGCATCGGGCACCAGCGCGACGTTGTCGTGATCCAGAAGGTGGCGGAAGTGGCGCTCCGCCAAGTCGCCGTTACAGCGATTGACCACTAGCATCACGCGAGCCACCTCGGCGGCCTTCCGGAGTTCGGCGCACCTCCGCCGGGCCATGGCCAGCGACGGCACGTCGGGCGTGGCGGTGATGCAGATTCTGCGGGCGATGCTCAGCAACGGCTTCACGCAGGCATGGGCGAGAGATGGGACGCGGACAAAGACAAAATCGTAATACGATCTGGCGCAGGTCACCAGCCGCAGCACCGCCCAGCGTTTCATTTTCGTCAGCGCGCGCATGCGAACGCCGGTGATCACGTGAAGCGGCCCCAGAAGGCGGATGTGCTGTAGGAATCCCTCCTCCGTCAGGAAGCCCGGATCGTCGCCGACGGTGATCCCAATCTCCCTGTCGTCCAGCAGAATCGATGCGGCGCCCACTTCTTCGTCCACTTCGACGAACAGCGTGCGGAAGCTGCGGTTCCGCGCCACCTGCCAGGCCGCATTGAGCGCAACCGTCGTGGCGCCCGATCCCGGACGGGCCGGCACGAAGACGGCCAGGAACCCTCGTTTCCCGTCCATGGTGGCGCCCAGCGCGTCAATGGCCGCCGTTTCGAGGTCCTCGCTGGTGAATGGCGGCGCGAGCGGCGGGACCAGCCCCAGGGTTTCCGTGAGCTCCTGTACGTGCGGGGCGCGTTGCGAGCAGATGGGAACGATGGCGGTTGCCGGAGACTCGGTCTGGATCTGCAGCACCACGGCGCCGGCCTGATTCTTCATGGCCTCGTCGCCGATGTCCAGCAGCACCAGTTCCGGCGCCCAGGCGGAAAGCTGCCGGGCAATCGGGTATCCCGTGCGGACGGTGTCGAGGGTTCCCGTAACGGAAATCCCCTCCGACATGGCACAGACGCCTCGCACATAGTTCGTCAAAGGCGTTTTGTCGCTGAAAATGAGCGCTGAGATCATGGGTCACCCGGGCGGCTTAGCGTGTGTGTGCAATTCAATACCGCTATCGGCGTGCTCGCGAATCTTCAGGAGACACTACGAGTTCGACCTGGGCCAGAATACGGTTCCAACCGGATGCGGAGAGCTTCGCGCTTGTTGCGGCCCCGCAGTTTCGCGAAATGTCACACAATAATAAGGCCGCGGTGAACGGCACTCAGCGTCAGCTCGACAGCGGTATGGAGCCTCAGTTTTGACATGATGTGCGTCCTGTGAGTATCGACGGTTCTCGGGCTCAGGGCCAACAGCTCGGCAATATCCTTGCAGATACGGCCCTCCGCCAGAAGCACATAGATCATGCGCTCGCGCGGGGTCAGGAGGTCATAGGGTTCGTCGAAAACTTCGTCGGTAGTGCATGTTGCGACGAGCTTCCCGGCAGCGGAAGGGCTGAAGAAGGCATTCCCCTGCCGCACCTCCTGGATCGCTTTGATCAGCTCCTCTGGTGGACAGTCCTTTAGAACATATCCGCTGGCCCCGGCCTTCACTGCGGCCCTGATATACCGTTGGTCGTTGTACATGCTCAGCAGTAAGACAGCGATCCGGGGCCACTTTAGTTTGATTTGTTCCGTTGCCTGAATACCGCTCATCTGTGGCATGGCGACATCCAGTACGGCCACATCCGGTTTGAATCGCTCGGCGGCAGCAAGCGCTTCGAGCCCGGTGCTGGCTTCGGCCACCACCGTGAAGTCCGGGTGCGCCTCCATGACTCTTCGAATCCCCTCGCGAACGATGAGCTGATCGTCAGCGAGCAGAATACGTGTGCGCATACCAAATCCTCCAGAAGGGTAGAGGCTACGTGGCCTCCAACCTCCGAAGCGGGAGGGTAACGCGCATTTTCATGCGTCCTCCCTTCGCAGAGATCACAGCAGGACTTCCAGTCTGGCTACACGCTCTTTCATGGCGATAAAGCCTGAACTCAGAGTGCTGGTAACCAGCCTCGGTTCCGTCCGGATGGAAACCGCGGCCGTGATCCCGGATTTTGAGCAGCGTTCGTACGTCTTCCTGTGCCCAAATGCTCCAATGATCGCGAAATTGTCCGTGCGCGTCGAGCTCGACGTTATCCAGAAGCGGTGGCCTTAAGAGTAGAGTCGCATCCTGAATGCCGTGAATTGCGCTCCGAATGAGGCTGTCTGCTCGAGCAACCGGAAACTGATACAGACCCCGCTTTGGCCATTCAAGGCCTTGGGCGGATTCGACCTGTTCGAACATCTCAACAGTTCGGCGCACATTGGAGCCTAACTACTATTGTCAAACTATCGTTCTACGTTTTCAAGCGTATTCTTAGTCAGAGGTAGTGCAATGTCCGCTAAATAACTAAACAGTCTCTGGCTCCTGGAAAAGACGGCGCTTTTGCCGGCGATAGCGTCAGTCAACGCCCCACCGGCGGGGACGCGGCAGGCATTCTACATCAGTTTCTGAATTTCATCTCCACCTAAATAGCAGAAGCAGCTCTGAAATCGGGATCGGTTGATGCGACAAGGCTTGCCGCTTTTCGGCCCTTTTCCGCATCCTGTTAACGCCGCTGCGGCCGCACATCCTGTGCCCGGCCCTTCCACAAGCCTCCGGCGCCGCGCCAGTAGCGCAGCGCGGATTCCACCGTCGCGAAAATGTAGAACGCGGCGGTCAGGGGCAGCAGCGGAGCGAGCAGCAGGGGCTGGCGGTAAAACCGCAGCGCCGGCACATAGGCGGCACTCATGAACAACCACGCAACCAGGCCCAGAACGCGAGCCGCGTTGTCCGGCGCAAGCAGCAGCAGCGGCGGCGCGAGATAGATCAGTCCCATGCCCAGCAGCGTTCCCAGAAGCACGAGCGCGGAATGGTGAAGCTGCGTGAACGCGGTGCGGGCGATCATTTCGCGAACCGCGACGAAGCCGGCATAGGGACGGACGCTCCCGGTGGCGCGGCTCAGCCCCAGCCAGATGCGGCCGCCGCTCGACTTCACCCGGTGCGCCAGCGCGCAGTCGTCGATCAGCTCGTTGCGAATGGCGGCGATCCCGCCGATGCGGGCCAGCGCTTCGGGGTGAATCAGGATGCAGCCTCCGGCCGCCCCGGCGACCGTGCTGCGCGGGCGCGCGATCCACGCCGGCGGATACAGCTTGAAGAAGAAGAACACGAACGCGGGGACGGCGAATCGCTCGGCCAGCGTGCGGCAGTGGAGGCGCACCATCACGGAACAGATGTCAAGCTGGTCACGCCGGGCGCGCGCCACCAGCCTGGCCACGTTATCGGGCGCGTGTACGACGTCGGCGTCGGTCAGCAGCAGGAAACCCGGCCCGGTGGCGGTGGCCGCATCCACGCCCTGCGCCATGGCCCACAGTTTGCCAGTCCATCCAGGCGGGAGCGGGCGCGCGGATACCACCGTCAGACGATCGCCACCGGCCTTCCGTGCCACGTCGGCCGTGGCGTCCGAGCTGTGATCGTCTACCACGAAGACATGCAACGGACCGGCATATCGGGACGTGACCAGCGAGTGGACCGCCTGGCCGATTGTCTCGGCTTCGTCGCGCGCGGGGATGACCACGGCAACGGCGGGGGCGAGCGCGTCGTCCGGCACGGCATCCCGCTCGATCACATCGCGGAACCGCCAGAAGCCGCCGCGGGCCACCAGCAGCACCACCCAGATAGCCAGCGAGACCGCGCCGAGGATGACCCACATCGTCCGCCATCATAGCTTATGTTTTCCCGCAAGCCCGCCGATTACCAGCAGAGGGGATGTTCGGTAGTGGGTCAGTTCGGGATGCGGGGCAGGCTCTCAGCCCAATGTCACTTAGTTTCCAGACCGGTTTCGCAAATCCTACATTCTATGACTCTTATGTTCAAAACAGAAGCTGTGTCTGGTGGCGGATTCCCTCGGTGGGGCAGCCAATCCTGGCTGCCGCCGCGTTTCTATGCGGCGTCAAGCCGGCTCAAAGCCGGCTGCAGACTGAAAGTCTGCCCCACAAACTCAGAGAACCAATCACTTTCAAGGAAGGCTGGAGAACTGAGTGGCATTGGGTTGGTAACCTCGCGCCGATTTCTGATCGGCGCCGGGCGTGGGTTACAGACCCGCGCGCAGGATACAATTCTGCCCCACTAAGCAGGCTTGTTCTAACGCTCGCGTTGTGCGCCACCCTGGCCCCGGCCGCCACGGTCAGGCGGGCGATCCTGACCACCACCGTGGACCAGGCCTCCTGCGCCGTGCCCTCTGCCACTACTCGCGTAGAAGCCTCAAAGCGTCAGATTTTTCTTTGGTTTATGGCCGAACGCGTACACGCGGCCGACCAGATTCGCGTGGAGTGGCTGGACCCGTCCGGCCAGATTGCTGACTCCGCCGACTACCGCGAGCTGCCCGATGCGCCGGCGCTGTGCTTTGCCACGCAGTTGCCGGTGGCGGGCTTCGCTCCGGCCTCCAACCCGGGCCAGTGGCGCGCGCGGGTGCTGGTGAACGGGACCGTCGTCCTGACGCGCGACTTTCACGTGATCGGCGGCGCGGAGCCGGGCGGGCTGAAGGTGTCCGAGGTCCGAATGACATCGGCAGCCAGCGGCTTCGATCTGGAGATGGCGGGCGCGGGTTTCTCCTCTCTCTCCATGGTGCACCTGGCCCGCTACACGCCGGCGGGCGGATGGGCGTACCTGAGCGCCGCCCAGCCGTCGGCGGCCAGCGCCACGTCGCTGGTTTCGCATCACGAAGCGCTCCCGCCCGGTGAATACTGGGTGATCGTGCAGAATCCCGATAAGACTCTGAGTCCGCCCATGCCCTTCGTCATTGCCAGCGGCGGCGTCTACAAGCTGCCCACGCCGGCCGGCCAGCCGTGGATGCTGACGCAGGGACCCTACGGTTCGTTCTCGCACTGGGGCAACAGCCTGCACGCGTACGATATCGCGCCGCTCGGGGGCCGCTGCGTGGTGGCCATGCGCGGCGGAATCGTGCACGCGTACGACTTCGGCATGCGTCAGGATCACTCACGGCGGACGTTTGGGAACTACATCACCATCGACCATGGCGACGGCGAGTACAGCCACTACGCGCACCTGGCCACCGGTTCCTTCGTGGTGCGCGACGGCCAGCGCGTGGAACAGGGCCAGGCGCTCGGCACCGTGGGCAACAGCGGCTACACGCTGGGGGAAGGCGGCGGGTATCACATTCATGTGCACGTCACGCATGCGCTGTCCATCTCGTCGGGGAGCGTGCCCTTCCGCTTCGAGGACCTGAACGGTGGTGTCCGGCGCGGCGTGGTGGTGTCGGCTAATCGGTCCGCGTTGTGCGATTGCACGCGGCCCGCGGATGAGGTGGTCGCGGTCAACAAGACCGGTCGTGAATCCGCGCCGCCGGCGAGGGAGCCGCAGTTTCGCGGCAGTGTCGCGGTGGCGCAATGGTGGAGCGAGCTGGTGCTGGTGCGCGAGGGAGCCAAATCGCTGGATGCCACGCTGGTCTGGGCCGGCGCCGATGCGGGCGCGGACCTTCATCTGATGAGTCCCTCCGGCGAGCATTTCGGGTGGTACGGGAACACCACCGGATACTCAGGCCAGCAGACGCGGCCGCAGCAATTCCGAATTCCCCACCCGCACGCCGGAATCTGGCGCATTTCCGTGGAGGGCATGCGCGGTGGAGCGGACCCTGTCGAGTTCAGCGTCGAAACCAACGCGGCGAGGTATAAGAGCGACTAGCCGGGCGGGCCTGTCGTAGAATTCAGAGGATGCCCTTCGTGTGGCCTTCCCGCGTTCGCTTTGTCGACACCGACGCCTCCGGGCGGATTCACTTCACCGCCATGCTGCGGCATTTCGAAGCTGCGGAGATCGAGTTTATCCGCTCGCTCGGGCTCCTGTACAAGGACGCGGCCGCCGCCGCGGTCAACTTCCCCCGGGTGCAGGTGGAATGCACCTATACCGCGATGGTGAAGTACGACGATCAGCTCGAAATCGCGGTGCGGGCGGAACGCGTGGGCAACGCGTCGTACAAACTCGCGTTCGAGGCGAGCGTGGAAGAGCGCCTGGTGGCGCGCGGGTTTGTCACCGCGGTGTGCGTGGACGTGAATACCGGCCGCTCGCGCGCGCTGCCGCCGGAGCTGTCGGAAGCGCTGACGCGATCGCGGAAGGCGGACGGGGAGTAGGACGGGCGGCGGGAGCCGCGTTGCCCGCCCCGAACCAGATCAACGGGCAGCCCTGCATCCGCGGCATGCGCCTGACGGTCCGCCGCGTGGTGGAGGCTCTGTCCATCTATCAGAATCGCGAGGATCTTTTCCGCAACTATCCCGAGTTGGAACCCGAGGACGTGCGCCAGGCGCTTGCGTTCGCGGCTGCGAACCTCGAAGACAGCGCGGCGGAGACGCCCGCGGCTTAATGGAAATAGCGCGTCTGCACCTTCTGCTGGATCAGGGCCTGCCTCGCGATGCGGCGGAATGTCCGCGGCGGCGGATACCGAGATCCTCGAATGGGCACGGGTTCGCAACTCGGTGGTTGTCACCCTCGATGCCGATTTCCACGCGATCCTGGCGGTCCGGAACGCCTCGAAGCCATCCGTCGTTCGTATTCGCCTTCAGGGACTGAACGGAACGGCAATCGCGGCGTTGCTACATCGGGTCCTTGAGCAGTATGCAGTGGAACTCGGGGCCGGATGCATGATCACGGTCAAACAGCGCAAGACGACTTGTCACCTGCCGATCCAATCTGGCTGAGTTCGGCCTGCCATCCGGCCAATCACTTCCAGGCGCCCAGCATCCGCCGCACCAGAATCAGTTGCCCCAAATGGTGCGAATTGTGGTCGGCAGTCAGCAGCGCTTCCCTCAGTAGCGTCTGCCCGTCGCCATGCTTGAACGGCACCAGCAGGTCGTGCGCCGGATCGAGCACCAGCTTCTGCAGCTCCTCCCGATCCGCCTGGAACCGGCGCACGCTCTCGTCCCATGCCTTCGCACTCGGCGGCGCGGCGGAAGCCGGCCAATAGCCCGAGGGCCAGTCCGGTGAAACGTGCTTCGGATCGCGGCTGAATTCCAGCATGTCCCATTGGGCGATGCGCATGTGCTCCAGCAGCTCCCACGCGCTGTAGGGCAGTCCCTGCGGGCGCACGCCGCGCAGTTCCACCGGGAAATCGGCCACCACCGCCTCGAAGGGCTGATGCGCCTCGTGCCAGGCGAGCACGCCGGCGATCTGCTTGCGTAGCTTCTCGCTTTCGGTCATAACTGTTCTATACCATGCGAAGCGCACTCTTTCTTCTCCTGTTGCCAGCGGCCTTCGCCGCCACGCCGCCCCTGCAGACCGCCTCTCTCGGCGACCTGAAACTCGAAAGCGGTGAGGTTCTGCGGAACTGCCGGATTGGCTACCGCACGTTCGGGACGCTGAACGCCGCGAAATCGAACGCCGTCCTGTTCCCGACGTGGTTCTCCGGACAGAGCGACGATCTGGCGCAGTTCATGGCCGCCGATGGACTGGTGGATCCCGCGCGCTACTTCGTGATCGCCGTGGACGCGCTGGGCGACGGCGTGTCGTCGTCCCCCTCCAACAGCAGCGAACAGCCGCGCATGACCTTCCCGAAATTCACCATTCGCGACATGGTGACCTCCGAGTACCGTCTGGTGAAGGAGGTCCTCGGCATTCCTCATCTGCACGCGGTGATGGGCATCTCCATGGGCGGGATGCAGACGTTCGCGTGGGTGGTGTCGTACCCGGATTTCGTGGACCGCGCCGTACCCATCGTGGGATCGCCCCGGCTGACCACAACCGACCTGCTGCTGTGGACTGCCGAAGCCGACGCCATCACCGAAAGCGCCGGCTGGGATCGCGGCGACTACAATCATCCGCCATCGCTACGGGCCGTGGGAGACATGCATGCATTCGCGCTCACCACGCCAGCGTATCGCGCCCGGTCCACGCCGGCAAGCGAGTTCCCGGCGTTTCTGAAAGGGATCGACAGCGCGCCGCTGGGACGCATGGACGCCAACGACTGGCTGCGTCAGCTTCAGGCCATGATGGCCCAGAACGCAGCCGCGCCGCAGCGAGTGAAAGCGAAGATGCTCATCGTGGTGGCGAAGCAGGATCACATGGTGAACCCGCAGCCCGCGCTCGATTTCGCCGCGGCGATCCACGCGCCCGCTATCGAACTGGACAGCGACTGCGGCCACCTGTCGCCCGGCTGCGAGAAGGACACGCTCTATCCGCTCGTGCGCGCTTTTCTCGACCAGTAGAAATAGAACGGAGTGCCCAGCGCCATCAACCCCAGGCCGGCGAAGGCCTGCACCGGGCCGGTCCACAGGGTGTTGAGAAGCAGCCACGCGGTGACCACCAGGAAGAGCACGGGCACCACCGGATAGCCCCACGTCCGATAAGGCCGCGGGGCATTGGGAAGGCGGCGGCGGAACACGAAGACCGAAGCGATGGCCAGCGCGTACAACACCCACGACGCGAAGATCACGTAGTCGGTGAGCAGATCGTAGGAGCCGGACAGCGCCAGAACGCTGGCCCACACGCCCTGGGCGATGAGCGCATTCCGCGGCACGCGCGATTTCGGCGTGATGGTGGCGAGCCGGCGAAAGAAGAGGCCGTCCTGGGCCATCGCGAACGGCACGCGCGAATTGGCCAGCACCGAAGCGTGCAGCGCGCCCACCGACGACGCCAGCAGCGCCATCGCGATCAGCCCCACCGCCGCGCTGCCCACAAAGCGCCGCGCGGCTTCGGTGGCCACCGACGAAGTGAGCGGCACGCTGGCGATCTGCGCCGGCGTCAACACGTAGAAGTACGCCACGTTCACGAACAGATAAAGCGCGCCCACCACGAGCATGGCGCCGATGAAGGCCAGTGGGATGGTCCGCTGCGGATTGCGCACCTCGCCGGAGAGCGGGGTCAGGTTGTCCCAGCCGTCGTAGGCCCACAGCGCGCCCAGCATGGCCGCGCCGAAGCCGGCCAGTCCGCCGCGCGCGGCAACGGACACGCCTTCGCACGTCCCGGCCGCCGCATGCATGGCCAGGTGTCCCCAGTTGCCGTAAGCCAGCGCCATGGCTCCGACTCCGATCAGCGCCAGCGCCGCCAGCTTGATCATGGTCAGCACCGAGGCTGCGGTCCCGCTCACCGAGACGCTGGCGCAGTTCACAGCAGTGATCACGACGATCCATCCCAGGGCCACCAGTTGCAGCAGGCCGAAGGGAATGGCGTGGCCGAACAGGGGAACGGTGAAAAATGTCCGGCTCAGCGCGCCGCCGGTGACGATGTTCAGGAAGATGGCCGAGCCGGTGGCGAGGGCGGCCTGCGATCCGGTGCGGGCAACGAAAAAGATGGTCCAGCCGTAGAGGAATCCCCACGGCCGTCCGTAGGCGTTGCGCAGGAACACGTACTCGCCCCCGGCGTGCGGCATCATGGACGCCAGCTCGGCGAACGTGAGCGCACCGGCCAGTGAGAGCAGCCCGGCCACCACCCACACCGCCAGAACCAGCCAGGGGCTGTCGACGTTACAGGTCATCACCCGGGTCTTGAGAAAAATGCCGGTGCCAATCATGTTGGCGATGTTGATGGAGGTGGCGGCGGTCAGGGACAGACCGCGCACCAGCGTCCGCGGAGCCGTGCTCATAGGCTCCTCCAATAATCGGCGTTAATCGGCGTTAATCGGTGGCTAATACTGGCCGCCGATGAACACCGATGAACACCGATGTTAGATTTCATGCCGGCTCCTGCTCCTTCATCACGAACGATGCGCCCAGGCCTACCGCGAACGTCGCCACAGTACCGATCGGCACCCACCAGGTGAAAGCGATGCTGGTTGCCGTTCTGATATACAACATGAGCAGCAGACCGGAAGCCATGGCCACCATGGCGGCGTTCTGCCCCACGCGGCGCGTCAGCAGTCCGAGGAAGAACACGCCCAGCAGGCTTCCGTACAGGACGGACGCGATGGAGAGGCCCGCCTCCAGCACCGACCCCCAGTGGCGCGCCACCAGGCCAATCGCAAACAGAACGGCGCCCCATAGGACGGTGGCCCAGCGCGCCAGCCGCAGGAAGTGCGCTTCGCTCATGCTGGCGCGCCTCAACAGCGGCCGGTAGAAATCCATGATCGAAGTGGAGGCCAGTGAATTCAGGGCCGCGCTCAGATTCGACATTCCGGCCGCCAGAATCGCCGCGATCACCAGCCCGGCCACGCCCGGCGGCAGATTGTTCCAGACGAACGCCGGGTAGATGGTGTCGATCGGTTTCGGCGCGGGAAGGTGCGCGTCGGCGTAGTGCACGAACAGCATGGCGCCGATGACGAGAAAAAGCGCGAACTGAAGAAAGATGACAAGCCAGCTCGAGAACAGGGCCTTTCGCGCGTCCCGCTCGCTGCGCGCGGCAAGGTACCGCTGCACCATGAGTTGTTCGGTGCCGTGGCTGGCAGTGGTCAGAAAGCAACCGCCCGCGATGCCCGCCCAGAAACTGTAGTTGCGTGCGAAGAACGCCGCGGTGAAGGCGAACCGGAAATCGAAGACCTGCAGCTTTCCCGCCGCGCCGGCAACCGCGGCCACGTGCGTCCAGCCGCCGGGAATCTGCCCCAGGATGACCACGAAGCTCAGCACCGCGCCGCCCACGTAGAGGACCATCTGCACCACGTCGGTCCAGATCACCGCGCTCATGCCTCCTTCGAACGTGTAGAACAGAGTGAGCGCGACAATCAGCAGGATGGAGCCGGCCTCAGCCCAGCCGGCCACGCCGAACCGCTGATATACCGGCGCGAGGATGACGCCAATCACGATGGACAACGCGAAGGCGCGCACGCCCTCCGCCAGCGCGCGCAGGATCAGAAACGTGCCCGCCGTGAACCGCCGCATACGCTCGCCGAACCGCCGGCGCATCAGCTCGTAGGCGGTGAACATCTCTCCGCGAAAGTAATGCGGCAGGAACAACGCCGAGATCACCACGCGGGCCAGCAGATATCCGAAGACCACCTGCAGAAACCCGAAATTACCGCCGAACGACAGCGCGGGCGTCCCGATCACGGTGAGCGTGCTGGTCTCGGCCGAAACGATGGAGAAACTGATGGCCCACCACGGGGCAGTCCGGCCGCCGAGAAAATAGTCGCGCAGGCTGCGCTGGGAATGGCGGAATCGCGCGCCGAACCAGGTGATGCCGGCCAGATACACGAGTATGACGGCAAGGTCCACCAGGTGGGGGGTCGTCACACGACGCGATAATAGCATACGGCAGTCATGTTCCGGTCTCTACCGCTTGCCTTCCTTCTGACGTTTTCAGCGCTGGCGCCGCCGGACGCCCCGCCCGACCCCGCCGCGCAGGATCGCCTGCTGGACGCGATGGGGCGGTATGCGGCGCAGTATGTGTCCAGCCTTCCCAACTTTCTCTGCGTGCAGGTGACCCGTCAGTTCGAAGCCGGTCTGAGCTCGAATCGCTGGCGCAAAGGGGACACACTGACCTCCCGTCTCAGCTTCCATGACGGCCACGAAAAGCGCACGCTCGAGCTGGTCAACGGAAAGCCCGCGGACCCGGCGAAACGGCATTGGCACACGCCGCTGGTCACCGAGGGCGAGTTCGGCATTCTGCTCAGCCAGGTAATGGAGCCGGCCGGCGATGCGTCGTTCACGTGAAGCCGCTGGGAGATTGTGCGCGGGAAGCGCCTGGCCGTTTTCGACTATTCGGTGGACAAGGAACACTCCACCCTGACCATGCAACTCAGCGACCTGGCAAAGGGCGTGCTTGCCTACCACGGTTCCGTGTATGCGGACCCGGAGACCGGCGCGGTGTGGCGCATCACCGATGCCGCCGATTCCGGCATCCCGCCGCAACTGCGCATGAAGGAGATCTCCACCGTCATCGACTATGCCGAGACGCCGATTGCCGGCAAGTCGTACCTGCTACCCTGCACGGCGGGTGTTGCGGTGATCACCGACACGGGGAGGGTGCGCAACGAGCTGGAGTTTCAGGATTATCGCAAATTCGAGGCGGAGTCGGTAATTAAGTTTGGAGATGGCCACGAATGAACACGAATGAACATGTGGGGCAGGTTGGCAACCTGCGCGCCGATTGTTAATCGGCGCTTGCGCGGGTTACCAACCCGCGCGCAGGATACCATCCTGCCCCACACGGAATCGTCGCGCGCTGCGAAGATTCTCGGGTGTAGTAGTACATTCGTGGCCATTTATGCGATGCGCACGCCGGTGGAGATGTTCCCGTCGGGGGTGACGAAGAACTCCTGCAGGAAACTGCCCGTGGCGAATGCAGCGGCGGCGTCCACCAGCGCGGGCGTCTCCAGGAGCAGGTGATCTTCCGATTCGATCCGGCTCAGTGCGGCGCCGCAAATCATGTTGGCGGTTTCGCACATCACCTGCGCGACTTCCGCTTCCGAGACATCGCCTTCGTCCACGCCGAGAAACGCGGAGGCCAGCACCGCGGCGGCATGGGCATCGATGCCGATGAGGAACTCGCCGCGCACTCCGCCATCGAAGCGGACCTGGACGCCCATCATGCCCCGCTGCCGTTCCGGCGACAGGGCCGGGCAGGTCTCGGCCTCGGCGAAGAACATGGTCTCCAGCACGCTGCTGGCGGCGGCCGCCACCGCGGCGGCCAGTTCGGTCCCGGTCGGATTCACGTGGGCGCTCATACGCTGCACTCCAGCACCTTTTCCAGAGCTTCCCGGAGGGCTTCCGGGGAAAACGGCTTGGCGACGTAGCCCTGCGCTCCGAGGCCGATCATGCGCAGGATGCGCGGTCTGGTGGAATCGGTAGAGACCACCACCGCCGGGATCTCGCGGAGATCCTTGTCTTCGGACAGCCGGCGCATGAGTTCTTCGCCGTCCATGCGCGGCATATTGATGTCGGTGAGGATCACGTCGACCTTCTCCCGCTGCAGGGCCTCCAGCGCCTCGGCGCCATCTCCCGCTTCGATACACTCGTCGAGGTCGAAGCCGGACAGTACCATCACCCGGCGAATGAACGCGCGCATGGCGGGCGAATCATCGACCAGCAAAACTCGGTACGCCATTGGCGACCTCCTTTCTCGATTGTGCGTGCAGCGGGAGCTCCGTCTCCGTGCCGTTGCCCTCTCGTACCCGCAGTTTGCCGTTTTCGGCGGTGAGGCGCACCGTTCGGGAGACCTCGCCTCCCACCGCTTCGGAGGCGATCAGGACGCCGTGTTTCCAGAGCACCTTCCGGGCGGCCAGATAGTTACGCTTGCCGATGTTGAACACGCCCTGCGGATCCAGCACCTGGGCCCCTCCGGCCAGCCGCACCACCAGCCGGCGCCGGTCCGCGCCCTTCGCGCACACCGCCTGGAACAAGCGCTCGATTCCGGTATCGGCGAACATCCACGGATTCGCCTCCGCTTTGTGCACGTCCATGTTGGATTCCGGGAGCATGAAGTGCAGCATGCCGGCGATGCGCCGCAGCGGATCCCAAACCGAAACGGCGATGCACGATCCCAGCGCATAAGTTACCAGCTCGCATTCCGGCTCGGTGCTCACCTGGCAATCCGAGATACCGATTACGAGGGTCTTCATCGTTTCTGACTCCGCCGGTACACCGCCGGACAAACGTATTCGAGCGGGTGCTCGATGCCGCTCAGGCTCTCCGAGTGGCCCACAAACAGATACCCGCCCGGGTGCAGGCAGCCGGCCAGCCGGTTCACCAGGTCCCGCTGCGTGTTGCGGTCGAAGTAGATCATGACGTTCCGGCAGAAGACGACATCGAAGCTGTGGCCGTGCCGGAACGGCTCGATCAGGTTCATGCGCCGGAACTCGATCAGCGACGCGATCTCCGGCCTGACCTGCTGCCAGCCCTCGCGCTCGCCGCGCACTTTCAGCAGGTAGCTCTTCTTCCACGCTTCCGGCAGAGTGGCCAGACGGTCCGGCGCAAAACACGCCTGACGCGCATGATCGAGCGCCTTCGTGGAGATGTCGGTGGCCAGAACGAACGGAGGCGTGTGCGGCGCCGGCGTCCGCGACAGCGCAGTCAGAACCGTGAAGACAATCGAATACGGCTCTTCTCCGGTGGAGCAGGCGGCGCTCCAGACGGACGGCAACCGGCCGGCCGCGGCGCGAACGACGTTCGCCAGCAGATCGAAGTGCGCCTGCTCCCGCAGAAACGCGGTGTGGTTGGTGGCCAGAGCGTCAATCAGCTCCACCAGCGCCTGGCCGCTGGCATCGGCGGTCACGTGCCGATGGTAATCGGCGAAGGAGGCGAACCCGCCCTGCCGGATCTTCTTCCCCAGCCGGGCCGCGACCAGTTGCTGTTTCCCGTCGCGCAGGTCCAGACCGAAGCGCGCGTGCGCCAGCTCCCGAATCTGCTGGAACTCCTTTTCGGTCAGGGTGCAGTTCCCCCCCGCGGGGTTCGCGAAATCAACCGTGGGCTTTGTCGCCGCGGGTCTCGCCACAAAGCGCCTCCAGATCGAGAATCAGTCCCACCCGCCCATCGCCGAGGATGGCGCCGCCGGCAACGCCCTCGATGCCCTGCAGCATCTCGCTCATCCCCTTGATCACCACTTCCTGCTTGCCGATCAGGCCGTCCACCAGCAGACAGAATTTCCGCCCGGCGCCCTCGGAAACGATCAGCAGGCAGCGCGTGGGGTCTTCATTGGTGGGGGTGACGCCGAAGCGCCGGTACAGCCGGATCATCGGCAGCAGCATCCCGCGGACCAGCGCCATTTCGGCGCGACCCTGCACCGTCGAGATCATGTCTTCGGTGGGCCGCACCATCTCCCGCACCGCGAACAGCGGCACGATGTAGCGCTCGGCGCCCACGGTCACCACCAGGCCGTCGATGATGGCGAGAGTCAGCGGGACCTTCAGCAGAAACGTGGTCCCCACACCGGCGGTGGAGCGAATGTCGATGCGGCCGCGCAGCTTGTGGATTTGCTTGCGCACTACGTCCATGCCCACGCCGCGTCCGGAGACGTCGGTGACCTGCTCGGCGGTGGAGAAGCCCGGCTGGAAGATCAGGTGAAACAGCTCGTGCTCGCCGAGCTGCGCGCCGGGTTCCACCAGATGCCGCTCGGTGGCCTTCTTCAGAATCCTGTCCTTGTTGAGCCCGCGGCCGTCGTCGCCTACCTCGATGACGATGTGCCCGGCCTGGTGCGAGGCCCGCAGAATCACTCGCGCCACCGGCGATTTCCCGGTTGCTTCGCGCTCGGCGGGTGTTTCCACGCCGTGGTCGAGCGAGTTGCGCACCATGTGCATCAGCGGATCGGCCAGTTCCTCGACGATGTTACGGTCCAGTTCGGTGTCTTCGCCAGAGGTTTCCAGTTCCACCCGCTTTCCGTTCTTGCGCGAGAGATCGCGGACCAGCCGGCTCATCTTCTGAAAGAGCTGGCCCACCGGCACCATGCGCATGGACATCGCCGTGCGCTGCACCTCGTCGGTGATGCGCGCCAGTTGCGAGAGATTCCGCACCAGCCGTGGCCGCGTCTCGCCCGTAAGGTCCGGATCGTGGCGCACCAGCGACTGGGCAATCACCATTTCGCCCACCATGTCCACCAGGTAATCCAGCTTGGCCGTGTCCACCCGGATGGCGCGCGCTTCCCGCCCATGCGTCTCCACGCTCTTCTGCGCGACGGGCGGCTCGTCGGGAACCGCCGCAGGCGCGTTAGTGTCAATAGCCGCGGGAACGGGGGCCACGGGAGCTGGCTCGGCCGGAGCGGCGATTTCCGGCACGGACCCGGGGATCTCGGTTGCCGCCGAGACCGCCTCGGAGAGCCGCGCCAGACTGGCGCCGGCCGCGACGGCGTCGGGCTTCCCTGTCTCGGCCGGGGGCGCTTCCGGCGCCGTCAGCGCGCGGATGGAAACCAACAGCCGGGCGTTGTCCGGCGCCGCCGTCCCCTGGCGCGGCGTCCCTTCGCGCAGAAACGAATCGAGCCGGTCCAGCCAGAGAATCAGGTAGTCCTTGCTCTCCAGCATCCGGTCGATCACCCCGGAATCGATGGTCAGCTTCCCGTTCCGCGCCAGATCGAGCACGGTTTCCACCTCGTGCGCGACCTCCTGTACGGCACCCAGCTCCAGGAACCCGGCCAGTCCCTTAATCGTGTGAAACGCCCGGAAACTGGCATGGATGGCTTCGGAGTTGCCGGCGTCCTGTTCGAGCGTCAGCACGTTCCGCTCGATGCTGTTCAAATGCTCGCGGGACTCCAGGATGAAGTCGCCGAGCAACTCCGGATCTTCGGCGATACTCAGGGGCATCGGCTTCGTTCCCGCCAGTGTCTGCTCCGCGTCCCGGCTCATGGTTCCTCCGCTCAGATCTGCACCGAGTGCGGCAGCGCAAAGCCGGGCCGGAAGACGGTTGCATTCTCCTGCGCCTCGGCCAGACAAATCTGTACGTTGATGGACCCGCCATCGCAGGGGAACGGCACCGAAACCCATTCCCGGCTGCCCACGCGGCGCGTCGCGAAGTTGCGCCCGTAGATGACGGTGGGCGTGCTCAGGGCCATCGTCCCCAGCGTCTCCTCCAGTTTCGTCTTGACGTTGCCGATCACCATGTTGGCCACCTCGGCCACGGCATCGAGCACTTCGTCGTTGATGGACGGGCATTCGGCCATCAGCATCTCGGAGGCGATGCGGCAGGCAATCGACGCCGAGCAGGATATGCTGCCGGTTCCCACCCACGCGCCGGCGAGGCCGAGCAGGGCCAGCACCCTCGACTCGGTGCCTGCGCTGTCGTCCACGAACGGTTCTCCCGCAGTGACGTCGATGCCCAGCATCATGGAGAAAACCTCTCGCGTCGACGTGGTGATCGCCGCAACCATTTCCGCGTCAGTCATTGTGAGTCCTGCATTTCCGCTACGCCCGGGCCAGCAGGGAACCGAAGCCGGAAATCTCCTGCGCGCTGACGACCCGGTCGATGTCCAGCAGGATCTTCACTTTCCCTTTCACCTTGGCCATCCCGAGAATGAACGGAGTGGTCAGTTGCGCGCCAAAATCCGGCGTGTTCTCGATGTCCGATCCGGCCAGATTCAGTACTTCGGACACGGTATCCACCACCAGGCCCACCTGAATGGTGCTGATCTCTCCCCGGACCTGCACCACGATGATGCAGGTCCGCTGCGTGTACTCGATCGCCTCCAGACCGAACTTCAGGCGCAGGTCCACCACGGGAATCACCTTGCCGCGCAGGTTGATGACGCCTTTCAGGTAATCCGGCGTCTGGGGCACCGAAGTGATCTCCTGTACCCCCATGATTTCACGTACCTTATCGACGCGAACGCCAAACTCCTCGGGCCCCAGGCGGAAGGTCAGATACTTCCCGGCGCGTTCATCGGTGGCCACCTGCGCGGCGGTCTTTTCCGTGGTGACTGTTTGCATACGAATCCCCCTCCCAATGTCGAGTGAGCCTGGCCGTGAGTGGCTCTGGATTTCGTATCGGCAGGCAGGGAGAAAGCTTGTGACTTTTTCGAAGGGCGCAGCAAAGGAAGTAGAGGGAGTAGAAGGAGTAAAGGGAGTAAAAGGAGTAGACGGAGTAGAGGGGCAGAAGAAGCAGCGGGACGTTACCAGGAACCCGGGCCCGGCTTCCTTTACTCCATCCCTACTCCCTTTACTCCCTTTGCTTAAATCGCCGCGGGAAGTGGCAGACAGGCCTTGGCCAACGTGCGCTCCAGCAGATTGCAGGCGTCCGTCTCGCTGAACCCCCGCGAGATGGAGAGCTCGGTGACCAGCATGTGCCGCGCCCGGTCCAGCATCTTCTTCTCCCGGAACGACAGCGGTTTCCTGGTCTGCTGGATCACCAGACTCTTGAACACTTCGGCAATCTCCGGCAGACTGCCATGGTTCATCTTCTCCGAGTTCTCCTTGAAGCGATCCTTCCAATCGGCGTTCCGCGGGCAGCTACCCTCGGAAAGATAGGCCAGCACGCGAACCATCTCGCCGTTTCTGGTCACCTTTCGCAGCCCCAGCTCCCCGACATGCGAGAACGGCACCATCACCGTCAGGCTGCTGCAGTTGAGCCGGAGCAGGTAGAAGCGCTCGCACCGTCCCTCGAATGCCCTTGAGCTGATATTCTCGATTGTCCCCACCCCGTGATTGGGGTAGACGATTTTCTCGCCAGGTTGGAAGTTCATAGGCGCAGCGATACACCTGCCTGAAGTTGCAGTCGGAAGAAAGTTACCCGGAAACTGAATCTTAAGGCGGGTTTAATGTTTTGTCAATATCAACAAAGCACTTGCAGCCTCTACCCGAAATCCCGAGCACCTCGAAGGCCGTTCCCGGACTGGGCGAAAACACCCACTTTCCACCCGGCGGACGTGTATAATCACCCACGCATTTGTTCCGCCAGATCGAAGCCGACGGAATGTCAGTGACTTAGGGGCGGGTAGGTCTTCGAATAGTTATTCCGCGCATTGGTGACGCTGAAGGACCCGTCTTCGGAAGCGGCCAGCCACAGCGCTTTGCCCTGGCAGTTTTCGTCCACGTTGGCGATGAAGGAATCCGGAGCGTTATGGTCCGCGCCGCCTTCCACGGCATAGTGGAGCTGCCAGATGTCTTCGAGGCCGGGCACGCTCCGCACCGTCTGCCAGGTTTCCGGGCTGCCGCCCTTGCGCGCGCCATTGTCCATGATGGCTACCCGCGGGTGCAACGCATCCACGATGGCCCCAGCGCCCGATTCCTTCCAACCGTGGTGGGTCATCAGATACACATCCACGGTTCCCAGCTTGTTGGCCGGACAGGCCAGCTCCAGCTCCTTGTTCCACGTGAGATCGGCGAGATCGGCAAACCGGAAGGAGCCGTAGCGGAGCAGGAAGCCCACCGACCGGGCGTTCTCGGTATTGTCCACCTCGCGCTTCGCGGCACTGGCGCAGAGCGGGTTATCCTGACCGCCGCCGGGCAGCGGCGCGCCGATGACGACGCCGTCGGCCGATACGATGGTCACATCCACGCCCTTGAGCGGGATGCGATCGCCGGGCTTTACCACCAGGTGCTGGGCTTTCGACAATCGCTCGTAGTCGGAAAAGTCCTCGCGGGTGACTTTGGAGTCCTCGCGATTTGGTCCGTGGTCCAGCCAGGTGCCCACCGGGAGCCGGTCGGCGAGCTGCGGGGCGCCACCCACGTGGTCGCGGTGGTAGTGGGTGATCAGGACGTAGTCGATCTTCCTGATGTGGGCCTTCTTCGCCGCCTGCACGATGCGATCGGCGTCGCGACCGTTGTGGCCTCTCCAGCCGGTGTCCACCAGCAGGGACTGGCCGGCGGGCGTCACAATCAGCGTGGCCTGCCCGCCCTCCACGTCCACAAAGAAGATGTCCAGAGTCTTCGCCGCGTGGGCGATGCCGGCCACCGAAAATGCCAGCAGGAGGAGGAGCGGGCGCTGCATTGCCTCTGAATGTATCACAATGGTGCAATAATGCCGGAACAGCCTCGATCTCGCCTGCGTACAGATAGTTGGACAGGGTAGAGCGATGCCATATTGCACCAACTGCGGGAACACGGTCCAGCCCCTGGACGTGTACTGCGCCCGTTGCGGCGGCAGGCAGCCGACGGCGCCGGTGGCGGACCCGCTGGCCGGCATCAGTCCGCGGACCGCTTCGCTGCTCTGCTACATCCCCGTGCTGGGGTGGATCGCGGCCATCGTGGTGCTGGCCTCGTCGCGCTTCCGGCGGGACACCACCGTCCGCTTCAATGCCTTTCAGGGGTTGTATCTGTTCGTGGCGTGGCTGATTGTGGAACACACGCTCGGCTGGTTCTTCTCGATGTCGTTCCCGGGGCCGTTCCACTTCCACAGCCTGGTGCCGGGATTGTTCAAGATCGCCATATTCGGTGCCTGGATCTTCATGATTGTGAAGGTGGCCCACGACGAGCGCTACAAGCTGCCGATCATCGGCGATCTGGCGGAGAAGTCGCTGTCGGAGCAACGCTAGCGGGTGGCGGCGAAGTTGGTGCGCCGGTTCGGCCTGCATACTTCCATTGCCGGGTCGCTTGAAAACGCCGCGCTGGAAGCGGTGCGCGCGGGCGCGAACACGTTTCAGATCTTCTCGGCCAGTCCGCGGATGTGGCGGGCGCGGCCGCCCGATGCTGCCGAGGTTCGCCGGTTACGGGCCCTGCGCGACAAGCACGACCTGCGCCCGCTGGTGATCCACGACAACTACCTGATCAACATGGCCGCGTGCGACGAGGCGTTGCGGGTGAAATCGACGCAGGCGTTCCGCGGGGAACTGGAGCGCGCCCTGATCATCGGCGCCGAGTACCTGGTGGCGCATCCGGGCAATTGCAGGGGCCACTCGCCGGACGAAGGCATTGTCGCACTGGTGCGATCGCTGGTGGAAGCCGCACGCGGCCTTGACACGAAGGGGCTGACGGTTCTGCTGGAAAACATGGCGGGCGCCGGGTCCACGCTGGGCAGCCGCTTCGAGGAACTCGCCGCAGTGCGCCGTTATGCGGCCGAATTCAGCGACCTCGCCATCGGGTTCTGCGTGGACACCTGCCACACCCTCGCCGCCGGCTTCGACATCGCCACCGCCGAAGGCCTGCGCTCCACCGTCGCGGAGATGGATCGCGTTCTGGGACTCGCCAACGTTCCGGTGATTCACGCCAACGATTCCAAAACGCCGCTCGGTTCGCGGCTGGACCGGCACCAGAACGTTGGCCAGGGCTACATTGGGGAGGATGGCTTCCGGCGCATTCTGAATCACCCGAAGCTGCTCGCGAAGGCGTTCATCCTGGAGACGCCGGTGGACGAGCCGGGCGACGACCTCAGGAATATGGAGACGCTGAAGCGGCTGGCGCTGGCGAAACCGGCGCGATGAAGAACCTGCCCCACAATTCGACCTGACTTATGATGCCGCCGCCGAACGCTGCAACCTGGCGGATCGGCAGGCCGTCGAAGGAGAACGATCTTGCGCCAGGGTAAGCTGGCTGGACGGGGATATGAGAAGGATAGCCTTGCTGGTAATCGTCGCGCTGACGGGCGGAGCGCTGGCCGGCGCCGAAGACATCAGGCCGGACGGGAAGGGAGACCGTCCACACAGGCCGCCCCTGTTCCCCACCAGGCAGCGGCTGCCCCCGCTCACCTACCATGGCGGGCCGGTCCTGAGGAACCCGACCATCTACTACATCTGGTACGGCACATGGACGCCCGCGGACCAGGCGATCCTGGAGACACTGGCCTCGCACCTTGGTGGATCGCCATATGCGAACATCCTCACCACCTACTACGACTTCACCGGTCAGCCCATCCCGAACACGATGACGTTTGGCGGAAGCGCCACCGACGACTATTCGCTCGGCCGCAGCCTGTCCGATCTCGCCGTGCAGACGGTGGTGCAGACGGCCATCACCAACAAGAGCCTGCCCCTGGACCCGAACGGCATCTACTTCGTGCTGACGGCCGACGACGTGAACGAAACATCCGGGCTCTGCACGAAGTATTGCGGCTGGCACAGGAACGCGTCTACCGCAGAGGGTCATATCAACATCGCCCTTATCGGAAACCCCGCGCGCTGTGGCGCTTCGTGCGGGACACAAACCCCGAGTCCCAACGAAGATCCGGGGGCCGACGCCGCCGCCTCCATCGTCGCGCACGAGCTGGATGAATCCATCAGCGATCCGTTCGGAACCGGCTGGTATGACGTGAACGGAGACGAGAGCGCCGACAAGTGCGCATACACCTATGGCGAAACCACTACTCTGCCGAACGGAGCGCTGGCCAACATGCAACTGGGCGGGCTGAATTTCCTGATCCAGGAGAACTGGGTAAATCTGGGCCCGGGCCACTGCGCCAAGGCGCACTGAAGTCCATGGTGGCGCAGCGGTTTACGCATTTCCTGAGTCCTTAAGGCCGCCTTCCGCGTCTCAAGTATTTTACGTGGCCGCGCGGAATGAAAAGGAGCGTATGCAACCATCCAGAAAAATGATCGAGCCGTTAACCAACGGGTCAGCCCCCGTCGCCTTTCCCTCGGCCCCGGCGCCGGGTTTTCGGGTGTTCAACCGCATTGTCGACTGGGTCACCACCGATCGCATGCAGTTGCTCAACATCACCGAACGGATCGACGAGATCGTGCGCCGCAGCGGCATTCGCGACGGTCTGGTTCACCTCCAGTCCCTGCACACGACGTCGGCGGTTTTCATCAACGAATGGCAGGAGGCCCTGGTCCATGACGTGAAGGGCTTCTTCGAGCAGATTGTGTCCCGGGAGCAGTACTACCGGCACAACGACCCTGCGTATTCCGACTGCGAGCGCCGCAATGCGGACTCGCACATGCGCGGCATGCTGATGGGGCAGACGGTCTGCCTTCAGGTACGGAACGCCGCCGTGCTGCTGGGCACCTGGCAGAGCATTATCTTCGCCGAATTCGACGGACCTCGAAGCCGCTCCCTCGCCGTGCAGGTTTCCGGCGTATAATCCCTGTGGGATGGCGCGCCTGTTCACCTTCGAACTTGCCGTGAAACTGTTGCCGCGGGTGAGAGAGGCGTTGCGCCAGGCCGTCGACCTTCACAACAACTACCAGCAGGCCGAACAGGAACTCAGCGCCGCCCAACAGCGGATCACCATGCTGGGGGGCGCTCTGGTGGATACGCGCGAGCTGCTCAACGTACGCGCCCGGCGGGAAGCCAGCGTGACAATGTTGCGGCAGACTCTGGAGTCCATCCAGGATATGGGCTGCCTGATCAAGGACCTGGACATCGGCCTGGTGGACTTCCCGACGCTGTACCGCGGGCAGGAAGTGTATCTGTGCTGGAAGCTGGGCGAAGCGGAGATCGCGTGGTGGCACGGAACGGACGAAGGGTTCGGCGGGCGAAAGCCGATCGACGCGGAGTTTCTGGCCGAGCTTTCGGATGAGTGAGGGCGCGCGCCGGGGCGTTGTCCGGTGAGCGGCAAGCTGGTCCCTCCGTGCGGCTACTTCCTCTTCTCGAGAGAACAAGTGCATCGCTCGAAGGAACGCGGCTTCCGCCGCGTGACCATTGTCGCGGCCGGGCGGCGTATAATGTCCCCACCGGCCCATGACACCGCACAACGACGAAAGCGCGACGCTTCGGCTGCCCTGGCTGAGCATGGCTGCCACCATTGTCCTTGCTGCCGCGCTTCTGGTTCTGTTCCGGCCCGATCTTCAGAAACGGCTCGAAGCCTCCGACGCTTCGCGGGCGGATGCGGGTCCGGCGTTGCGCGCGACGCCGCTGGGCGATTCGCTCCGGATCGCGTGGCCGCCGGGCGAGAGCGCTTTTCGGAACGCCCGGGCAGCGGCGCTCTCCATCAGGGATGGCGACGAGTGGCACAGGATCGATCTCAACCAGCATGCCCTTGCCGCCGGCCAGGTTCTGTATCGGCCTTCTTCCGCCGAAGTGCTGGTCCGTCTGGATGTTACCGACGGCGCGGATCACGGCGTGACCGAAACCGTGCGCCTGCTGGGACTTCCCGCGCACCGCGAGGCTCCTCCCGCACCCGCGCCCGTGGTGGAAGTGGCGGACGAAACAGCGGCGGCTACGCCGGACGAACAGACCGCGGACCGCGCGCTGGCGGCTTCCCAGGAGATCGCCGACCGCAAGGTGCCGGCTCCTCTGCCGAAGGCGCTCAAGACGGTCCACGGCATCATTCGCGTGGACGTCCGGGTGGCCATCGCCGCCGACGGAACGGTACAGTCCGCCGAGTTGTCAACGCCGGCGCAGAGCCGCTACTTCAACCGGCTGTCACTGGCCGCGGCGCAGGGGTCGCGATTCCGGCCCTCCACAGGCGGCGGCTCGCAGGTGCTTCGCTACGAGTACACGCGCGCGGGCGTGCAGGTCAGTCAGCCGGCGCCGTAACAGCTTCTCCTCCGAAGGCCACGCCGTGGCGTTCGCGGCCGAGGGCGGTCATGATCATGGCGAAAGCGAACACCGTTGCCGCGGTGATGGCCATGGCGTTGGCATAGCTGGTGTGCTGCGCAAAACGCGCCTCCATCCAGGCAACCGATCCGGCCAGCAGCACCCCGCACTGGTAGGCGAAGCCGGGCAGGAAACCGCGCACCGAGTCGGGCGACAATTCGGACAAGTGGGCCGGGATGACGCCCCAGGCGCCCTGCACCATGAACTGGATCAGGAAGCCGCCCAGTGCGAGCAGAGCGATGTGCGGCGCCCAGGCCCACAGCGGAACCACGGCGATGGCGCCCGCCAGCGCGATCAGCATGGCGCGGCGGCGGCCGAACCGGTCCGACACCAGCCCGAACACCACGCCGCCGATGATCGCTCCCACCATGGAGATGGCCGACAGCACCGCGCGCGGCGCCGGCTGCAGATGCCAGGCCCGCTGCAGGAAAGTCGGGTACATGTCCTGGGTGCCGTGCGAGGCGAAGTTCATCCCCATCATGAGCAGCGTCAGATAGAGGAAGAGCTTCCACTGGCCGGCGATGGCGCGCGCCAGGTGACGCCAGTCCTGGTGCCGCGTGGATTCCCAGACCGCGGATTCCTTCACGCGCATGCGGACGAAAATCGCCAGCAGCGCGGGCAGTCCCCCGATGAAGAACAAAGGCCGCCATCCCACGCGCTCGAATAACGCGAAGAAACAAAGCGAGGCCAGCAGGCTGCCCACCGCGTACCCCTGTTGCAGCAGCCCGCTCAGCACGCCGCGCAATCTCCTGGGCGCCTTCTCCATGGCCAGCGACGCGCCCACTCCCCACTCGCCGCCCATGCCGATGCCGAACAGCGCTCGCAGAACCAAAAAGGTGGTGAAGGTGGGAGCGAGGCCCGACAGCACCTCCACCACGGAGTAGAAGACGAGGTCGAGCATGAGCGGCATTCGCCGTCCATAGCGGTCCGCGAGGAGCCCGAAGATGAAAGCCCCCACCGGACGGAACGCCAGCGTGAGGGTGAGGGTGAGGGCCACTTCGGCATCGCTGCGGTGGAACTCCTTGCCGATGGCCGTCAGGCAGTACACCACCAGAAAGAAATCGAAGGCGTCGAGGGTCCAGCCGAGAAAGCTGGCCACCAGGGCGGCGCGGTGGTCGGAAGCGGTGGGGGTTACTGGCATGGCGGGCGGAACCGCTCCGTCACCGTCGCGGCTCGGTAACCCGACATCGCAGCCGAGCCGCGACGGTAACGGAGCGGACTAACGTTGCGAGGCATCGAGCGCCTGGTCGAGGTCCCAGAGGATGTCGTCAAGGTCCTCGAGCCCGACGGACAGCCGGATCTGATCCGGAGTAACGCCGGCCGCCTCCTGTTGCTCGGGGCTCAGTTGCTGATGCGTGGTCGACGGGGGATGGATCACCAGACTACGCGCGTCGCCCACGTTGGCCAGATGCGAAAACAGCTTCAGGCTGTCGATGAACCGCCGGCCCGCGTCGTAGCCGCCCTTGATCCCGAACGTGAACACCGCGCCCGCTCCCTTCGGCGTGTATTTCTGTGCGGCCGCGTAGTATTTGCTGGAGGGCAGCGACGGGTAGTTGACCCAGGAGACCAGCGGGTGCTTTTCCAGATGGCGGGCCACCGCGAGACTGTTGGCGAGATGCATGTCCATGCGCATGGCCAGCGTCTCGATGCCCTGCAGGAACAGGAACGAGTTGAATGGGCTGAGGCACGGGCCCATGTCGCGCAGGCCCTCCACGCGGGCGCGGATGATGTAGGCGATGGCCCCGAACACTTCGTGGAAGTTCATACCGTGGTAGGCGGGCGAGGGCTCAGTGAGCTGCGGGAAACGGCCGCTGGCTTTCCAGTCGAAATGGCCGCCGTCGACGATGATTCCGCCAATGCTGGTGCCGTGACCGCCGAGGAATTTGGTCAGCGAGTGGACCACGATGTCGGCGCCATAGTCGATGGGCCGGCACACGTACGGCGTGGCAAAGGTGTTGTCAATCATCAGCGGCAGGCCGTTGGCGTGGGCGATGGCGGCCACGGCTTCGATGTCCAGCACATTACCGCGCGGGTTGCTAATGGTCTCGCCGTAGAGCAGCTTCGTATTCGGCCGGATGGCTTTGCGAAAGTTCTCGGGCTGGTCCGGTTCGACGAAGGTGACATCCAGGCCGAGGCGGCGGAAGCTGACGTCGAACTGCGTGTAGGTGCCGCCGTAGAGCGTGCTGGCCGAGACCATGTGATCGCCGGCCTGCATCAGGCTGCTGATGGCTATGAACTGCGCCGCCTGCCCGCTGGACATGGCCAGCGCCGCGGCTCCGTTCTCGAGCGAGGCCATGCGCTCCTCCAGAACCGCCGTGGTGGGGTTCATGATGCGCGTGTAGATGTTCCCGAACTTCTGCAGCCCGAAGAGCTGCGCCGCATCTTCCGAGTTCTCGAAGACGAAGGAAGTGGACTGGTAGATGGGCACGGCGCGGGCGTGCGTCGTGGGATCGGGCTGATAACCGGCGTGCAGCGCGCGGGTGTTGAAGCCCCAAACGCGTTCATTCTGGTCGGGCATTGGGTCCTCCTCGGGTGAACCCAATATCGTACCGCAAGGCATCAGGGCCATCATTTTTTCTATGCAAATGCCGTTGCGCTTCCGATAAGATAGTGTGATTCGCGCGATGAAGTTTGTTGCATGTCTGCTCATGACGGTGGGTGGCGTGTTGCTGGCCTCGACGCCACCGAACCATACGTTTGTCTTGTCGACCGCGGACAACCAGCAGACGACGGTCACCCAGGCACAACTGGATCGCTGGCTGCAGATCTGGCAGAAAAGGCTGGCTTTGGACGACTGGAAGATCGACGCGCGCATCGCGCGGCAGCGCGATCTCAACCCCGACACGCTCGGCAATCTCAAGTGGAACGCCGACAGTCACAAGGCGACCATCAAGGTTCTGGACCCGCGCGATTACGACATGCCCGCCGCGCAGATTCCCTCCGATATCGAGCGCACCGTGGTCCATGAATTGATCCACCTCGAGCTTTCGGGGCTGCCGCGAAACGGCAACAAGCGGGTTGAGGAGCAGGTGGTGAACCGGATGACCGAGGCGCTGCTGGGACTCGACCATGGGGACAACTACGCGGCCCGCGCCGCCTCCGGCCCGGTGCATCCCAGGATCAGGCACGATGAACCCGCCGGCGGTAACGCAGCCCGGTCGAAGTAGCGGGCCGGGCACTTCGATACAATCTGCTTTGACCCGGCCATGTTGAAACTAGGAACGTTGCGCTGGAAGGGCCGCTGCAGCCGCCACCCCAGGTACGATCCCGCCAGCGATGGCGAAGGCGGCGTCCGCGGCGGATGCACGCGTTGTCTCCGCCTGCTGGAGATTCACGAACAGCACGCCAGGTTGCTGGGGCTGATGCGGAGTTTCGGGCCGATGCGCGAGCGGGCCGGCAAGCCGGTGGACGCCATGCAGGATCGCCAGCGCGGGCTGTTCGATTAGGTTGGCGGTCAGTCGCACAGGCTGAAGCCTGTGCCACCCTGTGTGCTTTGACAGGACACCAGGCTAGGGCTTTGACCGCGTGATGGTGTGCTCTTACCGGAGACCGCTCCCTTACGGTCACGGCTCAGTTCCGAGCCGCGCGCGTCAGCAAGCGGTTTCCATAGCACACCGAATAATGCGGTCAACCAGCACAAAAAGACTGACGAACAGCCACATCCAGGTGCGGCGGCTGGCCCCTCTCCATTCGTGCAGGCCGATTCCCCACAGGCTGCTGAAGATGATGATGCTGGCCATGTGCAGCGTCCAACTGGAGAATTTGTATCTGCCCATTTGCGTCTCGCCCATGGTGTAGAAGAAGAACTGGAAGTACCAGGTGGTGCCAGCCAGCGCGGAGAAGAAGTAATTCCAGAGCATGGGCGCGCTCCCGCTGAAGTACTCGCGTCCGGTGCGGTTTCTGATATTCAGCAGCACGCACCACACGAAGTTCGTGGTGAAGCCTCCGAGCAGCAGCACCACCAGAATGGGAAGCCCCTGCCAGAGCGTGGAAGTGCCGTGCCGTAACGTCAGTTCGCGGATGGGCGCGCCGGCATCCAGCCCGAAAGCGAAGCACGCGCTCATGACGCCGGAGAAGGTGGCCACCAGGATACCTTTCCTGAGGTTGAACTCGCCGATGACTTCCTTCTTCTGCTTTTCGGACATCTCGCGTTCCTTCGACATGCCGGCCTTCCCCGCGCAGGCGATCCCCGCCATGCAAACGGCGATGCCGAAGACGATCACCTGGCCGGATTGGGATGGCAGCACCTTCGAGAAGAACTGGCCGTGGAACACCGGCGGGATCAGCGTGCCGAAAGCGGCGCAGTATCCCAGCACCATGGCCATTCCGAGGGACATCCCCAGATAGCGCATGGTCAATCCGAAGGTAAGTCCGCCGAAGCCCCACAGGGCGCCAAAGAACCAGACCCAGAACAGAGCACTCGCTGGCGTCTCGCGCAGCGTGGAGACGAGATTGTTCGTCATGAGCGAACCGAGCAGCCACGGCACGATGATCCAACTGAAGAATCCGCCAACCAGCCAGTAGGTCTCCCACGACCATCGCTTCACCGCGCGGTAGGGGACGTAGAAACTGCCGGAGGCCAGGCCGCCCAGCCAATGAAAGAGCACGCCGAGTGCAGGGTTTGGGAGCATGAATTCTACATTGTAGGTGACTCGCCGGGCCGCAGTGACGTGCCCTCCGCGGCCTCCCGCATCAGCTCGAGCGCCCGCAGAATCCGGGGCACATCTTCGAATCCGTAGGAGAGACGAAGCTGGCGCCGGCCGCGATCCGCCAGGTCGCCGCGCGGGTGCACGCAATACTCGCCCGGAATGTACATCACGCGGGGCTCCCCGGTGGACCGCGTCAGATGCCGAAAGAAGGCCGAGGCCGAATGCGTCTCCACATCCTGGAACGTCAGGTAGTAATAGAAGCCGGCGCTGCCGCCACGGCATTCTTCGAGAAAGTCCCCGAGATTCCGCACGATGCCCTCGCGCACCGCAACCGCCTTTTCGCGGTAGCCCGCGTTCACGGTCCGCAACTGGCCGGCGATGCGATGGTCCAGCAGCCAGCTCGCCATCTCCTGGACAAACAAGGGCGCGCTGAAGCCGGCGTCGCTGGTCTTCTGCACCAGCGCGCTCATCAGCGGACCGCGCGGCCCCAACACGTAGCCGATGCGCAACGCGGGCGCCAGTACTTTGGAGAGCGTCCCCACCTCGTACACGATGCCGAGGTCGTCCGCGGGCATCACCGAGACGAACGGTTCCGCGCCAGGGTCGTGCAGGAGCAGCTCGTAAGCGAGGTCGTAGAAGATGGGAATCGGGCGGTCCTGTTGCCGTGACAGCCCGGCCGCCACCTCGAAGAGCGCCCGGCGCCGCGCGTTCGAGAGGATGGTGCAGGACGGGTTATTCACGGTGACGACGTAGAAGAACGCGATTCTGCCGGCGTCGCCGCCCAGGTCTCGCAGCTTGCGGTCGAGCGCTGCGAGGTCGATCCCTTCGGCGTCCTCGGGCACCGCCAGCACCTCGAATCCCTTGCGCTCGAGAGCGTCCGAGTAGATGTAATACATGGGATCGGAAGTCACCACGATGCCAGGCTCCATCACCTCGGCCAGAGCGTCGAGTATGCTGGTTGCGCCGCACGCGCCGATGGCCAGACGCTTCCCGGCCGCCACGCCGCCAAGGAATCGCCTCAGAGACGCGATCAGATTCGCGGAACCGGCGGGGCTGCCGTAATTGAACGCCTGGCGGTAGCGCGCGCCATCGCCGGCCACGGCTTGCATGGCCTCGACAAGGCACGAAACGGGGATGGTCTTCTCATTCACGTATCCGACGCCGAGGTTGATGTCCACGCCGTCACGGAAATCGTGCGCGAAGTCGGCCATCATGCGGTTGACCGGCGACGGCCGGGTCGACGCCCGCCCATAACTCGACAAACGTATGTCCACGAGAACCTGACACGATACTACCGCGCGGAACTTGCGCCGAATGCCTCACGGCGATATGGTGGTGTTCGTCATGTCCGATCTACGCACTCGTCGCGATTTCGTCAAACTCACCACAGCAGCGCTGGCGCTGGCGGAGGCCGTGCCCGCCGGGGCCACCGAAGCCGACCAGCCGGCCGGCGACATCGAGGTCCACCTCACCTCCGGATCGAAGAGATTCGCTCGGGAGACGCCCGTGGCCTGGCGCCCGGCTGCAGGCACGCCGGCGGATGCCATCCTCCTCAATCCCCGGCAGACCTATCAGGAGATGCTCGGCTTCGGAGCGGCGTTCACCGACGCGGCCTGCTACACGTTCCACCAGCTCGATCCCGGCCCCCGCGAACAGTTGTTCCACGAATTGTTCCACCCATCGGAGATGGGGCTGAGCGTTTGCCGCACTTGTATCGGATCGAGCGACTACTCGCGCACCGTCTACAGCTTCGACGAAGGCGACCCCGATCCCGATCTGAAGCGCTTTTCGATCGATCACGACCGCGAGTACATCCTGCCCATCCTGCGGCTCGGCCGCCAGGTGAACCCCGATCTGTTTCTGTTCAGTTCACCATGGAGCCCGCCGGGATGGATGAAGTCGACCGGCTCCATGCTGGGCGGCACCTTGCACAAGAAATACTACGGACCATACGCGACTCACTTCGTGAAGTTCCTGCAGGCCTACGCCGCCGCGGGCGTCCCCGTGAATGCCGTCACCGTGCAGAACGAGGTGGACACCGATCAGGACAGCAACATGCCCGCGTGTCTGTGGGGTCAGGAGTACGAGGTGGAATTCGTGGCCCGGCACCTGGGCCCGCAGTTCGAGAAGAACGGCATCTCCACGAAGATCTGGATTATCGATCACAACTACAATTTGTGGGGACGCGCCATCTGCGAGCTCGACGAGCCGGAGATGAACAAGTACGTGGATGGCGTCGCCTGGCATGGCTACCTTGGAACGTCCGATGCGATGACCCGCGTGCACGAGGCGCACCCGGAGAAACACGCCTATTGGACCGAGGGCGGCCCGGCCTACACCGACCCCGGCTATCTGACCGATTGGACGAAGTGGTCCGCCATGTACGCCGGCATCCTGCGCAACTGGGCGCGTTGCATCACTGGCTGGAATCTGGCGCTGGACGAGCACGGCAAGCCCAACATCGGGCCATTCTCCTGCGGCGGCATGGTCACGGTTCACTCGCAGACGAAGGAGATCACCCGCAGCGGCCAGTACTGGGCTTTCGCGCACTACTCGCGCGCCATCCGGCGTGGCGCAAAGCGGTTCGAATCGCGGGGCGCTATGGAAGACGGCACGCACGTCGCGTTCGCGAATCCCGACGGCAGCAAGGCGGTGGTGCTGACGAACGCGGGGGCGGCGGAGAAGAAGGTCCGGCTGCTGCTGGCGGGGAAGGTCGCCGAAGTGACTCTGCCCGGCGATGCGGTGGCCACTCTGACGTGGCGGTGATTGTCGGGGCCATCAATGTGGGGCAGGATGGAATCCTGCGCGGCGGTTGATTACCTCCGCTGTGTGGTGATAGCAGCCGGTGGCAAGAACCACTGTCTCTACTGAGCCGCGCGCGTCAGTAAGCGGTTGTTCGAGACTGCCGCCCTCACTCTTTCCGACGGGCCAGCCGGACGCGGATCTCCGACAGGAGAATAACCGTGTCCGCAGTCTTCCGGAACTTCCGGGCCGCCTTCGCCAGCCGCTCATCGGCGGTTACCAGTGGAATCCCGCGCTGGAGAGCCAGAACGACGTAGACGCAATCGTAGACCGGATGCTGCAAGTCGAAAGCGAGTTCCAAAGCCTGGGGCATCATCTCGCGGGTGGGAACAATCGCCACGGGCGCCTGCAACAACAGATCCAGACACTCCGCCGCGGTCCGGCGCACCACTCGATCGGACACAGCTCCGGCGACTGCAAGCAGGCCTCCGACAGCGATCTTGCGAGGTCGCTATCGGCTTCGTTCACCACCCACTTCACGCCCACCGTGACTTCGATCACCGTTCATCTCTCACCTCACGTCGCAGCGCTGCGCTGTCGGAATGCTGGCGGCGAGATCCGGCCCGGCGCGCATCGGCACGCTCCCAGAAGTCATCCGCGCCAGCCGGCCGCAGCATTTCAGCGAGGATCACTCGATGCTCGGCCTCCGCGGACCGGCCGTGTTTCGCCGCGCGCAAGCGCAATGCCCGAACCAGAGCGTCGGGAACGTTTCGGACCGTCAGTTGAGCCATGCCCTTTGTCTCCATTGTATGTACGACACTGAAGCTTGACCCGTCCCGCTCTTTTCCGCGGCCTCCTGGCAGCCGCCGGCGCTCTCGCGCTGTACTGTCTCTACTTCTTTGGGCTGGGCCGCTGCGGCCTCCTGGGGCCGGACGAGCCGCGTTATGCCGCCATCGGACTCCAGATGGCCCGCACCGGCGACCTCGTCATGCCCGTGCTGTGGGGCAAGCCGTGGTTCGAGAAACCCCCGCTACTCTACTGGACGACCGCCGCCGCGTCGCGACTGGGGCTCGACAGCGAACTCGCGCCCCGCATGCCGGTGGCGTTGCTCAGCGTGGCGTTTCTTCTGTTCTTCTTCGTCGTGCTGCGGCGGGAGTTTGGCGCGCGCGCGGCACTGTTTGCGGCGGCCATCCTCGCCACTTCCGCCGGATGGCTCGCCTACAGCCACATCGCGGTCACGGATCTACCGCTTGCGGCCACCTTCGCGGCGGGCATGCTGCTGCTGATGCGGCCCGCGGTTTCGTGGCGGCGGGCGGCCGTGAGCGGAGCGCTGTTCGGGCTGGCCGTACTCGCCAAAGGTCTGGTCCCCTTCGTGCTCCTGCTGCCGGCGTTGTGGTTGCTGCGGCGCAACATTCGCGCACTCGCCGTGATGCTGGGCGTGGCGTTCGCGGTCGCCATGCCGTGGTACGCCGCGATTTCCGCGCAGGCCGGCCGCGCTTTTTTCGATGAGTTCATCTGGAAGCATCACTTCGCGCGATTCGCCAGCGACGCGTTGCAGCACGTGCAACCGTGGTGGTACTACGTGCCCGTGCTCATTGCCGGCCTTGCGCCGTGGACACCGCTGGCCGCTCTGTTACGCCGGCGCACTTTTCTCGACGCCCGCGCCCGCTTTCTGCTCGCGTGGTTTCTCTGGGGCCTCGTCTTCTTCTCCGTGTCGCGAAACAAATTGCCCGGATATGTTCTCCCGTTGCTGCCGGCTGCGGCGGCGCTCCTCGGTCTGGCTCTCGACGCCGCGCGACGCGTCTGGGTGGCTCTGGCCGCTTGCGCGATGCTGGTCTATCTGTTCCCCGTTGCCGAACACGTTCTGCCCATCGCGCTGGTCACCGGCATTCGCCGCGCCGGCGTGCAGTTCCCGTGGATGCCCCTGTTACCGGTGGCCGCACTGGCAATCGCCGCGGCGGTCCTGGAGCTGCGACGCCACCGCCTTGCGGCAACGCTGCTGGTAAGCGCGGGCGTGGCGATGGCAACGGCGCACTTCGTGCTGACGTCCTTTCCGGTGCTGGATCGCAACGCGTCGGCGCGAATGGCCTGGCGCAAAGTGAACGGGCAACCCGGCCGGCCCTGCATCGCTTCCGGCGGGCGGGACTTTCACTACGGCATGAACTACTACTTCGGATTCGAAGTGCCGGATTGCGCCGGGGCGTCGGGCGAACTCCCCTTGCGAGCGGGCGGCTCGTAGCCTTCCTGATACACCTCGACGCCCTGCTGAGGCACCGTCATCTTCACGATCCTGCCCTCGCCCGGAAGCGTCCAGACCTCGACCGTTACCGGCTGTCCCTGCGGCGGCGTCACGGTGGCGGCGAAATGATTCAGCTCCTCGCTGCGATTGGCGAAGGCCACCTTCTCTTTGCCCTTGTACTCCACGGTGAGTGGCGCTTCGCCCTGCCCCAGTACGTAGGCCGTGAACTGCTGCGGATCGCGAGTGGACGTGCTGACGCGCCTGGCGAGTAGCGCGAACGGAAACAGCGGCAGGTTTTGCGAGATCACCACGTCGCCCGCGCCCGCCGGATCGTCCTTCTTCTGCGGACCCTGGCCGGTGTCGATCTCGTTGTGGGCCACGCCGCCTGAGAACGTCGTCTTCACCGCAATGGCCACTTGCCCCATCTTCGCCTTCGCGCTGGCTTCAATCGGCTGATACGCATCGTCCGTGACCACGCGGTACAGTTCCACATCAATCTTCATCGGGCCGATCTGCGCCGTGCCAGAGCCGGAGAGATCGTAATGTCCATCGGCGTGCGTGAGCGAGTACGTCTCCGTGGCAATCTGATTCCCACCCATGTAGATGGTGAACTTCCCCGCCCCAGGACCTGCCGTAACTGGAGTTGCGGGAGCCTCCGGCGCGGCCTTCTGCTTCTTCAGCAGCGCCTGGATCTCCGCCGGTGGATCAAAGATGGCATCGGGTACGTCGACATTGAACGCCATCTCGGAGAGTTCCACCTCGACTTCCTGCCCGGCCGCCTTCTCGGTGGTCTTATATGGCTCCATCACGCCATCCACGCTGCGGTAATTGGAGAAGTTGTTCTCGTACGGGATGTCGCCCATCGCCGTGGCTCGCGTCCCGGTCTGCTTCACCAGCAGGCCCGACTTGCGGCTGAAGTACATCGTTTCAGGATGGCCGCCGTCGTTCGGAGTGAGCCGTACCTTGATGCAATCGTCCTCGCCGACGCGCTCCGCCCCGATGGTCTCCTGCTTTGTGTACTGCTCACGCCAGTGAAGCGGAGCGTTGAAACGCGCCTCCCGCAGAACGTCGGCCCGCTCGGCGCCCTCCACAATGCGCGGCCCCTGCAGTGGGTTGAGTTCCCAGGCGATCTCGCCACTTACGCCCTGCTGCATGGTCCCAATGGCGCCGATCTCCACGCGCGTGTGCATCTTCGAAGGCTCGGCCGCCGACAATGTCATGGAGCCGCTGATCCCCTGCGCCGGAAGCGAGAGGGTGCCCTTCGCAATCTGGCTGTGGTGCTTCTCGTATGCCGCTCTTCCGCCGGTCACTTCGACGAAGCGATCCAGCACGGCCGCAGCCGGCGGAAGCCCTTCCTGAGCCGGCACAACGGCGCATCCGGCGAAAACAAGCAGTGCAAGTTTGTTCATTTTCTTCCCTGCTGACCAATCCACTGTATCGCAGCCTCCAGCGCGGTATCTTCGTGCCGCAGCAGCGCCTCGCGCGTGGGCGCGGCAACGGTATCGGGAATCACTCCCCGGCCTTCCAGCGTCTTGCCGCCCTCGGAAATATAGTTGGCCACGGGGTACTGAAAACCATCGCCGTTCGGCAGTATCTCAATCACCGACGGCAGCGCGGCGCCGGCCGTTCGCGAACCGAAGATGCGCGCCCGGCCCAGATCCTGCAGGCCGCCCGCCAGAATCTCCGACGTTGAGGCCGACGCTCCGTCCACCAGAACCGCCAGCGGTCCACCGAACGTCTCGGCGCGCGGGTAGATCACGAAGTTCAGCGTGCTGTCCCGCAGGTAGAGCGTGCCCAGCCGCTCGCCCGCCTTGTTCACGAACCAGCCGGCCAGGCCCATGGCCATCGCGCCAATGCCGCCCGGGTTACCGCGCACGTCCAGGATGAAGCCGCGGCAATCCGCGCAGGCCTGGACGGCCTTTCCGAACGCGTCCATCACCTTCGCGGGTTCCAGAAACACGTTCAGGCGAAAGTGGCCAATGTCCGGGCGCACGCGTTTCGACTCCATGGAAACGTACATGGGCGGAAGAAAGCCGAACTGCGTCAGCGTGCCGGGCGGTTGCGCGAACGTCATCTTCCGCTCCACTGCGCGGCCTGTTCCGTCTACGAAGCCGACGGTGGTGCTCTGCCCGATGCCGCCCTGCAGGCGCTGCTCCACCGCGCGCGAAAGCATGAGTTCGCGCAACGTGGAGGCGGAATATGTCTTGTCCAGCGTGCCGATCACCGGAGCAATTGCGTTCGACCCGACCCGCGTCACTTCCCAGCCCGCTTCGACGCCCGCCTGCGCCGCCGGCGAATCGGGAGCCACCGACGTGACCAGCGCGCGGTCGTCGATCACGCGAACGTCAACGCCCAGCGTGCCCGGACCGCCCTCGCCGCGGACACTCAGCGCCGCCTCGGTGGGCAGGACGGCGCAATGGCTCTCTTTCAGGAGACCGAGCATGCGCTCCATCACGGCGCGAGCTTCCTCCGTCGTGCGCGCCTTTCCCATCTCCGGCCGCAGCCGGTCGCGAACCCCCGCCCAGTCGAGCCCGCCGAGGTTCGGGTCCCAGTGCTTGTCGCGAATGGTCTTCCAGACGTAATCGAAGCTTTCGAGATTGACCCGGCGCAGGTCCTCGTTCTGCGCATACGCCGTTATCGCGAGCGCCGCGCCGCAGACCAGCCTCACCGGCCACTTCATCGACTCCTGGCCTTAGTCTCTTCCGCCAGCAGGCGCTCGAATCGCGCCTCGCTTTCATCGATGAAGTGCCGGTAGCCCGCCGGATCGATGAATGGGTTCTCCGCCGCGCCCGCCTTCATCCGCGCGAGTTTCTCCGCCATCGAGTAGTAGTTGCCGTGCGAGCCGAGAAACACGTCGCAGGAAAGCGCGCGCAATGTCCGAAACGTCCGCGCGTAGTCGTCTACGATGCCGGCGTAATGAGGATTGTGAAGCAACTTCACGCCGGGGTTCACGCTGACGCCGCCCACAATGACGACGTTGAGCACCCGGCCCTTGTCGGTCACCGTGGTGGTCCAGGTGGTGCAGCCCTTCGTGTGGCCGGGCGTGAGATGCGCCACCAGCGTGGTGCCGCCCAGTGACACCGTGTCGCCGTCGTGCAGCACGCGGTCCACGTGGCAGGCGCGGTAACTGATCTCGCCATCGAAGCGGAAATCGCCCCGGCCACCGTGCTCCATGATGTCGTCGTCGCCCTGCATCACCAGCACCTTCGCTCCGCTGGCCTCGCGCGCCGCTGCAAACCCGGCGACATGATCGTCATGCACCTGACCGGTGAGCAGGTAGCGGATATCCGCGAACTTGAACCCGAGCTTCTTCACGCTCGCGCGCAACTGCGGCGCCATGCGCTCGTAGCCGGTGTTGATCAGAATGTGCCCCTGCGGAGTGGTGATGAGAAAGCACGCCAGCTCGTTGGAGCCCACATAGTAGATGTTGCCGGCGATACGAAAAGGCTCCTGTGGCTGGGCCCATTTCGCGACGAAAGACTCGGCGCGCGCGGCGATCGTCAGAGCCAGCAATAGCGCGAAGGACCGCGTCATCAATCAATCCTTCTCGAGAACCTTGGCGCAAAGGGCCCCGCCCAGCATGGGCAGCAGGGTGTAGAGCACGAACAGGACCAGCAGCCCGGACAGAAGCGCGCTCACCATGGTGCCCTGGTCGTCCATCATGTGGATGAGACGGTCGACATTGGGGTCCTTGCCCATGAAATCCTGCCGGAACGTCGAGAGCAGGAGCATGCCGCCCGCCAACAGCACCGTCAAAATCGTAAAGGAGAAGATGCCTGTCATCCACCCGAGGCGTGCACCCGCGCGAACGGTGACCGTCTGGCCGGTGCGGCGCTTGTACACGTACACCGCCAGGAAACCGGCGGCGACGAAACACACCAGAAGCCGAATCACCGTGATGAGCGGCGGCAGTGGGATCGCGGTGAGCAGGAACGCAACCAGGGCCGCCAGGAAGCTTACGCGTACGGCGGTGCGGTTGTGGAAGCTGATTCCCGTGTCGTCCGGGCGCTTTGCAACTGCCGCCGCCACGGGCTCGGAGACCGGTTCCGGCTCGGGCTCCGGATAATCGAACTGAGGCTTTCCGCACTTGTGGCAGAACCGCGCGTCCGGCGGAAGCTGCACGCCGCAAGTGCAATGCTCAGGCACGCTTCCCAGTGTAGCTGACGGTCACTTCCGGGTACCCGCCGCTTCCACCAGAGCGCGCACGCCCGGCGCGATCATGATCAGCAGTTCCGCTCGCGGCTTCGCGGCGTCATCGATGGCCGCCAGTTGCCGCGCCCGCGCACCGGCGGTGAGCCTGTGCCCCGTTTCCATCGCGCGCAGCGCGTCCAGACCCGCGCCGGCAAGCCGGGTCAGATTCTGCGACACCGGGATCAGCTCCCGCAGCAGGAACAACTGCCCCAGCATGAGATGAAGCTCCGCGTCGTTGCCGCGCCATTCCGCGAGCCAGCGCCGCAATTGCGGACGCACGGCGGGGTCGTGCTTCGCCCGCGCCGCCAGCGCGTTGAACTCCCGAGCCAGATCGCTCTCGGGCGGCGCCGCATCCACCAGACGATTGAGCGGCGTCTGCTGAATGTACTTCCTGGCTTCTTCCCGCTTGTACCCCTTCACCGGCTCCACCACACCCGCCAGCGTCTCGAGAGCGGCCACGCTGCCACCGCCGGCCAGCCTCTGCAACATCAGGCGCGGGTTCTCGCGATGCCGCAGACCGAGCCATTCCAGATCGCGGCTGAACACCTCCAGACGCCGGTACATGGAGGCCACGTCGCGCACCTCGCGCGGCGACCACAGCCGTTCCGCGATCGCGCCCATGCGCGGCCACACGCGCCCATCCAGATTCTCGGGAGTTGCGTATTCCGCCCACTCCGCCGCCTCCCCGCCCAGGATGTGCTTCGCCTCGGCCTCACTTAGACCGGCGCTCTCCTTGTCCAGCGGGTCAACGGCGTAATGCGTGGCCGCGGACAACATCAGATCCAGATACCAACCTGAGGAGAGCAGCCCGTCGTAACCCATGCGCGCCGCCTCGGCCAGCGACTTCTGCCCGCGCCACGACTGAATCAGGATGTCCTTCGGCAGGCTCGGGTCCAGAATCTCGTCCCAGCCTTCCATCCGTTTCCCGTGCTTCGAAACAATCGCCTGCACGCGCTGATTGAAGTGGGCCTGCAGTGCGCGATTGTCTTTGATGGCGTGCTCGCTCATCCAGGCCTTAATCTTTGGGCTGGCCTTCCACTGTTCGCCGTTCACCTCATCGCCGCCGATGTGAAAGAAGGCGTCGCGGAACAACGCGGCCATCTCGCCGATGAAGCCCTCGAGGAACTCGTACGTGTTCTCCTGGGTTGGGTCGATACACGGCGTGTGAATGCTCCACGTACGTTCAATCTGATACGGGCCGGGCGCGCTGGCCAGTTCCGGATACCCCACCAGCCAGCTCGTGGTGTGGCCCGGCATGTCGAATTCGGGCGTCACGCGGATGCCGCGGTCACGTGCATACGAGACGAGGTCGCGAATCTGCTCCTGCGTGTAGAACAGGCCGTCGGAGCCCATCTGCTGCAGTTTGGGATAACGCAGGCTCTCGACGCGAAAGCCCTGGTCGTCGGAAAGGTGCAGATGCAGCACGTTCAGCTTCGCCGCTTCCATGCCATCGATGTTGCGCCGGATCGCGTCCACGGGCATGAAATGCCGCGAGACATCGATCATCAGCCCCCGCCACGGGAACCGCGGCCGGTCTTCAATGGTCACCGCCGGGATGATCCAGCCCTGGTCGCCGGCTTGCACAAGTTGCCGCAATGTCTGCAGCCCGCGCAGGACGCCCAGCGGATTCGGTGCGCCGAGCCGCGCCTGATGGTCGTCCACGGTGAGGGTGTAGCTTTCGTCGTTGCCAAGCTGCTGCACGCCGGCGCCCGGCCCGCCGCAGGCGATGACGATCCGTCCGGAATCGGCGGGAAACTCCGCGTCGAACGGAGTCCCGGTTTGCCGGCGTAGTTGCGCGACAAACCGCTCCACCGCGTGCGCCACTCGTTGATCCCCGCCGTGCACAGAGATGGTCAGCGAACCCTCCAGCGCCAGCGCGCCTTTCCCCGCCGCCACGTGGGCCGGCCAGGGCATCAGGTTCAGGTCGGCGGCCAGGCTCGGCGTGATTGTCGCCAGCGCGATCACAACAGCTTCCTTGAGCGTCATTGGTGTGCGAAGTTTTCCGGTTCGAAAAAAGAAAGCGGTTCGAGAGAGGTAACTCGCCAGTGTCCGCTCCGCTTCTCCACGCGGCAGCGTATCACTTCCCGGCGGCGGATCACCCGAGCGGTCTCGTCGGGGTTGCGTATCTCCAGATACCAGTCGAGCTCCAGGCTGCGTTTCGTCTCGTCGCCGTCGTCCCGCAGCGGTTGCACCGACGACACGATGTCCCCCTGCTCCAGCAGCGCGGGAATCGCCTCGTGCAGGCGATCGTAGCCCGTCATCGCCTTGTCCACGGCGGCGAGGAAGCCCGGGGCATTGTTGTCGCTCAGCGCGGCGGTCATGGAAGCTAGCAGATCCACAACATCGGCATGAGTGTCCGCGCGGGCGCCGAGCGCAAACAGCAACGCGATGGCGATTAGCCGCAGATAAACGCAGATGAACGCGGATAACTCACTTTGTTTTGATCTGCGTTTATCAGCGTTCATCTGCGGCCAATCTTTCATCAGTACTCCCCTACGTCCGGTAGCTCGCATTGATCTCAATGTACTTCTCCGTAAGGTCGCACGTAAGAAAACGCGCCTCTCCGCAACCGTGCCCGCCAATGACAAACCGCACCACGCACACAGGTTCGTCCAGCTTCCGTTTCAGCTCTTCTTCGGAGAACTCGGCGGCAACACCATCCCGGCACACCACGGTGCCCTGCATCCAAATCTCCACCTGCGCCGGATCGAAGGCCACGCCGGAGTTCCCCGCCGCCGACAGAATCCTGCCCCAGTTGGGATCCGAACCCGCGATGGCCGTCTTGAAAAGCGGCGAATTCGCGATGGCCCGCGCGATCCGCACTGCCGAGTTCTCGTCCGCCGCGCCGGAGACTTCGATGCGAATCAGTTTCCTCGCGCCCTCGCCATCGCGGACAATCTGCTCGGCCAGGCTCTCCGCCACCGAGTTCAGGGCCTGCTGAAAGCGCCGCCGGTCCTCGCCCGTGGGCTGAACGCCGGAAGCGCCGTTGGCGAACAACGCCAGAGTGTCGTTGGTGGAAGTGTCGCCATCCACGGAGATGCGATTGTAGCTGCGCGCCACCGCCTCCGCCAGCATGGCCGTGAGCTGCATGGGCGCCACGGTGGCATCGGTCAGCACAAAACCCAGTGTGGTGGCCATGTTCGGGTGAATCATGCCGGAGCCCTTGGTCATACCCGCGATGGAGACCACCTTCCCGCCAATCTCCACCGCCGCGCTGGCCGTCTTCATGCGCGTGTCGGTGGTCATGATGGCGCGGGCAACGTCCTCGAAACGCTCCGGCGAAAGCGCGGCCACCAGTTCGGGCAGCCTGGCGATGATGAGCGACGCGTCCAGCTCCACGCCGATCACGCCCGTCGACGCTGGGAAGATTTGTTCCGCAGGCACGCCCAGTTGCGCCGCCGCCGCTTCACAGCAGGCCTCGGCCACGGCATCGCCCGAACGCGTGGCGCAATTCGCATTGCCGGCATTCACCAGCAGGGCGCGGACCGCTCCGTGCGATTTCAGCAGATGGGCGCGGGCCACACGAACCGGAGCGGCCTGCACGCGGTTCTGCGTGAACACGGCCGCCACCCAGGCGGCTGCGTCGGAAACAATCAGCGCGAGGTCGTCGCGCCGGTCCTTGCGAATGCCCGCGTACGTGGCGGCATAGCGGTAACCGGCTGGCAGATTCAAGATGCCTTCACTCCCAGGATGTCATTGCCGCCCGAATGCAGACCATTTAGAAACGCCTCGGCACTCATCCGTTTGCGGCCTTCCTGCTGCACCTCCAGCAATTCCAGACGAGTGCCTGCGCCGCACTGCACCAGCAGACGCCTGTGCTCCACCGTGAGCGCGCCGCAGGGTGGCCGTTCGTCCAATTCGGGGACAGGCGACGACATTCCGCACCGGGAGGCCACTGAAAACGATCCAGCGGTTGCTGCGGAATCTCGTTGCCTGTCCCCGAATTGGACGCGCACTGACGTCTGCCACGGGCTGTCGGCGGCCCGCGCCTTCCAGATGTGAAACACCTGCCCACGAAACCAGGTCCACACGCCCGGCCACGGCAGAAATCCGCGCGCGCGATTGGCGATGGCCGTTGCCGGCGCGTTCCAGTCCACCAGCCCGTCGTCCTTCTTCAGGATGGGCGCGAGCGTGGCCTCGGCGTCGTTCTGTGGAACCGGCCGCACAGTGCCGGCCTCAAGCGCGCCCAGCGTCGCCACCAGCAAATGGGCACCCGCGCAGGCCAGCCGCGCGCCCACCTCCACCGCGTCCTCTTCGGCGCCGATCGCAGTCTCGTACCGCATCAGCATGTCTCCGGTATCGAGGCCCGCGTCGATTCGCATGGTGGTCACGCCAGTGACGTTGTCACCGTTCGCAACGGCCCACTGCACCGGCGCGGCGCCGCGATACCTGGGCAGCAGCGACGCATGCACGTTAATGATGCCGTGCCGCGGAAGGTCGATGATCGATTGCGGGATGATCTGCCCGTAACCCACCACCACCATCGCGTCGCTGCCGAGGGCCCGCAGCAACTCCACCACTTCGGGACGGCGCACGCGTTCCGGCTGATATAACGCCAGGCCCAGACGCAATGCCGCTTCCTTCACCGGGGACGCAGCCAGCCGCCCTCCGCGGCCCCTGGGACGATCGGGCTGGGTCAGCACCAGCGGGACATTGTGCCCGGCCAGAACCACGCGCTCCAGCGTGGGAACCGCGAATTCCGGCGTGCCCATGAACACGATGCGCATCGCGCCACGCTACCAGTCGCCCGCCTTCTGCAGCTTCTTCACCTTGCGCCGAATCAGATCGCGCTTCAGGGCGCTCACCCGATGGATATACAGCTTCCCGCGCAGGTGATCCGTCTCGTGCAGAAACGCCCGCGCCAGCAGTCCCTCGCCGGTCTTCTCGAACCACTCGCCCTTCGCGTTCTGCGCGCGCACGGTGACCTTCTGCGGGCACGACACCTGCTCGCGAAATCCGGGAAGGCTGAGGCAGCCCTCTTCCCCGGTCTGCAACCCAACTCTCGCCACGATCTCCGGGTTGATCAGCACCAGCTTCTCCCCTTTGTCCTCCCCCACCGCCGTGTCGATCACCGAGATCCGCTTCGCGATGCCAATCTGCGGCGCGGCCAGTCCCACCCCGCGCGCGGCGTACATGGACTCGAACATGTCGTCAATCAGCTTGTGCAGCTCGGGCGTGTCGAATTCCTTCACCGTTTCGGCTTCGGTCTCCAGCACCGGATGGCCCAGTTTGACAATCGGGTAAACCATCAGTAATTCTTCACCTGCTCCATATAACCAGCGAAATTCCGTGTCGTTTCCAGCAGGGAATCCCCTCCGAATTTTTCGAGAAACGCGTGCGCGATCACCAGCGCCACCATGGCCTCGCCAATCACGCCCGCCGCCGGAACCACCGCCACGTCGCTGCGTTCGTAAGCGGCCAGCGCAGGCTCGCGCGTCGCCAGATCCACGGATTCGAGCGGCCGTCGCAGCGTCGAAATCGGCTTGAGAAAGCCGCGCACCAGAATGTCCTGCCCGTTGGTGATGCCGCCTTCGAGGCCCCCCGCGCGGTTCGCCCCGCGCGTGAACCGGCGTTCCTCGCGATTGTACTGAATGGTGTCCTGCACCTTCGAGCCGAACGCCGCCGATCCCTCTTCCGCCAGCCCGATTTCCACGCCCTTCACCGCCTGCATGGACACGATGGCCTGCGCCAGACGCCCGTCCAGCCGCGTATCCCAGGCGATGTGCGATCCCAGGCCAGGCGGCACATTGTGCGCTACCACTTCGAAGACGCCGCCCGCGGTGTCGCCGGTGCGATAGGCCTCGTCCACCACGGCCTTCATGCGCCGCTCGGCTTCGGCGTCGACGCAGCCCAGCAGAACCTCGTCCCTGCGGCTCAGCTCCGCGATCTCGTCCCAGCTCGCCGCCCGCTCCAGCCGCGCGCCGCCCACCTGGATCACGTGGCTGAGCACCTCAATCCCGAACTGCGCGAGGAACTGTTTCGCCACGGCGCCCACGGCCACCCGCGCCGTAGTCTCGCGCGCGCTGGCCCGCTCCAGAATGTAGCGGGCGTCATCGAGGTTGTATTTGAGAACGCCGGCCAGGTCCGCGTGGCCCGGGCGCGGACGCGTAACCCGCTTGCGCTTGTCCCCGGCGCCGTCGCTGTCTTCCACGGGAAGCGCTTCGGTCCAGTTCATCCAGTCGCGGTTGCGGACGATGATGGCCACCGGCGAGCCGATAGTCTTCGAATGGCGCACGCCGGCCACAATCTCCGCGGTATCGGTCTCGATTTTCATGCGGCCGCCGCGGCCATATCCCTGTTGGCGTCGCCATAGTTCGCGGTTAATCGCCTCCAGCGACACCGGCACCCCGGCGGGAAGGCCCGTCAGCGTGGCCACCAGACACTCTCCATGGGACTCGCCGGCCGTTTCAAATCGCAGCATCGTCGGGAAAACAACTATGTTAACAGGGCCAGGCGACCCGGCGGTTTTTCGCTACCATGGAAAGCTGTGCTGCTCGACCGCTCCGATCCTCTGGCCCTCATACTCGACCTCGCCGACGACGCCATCATCTCCATCGACACCGCGCAGCGCATCGTCCTGTTCAACCGCGGCGCCGCCAGGTCCGAAGTCACCGCGCGTCGCATGGGCGAACGCAGCACCATCCTCGGGGAAAACGGGGACAGACGATTGCGTCCACGATCACTTCGGGGCGTGGGCTGGAGTTTCGCGGACGGGGACGCAACCGTCTGTCCCCGCTTTCCCTACGCCACAGCCCGGTCCGTCTCCGCGAACAAATCGCGCTGCACGGGGTAGTCGGCCTGGAACTGCGCCAAAGCCTGCGGGTATCGGCGAATCAGCTCGCCCGGAGCGTTGCGCCGGCCGTCGCCCAGCAGCGCAGCCATCTGCAGCGCATTGACTACTGACTTGCCACCCGCGTCGTTATTCGCCACCACGAAGGTATGCGCAGCCAGGCGGGCGATCTCGCCAATCCGCTGCTTCCACGCCGCCAGCTCCTCAACCGAATACAGATAGTCGTGACGCGCCACCGGCTTCCGCGCCGCCGTGCCCACGTCTCCGCGCCCGAATTCCTGATCCCAGTCGTTGGGGTTGCGCCCGTGCAGCCGGACATAGCCCACCGCGGACGTCAGCAGCGCCGTCGGCGGCATGGCCTTCGTGTAGGCGGCCTGATCGATGTTGCAGAACCCCAGGTGATTGTCGATCAGCGTGCCCACGGCCTCTTCCCTCATCCAGCTCGCGTGCCGCATCTCCACCACCAGCGGGAACTCGTGGAACCAGCGCCGCAGGCGGATCACGAAATCGCGATTCTCTTCGGTGAACCGGAACGTCCACGGGAATTGCATCAGCACGCAGCCCAGTTTCTTCGCGCGATGCAGGGGCCGGATTCCCTCCTTGAATGCACCAATCTCAGTGGGGTCGAGCGCGCGCTCGTGGGTGAAGCGCCGGCCCAGCTTCACCGTAAACAGGAAGCGCGGGTTGGCGGCCACCTGGGCCATCCACAGCCGCGCCACCTCGGGCCGAATCGGCTGGTAGAAGGTCCGGTTCACCTCGCAGACGTCAAAGAAGCGGGAAAGAAACTGCAGCGGGCGAAACTGACTGCTGGCGCCACGCGGGTACACAACGCCGTTCCAGCCAGGATACGCCCAGCCGGCGGGGCCGCAACGGAGATTGGGGGAAAGTGGCATGGCGGCTCTCCTCGATTCGCCTTTTATTCGCCACCAGAATACACCTTTTCCACCCCACTGTCAAACATTTTCTTCGCCCAATGTTCGCCAGCTACCGGTACATGATTTCGGTCTCGAACTGACCCGGGCTCTGCGTGTGCAGACGCCAGAACTCGGCGGCGACGCGGTCCGCGGAGAAGTGCGTCCCTTCCTGAACAAAGCCGCAAATGGTCACCGTCGCCACGTGGATTCCGGCGGGCTCCAGCTCCGCAGCCAAAGAGAATGCCAGGCTGCGGATGGCCGCTTTTCCCAGGGACAGCGATGCCAGATCGGCCTGCGGAGCCAGCGCCAGACCCCCACCCGTGAACAGTATGGTCCCGTGCCCGGCTTCCATCATCCCGTCCAGCACTTCCTGCACGCACCAGAGCGGCGCAACCGCGTTAATGCGAAAGTCGGTCACCAGCCCTCGTTCGCTCAGCGATGTCGGGCGCCCGGCGCGCCCGGAGGACGCGTTGTACACCAGCACGCTCGGGCGGCCCATCTCCGCTTCCATCCGTTGAAAAGCGCCGCGCACCCGCGCTTCCACGCCGAGGTCCGCCGCGTACCCGTGAGCCGCGATGCCCGCTTCTTTCAGCTCCTGCTCCAGCTCCGCCAGCCGCTCCGCCCGCCGGGCCAGCATGGCGATCCGGAAGCCTTCGCTCCCGAACCGCCGCGCGATGGCCAGGCTGACACCCCGCCCCATCCCGGCAATGGCACACACTGGTTGTTCCGGCATCGCAACCAGAGTATCGCGGTTGACTCCACGCCGGGATTGTGGCAAGCTGTCACCCAAGGCACGGAGGAGGCCACAATGGGACTGTTTGACGGGATTATCGATACTGCAGGTTCGATCTCCAGCAAGACGGGTGCTCTCAATTCCGCTCTGCTGCAAGCGCAGATTCCCGCGGCTATGCTCGCGCAACTTGAGCCCCTGCTCGGCCAGATCACCGACAGCAGCCGGCCGCTGAGCGCAATCTTCGGCGACGTGACCAAAGTGCTGGGCGGCTCGTCACCCGGCGGCTCCTCCGGCCAGAGCGTGAAGGCGCTGAAGGTGCTCAAGCTGATGAACGACATCGCCAGCGTCAAAGTGCGCCTGCAGCAACTGGAGGAGGAACTCGACGATGCGCTCGACGAGACACGGCGGCAGTCGAGGTCCGATCAGGAGGCGATCACCCGGATGCTGAACGATCTCTCGCAGCCCGAAAGTCCCGACGTCTCGACGCAGCTAAAGCGACAGCAGCAGATGTTCGATCTGCTTTCGAAAATGACCCAGCAGATGGGCGACATGCAGAAGTCGGCCATCAATAACATCGGCCGATAGGTCAGGCCGCGCTTTCCGCCACCTTGATTTTCCCGCGCTTCACCGCGGCCATGAATTCCTTATAGTCGGCCTCGGTCTGGTCGGCGTACTGGCCCGAGAATTCGCGTATCGCTTTCACCAGCTTGGTCCCGCTGCCGCAGTAGCCCTGGATCATGCAGGCGTCGCCGGAGCGCGCGTGCCCGCGGGCCATCAGCTCCCCGGCCACCTCGGCCAGGCTCTCCAGCCCCGGTCCGCGCAGCTTCTCGATGTCGATTCCACCCTTGTGATCGTTCAACTGCCGCACCAGGAACTCGTGTCCACCAAACGAGGTCCATCCCAGCAGCAGATCCGAGAGCGGCTGGATCGCTCGCTGTCCTTCGGCGGCGCGCTGGCCTTCCTGCGGGTACACCGCGCCGGGAAGAAATGGCGCCCAGGCGGATGGCATCTCCTGCTTCACCTGCAGGAACAACGGATCGGCCTCGCCATTCCCTTCCAGCAGCACGATGTAGTCGCGCATGCCCACGCTACCCGTGCCCACAACTTTGAAACCGACATCCAGAGGCCGGAAGAAGTTGAACAAATGCAGGCTCTCGGGCCGCAGCGATTCGCGATAGACCGCCAGCGAGGCCAGCACCGCGCGGGCCTCCTCGCCCCGCACCCGCCAGAACACCGGCCGGCCATCGCGGAAGCGGAGCTGTCCGCGCCCATCTTTCTCCGTGAATCTCTTCAGCGCGTCCGCCGGCGTGGCGCGCTGCGACTGGCGCAGGGCCGCCGAGACCGGCTTGATTCGCTGTTCCCGGTGAATCTGATGCCGGGCCGCATCGAGCAATGGCTGGCGCGAGAACTCCGCGATGAATTCGCAATAGCGCTCCACGAACCCTTCCGCCGCCGAGTTGCAGCCCGACGCCTTGTGGCCGGCCGCGCGCCCCGCCAGCACGATGCTGGCGGCCATCCGCTTGACGTCCCACTCCCAGGATCCGCGGATGGTCTCGTCGAAATCGTTGAAGTCGAAGACCAGCCGGCCGTCCGGCGCCGCGAAGGAGCCGAGGTTCTGCACGTGCGCGTCGCCGCAGAGCTGTACTTCGATGCCGGAATGCGGCAGGCGCGCCAGATCGGCCGCCATCACCGCTACGGCGCCCCGGAAGAACGCGAACGGCGAGACCGCCATGCGCGCGTACTTGATAGGCAACAGCCGTTCCAGACGGCCGGCCCCGCTGGCCAGCACCACTTCCACGGGATCGAACTTCCGCTCTCCCGCTTTCAGCTCTTTCTGGCCGGCGCGGCTGGCTTTCGCTCGCCGTTTCGCGCCTTCTTCAATGCGTCCGTCCCGCGATTTCGTGTCGTGTGCCACGCCAAAATGTAGCACAAAGCGACACAGCCCGCCGAGGTCAACTCCCGGCGCTCGGAGAATTGCTGCCCGGGCTTCCCGGGACACGTTCCCTGAGCAGGCCTTCCAGGTCACCGATCTTCTCGTTCACCAGGCCCAGTTTGCGCGCCAGGTCCTGAATCGCCGATTCCGCTCGCCGGTTTACGCCGAAATCGAGTTCGCTGCGGACGCGATCCTTTTTGTCCTGGCGGTTCTGGCTCATCATGATGACGGGAGCCTGAATCGCCGCCAGCATCGAGAGAAAAAGATTCAACAGGATGAAGGGATACGGGTCCCATGCCTTCATCCCAAGGATTACGTTGATCGCCGAGTAGATGATCAGGATTACCCCGAACGTAATAATGAAGGACCAGGATCCACCAAAGCGCGCCACCCCATCCGCGATCCGTTCGGGCCGGGTCGCTTCTTCCTCGATGACTTCGTTCGGATTGCGAGTCGCGCGATGCCGGACCAGGTCCTGCGCCGCGTGAATCTGCTTGCTCAGGACGGTGAGCAGGTCCATGCCTGCGTGTGGCTTGTTTTGCAGCAGATGGAAGATATCATCGCGGTCGATTTCGATGCAAACGCTCTCCTCGGAGGCCACCGCGTTCGTCTGGTGAGGAGTCTGGCCCATCATCGACGCGAACCCAAAAAGCTCGCCCGCGCCGGGCTGATCGACAGTCACCTCCTGGTTGTCCTCATCGACGGTAGTGACTGCGACGGAGCCAGAAACCATCAGGTAGCTTCGCCCCGGCGGGTCGCCGGCCTTGTAGATCCGCTGCCGCGGGGTAAAGGTCTTCTTCTCCACCTGCGCAGCCAATACGGCAAGCTCCTCCTCGTCAAACAGAGCAAAGAGAGGAACCTGTCTGAGTAGTTCGGGGCTACATGTCATATGCGTGAATCCTCGGCGGTCTGAATCTCGATCTCCGCCAGCATTCCACAACCGATTGCGCAAGGCAAGGGCCAGGGGACACCGTCCGCCGACTTGGACAAGGGTCCTTTGTGCAACTGTGCCCCGTTGAGACCGGCACGCGAATCGTTCGTGCCAGCCTGAGTATTGTTCCCCGCGCGCATCCGACTCCGCGCACGGCACGTCAAGGTTTTGCTAGGGCCTCAATCTGCACTGCCGGCGTATCCGGTCCCAGGATCTGGCGCAGAGCTTCCTCGAGCACTTCATCACGGCCGGCGCGAATGCCGGCGACGGTCGGCTTGATCTCAATATTGGGAATGATGCCGATCCGCTGTGTGGGTTTCTTGTTCGGATAGAATACGCCGATCCCGCTGATCATCGCCTGGAAACCACCGGGCAAAGGAATCGCGGACACGTTCCCGTCGGCTCCGGCGGTGGTGCTGCCCACTACAATGGCCCCGGGCGCTGAGCGAAACGCCATCGCGGTGTACTCGGCCGAGCTCTGCGAAGTCTCGTCGACCAGAATCACCACCTTCCCCTTGTAGTGAGGCTGCTGGGGAATCAGAGAAAGGGGCGGTACCCAGTGGAATGCGCCGGGATTGGAGAGATCGCCGGCGGTGAATCGCACAAATTCGGTTGGTTTGTCGACAAGGAGCGATCCGAGCGTAAAGACGACGAACTCGGAGGGGTAATTGCGGATGTCAATAATCAAACCCTTTGTATCTTTTGCGGACTCGATATAACGGGCCGTATCGGCCATCTTAACGGAGGAAAGCTTCAAATAGCCCACATCCTTCGACAGGTTCCGGAACGTTTCTCCAGGAAGATCGTGCGTGCTCCGACCTGGCTGGTCCACTGTACCAGTGGGCGCGCGCGAAGTAGTAAGTGTGAGCGTCTGGCTTTCGCGGCGCACTCGCAGCGCGGATGGACCGCAATCGCCGCGCGTCATCGAGCGGGCAATATCGCGCAGGCGCGTGGGGTCGTTCGAAGCCGCGTAGTACGGGCTCCAGCGGTCAACCAGGTCGCTCACTGGAGTTCCGTCGAGATCCAGAATGACGTCGCCGATCTTCAAACCCGTCGCCGGCCCGCCTTCGCCGTGCGAGTAGCCGGAAACCACGGCGCTGTTTTCGACGAAGCGTACGCCGACAGGAAGCTGACAGTTACCCACGGGCGGGCGGACCGCGAGCGAGCTCCACAGATTCGCGTGCGTGTCGTGCACCAGCGCAATGAACGCCATGAGCTCGCGCTGGTAGCTATCGGCGGTTTTGGCCAGAGCAACTCGGGGAAGGAACTCAGTCAGCACGTCGTCCCAGTTCTCTCCGACAACGTCGCGGTACGGATACCAGTATTTGACGATGTTCCAGAAGCGGTACAGCGCGAGAATCTGAAAGCCTGCATCGGGGAGCTTGATTCCCGGATACGCCGGGTCGTGTTCGAAGACCGGGTTCTCGACGCCGGGGCGCAGCGAAACATAGAACTGTTTGCCGGTGGCGGGCCGGTTTCGAGATATGCGGCGAAGGTCCTGGCTCAGGTCCGCGCCGAGGAGCTTTTCGTCGGAGATCCAGTCCAGTTCCGGCTTCATGTATAGATCGCGTTCGCTGAGCCTGGCGCACTCGGTGCATTCATCCACGGCGCCGAGCGCTGCGATCCATTTGTGCACAGCCGCGTTGGCAGCCGCGCGATCCGTGGCGGAGAGAACCTGCTGCAGTACCCGCAAGAGATCGTAATCCCAGTGATGCTGGCCGGACACGATCGCGGGATGGTGGTACTTGAGAAAACCCCAGATCTTGCCGAGAGTCGCCAGATTGTCGATCTGCGTTTTCGACAGGTCGTTCACGGCGATCCCGGAGCCGTGATCGAATTCGTGGTCGAGATCGAGGGCTGTCTTCGGCGGCTCGACTTTAGGCACATCCCAGATGGGCTTGCCGTCCACCAGCAACTGCAGGTCGTCGGCCCAGGTCTTTCCGGTGCCGGCGCTGAGCACGCCGAAAACGAGTTGCTTCGCCTCCGAACTGAGGGGAAGGGCGATGGAGTACTCGGCCCATTCATGCGTTCCCTTCACATGACGGCTCTGCATGTTGTCGAATGCAACGACGCCGCTGTCGCCGTCCTCGCGCATCCACAAGCCGGCGAAGTCACTTACGTCTTCGGTCTTGAGGAAACCGCGCAACTCGATACGGGTCCCGGTGAAATCGACCGGTATCCCAATCGTGATGGTTGAAAACGTGTTCGCACTGGAAGCATCGCGTTCCAGGCGGGCGGCCCATTTGCCGCCGTGGACGATCTTGTCATCCGCGAAGATCGTCTCGCGCGGACCGCCACCCCAGCCGTGCGGCGCTCCTCCAGTTGGCCCCGCCTCGAAGTTCAGGATCCGGGCCAGTTCAGAGCGATTGACGCTCTGAGCGTGACAGATCAGGGGCAGCCAGAAGAACTCCGCGGCGAATAGCAGACGCATTGTGTCGCGCATGGCCGTATCATATGCGATGCCCCGGCCGAGAGCTACGGGATCTGAAGAACGTTGACCTGTCCACGTTTCATTCACTCGCCAGAGAGGATGCGCGGTCCAGCGACGGCACAGTCTCCAGAAACTCGTCCGGCGAGAAGCCCGCAGCCACGTGGTCGATCAGCATCCGCGCGGAAATCCGACTTCCTCTGAAGCAGGGTGCACCCGAAAGTCGGTCAGGGTCGACCCACACAACTTCCTCCAATCGAAGAACGTCTGCCGGAGGTCGAGGTCCAGGGTCGCCGATCCGCACGCAAGGAAGACGCTCATTCGTGCCGGCCTGCAACGAGTACGGTCCGCCGGCAAAAGAGTATTCTGGAACGAGTCATCCTTCCATGCCGAAGCACACCGTCAGCCACCTGCGCTGGTACATCTGCGGATTGCTTTTCTTCGCCACCACCGTCTGCTACGTCGACCGCCAGGTGCTCGGCTTTCTGAAGCCGGTCATCGCGAAGGATCTCGGCTGGAGCGAATCGGACTACGGCTGGGTGGTGTTCGGATTCATGATCGCCTACGCGATCATGACGCCCATTTCCGGCCGCGTCATCGACTGGCTGGGCACGCGGACGGGCTACGCGCTGGCCGCCACCGTCTGGGGCCTGGCCTCCATGTCGCACGCTCTGGCGCGCAATGCCCTGCAATTCGGCCTGGCCCGCTTCGGGCTGGGACTCGGCGAGGCCGCCAACTTTCCAGCCGCCGTCAAGGCTGTGGCCGACTGGTTCCCCCGACGCGAGCGCGCTCTCGCCACCGGCATCTTCAACAGCGGACCCAACATCGGCACCATGGCCGGCGCCACCATCGCTCCTTTCGTCGCCTGGCATTTCGGCTGGCGCTGGACCTTCGTGGTCACCGGCTCTCTGGATCTCGTCTTCATCGCATCGTGGCTTCTGGTGTTCCGTCAGCCCCGCGAGCACAGCCTGCTCTCACAAGCCGAGCTGGCGCTCATCGAATCCGACCGTGAAATCGCGCCCTCGGGGAAGATTCGCTATGCCCACGTGCTCTGGAAACGCCAGACCTGGGGCTTCCTCATCGCCAAGTTCCTGACAGACCCGGTGTGGTGGTTTTACCTGTATTGGGTGCCCGGGTATCTCAACACCGAATTCCATCTGGATATCAGCCACCTCGGCCCGCCCGTGGTGATCATTTATGCGGCGGCGAGTGTCGGTTCCGTTTTCGGAGGCTGGCTTTCGGGCGTGCTGCTGAAGCGCGGCTGGGCGGTAACTCCGGCGCGAAAAACGGCCATGCTGGTGTGCGCGCTGGCGGTGCTGCCGGTGGTGTTCGTGCAGTTCGCGAACGGGCGCCTCTGGGTGGCCGTGGCCCTGCTCAGCCTGGCAACGGCGGCGCACCAGGGTTGGTCGTCGAACCTGTTTACGGTCGCCTCCGATGTCTTCCCTCGCGCGGCGGTGGGATCGGTGGTGGGGTTGGGTGGAATGGGCGGCTCGGTGGGCGGCATGCTAGTAGCCCCGGCCATCGGATACTGGCTCAGGTTCTCGCACAGCGCCTATGGGCCGGTGTTCTTTGTCCTTGGTTTCATGTATCTGCTGGCTCTCGCGATCCTGCACTTACTCGTGCCGAAGCTGGACCCGGCACAGATGTAGACTGTCCGCGAATTGGACGCGCAGTTACTTCCATGACGAGCACTACGATCCGACGTGAACCGTCCCGGCAAGCGTCAGACTCGCCGCAGCCGACGAGTTCCCCACATACACAGGATAGTCGCCGCTCGCGGTCTGCCAGCTACTCGAGTTAGTATCCCAGTAAGACATCGGATGAGAGGAATCGTTCTCATTCACCTGCACGGTTACATGCTGCGTCGCGCCGGGCTGCAGCGAGACCTTCTGCCATCCAACCAGACGCTTAGGGGGCTCCCCCGTGCTCGCCGGCAGTCCCAGATAGACCTGCGCCACTTCCGCGCCGGCAACGGCGCCGGTATTCGTTACATCGACACTTACCTGGAAATTGGGGTTTGCGGATGCCAGGTTGTTCATCGCACTCGCATTCGCGAATGAAAACGTCGTGTAGGAGAGCCCGAAGCCGAAGGGAAACAACGGCATGATGTTATGGGCGTCGTACCACTTGTAACCGACGAGAAAGCCCTCGGAGTAACTAACGGGAAATATCGCATTGGAGGCAGATCCAGCGATCACCGGATGGGGCAGATCGGCAACGCTCGCGGGAAACGTGATGGGCAGCTTGCCGGACGGATTGACCGCGCCGAACAGAATGTTGGCAATGGCCTCTCCGCCGCGCTGTCCGGGGAACCAGGCTTCCAGCACGGCGCGCACGCTCCCCAGCCACGGCATCACCTGCGCGCCCCCGTTTTCCATCACTACCACGGTGTGCGGATTCGCCGCCGCCACGGCCGCCACCAGCGCATCCTGATTGATTGGACTGGACGGGTGAATCACGTCGGTGAAATTCAGGCTGGGCGTATCCATCCCCTCGCTCGTCCACTGCGTGACAAACACAATCGCCACGTCCGACGAAGCAGCCAGAGAGGCGGCCGTGGTGGGATTCGTCCCGGAGGCGAAGCGTACCGGCGCACCCGGCGCCTTCGCCTGAATGGCATTCATTGGAGACGAGGGATCCCACACCACCGGGGCCCAGCCGGGCGGGTTTGGATAGCCTTCTACAATCGTCGAGCCGGTGGGCCACACCTGCGCCGAACCGCCGCCGGAGAGGACCGCGGTATCGGCGTTCCAACCGATCACCGCAATGGAATGGATGGCCGCCGCGTTGAGCGGAAGCTGCCCGCCGGCATTCTTCAGCAGCACCGCCCCCTGCTCCTCCACCTGCTGCGCGATGGCCTGATCGGTAACCGTGTCGATGGTCCCGACCGTGTTCGGGTAATCGAAGAGGCCGACTTCGTACATCGCGCGCAGGATGCGATGCACCATGTTATCGAGGCGCGCCTGCGGCACCTGCCCGCTCGCGATCGCCTGCCCGAGGGAGCCGAAATTGGCATTGTCCGGCTGTTCCTGGTCCAGTCCGGCCAGCGCCGCGGCAACAGTGCTGTGCGTGGCCCACCAGTCCGACATGACGAATCCCGGGAAACCCCAGTCATTCTTGAGCACGTCATTCAGCAGGTGCGGGTTCTCGCACGAATACGCGCCGTTCCACAGGTTGTAGGAGCACATCACCGACTGCACATTGGAGTCTTTGACGGCGATCTCGAACGCCAGCAGGTCGCTCTCGCGCGAGCCACGCTCGTCAATCTGCACGTCGGCGAGAGTGCGGCCGGTCTCCTGGTCGTTCAGCGCGTAGTGCTTGGTGCCTCCGATCACGTGCTGGTCCTGAATGGCGCGAATATGAGCGGCCGTGATCTTCCCAGCGAGGATCGGATCTTCGCCTTTCGTCTCGAAGGTTCGGCCGTCGCGCGGCTCGCGCCCGATCAGGTTGATGTTCCCACCGAGATTCACGTTCAGGCCCCAGGCGGCCGTCTCCGCACCAATCACCGATCCGAACTTGTAGGCCAGGTCCGTGTCCCAGGTCGCGGCGCTGGCGATGGAGGAAGGAAGCGCTGTGGAGGGCGCACTCCGGTCGGCAACTCCCAGGCTGCCATCCACGAAGTAGAGAGCAGGGATGCCCAACGCGGGAATGCCGGGAATGTAGCCACCCGCGCCGCGCGGCAACGGTGGAATGTTGGTGACGGGGCCTCCGGCTCCGTATACGAGCTGGAGCTTTTGCGTCTGGGTCATCTGCGCCAGCAGCGCGTCGGCTCGCTGATCGGCGGTGGGCGTCGCCGCCGGCGCGGGAACGCGAAAGTGGCTGGTCGCGCCGTTGATCGTCAGGGTCGCGCCCACGTACGGCAATGCCGTGGACACTCCCGCGGGGTAAGTGAAGTTCACCTGGTCGATGATCTCGGTGGGGGCAACGCCACAGTACACCACTGCGGCCGGCTGTCCGCCGACGGTGAGCTGGCAACTGGCCGGTCCGCCAGGCACCTGCAACGCTGCCGCGGGCGCCGGCACGCCATCCTGCAGCGGCGACGTTTTCGGCCCCAGGCCGTTCGCCCAGAGCTGATAAGTGGAGCCGGCCTTCACCGTGCATTCCGAGATCGGCGTGGGACATCCATCGGCGACGTTGCCGGTGACCCATGCAACGCCATTCACGAATTCACTCAGAAAGAACGACGGAGAAGCCGTCGATGCAATCGTCACCTGCTCGACGTTGCTGTCCACGCCATTCCACGTCACCTTCACGGGTACTGCCAGCCCGGGCGCCGTTTCCCACGGAACCTGAAAGTTGATCTGCGTCGGAGAGACGTAGACGAGCGGCGCGTTCACGTCGTTGACGCTCACCGTGACACCCGCCACCGTCGCTGGAAAACTCCCGTCAACCCCGGGGATCGGAATCAGGTGCACCGCGTCAGCCAGATTGTCCCCATACACAACCGCCAGACTGCCCGGCGAAATTTCCCCCAGGTACGACGCCGCATTCACAATGCGCCCTGGCGTGATCACCGGCGTTGTCGTGGCGATCGTGGTGGCCTGATAGACGCGCACGTAATCCACCAGCATGTCCTGCGGAAACGTCACGCTGGCATCCGGCGTCCCCAGAAACGTGTTCGGACCGCCGATGGCCAGATTCAGCAGCAGGAAGAACGGATTGTTGAAGACCCACTGCGTGCCCGCGGGCAGCGATGCCGGTGTCACCGTGTGATAGGCGGCGCCGTCCACGTACCACACAATGGAATTCGGCGACCACTCGATGACGTACAAGTGGTAGGCGTCGAAGACCGTCTCGCCGAACGGCAACGTGTACGACGCTCCTATGCCGTTGGCGCCGGAGTAGCCCGGGCCATGCGCCGTTCCGTTGTTGATGGTGGCGTTGTTCAGGTTGGCCCCGAAGTTCTCCATGATGTCGACTTCGCCGCAACCGGGCCACCCCGCCGTCGCGAAGTCTTCACCCAGCATCCAGAAGGCGGGCCAGACACCCTTGCCATAAGGAAGCTTGATGCGCGCCTCAATCCGGCCGTATTGCCAACTGTTATCCGCCGTGCTGGTGGAGGCCTTCGGACTGCCGCTCTGCAGCCGCGCCGAGGTGTAGTTGCCCTGGGCGTCCTTGATGGCTCGGATCACCAGATTGCCGTTGCCGTCCTGGAAGACGTTGCTCGGAGAACTGGTATAGTTTTCCAGTTCGCCGTTACCCCAGCCCCCGACCCCGTTGCCGAGATCGTAGTTCCATTTCGCCGGGTCGGGCGCCGTGCCCGCTGCGCCATTGAACTCATCGCTCCACAGAAGCTGCCAACCGCTGGTGGTCTGCGCCGCAGCGATCACACCGGCCAGCAATAGAAACGAGGCAACACGGATGGTACGCATGACAGTGCCATCATGTCGCAATCGGCTGACTATTTCAACGCGCACCCTGGGCGGGACCACGCTCTTGAGCGGCTCTACAGCTTGACCGTCACCGTCAGGTCCTGCCCCGGCATGGAATTGACTCCGGTGGGCACGGCGACAACATTGGTATTCAGCGTCGCACCCGCGGTCAGCACGCCAAGGCCGGCTCCATCCACGGTGTCCGATGAGGTGGAGCCATCCGCGATGGTCACCCGGCAGAGCTCGGTCTCGTTCTGGGTGACGGCTACGACAAGATCGCCGCCCGAGGGCGCCACGTTCACCGTCGCAAACACATCGCCGATGGATCGGGCACGGTCCACCGTCACCTTCGGCCCCGCATCGTTCTGGACTGCCACCACACCTGCGATTTGAAAGCAGAATTGCCCGCCGGACAGCGTCCGGAGCCCGTGGGAAGTCGTGTTCGTGTAACAGGCGCTCTGCACCGGGCCGTCTCCCACTTTGTTGGTCATGAATAACTCGGCTGCGGCAATCCGCATATCCGGAAGATCGATTCCGTAAGCGTAGGTTCCGCCGGCCGGGCTGCCAAAGAAGCGCTGTGGAAACGGCATCACATACGTGCGCCGGGTCAGCGTATAGATCGCTGCGCCGCCCGTGTGCGCGCCCGGGGTCGAGCTCAGCACACCGCGATCGATCTTCAACGTTCCATCGCTCCCCGGCGCCTGCGATACGAGCATGATCTCTTCGTCGATCTGCAGAACGTCATCCAGACTGAACGTCGCCCCCGGCGTCGGCGTGCACGATACCGCGGTTGCGTCCAACAATGCCGCAAGTTGACTCCCCGCGGCGCCGTTCAGCTCGTTCCAATAGTAGAGTGTCAAAGTGCCCGAGGTGATCGTGGCCGTGTTGGCCAGCGTTTGGAAACCCATGCCGGACACTTCGATCCCCCCACGCCCGGTAAGCCCGAGGCCATACACCGGAACGGGCGGAATATCGGAATCCGTTATGCTGCCCGGGCCCATCCCAATCTGCCATCGGCTTACCAGCGACTCTTCGTACCCGCATTCCTCGTTGAACACGTTCGCGGATCGGCCGCAAATTTCCACCGTGTTTCCGGGTCGTGTCGGGACCTCGAACAGTAGTTGGTTCGAAGTCGTGGTACCCCCGAGCGACCATCCGGCCTCAGCCACAGTGAACTCGCTCGTCGCGTCGGGAATCACCGTCCATGTGGCAGCCAGCGTGATTAGCTGCGCTGTGTTCGACGCGATCACCCGCTCCTGCCCGGCGCCCGCGCCCTTCGCGATTCGCACCGCCATGCCCGCGTACTCATTCACCGGCATCTCCAGAATCGAATTGCCAATGGTGGTCGCGGAGAACTGATCGGCATGGATGGCCGGTTGAGTTTCCAAGCGCCAGTAGAAATTGGCATGGTCGTAGTTCTGGTCCGGCGGTGGCGTCGACGTGCCAGCCAGACCTGGGTCGCTAAACGTGCTACTTACTGGCGCGCCGGCCGTGATCAGGCGCAGTGTCTGCGGCATAGATCCCCGATAGACATTGAAGCTCGTTGTAGGCGAGGAGAAGCTGAGGTTCTGGAGCGTAATCGTATTGTTACTGCTGCCGGACGGAATCGTCGCCGTCACCACGAACGAAAGCGCCGTTTCGCCGCCGTCCGCGTCAATTCCGCTGACTCCGTAGTAGTAAGTCGCCCCACCGGGTAACGTACCCTTCGTCGTGTCCACCAGGGCAGAGAGGCTGACCAGTGGTATCGCCGCCGCCGATGCTGTGGGCTTTCGAGGAGCCGCGAACATAACCTTGAGCAGAGTCGACACCGTGCCATCACTCTGCTCCTGCTGTTGTTCTGTAACTCCGTAGTCCGTGCTCCCATCGGGATTGACAACGGCCCCGGCCAGTGGACTGGGTATCCCGGTTCCGGCGGAACCCTGCCTCCTTCCCGCCGGCTGGGCCACGGTGGCGGTATCGCCATACCAGGCGTCATCGTGGATCTGCGCCGATATGACCGCCGTTCGGTAGTTGACGCCGGGAGCGATAGACGCGATGCGGAACGGCTGCCGGTTCCATCCTTCCCGTGCATAGGTGAGAGTAACAATGTCGCCTGGCTTGAGTCCGGCTCCCCGCACGCTGGTCTCGAACTCGACGTATACGTTCCCATTTACCGCCTTGTTGAGCTCTCTCGCGAGCACTCGTCCCGCCTGATTGAAATTCGGAATGCCCAGTGCCTGTAGAGTTACTGTAAGTTCCTGGCGGGTCAGCAGGACGTCATCCAGATCCGACAACGAAAGGCTGTCCTGTTGATACTCATTGAACTGGTCCTGAAACTCGACAGTGAATCGGTTCGGCGTTTCTGCCAGCGGCTGGGATGACACCTTCAGACTAACGCTGCCATCCCCACGGCGAGCGATTCCCGAGAAAACCGTGTCTCCGAATTCGTACGCGGGCCAGCCGTTCTCCAGCGTTTCCGTCGCGTTGCTACCGGGCGGCCTGGTGCTCTGTTGCGATGCGATCGTGCCCTGCAGCACCGCCTCGAGCAGGCCGTCGGCCCCCATAGTCAGAAGAATCCCGGCCCCGCTGCTGATCCCTCGAACCAGGTCGCCCACGCTGCGCCGCCGTGTGATGATCAGATTGCACTGATAGCGGGCGATCAGCATGGCGTTCCCGTTGAGGTCGGTTGCTGAAATCAGCTCGTCGCAGCCGTGCGCCGCCTGTGCGAAAGACGGAATGTTGATGTCCGCCCCGTCCCACCCGGCGCGCCGCAGAACATCCAGCAGCACCCACGCCGGATTGTTGTTGAATGCCGTATCCACCAGCGCGCCATTGGCGTCGTATCGCGAGAGCTTCAACCCCCGGATCAGGACATCCACGTCCGGTAAAGTCTGTCCATCGCTGATTCGGTTGGGAACCACCACCGACAGGAAGGCCATGCTGCCGTACGGATCGCCCAGTGGACTCCCCGAACTGCTGCAGAAGTCCATATTGAAGGCTCCGTTCCTCGTTCCCTTGCTGACCACCGTGTACCAGCCGGTCCCGGTCATGTTTGTGTTTGGCTGCCCGGCCGGAATCTCCACCTTGTTTACGATGACCTTGTCCACGCCGTCGATCTCGCCCGAACCCAACAGCACCTCCATCCTTGTGAGATTGCCGTCGTTTCTTGCGAACACGACGGGCGGTTGATACCAACCGGTTCCATAAACAAGAGGTACACAGTCGTTGTACAACGCCAGATTGTCGACAACCGGCGACAGGTGGTGGCCACGCTCGCCATAACTCCGAACCATGATCGCCGGAGGCACAAACTCCATCCCTCCGAACCGCCGGGTAACCTGGCCTGCAATGTCGTGATCGAACATGCCCCGCTACTGGCACTGACCTCTGCTGCGATCACAATCTCTGAACGGCCCGGAGACATCCAGGTTCCCTGTCCCTCCAGCCAGACCAGCGGAGTAACCGCACGCATAAAAAGGTGCCCAGGCTCCCGCGCTGCCACCGTTCACAGCCTCCTGCATTTGTGGGTCGTTGCCGGGGAAAGCCCAGGGACACCGGCGCTGGATGCGAACGGCCGGCAGATAGGATCGTTGCAGGTTCAGACGATTCACGAAGCTGAGTTGGAGTGCAGTTTCCGTAGCTTCGTTCACTGGATTGGCCATCCCACGAAACACCACCATGCCGTCGGACGCGGGCATGCCCGTGGTCAGATCGAAGAAGAGGAACGTCACCGCGACCTCGGCGCCCTTCCACCCGACGATCCGGTCGACCTCCGACATGACGGCGTCGGCGTCGGCGAGCAGGATACGCAGGCTCGCCGCGCTTCCAATCGCGTCATCTATGCCGTTCTGAAATTCGAAGGCGTTATGGTCGAGCACGCGCGCCGAGTAACTGTTACTGTTCCAGGAAACCGCGTGTGTGCTCAGGCGCTGTACATCCCCGTTCGCCAACGTGCAGTCGAACAGGAACAGGGGTGTGCCGGGACACTCGACTTCCTTCAGTTGGTAGACACTGACGCTCGCCATTTCTCCCCTTTTCCCCAGAATCTTCGCAACCCGCCCGCGCCTGGGTGCCCTCTGGGCCGGGGTCCCCGACCCGCCTGCCGATGGTCGCGGCTATGCTCTCTGTGGGGCAGGATTCCATCCTGCGGCCAATTTCCAATCGGCCTCATTGCTGGAGTCGGCTCACAATGCGCACATTGCATGCAAACTTGCCGGCTCCGGTTGCGGTGATATCCATGGAGTCCTGATCGAACCTGCTGTCCTGAAACACGCCGCCCGTATCCCTGGTACTCTTGTACACTCCGGCGGCGGGTTGTGCCTCCGCCTGAAGACCGCAAACCTGTACAGTCGCCCCGGGTGGAATCGAAACACCGAATTCTACCTGCTGTCCCGTCCCGCCGGTCGAGGCGCCTTCCCACCTTCGCCATATCCCACTTACTGAGGCAGTAACTATGGCCCTGCCGCCAATCTCAAGAGTCACCTGCGCCGGCAAATCACTCCGCAGATACGCGCTGAGACAGTACTGGAGCGTCGCCGGCGCGGTGGTCGTCTGTGAGATAGACTGGGCCGCTGCTGCACCGTTCGCGATCTGTGTCCCAACCGCCCCCCCGAACACGTCCTGTACTCGGGTGAGCACTAACTGCGGGTCTTTGCTCCAGGACGGTTGCGTCAGGTCGTCGCTCCAGCACAGCAGATTCGCGCCGGGGTCCACAAAAATGAAGGTGTTGAACCTTCCCTCCGCGCTTTGGAAAAGGCTCCACAAGGCTTGTGCTTCGTCCGCGGTAAGGTCCGAGAACTTCAGACTCCATCCGACGTTCGCAAAGCCGCCATCGGACATCCGGATATCCCTTCCGTCCGGCAGAGCGTTCCTCAATGTCCGATAATCTTCTGATCGCTGTAGCGGCAACTGTGCTACGGCTCCGCTTCGCAACTGAGGGAAGATCAGCACAGTTAGCTCCTGTTCTGCTGTATGGCCACCACGGTTGTGCAGCGTCCCGTGGCGTCCTGCAACGTCTGTATCGAGTCAGAAATGAAGCAGCAACCAGGATACACCGTTCCATCCACTGGGTCCGTGAAACTGAAGGTTCCGCCCATGCCCCGCTGCATGCGGAAGAAGAGGAGCGTCGCGCTGAGTTCCGTTTCGTCCAGCAGGTTCAAACGGACTGTCCATCTGTGCAACGCCGCTGGATACCGGCGGAACCGCTGCTCGGTTCCATCGATGAAACGGACCACATCCGTTGCAAACTGCGTCTGAGATACAAGCGGATATTGCGCCACAACGCCGGTTTTCAAGATCGGAAAGGTCGCCATGGCTACAGCTCCGACAGCACGTCGTTGAGCGAGTGGGAACTCAAAATTGCCTGACGCACTGCGGTCGCAATGTCGTTGCTCCGGTCGAGAAACGACCGGCTGTCCATGGCGTTCACCTGCACGGTCACGTTGGATGTCGTCTGCACCCTCGGCAGGCCATTGCCGCCATACTCGCTTCCCGCGAGTTGGCCGCCCATCATCTCCAGGGTCACGTCGGATGTCGTCTGCGCCCTTGGCAGGCCATTGCTGCCGTAGTCGCTTCCCGCGAGTTGACCGCTTGTCATCTGTCCGCCGGTGGCGTCGACATTGACGGCGGGTGGCATGGTGAAGGTCGTCAGCGGTGGAGGAGGCGCGCTGGAGCCACCAGAACCGAACAGGCTCATGATCCCGCTTATGATCGGCGACAGCAGGGACCCTCCGGACAGGAGACTGTCTGCCACTCCACCGGCGGTCGAGGCCGCCATGCCCAGTACGCTCTGCCCTCCTGCGACGCTTGTCAGCACTGCCTGCGTATTCTCGGCCGTGCTCTCCACCTGATTCTGTTGAATCGCGGCTAGACTGTTCACGCTGTTTGTCGCGTCCTTCAGCGCCTCCACTAACGACTGCGTCAGACTCTCCGTCGCCGAACCCCCACTCGCAGTCTGCCACGGCGCCCCACTTATCACCTGCACCGCCGCAGACTGTAACTGCTGCTCACCGTCTGATTGGCTGGCCATGTCTCTCCTGATTGGCGCTATTCACTTCCGCCCGGAATTCGTTGTCGAGTATCAGGATCGCGTCCGCCACCCGCGCCGGCATAGCGCGCAACGGCGCCTCCGGACATCTCTTCCAGACATTGAATTCAGCGAGCAGATACATGCTGTCGGCCGTGATGATGGACTTCGGGCATCGCATCGCCGCCACGTGCTTCCTGCCCCACACAATGCGCCCATCGCCGGATTCTGCTTCGCACGCCCACGCGCAATGGCGTCTCTTTTCCAGACCCGCCTTCCTGCATTCGTCGCACCTCCAGGCGGCCTGGTTCGCAAATTGGAAATGGAAGGCGACGATCAGTTTTTTGCTTCGTCCTGGTTCAGGCCGCACTCGGCCCTGATGGAAGTCAGAATCTCCCGCACCAGGCCTTCCGGTCCGCGCTCCAACAGCGATTCGTGAGTCGCGGCTTCTCCGTCGACCAGCAGTCCCGATACTTCCCGCAGGCCCCATCGCAGGTACATGGCGTCGATCTCACTGCCGATCAAACTCGCTTCGATCTTGTCCTTGAAGTCCGGACCGGCCTCCAAATACTCCGTCTTCCGCCCGATCTCGCGTATGTGACGTAGTAACTCACTTCGCCGGCCGAAGGACATCCTGTGAATCGAGTAACTCACGCCCGGATACTGTGTGGAGCCCTTCCGCACAATGCTCTCATAGTGGACCATCTCACCCGAATGCAACGAACACCTCATCATTCACCAGACCCTGCGCCTGGCAGCTTTGAAAACGCCACTGCAGCCGCCTTTGGGAATCGTCGAAGCCCGGCACCTCCAGCGCAACGCTCTTGAGATACACGCCAAAGAGCTGCCCCTGTTGCTCGCCCAATTGAAGCATTACGCTCATCGGCGACCTCTGCCGGGCCGCCTGGTACAACTGCTGCGTCTGCTGATCGTCCTGCTGGAACACGCTGAAATCAATCGACACGCTCCTCGGCCCTGGGGCAATCGCGCGCGCAAGATCCGACCCGAATTCGCGGTTTCGCAGATCCAGGTCGTTGTGCAGCGTTACTTGCGCGGACGTCAACGTGAAGAACTGCGTGGGCACAGCCCCCATCCATACCTGCCCAAGGTGCCCCGGCACCACGGTGTACTGTCCGGCCGCAGCGGCCGGCTCAACGGGGAAAGCGCTCAACCCGGCTTGCGTCGTCTCAAAGCTGGAACTGTCGATCAGATCGGCGGCCACCCCTGAAAACTGGAACTCCTGATAGTCACCGTTCGCGATGATTCGCGTCTGATTCACTGCCGCCCCGGAAAGTAGCCGATGCACCGCCGTCCCCGGGCTCCAGTAGTCGTAGATAGTCGCGCTCTTCAGCTCGGTGCTCGGTGAATAGGTCACTGTGGGCCCGGTCGTGGCCGCCGGTCCTGCTGCGCTCGAGAATGGCGCATTCAACTGAACTGTGTTCGCATCCACAATCCCCGCGGCAAAGCGGACCTCGCCGCCGTACGAAACGGCCTGCCCCGGCGCCAGCCCATGCGCCGCCGCAAAGACCAGCGTCGTGCCGGATGCCGAGGACAACGGTCTGCCGGCGCATGCCTGCGGATCTCCGCCCAGAGCCGCTTGAAACAGTGGACCATGAGTCGGCGGCTGCGTCTGGTCCGCCCAGGAACTCAGGTACGTCCGTAACTCGAACTGCGTCGTGCGGCGCAGACCCGGCGCATCGCCCGCGAATGTGCGTGAACCCGTCTTGTCTCTGCGCTGGCCCCTCTCCGTCTTCTGTGTCGCGGTCAGATTTACCGGCGGTATGCGGTGTCCGCTACCCACGCTGGCGGCTATTCCATAACTGGTCTCGAGTGCAACATAACAGCGGTTCTCGATGGAAGAAACATACGATGGCATTACCTGAATACTCCCTCGGACACGAGTTTCGTCCTACGCTTATCTGCTCAACGCAACTGTGAAAGTGACCTTGGCGCTCTGGAGAAAATTGCGGCCGCCGTGCTTCACCTGGTTGTAAGTCACGTCGTATCCACCCGAATAGAAAACACCGTCGCCCCAATCGCCGCCGTTCTCATCCAACGCCTGCGTCACCGCATCCACGCAACCGTGTAACTGGTCTTCCAATCCGTCCAGCCGGTCCTGGGAGACCCGGGCCTCTACGGCGATGCCCACTTCGCCTGAAAAGACCCGGAACCTCTCCTGGTGCGAGTTTGTCAACCGCTCGCAATAGACGTGAAACACCGGATACTTCGTACTGCTGCTCTGTCCCACGATCTCCGCGGAAACGTTCTGCGCGACAATCTGCTGCGGTGTAATCGCGGCAAGCGTGACGCCTGACATTAGCGCTATCTCCGCCGCGGTTGCGGACAGGCCGCCGTCGCCGCTCAATAGAGCGACTGTTTTCTGCACAATCAGGGTGCTCGCCAGCGCCACGATTACCCCCTCCGAATCACTCGATTCTGAACTGCATAAAAGGTCGCGGCCTGGCCAACTCCTGGTGCACCGCCTGTCTTTGGCAAACCCGGTTGTGTCCACGAGGCAGAGACATCAAGAACCTCGTCGTTCTGCCGCATCAGCGATTCAGGACCACTCCCGGCGTAGACATTCCAGCCGCGCGCGTCGCCCGCGGGGGCGCTCAGTCTCACCTGTGCCTGCATCGCCGCGGCCACATTCACCATCACCACTTCGCTGGCGGCGCCCTCCTGCCCCGCCGCGTTGACCAGAGCCACGGCGAAGTAGAAACTCGTGACGCCCCCGGCGCCCGCCACGGTCGTCACTATTGGCGCTTGCGCTCGGGGAATCGGATCGGCCGCCAGCCCGATTCCGACGTCCAGGCACCTGGCCTTCGCCGTCCGGGCGAGAGTCCCGTACTCCTGCCACTTCCACTTGTATCGGTCGTTTGACTGGTGGCCGTATGCGTCCTGATAGACCCCATGGAGCGCCTGAAACGCGTGCCATCGCTTCAATTCGGCAGTCACCACTACATCGGCCATACCCAGCGTCCGCCTGCGACAGCTCAGCGCGTCGCCGAACAGCGGGTCGACGGCCTTGTTGTCCAGCAGAAACGTTAGTATCTCCGTGCCGATCGCGTCCTGCGCGTTCGCGATCTTAGCCGCCACGTCGATGCCCTCAATCGTGGACGTCTCCATCAGCGAACTGTCGTGCAGCGCAAGTTCCTCAATGCGGTTGATAGGGCCGTCGTTGAATAGTGCCATCCTGCATCCTCAGGAGCCCTTCGCCGGTCTCAGTGCACTGCGGAGAGTTTCGATGTCGCTGTCGGAAAGAAGACGAACCTGCGCCTTACCCATGAGCTCACGTCGCTTCGCCGTCTCAATCCCACGCGTCACTTCCGCTTGATGCCGCGCGCACTCCTCCGGCGTAGCCAGTCTCGCCTTGCCTTCCACGATCATCCGCGCCGCCACGCCTCTCGCGACCTCGCTCGTTTGTCCCGGCCGGCCTCCGTCGGGCGTGTCGTTGCTGACCACCACCGCGTGGCTGCCCTCAATCTCTTTTTCCAGTTGCCGGACCTTTTGATAAAACAGTCGTAAGTCCACCGTCGCGCTCCTGATCCAAGAAAAAGGGGAGACCATTCTTGGCCTCCCCTGCCTGTTACGGGCGGCCAGCCGCCCTCCTCGCCAGCCTGTCGTTTACGAATACACCTGCACGCCGCAGTTGTTCCGCAACACTGCGCATCCGTATAGGACATCGACGGTGAATTGCTGCGTGAGGGTATTCGGCTGGTAACTCATCACCACTCGAATGCCGAAATTGCCCATCTCCGCGTACTCGGCGACTGCGCCCGTCCCCGGAAGAGGCTTGGGCAGTCGCCGAACCACCAGACCGATCGCGTCCCTGGTGAATGCCAGGTTGTCGGTCACCACCGGGGCGGCGCCGCTCCTCGGAACGAATTGCGAGCGGAGAATGAAGAAATCCTTCATCTTGCCGACCGCGCCATCAATCAGCGCGCGTAAGCCGGCCTCGCCTGCCGAATAGAACTCGCTAAACCGCGGAATTTGCCGCAACGCCGAATAGCCGCTCGAGTCCACCACCAGATACTTCGTCGCGCTGCCTGGCACCTTAGCCCGGAACAACGCGGATTCCGCTGCGTCCACCGCCTCTTCCGTAAGAGTTCCGCCGGGGGTGCCGACAGGTGTGTTCGCCGAGAATTGCGGCGTCAGATTCAGCAGGTCCGTCTCGATCCGTTCCGCCAGAGCGATCACCGCCGGCTGCATGTACAACTGAAGCAAGTCGGGTACGGCGAGCACCTTTGTGACGTCCGGGATCTGGAACGTTGCCTCTGCGTGTGTGTTCAGAACGATCTGCGCGTTGGCCAGATTCGGGTTCTGCGCTTGCACCGTGCCGCCCTCGGCAAGGTTGTTGGCCACCAGCGTCGGTGGAATCGGAACGTTGATTGTGTCGCCGGACTGCGCCAGGGCCGGCTCGTAGTCCCGGTTGACAAGATTGCCCATCACCAGGTTACCCATCAATGCAGGCAGCGCGTCCACCGCAACCAGCTTCACAATTGCGCTCGCAAGATTGGCGGACGTAATTGCCGTCGTGTTTACTGGCATTCTTTTCTCTCTCTTTCCTCATGGGACTCGGCTGAGTCCGTTTTATAACCCCTTGAGGGTCTGCGAAGCGAGACGTGCTACTTCCTGCCGTGCCCGCTCTAACTCCTCCGGGTTCATCCCCGGACGGATTCTCTCCAAATCGATTGCGCCGCCGCTGACCGCCGTCGAGCGCGGCATCGTCTCCATTCCTGATCCGCCGGCGATCCGTGCCGGCAGCAGCTCTGGATTCTCGTTCACGAATTGCGAAAGATAATCGCGAAGTGGCACCTCTCCCTCACCGCTGCGCGCCACAATCCGGCCATCGGCTGTCCGTTGGACGTCGTCCTTTACGGCCCGGAAGGCCAGGTCCACTTTGCTCACGCCGAGCCGCTGCAGCTCCGCGCGCAGAACCGAGTCCCTTTCCGCTCGATCCGCTGCCGCGCGGCTTCGTTCGTTCTCGGCCGCCAGCTCGTTGACTCGCTTCTCCAGTTGCTCGCGTCGCCTGCGCTCGTCGATCAGCTCGGTTTGGTACGCTGGCTCCGTGCGCGTCTGCTCGGCTCGTACAAACTCCTCGATTGCGCCCCTGATGATGCCGCGCAGGTCGTCTTTTGGCTCCCGCCCAGCGCCTTCGTCCTTCGGTTCTGCCTCGTTCATGCGTTCTCCCTAAGAGTGAGTCAGGGTCCCGCCCTGCCCTTCTTCGATTTCTCGTGCGATCTGGTCCTTGATGTCCTGGCGGCTGTCACACAGGTACTTCAGCGCCAGGCGCTTGAACACTTGCTTCTTTAGCAGCCCGTGTCTAAAGGCAAGAAACACCTGGCCCTGAAAATGTTTTGCCTTTAGAATCGACGTATGGCGATGGGCACGCGCAGGAAGAGGGAGCGGCAGGAAGCTCTGTGGTACGGCG
>JBEKZH010000049.1:0-40680 GCA_049510065.1 Bryobacteraceae bacterium
TCGAAGCTGCCTAACCGACCCAGACGATCCGCACCCCGGGTCGTTTGGCCCAAGCCACAGGGTTTCCCCACCAGAAAGACCCAGAAAACCAATGCCGCCAAAAGTTAAGTGCCATTGGGCTGTAAAGCCTGCCCCACAGAGCAGCAGAGCCTGCCCCACATCGAATCGTCGCGGGCTGCGAAGATTCATTCTATTCTGCATGCTGCGCCGCCCCGATTTGAATTCCATCGCCTGGCTTCGCGATGCCGGGAATGCTCACCGGCAGATGCCCGGAGATGGGGATTTCTCCAAACAGCGCCCTGGCCACGGCCTCCTCCGAGGTGGTGGTCGTGCTGAAGGTCGCCATATACGCGGCTACGTTCGGGAGACTGCGGATCAGGTAGGGGCTTCCGAACGCGATGATGGCCACCGGCGTTTTGCCGGAGGTCAGGGTGTTGACCAGCGCTGTGTACGGCTCGCGCAGCGCCACCGTGCCCTTGTAGGCGCCCACGGTCACGAAAGGGGCCAGAACGGTGACGGGGCAGGCGGCGAGATCCCGCGCGATCCGGCTGATCTCGTCGGCGGGAATGGTTGGGTCCAGTGTGGCCACGGTCATGTTGGCGGCGCGCTTTTTCAACTCCGCGGTGAGCGTTCGCCCATGCTGGCTGTCGCGGCTTTCGGTAAGGATTGCCACGCAGGCGGCGGCGGGGGCGCGCAACGGGAACAGGTTCCCGGCATTCTTCACCAGGGTGAGCGCGCGCTCGGCCACGCGCTGAGCGGCCTCATCGGCTTCGGGGCTGGCCAGCACATCGGAGATGCCCTCCAGATTCACGGTCCGGCGGCGCGTCAGGCCGAGCCGGATCTTGGCCTCGAGCACTCGCGCCACGCTCTCGTCGAGCCGCTTGCGGGTAATTCGGCCGCTCTTCACGGCTGCCACGACGGCGGCGATGGCGCGTTCACAATCGGCGGGCGCCAGCAGGACGTCGGCGCCGGCTTCCAGCGCGCGGACCGCCGCTTCGCCGGGGTCGAACAACTTCGTCAGGCCCGCCATGTCCATAGCGTCGGTGACAATGAGACCGCGGAACCCGAGTTCGTGACGCAGCGTGTCCGTGAGAAGCGTTGGGGACACCGTTGCCGGGAGTGCCGCGGAATCGAGAGCGGGGACGGCGATGTGAGCGCTCATGACGGCGTCCACACCGCCGGCGATGGCCGCGCGGAAGGGCACCAGCTCCATGCTCTCCAGGCGCTCGCGGGTGACGTCGAGACGGGGCAGGCCAAGGTGGCTGTCCTCGGAGGTGTCGCCGTGTCCCGGGAAGTGCTTGGCGGTGACCAGCACCGGCCGCCTGGGGTCGGAATGCGCGCCGGCAATGTAGGCTTGTACGAAGCGGGCCACCTGGTTGGGGTCCTCGCCGTAGGAGCGTGTGTTGATGATGGGGTTGTCCGGGTTGTTGTTCACGTCGGCGTCGGGAGCGAAGATCCACTCGACGCCAAGGGCACGCGCCTCGCGAGCCGTTTCGGCGCCCTCGAAGCGAACGGCGTCCAGATCACCGGCCGCGCCGAAGGCCATGTTCTGCGGCCACGCCGTAGTGGAATCGACACGCATGGACGCGCCGCGCTCGAAATCGGCGCCCACCAGCAGCGGTGTGCGCGCCAGCTTCTGCAGGCGATTGATAAGGGCCGCCATGGCGAAGGGCTCGGCGTTGTGGACGCTGCCATGAATGGAGTGGCCGAGCACGATGACGCCGCCGACGCGCAGATCGTGGACATAGTGCACGTAGCGCCGGAAGTCCCTGGATCGCGTATTCCGCAGTTCGCCAAAGATGGGCGCCATGACCAGTTGCGCCGCTTTGTCGCGCAACGGGAGAGCACGCGCCCACGCCTGGGCCGCGGCCGCGGCGGTGCGCTTCGGCACAACGGTCTTCGGGGTTGCGGCAAAAGCGATCGCGCAAAGCCCGATCAGCGCCGCGGCGCGCGGGAGAAGCATCACCAACTACTATAGCCGTGGGGGGCGGGATGGACGGCGTTCGTGCGCGGTCCAATTCGGGGACGGGCAACGAGATTCCACGGCGAACGGTGAGTTGTTTTCAGTGGCTTCCCGGCGCGGAATGTCGTTAGCCGTCCCCGAATTGGCCGACCGGCTACCGAAACGGCTACCCTTATACAGAGATGCCCAGGAAGAGTGAGCCGGCCGTGAAGACCCGCCGCACCGCAACCGCAGCGGCCCGCAAGGCGGCAAAGAAAACCGCGACCGCGGCGCGGGCAGCCCAGGTTGACCTGCGCGACCCGGCGCTGTACGTCAATCGCGAGCTCAGCCTGCTGGTGTTTCAGCGGCGCGTGCTCGAAGAGGCGGAAGATCGCTCCAACCCGCTGCTGGAGCGCGTTAAGTTCATCTCCATCGTCGGCTCCAACATCGACGAGTTCTTCATGGTCCGCGTGGCCGGATTGAACGCGCAGTTGGACGCCGGCATCCTGGACGTCGGGCCCGACGGCATGAGCCCGCGCGCGCAGCTCATCGCCATCCGCCGCGAGATCAAAAAGCTCCTCTCCGACATGCACAAATGCCTGGCGCAGATCCGGTCCGAGCTGGAGGAGCAGGGGATTCGCATTGTCGACTATGCCAACCTCACCACGGTGCAGCAGAAAGTCGCCGCGGAGTACTTCGAGCAAACCGTCTTCCCGGTGCTGACTCCGCTGGCCTTCGACCCGGGCCGGCCGTTCCCGCACATCTCGAATCTCAGCCTGAACCTGGCCGTGGTGATTCGGGACCAGGAAGGCGAGGAGCACTTCGCCCGTATCAAGGTGCCCGATTCGCTGCCGCAGTTGATCCCGGTCAGCCAGTCGCCAAGGCCCAAACACCGGCACAAGCGCACCCCCAGGAAGATCGAGCTGGTGTGGCTGGAGCAGGTGATCGCGGCGCATCTGCAAAAGCTGTTTCCGGGCATGCAGGTGGTGGAGGCGCACGCGTTTCACATCACCCGCGACGCCGACATCGCCATCAAGGAACTGGAGGCGGAAGACCTTCTGGAAACCATCGAGGAAGGCGTGCGCGCCCGCCGTTTCGGCAGCGTCGTCCGGCTCATGGTTTCCGAGGACATGCCGGCGCACATGCTCAACATCCTCATCAACAACCTGGAAGTGGATGCCAGCGAGGTGTACAAGACGGTCGCGCCGCTGTCGCTGAAGCGGCTCATGGATCTGTACAACGTCGACCGTCCCGATCTGAAGGACGCCCCGTTCGTTCCCGCGGTTCCGCAGGCGCTGGCCCCCAGCGGCGACGAGGAGGACATCTTCGCGGTGATCCGCCACCAGGACGTCCTGCTGCACCACCCGTTCGATTCGTTCCAGCCGGTGATCGATCTGCTGGACAAGGCGGCGCACGACAACCGCGTGCTGGCCATCAAATCGTGCCTGTATCGCGTGGGCCGCAATTCGCAGGTGGTGGAAGCGCTGCTGGAGGCCGCGCGCGAGGACAAGCAGGTGGCGGTGCTGGTGGAACTGAAGGCGCGCTTCGACGAGGAGAGCAACATCGAATGGGCGCGGGCTCTGGAAAGCGAGGGCGTGCACGTCGTCTACGGGCTGGTGGGTCTGAAGATCCATTCCAAGGTCACCATGGTGGTGCGGCGCGAAGGCGACCGCATCGTGCGCTATGTCCACCTCTCCACGGGCAACTACAACGCCATCACCGCGCATCTTTATACCGACATCGGCATGTTCACCGCCAACGAGCAGATTGCCGACGACGTGACCAACCTGTTCAACTACCTCACCGGCTACTCGGCCAAGTCCGATTATCAGAAGCTGCTGGTGGCGCCGGTGAACCTGCGCTCGAGAATTCTCGCTCTCATCGAGCGGGAGATCGAGCACCAGAAACAGAAGCGCCACGGCCATCTCATTTTCAAGATGAACGCGCTGGTGGACCCGCCGATGATCCGCGCGCTGTACCGCGCCGCGCAGGCCGGCGTCCGGGTGCAGTTGCTGGTGCGCGGCATCTGCTGCCTGCGGCCCGGAATTCCCGGCGTCAGCGAGAACGTGGAGGTAATCAGCATCGTCGGCCGTTTCCTCGAACACAGCCGCATTTTCTACTTCGGCAATGGCGGCGACGAGCAGCTCTATGTGGGCAGCGCGGACCTGATGCCCCGGAACATCGACCATCGCGTGGAGGTGCTGTTTCCGATCGAGGAGCCGAAGCTGATCCGGACGGTGAAGGCCGACGTGCTGGCCATGTACTTCTCGGACACGGTGAAAACGCGGCGCATGATGCCCGACGGCACGTACACGCGGCGCAAACCGGCCCATGGGAAGAAGGCCATCAACAGCCAGGAACGGCTGATCCGGCTGAGCCGGTACGAAAACGAAGAGTCGCGGCGGATCCGTTCCAAGCCGCATCCGTGACGTTATTATAGCCACAGATAAACACAGATTGAAGACGAATAACTATCCGTGTTGATCTGTGTTTATCTGTGGCTATAAGTGTTTTTCCGCGCCTTATTTCTTCTCCGAGTAGGTCACGGTGACGGTGGTTTCGCCGTTCTGATTGCCGACAACCATCAGCACCTCGCGATCCTTTCCCTCGTCGTTGGCCGACACCATGCCGGTGGTGTTCCCATTCCCCTCGGCCATGCTGCTGTTGGCCACTTTCAGGCCGGAAGACCCGAACGCGTCTTTGTAGAACGAGACCACTTTTTCGACCGAATCGCCGGTCTTGAAACTGTACGCGGCGTGTTTGCCGTGTGCGTCCTCGGACGTCATGGTGGCCTGCGGATGCGAGTCCGGATACGACGGCACCCAGGAGGGTAGATTGACCGGCCCGCCGCCGCCGAGCTTGAAGCTTCCTTCGCTCGACTTCACCTCGAAGCTGCCGTTTTCGCCGCTACCGGACGCGCTCAGGGTGACGGCTTCCTTGCCTTCCTCCTGCAGGGTCAACTTTCCCTTCTTCGCGTCCTCGAAATTCAGAATGAAGTTCTTGTTCTGCTTTTTGTCGTGTATGTGGACGACTCCGCGCGCGTCATCCACCGAGGTCATCTCGAGGTCGGGGTTCATCGCTACGAGCATCTTCGCGCCCGCCAGACCGGGGTTGCTCTTCATCAGCTCCGGGTCGAGCCCGGCCTGCTTCGCCTTGTGCACGACGAACAGGCCTAAGCACACGACAACAATGATGCCAAGAACTACGATTCCTCCGCAGCCGATGAGGACCCACCCAAGCGGCCCCATCTTCTTTTTGCCAGGCGGAGGCGGCGTCCCCATCGGTGGTTGCGCCGGGTACTGCGGATTCACGGGAGGCGTGGTTGCCATGAATTGCTCCTTCGTGACAGCATACAGGAAAAGCCGGCTGCGAGCCAGCGGTGACGCTATGGTCTTCGAATGTGCGTGCGGGGAAGGGTATCCGGTGGCCGATGACGCCGCTCCGGAGTCTATTCGCTGTCACCGCTGCGGGAGAATCCTCGTGCGGGCGCCGCGGCATCTCCCGCCACCTGCGGAGTCGAGGGAGTTCCTGGGGCATGCCGGAACGCTCCCGTATGCTGGTCTCGCGGCGCTGGCCATCGCCGTGCTGGCGGGCCTGATGAACATGGCCGCCGGGGCGGCTGGCGATTCTGCGGATCGCCGGGGGGTCGCCATGCGGGTGGAGACGGTGCCGGGCGGAGTTGCCGATGCAGCGGAAGGCCGCGGCGTGCTCAAGGTGATCAACGACAGCGGGAAGACGATCGCTTTTCGGCTGATGGGACCCGCATACAGCGACTCGCGAACGATTCTCGTGCCCGCCTGGCAGGACGCGATCGTCTTCGGACTGAGTCCGGGAACGTGGATGGCGAAGTACTGTACGGGCTCGGAGTGGCGGCCGGATGAGCGGCGCTTTGCTATTCCCACCGCATGCGCCGAACTGGACCGGACGATCCCATACACGGAGACAATCGTGGACGAGATTCTGCGGTATGGCGCGGCGGTAGTTCGCTTCGGCCCCTCGCCCGGCGAATCACCGCCAGCCCACCAGATCGCAGCGGAGGATTTCGCCGCCGATTGAACGAGGACACGCGGCGAAGCCGCGTTTTTGCGGTACCAGACGGGTACGCGGCTGGCGCCGCGTGTCCCGTACCCTCATTGACTCGCCTCGTCCCACAGTGATTGAATCGGGGCATGAAGCTGGACGCTCTGGCAGCGCAACTCGGGTGCGAAGTGGTGGGGGACGGCGGCGTCGAGATCAGCGGCGTGGCCGGCATGGAGGAGGCGGGTCCCTCCGAGATTACGTTCCTCGCCAATCCCAGGTACGCTCACAAGGTAAAGCAGACGAAGGCGGCGGCGATCATCGTCTCCGACCCGGTGCGCGATGCCGCCATCGCCAGCGTGGTCTCGAAGAACCCTTATCTGGATTTCGCGCGCGCGGTGGCGCTCTTTTACCAGCCTCCGAAGCCGAAGCCGGGCATTCACCCAACCGCCGTGATCGCGGAATCGGCGCGCATCGGCGAGAACGCGTCCATTGGCGCGTACTGCGTGATCGGCGAGCGGGTGGCGCTGGGCCGCAATGCCGTGCTGCACCCCCACGTGGTGATCTACGAGGGCGCCACGATCGGCGACGACTTCCTCGCGCATTCGCACGTCACCGTGCGCGAGTACTGCCGGATCGGCCACCGCGTGGTACTGGGCAACTCGGTGGTCATCGGCGGCGATGGCTTCGGGTTCGCGAAGGACGCCCACGGGAATCACGTCAAGATCGCGCAATCGGGCCCCACCATTCTCGAAGACGACGTGGAGGTCCAGCAGCTCTCCTCGGTGGACCGCGCCACGGTGGGTGAAACGCGCGTGGGCCGGGGAACCAAAATCGACACGCTGGTGCAGGTGGGTCATGCCTGCACCATTGGCGAACGGAACATCATCTGCTCCCAGACCGGTCTGGCCGGCAGTACGGTGCTGGGCAACGACGTCCTGCTGGCCGGGCAGGTGGGGGTTTCCGGCCACCTGACCATTCACGACAAAGCCATCGTGTACGCGCAATCCGGCATCGGCGGCGATGTGGCGCCGGGTGCGGTCGTCTCGGGGTCTCCGGCATTCGATGCGCGCGAGTGGCGGCGCGCCATCACCGCATTCCCCAAACTGCCGGAGTTGCTGAGGAGAATGCGACAATTGGAAAAACGCGTTCCGTCGGCGGAGGAGAAAGACCCCGAACCGCATGGCCACTGACATTCCGAACAACGGCAGGCGGCCGCTCGCCTACAAGAACGAAGAGTTCCTGGACAGTTGGGAAGGCCGCTCGGTGCGAATTCTCTCCGAGTATCTGGAGCCGCTCACCCATTTCCAGGACGAACGGATTCGCGACACCATCGTGTTCTTCGGCTCGGCGCGCATCCACGAGGACAGTCCCGGCGCCCGCTATTATCAGGAAGCCCGGGAACTGGCGCGCCTCCTCGCCGAGTGGTCGGATAATCTGGAAAACCCGCTGTGCCGCTTCGTGATTTGTTCCGGCGGCGGTCCCGGCATCATGGAAGCGGCCAATCGCGGCGCGTCCGAGGCGGGGGCGAAGACCGTCGGCCTGAACATCGGTCTGCCTTTCGAGCAACGCCCGAACCCATACATCACGCCCGACCTGTCGTTCGAGTTCCACTACTTCTTCATGCGCAAGTTCTGGTTCGCCTATCTGGCCAAGGCGCTGGTGGTGTTTCCGGGTGGGTTTGGCACCATGGACGAGTTGTTTGAGATCCTGACTCTGGTGCAAACGCGCAAGCTGGAGAAGAAGATCGCCATCCTGCTGTACGGCACCGCCTATTGGAATGAAGTGATCAACTTCGACGCGATGGTGAAGCATGGCACCATCGGCGCGGAAGACGTCAACCTGTTCGATCGCGCCGACGATCCGGCGACCGCCTTCGAGATTCTCAAGGACAAGCTGACGAAATACTATCTGCAAAAGGAACCGACAACGGAGCCCGGAACCGCGCCCGACATCGCGAAATCCCGGATATGAGCGGTGGACACACGTCTTCAGGACAAGCTGCGACGAACCGGCAAGCTGGAGCGGACGTTTGCCGTGCTCCTGCTGGCGTACGTCTGCCTGCTGCTGGTGGTGCCGCACAGCCTGTTCGTGACGCTGCTGCAACTGGCGCTACTGGGGGCCGGCGGATGGCTGCTGTTTCGCGTGGCGCGCATGGGCGTGCGCAAGCTGATCTGGAGGCTGCGCAACCGTCTGCTGGTGGCCTACCTGTTCATCGCGGTGGTGCCGGTGCTGCTCATCGTCTCGCTGGCGGGGATGGGCTTCTACATGCTTGCCAGCCAGCTTGGCGTATACGTCGCCACGCATGAGCTGGAGCGCAGAATTGCGTGGCTGCATGCGGCCACCGAGGCGGTAGCCCGGTCCGACGCCCAGGCCCGGGTGCCCGCCCTGCGTGGATTTGCGCGAGTCCTCGGCGGCCGGTTTGCCGGACTCTCGGTGATCCTGCGCCACAATGGCGGCGTTTCGGCTTTGCCGGAGGACGGCGGACTGGCCCCGCCACCGAATGGCTGGGGCGAGGAGAGCGGCATCATCTTTCGCGACCATCGCTTTTTTCTGTGGTCGCACAGCGTCTGGGCCGATGCCGACGTTACCGCGCTGGTACCGGTGGACAACGGCTATCTGAGCAACATGGTGCCGGGGATTGTGGTGAAGCTGGAGCCTTCGCTGCGCCCCAGGCCTGGCGAAGAACCGCTGGTGCTTGCGCCGGGCGCAGTGGGGAGCACGCCCGCCCTGCCGCCCCCGGTGAACCGGCTGGACATGGACTTTCCCTGGTTCTCGGACCTCCCGCTGGCGGTCTGGGAGGCGCCCGGGAAACCGCGGGCGGCAACGCTGCTGGCGGACACGCGCCCGTCGGTGATCCTCGATCGAATCTTCCCGGAGATCCCCAATCTTGGCGGCGAGGAACTGCTGGGCGTGGTGCTGTTCGGCACCGCCATCCTGTTCATCGTTGTGGTTTGCGTGGCGCTGGTGATCGGCGTCTCGCTCACCCGAACCATTACCGGCGCCGTACACGACCTGTATGAGGGGACGCAGCGGGTGATCGAGGGCGATTTCTCGTGGCGCATTCCGGTGGTCAGGAACGATCAGCTCGCCGAGCTCACCACGTCGTTCAACGTCATGACCGGTAACGTGGAGCGGCTCCTGTCGGTGGCCCGGGAGAAGGAACGGCTGCAGTCGGAGATCGAAATCGCGCGCGAAGTGCAGAATCAGCTTTATCCCAAGAGCATCCCGATCGCCCGGACTCTGCGCCTCACCGCGATCTGCCAGCCGGCGCGCATCGTCTCCGGCGATTATTACGATTACCTGCGCATCGACGAGGGCCGGCTCGCTCTCTCCATGGGCGATGTGGCCGGCAAGGGCATCTCGGCGGCGTTGCTGATGGCCACCCTGCAGTCGTCGCTGCGCGCGCAGTTGCGCAGCACTATCGAGGTGGCCGCTCCTTCCGGCGCGCCCGCGCGGCCGCGCTATTTCTCCACGGCGCAACTGGTGAGCGAACTGAACGATCATCTCTACACCTTCACCGCGCCGGAGAAATACGCGACGTTCTGGCTGGGCATCTACGAGGACGAGACCGGCATGCTTACCTACACCAATGCCGGCCACCTGCCGCCGGTGTTGTTTCGGAACGGACGTCCCACCAGTCTGGACGTCAATGGCATGATTGTCGGCGCGTTTCCGTTCAGCCGGTATGAGGAGAGCCGGATCGAGCTGCTGCCAGGCGACCTGCTGGTGTGCTATACCGACGGCATCACCGAGCCGGAAAACGAGTATGGTGAAATGTTCGGGGACGAGCGGCTGATCGAGTTGATCGAAAAAAATGTCGAGCGCGACGAGGAGACAATCGCTTCCATGGTGATGGACGCGGTGCGGCAGTGGACGGGCTCGCCCGAACTCTTCGACGACATGACCCTGATGCTGGCGCGAAGGCAATAGATGAAACAGGTGCGCCGGAGGCTGCTGCGGATCGCCGCCGCGATCATGTTCACCCTGGTGGTGGGCACCATCGGCTTCACCGTTGTCGAACACTGGTCTGTGTTCGACTCGTTCTACATGACCCTGATCACCATCACCACGGTGGGCTATCAGGAGGTGCACGCACTGTCGCGGGCCGGACGCATCTTCAACTCGTTTCTTATTCTCTTCGGCGTCAGCACCATGTTTTTCGCCATCGGCGGAATGACGCAGATCGTCATCGAGCTCGAACTCAACCAGTATTTTGGAAAGCGGCGGATCAGAACGATGATCGAAAATCTCAGCAAACACTACATCGTCTGCGGCTATGGCCGTGTGGGCCGCGGCGCGGCATCCGCCCTGCGGAGCGCGGGCGTACCATTCGTGATTATCGACAAGGACGACAACAAGGTGGAGCGGGCCATTCATGACGGCATGCTGGGCGTGCTGGCCGACGCCAACAGCGACGACACGCTGAGCGACGTCGGCATCATGCGCGCTATCGGCCTCATCGCCACTCTGGGCACCGACGCGGACAACCTGTTTCTGGTCATCTCGGCGCGCACGCTGAACCCGGAGTTGAAGATCTCGGCGCGCATCGCGGAGATGACCTCGGCCGACAAGTTCCGGCGGGCCGGCGCCGAGCATGTGTTCGCCCCCTACGACATGACGGGCAACCGCATGGCCGAGGCGTTGATCCGGCCGCACGTCTATCAGTTCATCGACTTCACCACCCGGCCCGGCGAACTGGGTCTGAACGTGTCGCTCGAACAGGTCCCGGTACCGGACGCCAGCGATCTGGTGGGCCAGTCATTGCGGGATCTGCAACTGCGGCGCGAGTTGGGCGTCATCGTGCTGGCCATTCGCAAGCCCGACGGCAACATGCTTTTCAATCCGCCGGCCGAAGCGGAGATCTGCGGCGGCGATTGTCTTATCGTGATGGGTGGGCAGGACGATTTGCGCAAACTGAACCGCTCTATTGCGGAGGAGAGATGAAAGTTCTGACTGCGGCGCAGATGCGCGAAGTGGACCGCCGCACCATCGAAGCGGGCATTCCCGGCCTAGTCCTCATGGAGAACGCCGGACATCGCGTGCTGGAAGCGATGGAGCGCCGGTTTGGTCCGCTGGCTGAACAGCGCATCGCGGTGCTGTGCGGCATGGGCAACAACGGTGGCGACGGTCTGGTGATCGCCCGCCAGCTACTTACGCGCATTCACCCGCGCAGCCTGCACGTTCTGCTCGCTGCCCCTGCCGGCGGACTCGGCGGCGACGCGGCGGAGAACTACCACATGTTCACCGTCGCCGGCGGGTCCGTTGTTCACGACGTGACCGCCGGAATGCGCGAGTCCACGCTGGTGGTGGATGCGCTCCTCGGAACCGGACTCAGCGGTCCGGCTCGCGGGCGCTCGCTGGAACTGATTCGCGCCATCAACTCAGGGTTCCCGCTGGCGCGGGTGGTTGCGGTGGACCTGCCCTCCGGCATGCAGAGCGACAGCGGCCATCAGGAAGGCGAGGTGGCACGCGCCGACCTTACGGTGACCTTCACCGCGCCGAAGCCTTGCCACGTGCTTTCGCCCGCGTGCCACGTCATCGGTGAGCTGGTGGTCGGGCAAATCGGCTCGCCACGCGAGCTGTATGAGAACGACGACTCGATCTGGCTGGCCCTTTCCGGCCCGGAGTTGTTCGGGCATTTGTTCGCGCCCCGCGATCCCGACGCCAACAAGGGAAGCTACGGCCACGTTCTGGTGATTGCCGGCGCGCGGGGGAAGGCGGGCGCGGCGGGCATGGCCGGCATCGCGGCGCTGAAGGCAGGGGCCGGTCTTTCCACGGTGGCCTCGGCCGCATCGGCGATCAACGTGATTGCGGCGTACGCGCCGGAGATCATGACCGAGCCGCTGCCCGAGACCGATGCTGGTTTCATCTCGGCCCAGGCGCTCCACGATGGGTCGCTGGAGCGGCTGCTCGAGCGCAAGACTGTGATCGCCTGCGGCCCTGGGCTCGGCACGCACCCGGATACCGTGAAGCTGGTGGCGCATCTGGCAACGCACGCGACGGTGCCGGTGGTGCTGGACGCCGACGCGCTGAATGGTCTGGCGGGCGGGCAATTCGGCGCAGGCGCGGGTCCGCGAGTCCTCACGCCGCATCCCGGTGAGATGGCGCGGCTCATTGGCTGCAGCGCCTCCGAGGTTCAGGCGGACCGCACGGGGACGGCGCGCGAGTTTGCGCAGCAGCACTGTGTCTGGCTGGTCCTGAAGGGCAGTCGCACGCTGATCGCCGCACCGGACGGGCGCGTCTTCGTGAACCCCACCGGTTCGCCCGCGATGGCCACCGGAGGCACGGGCGACGTGTTAACCGGCCTGGTGGCGGGGTTCATCGCACAGACTCCCGACGACCTCGGCTCGGCCGTACTGGCCGCGGTGTGGCTGCATGGGCGCGCCGGAGAACTGGCCGCCGCCGAGCTCGGCGAGAAAGCCGTCACCGCGACCGACCTGTTCACCTACCTGCCCGAGGCCATGCATGACTGCGCGCGTCTTCCACACAGCGTCTGAGGAAGAGACCATCGCACTGGGCGAACAGATCGCCCGCGAGCTGCCGCGCAAAGCCGTGGTGTTGCTGATCGGCAATCTCGGGGCCGGGAAGACCACGCTGGCCAAAGGCATCGCGCAGGGTCTGGGCGCGGTCGCCGCCGACGAGGTCTCCAGCCCGACGTTCACGCTGATCCACGAATACGGCGAGCGCGTGTACCACATCGATCTCTATCGGCTCGACACGACGGCGGAAGTGGCCACGCTGGGCCTCGACGAGATCTTCGATCGCGATGCCGTGGTGCTGGTGGAATGGGGCGAGCGATTCCTCAATCTCATGCCCGCCCGGCGCATCGAGATACGGCTCGAGCCGGAGGGCGAGGACGGCCGGCGAATCGAGTTCTCCCGTGTCGATTGATTTCAGCGGTTGCCGAGGACCGGATATCCGCTTCCGCTCAGCAAATTCTCATCGGCGGTGACGAGAGTGAGGCCGTAGGTCCTGGCGGTGGCGGCCAGGAAACGGTCCACGGGATCGCGGTGAGGAAGCACGACCCTCTCCGTTTCCAGGGCGACCTCATGAGTGGGCGGCCGTTATCCAGACCGCCGCATTGGGCTCCAGCACGATCCGGCCTTTTCGACAAAGGTCCAGGATTTCCCACGTGCTAATGGGCGACAACCAAAGCTCGTTTGCGGGATTCCCCAGGACCTTCGCGACAGGCTTTGGTATCCGCGCCGGATCCAGCAGGCTCCATAACCAGATGTGTGTATCGAGCAGGAGTTTCATCTAACGCAGGACATCCCAATCCTCTTCTTCCGTGGTGGGAGAAACGATATCGCCGACAAACCGGCCCGTACCCGCCAGCGAGCCCAGCCATACCGTGGGCCGCGCGGAAGCGGAGGGCGGCACCACCTCGGCCACCGGCTTGCCGAAGCGGGTGATGCGGATTGGCTTGCCTGTTTTGCGGACGCGCTCCAACACCGCCAGGCACGTCGCTCTGAATCTGGAGATTGGGATCTCCTTCATGCGGCCGGACCTCCCGAGTCCACTTGTACCATGGTTACTCCGGCGTACACTGGGGGAGAATGAAAGCTCTCGTAAAGAAACAGGCCGCGCCCGGACTCTGGCTGGAAGACGTCCCCGAGCCGCGCATCGGCATCAACGACGTGCTGATTCGCGTGAAGCGCGCGGCCATCTGCGGCACCGACATCCACATCTACAACTGGGACGACTGGGCGCAGCGCACCATTCCCGTGCCCATGGTCGTTGGCCACGAGTTCGTGGGCGAGATCGTGGAGGTGGGCTCCAACGTCTCCGACTTTTTCCCCGGTCAGATTGTCAGCGGCGAGGGGCACGTCGTCTGCGGGCGCTGCCGTAATTGTCTGGCCGGCCGCCGCCAGTTGTGCGCGCACACCAGCGGCGTCGGCGTGAACCGGCCGGGCTGCTTCGCCGAGTACATCGCCCTGCCCATGAGCAACGTCTGGGTGCACGCGCCGCACGTCGACCTGGACGTCGCGTCCATCTTCGACCCCTTCGGCAACGCAGTGCATACGGCGCTTACGTTCCCGGTGCTGGGCGAGGACGTGCTGGTCACCGGCGCGGGTCCCATCGGCCTGATGGCCGCCGCCGTGGCGCGGTTCGCCGGCGCGCGATTCGTGGTCATCACCGACGTGAACCCGTACCGGCTCGAACTGGCGGCGAAGATGGGCGCCACCGCCGTGGTGGACGTGCGCCATCGCAGCCTGCCGGAAGTGCAGCGCGAGTTGGGCATGAAGGAGGGCTTCGACGTGGGTCTGGAGATGTCCGGGAACCCGCAGGCCTTCGCGGATATGGTGGCGAACATGAGCCACGGCGGCAGGATCGCGCTGCTGGGAATTCCGTCCGAGCAGATCGTCATCGACTGGCGCACGGTGATTTTCGGCATGCTCACCATTAAGGGCATCTACGGCCGCGAGATGTACGAGACCTGGTACAAGATGACTGTCATGCTGCAGTCGGGCCTGGACATCCGTCCGGCGATCACCCACAAGCTGCCATGGCCGGAGTTCGAACACGCTTTCGAGATCATGCGCGAGGGCCGCTCCGGGAAGGTGATTCTGGACTGGGAGGCGTAGACTAATTCGGGGACGTACACCTCCGTCCCCAATTACCAGGCCCCATCGGTAAGTCTGTCCGCGTTTTGCCGCGCGGTAATTGGGGATTTAGGTGTACGTCCCCGAATTAGGCTTTCACTTCCGTGGTTCGTTGTAGGTGAACCCCAGTTGCACGCGGATTTCGTTGCCCGGGAACTCGGACGGCAGCGGCGGAAACGGGTTCGACGCGCTGACACCGGCCACCGCAGCGCGATCGAAAGCCTCGGTTCCCGAAGGCGACGAGATCACCAGCTTGGGCACGGACCCATTGCGCGCAATGATGAACTGAATGGTCACGTAACCGCGGCGGCCCATGCGCGCACTTTCCGGAATCACCGCCAGCCAGTTCTTCTTGACCGCCAGCAGAACCTGGATCAGATAGGGCCTGAAATTGACGCCGTGCGGATCGCTCAACAGTTGCGGCGTTACCAGGTTTTTGTAGGGCGAAGGCATGCGGCCGAAGGCGTCAGGCCGGTTGGGCACGTGCTCCTCCGGGTCTTGCACTTCCATGCCCGCGTCGCTCTCGCGCACGGCGCTGTGCGCGGCCTCTTCCACCGTCAGCGGACGGATGGGCATCTTTCCGAAGTCGATGCGACGGTTGTTCGCGCCACTGGGCGTGCCCGCGTTCTGCATCGCCAGCTTCGGTTCTTCGGACTGAATGCGCGGTGGCGGGGCGGGCGTGTCCACTCCCGGCGGAGGCAACTGCGGCCCACGATTGGCCGCTTCGATCTTCGGAGGCGAGGGAATGGCGGGCGCGGCCGGTTTGGGCGCTGGCGCCGGGGCGGGCAGGGGCGGCGGTTGGAACTGGCGCGGCGGCGCCTGCAGGTGCGACTTCGCCAGCAGCTCGTCCAGGTTGACCTGATTGGCTGCTTTCCCCCGAGTCGGCTCCTGCTGGGTGAGTTTCAGCGGAGGCGCCACCAGGCGCGTGGCGTGCTGCAGTTCGGCGGCGACGTCTTCGTCCGGAGGCGGAGCGCCCGAGGGCAGGCGCATCAGCAGAATCAGCAGGCCGGCGATAGCCGCATGCACCAGCAGCGAGCCGATGCCGTCGCGGAGCCAGCGCCGCGGGCTGCGGTCCGGATTCCAATCGAGAAGGAGGTTAAGTTCGTCGCCGGTCCGCTTTTGCATCGCAAGGGGTCAAAGGAAAAGACGTTGCGCGGGAGCCCGAAGTTGCCCGGCGAAACGGCTACCGAACAAGCTGCTCACGGATGCGCTCGGCGTGTTCTTCGATCTTAGCAAGGATGTCCAGCGCAACCTCCAGCGCGGCGAGGCCTTCTTCGCCCGTCACTGGGGGCGCCGAACGCGAGGCGACGCTCGCCAGAAACGCTTCCAGTTCGAGCTTCAGCGGCTCCGATTTCTCCACGCTCACCGCTTCGCAGTGGATCTCGCCTTCGTTCACCGTAAATGTGAGCAGGTCCTGGCGCTGATAGTCGAGCGTAATGTACTGGCTCGGCTGGAAGACCCTCAGCTTGCGCACGCGTTCGGTGGAAACGCGGCTCGCCGTGAGGTTGGCGATGCAGCCGGTGGGGAACGCCAGGCGGACGTTGGCGATGTCCACCTTGTTGGTGAGAATGGGCAGGCCGGCCGCGCGAATCTCCTCGGGCGGGCAGCCCACCAGACTGAGCACCACATCCACGTCGTGGATCATCAGGTCGAGAACCACGTCCACATCCAGGCTACGCGGCGTGAACACGCTCATGCGGTGGACCTCGAAGAACAGCGGCGTCGTGCGAATCCGCCGCAGGGCCATCACGGCGGGATTAAACCGCTCCAGATGTCCCACCTGCAGGATGCGGCCATGCTGTCGCGCGGCGTCCACCAGGCGGCGGGCGGAGGCGGCGTCGGACGCGATGGGCTTCTCCACCAGAACGTCGATACCGTTCTCGATGAGCTGACACCCGACGTCGGCATGGGCTGAGGTGGGCACCGCAACAACGGCGGCGTCGATGGTCCCGGCCAACTCGCCGAGCGCGGGCACTGCGCTGCAGCCGAACTCCGCCGAGGCCGCCGCCGCGCGATCGGGATTGGCGTCGACCACGGCGACGAGTTGAGCGTTGGGATGACTGCGCAGGACGCGTAGATGATTCCGGCCGAACGAGCCGGCGCCGATCACGGCGATACGAACTGGTTGCACTGCATCGAGCGTATCACTCTGGAGCTGCGGGATCGGGGTTCAACAGGGGATCCAGCAGCTCTCGAGCAGCACTCTCGTTCTCGCGCGCCACCTGGATCTGACAGCAGCAGTTGCACAACGGAGTTTCGCCAACACCGAAGGACCCGGGGATGCCCGCAAGGTACCTGGGTTGGTCGCCGCTCACAACGTAGTCAATGCCGGCATCGTCGAGCGCGGAGGTCGCCAGGCGGAGCGCGAAGGAGTCGCTGACTTCCAGGACGGTGACGAGTTCGAGCGGGTGCTGGTCCACGAGTGTAGGTTATGCGAAGTCGCGAGCGGCCGCTACCGTACGGTCGATGTCGGCGTCGCTGTGGGCGGCGGAAACGAAGCCCGCTTCGAACTGCGATGGGGCAAGATAGATGCCGCGATCCAGCATGCAATGGAAGAACCTGCCAAACTTCGTCGTGTCTGCTTTACTGGCTGAGACCCAATCACTTACATGTTCTGATGTAAAGAAAAACGTGAACATCGATCCGACGCGGTTCACCGTGGTGCCCGGCGGTGGATTCGCGGTCAGGCGCGCCGTCCGCTCTTCCAGAGTCCGATAGATTTCCGGGTGCGCCTTCAGATGCCGCAGCATCGCCAGACCGGCCGCCACCGCCACCGGATTGCCCGACAGCGTGCCCGCCTGGTAGATGGGGCCCATCGGCGCCACGCGGCTCATGATGTCGGCCCGGCCACCGTAGGCAGCCAGCGGCATCCCGCCGCCGACGATCTTGCCGAGGGTGGTGAGGTCGGGACGGATACCGTACCGCTCCTGGGCCCCGCCGAGCGCCAGGCGGAAACCCGTCATCACCTCGTCGAAAATCAACACGGTGCTGTGCCGGGTGGTCAGTTCGCGAAGGGCTTCGAGGAAACCCGCAGCCGGCGCGACGCAGCCCATGTTGCCCACCACCGGTTCAACGATTACTGCAGCAATGGCGTCACCCCGCTCATGAAAAGCTTTCTCAACCGCCGCTATCGAATTGAACGGCAATGCAATTGTCGTTTCCGCAAAAGCCCGGGGGACGCCCTGCGTGTCGGCAATCCCGAGCGTGGCCATGCCCGAGCCGGCCTTCACCAGCAGCGAGTCCACGTGGCCGTGGTAGCAACCTTCGAACTTGACGGTCAGATCGCGCCCGGTGAAGCCGCGGGCCACGCGCAGCGCGCTCATGGTGGCCTCTGTACCGGAGCTGACCAGGCGCACCATCTCGACGGAGGGAACGCACTCGCGGATCAACTCCGCCAGCTCAACCTCGGCTTCCGTGGGAGCGCCGTACGTCGTGCCGTTCTCGAGCGCCTGGGTGATGGCGTCGATGACGCATTTGGGCCGATGGCCCAGGATCAGCGGCCCCCACGAGCAGACGTAATCGATGTATTCGTTCCCGTCCGCGTCGTAGAGGCGGGAACCCTCGCCGCGCACGATGAACGGAGGCGTGCCGCCCACGCCGCGGTAGGCGCGCACGGGCGAGTTGACGCCGCCCGGGATCACCTGCTTCGCGCGCGCGAACAGCGCCTCGGAGGTAGCGTGGTTCATCAGGCCTCCTGTCAGGCAATGTCCTCGCCCGGGATGAGCCGGTTCACGAAGAATCCCAGGAGCGTTTCGCCCCGCGCGCCGCGCAGCCCGCGCAGGAGCCGGCTCTTCAGACCGAGGTAGGATTGCGTCCCGGCGAACAGATCCTGCATGAGCGTGCAGAAGCGCTGGCTGCGGCGGGTGAACTGCACCATCCGCGCGGGCACGGTGCTGAACAGGAACCGGCCGGAGTAGACACGCCCGGCCAGCAGGGAACCGAATTCCAGATCGGCGACGAAGTCCTCGCGGAGCACGGTGCGGTAGGCGTGCGCCTTCGCCTCAGGCGCGTACGCGTCATCCAGAATGGTCCGGCTGGCCAGATCGCCGGAGCGCATGGCGTAGTACAGCCCCTCGCCGGTGATCGGGTCCACCAGCCCGGCGGCATCGCCCACCGCCATCCAGCGGTCACCCGCGATGCGATTCCGTTGCCAGGCATGCCGGCTGAGCGATGGCAGGACGTGACCGTAAAACGTCGCGTTCCTGTAGGATAGCGAGTGTTCTTCCATGTATCGCTCGAGCCAGGCGCGCATGGTCTGGGCTGGTTGGTTCTTGCCGCAAATCCCCACCGCGAGATGCCCGCAGCGCGGGAACACCCAGATGTAGCCATCGAGGCCCGGCAGGAACTGGATGTCGATATGTTCCTGCTGGCCTGGCACGTAGTAGCCGAGAGCGGTAGCAGTGTCACCGGGGGTCCACTCGGTGCCTACGCCGCGCAGCGGGTTGCGCGCGCCGGTGGCGATCACGCAGTAGTCCGCCGGCACGCTTCCGTGGCGCGTTCGCACCAGCCACCCACGGTCCTGGCGGTCGAGCGCGAGGACCCGCACCTTCTCCACCTGCGCGCCGGCGTTCTCCGCGCGCTTCAGCAGCATTCGATTCAGGTCGAAGCGCGAGTAGATGAGCAGTGGTTGTCGAAGCTGGAGCGACGCCGATCCGGCCCGGGGAGCGGCGATGTTCGTCCGTGTGATGAGCTTTTTCGGGGTATCGTTCTCCATGAGAAACGGATACTCGTGCCACGCCTTGTAGGTGAGTCCGCCGCCGCAGGGCTTTTCCCAGGCCAGCTTCTCGTCGAAGATCACGGTGTCCAGACCCGCTCGCGCCAGCCGCTCCGCCGCGAAGGAACCCGCCGGACCGCCGCCCAGCACCGCGACTCGTTTCATATCTGTTGCTCCGTGCGCCAACGGGCCATATCGAGGGGGCTACTTCGACGGTGCGGGCGTTCCGCCACCGGAGGGAATCGCCGGATGACCAGGCGGCAACGCGGGCATTCCGCCGCCACCTTGCGGACTCGCGCCCATGCCTCCCATGTCGCCGTGGGGATTCGCCCCCTGGCTCATGCCGCCCGCGCGGCCCTTCACCACCCATTCGTTGCCTTTGCGCTCCAGCACGTACCTCATGCTGATGCCGCCGGACGAGCCGCTGGATCCCCTGGCCTGGAAGTGAACGGTTGCGTCAGCCTCATTCTGGCGGAACGAAACGGAGGTGACGCTCACGTCCATGGCGCTGGCACTGAGGCCGGATTTCGTCGCCAGGTACTTCATCATGCCGCGCTGCACCGCCTCGGTGGTTTGAATGTCCTTGTGGCAGGCGGCCAGCAGGAGGAGGGCGGCCAGCGCCGCCGCAATCAGGGCCCTGTTCATGAAACCGATTATAGCCGTGTCCGGGTGCGGTAAGATTCCGGTATGCCCAGGGCCAGGACAGTGTTGATTGAAGTGAAGTGCCCCTGCTGTGACGCCACGCTGCAGATCGATCCGGAACTGAAGGCCGTCATCAGTCACCAGGAGGCGGAGAAGCCGCACGTGGTGGAAGACATGGCGGTGGCCGTGCAACGGCTGAAGGGCGAGGAAGCGCGCCGCGCGGAGGCGTTCGAGAAGTCTTTCGCCGAGCACAAGAGCCATCAACAGGTGCTGGAGCGCAAGTTCGACGAACTGCTGAAGCAGGCGAAGGACAAGCCCGAAGCCCCGCCGCCGAAGCGGCCGTTCGACTTCGACTAGATGGTATGAGCGACCTTGTTGTCACTTCCCGCCGGGACGAAATCGGCATCCTCGCCATCGACAACCCGCCGGTCAACGCGCTGAGCACCAGCGTGGCCCAGGCGATACAGACGGCGCTGGAAGCGCTGGAACGCGACGGCGAGATTCGGGCGATCGTGCTCATCGGCGCTGGCCGCACCTTCATCGCGGGTGCCGACATCCGGGAATTCGTGAAGCTGACCGTGCCCCCGCTGAACCCGGTTCTGAACCGCATCGAGAGTTGCGCGAAGCCGGTGATTGCCGCGATTCACGGCACCGCGCTCGGCGGCGGTCTGGAGACGGCCATGGCCTGCCACTATCGCGTGGCTGACGCGGCGGCGCAGGTGGGTCAGCCGGAGGTGAAGCTGGGCCTGATCCCAGGCGCCGGTGGCACGCAGCGCCTGCCGAGGCTGGCCGGGGTGGAGACGGCGCTGCGCATGTGCGCGTTCGGCGAGCCGGTTGGCGCGGGCGCGGCGCTGGTTAGCGGGATCGTGGATGAGATTGTCGCAGGCGATCTGCTCGATGGCGCCGTGGCCTTTGCGCGCCGAAACCTGCGTGTGCGGCCGACGCGCGATCACAATGACAAGCTGACGTTCGATGCCTCCGTGTTTGCCGCCGCTCGCGATGAGGTTCGCGCGCGCTGTCCGGAGCTCATCGCGCCGCCTGCGGCCGTCGACGCCATCGAGGGTGCGACGAAGTTCGGGTTCGAAGAAGGCGCGCGCCGTGAGGCCGAGCTCTTTCGGCAGTGCCTGCTATCGGATCAGTCGAAAGCGCTGATCCACGTCTTCTTCGGCGAGCGGGAGGTGGCGAAGAAGTTCGGCCCAGGCGTGCTGGAGCAGAACCGGTCCCTGGTGGATCGCCTGTCGGCCGCGTATCGGGACGGGATTGCCGCAGTCATCCGGGAGAGCATTCGTGTTATCGAGGAAGACACGACGCTGCGCCCGGTGGACATCGACATCCTCGCGATCCACGCCTGCGGCTTCCCGCGCTGGCTGGGCGGGCCCATGTGGCACGCGGGACGGCAGTAGAAGTTCCGCTGTCGCCTCGGTGTGTTCGACGCGGGTGCGTGACATGAAAGTGGACTTTGCCGGTCATCACTACCTGACTCACTGCAAGGACACTTCGACCGCCGCGTTCCTGCGGTGCCTGGCGAGTACGCGGCTGGCCGCCGCGTGTCGTGTGGAATACTGCGGCGCGGCCCCGCTCAACATGCCCGGCCTGCTCCAGGTCAACGTCCGTCCGGACCCCGCCGTGACTCCCGGCGACGCCGTGCCGGTGCGCATCCTCATCGGCGGAACCCCCAGCCAATCCGGCGTGACGCTGGTCGTCCGCCAGGTAGTTTAAACACCCGGCAGAAGCCGGCATTCGCAGCCGAGGGGACTGCCCGGCACCTCAATATGTAGAGACTCCAGACGGGGCTGTCGCGGCGTTGTACGATTAACAATAACCATGCCGCGGAACGCGAAAGGCTGGGCTCTGGCGCTCGTTTGCTGCGCCGCACTCGCGCAGGAGCACGGAGCGGCGCGCTCGCTGACCGTGGCGGCGGCGGCCAACCTGACCGACGTCTTCGCCGAAGTCGCGACGCAGTTCCAGGCGCAAACCGGGATTGCCGTGGTCTACAGCTTCGGCGCCACCGCGAACCTCACCATGCAGGCGGAGCACGGGGCCCCCTTCGATGTGTTCGCCGCCGCCGATGTCGTGCACATCGACGCGCTGGACAAGGAGGGACTGCTCGTCCCCGGCTCGAAGGCCGTCTACGCTCGCGGGCGGCTGGTGCTGTGGACGCCGCCGGGCACCCGCGCGCATGTCAGGCGCGTCGAGGACCTGAAGGACGACGATGTGAAGATCGTGGCCGTTGCCAACCCGAAGCTGGCGCCGTATGGCGCGGCGGCCGTGGAGGTGTTGCACCGGCTCGGGCTGTGGAGCGCCGTGGAGCCGAAGGTCGTCTACGCCGAGACCATCAGCGCCGCCAGGCAGTTCGCCGCGACGGGAAATGCCGACGCCGCGTTCACGGCATACTCGCTGGTGTTCCGATTGGGCGGAAACACGATTCCGATTCCCGGCAACCTGCATGCCCCCCTCGACCAGGCCGTCGGCATCCTGCGATCATCCAATCAACAGAATGCGGCGCGCCAGTTCGTTCAATTCCTGCTGGGACCGCGGGGTCGCGAGATCCTCGGGCGATATGGATACGACTTGCCCTCTACCGTGCCTTGAGGGCTGCGACGATCTGCCGCCTGGCCGCGTTGCGAGCGGGCAGGAAACCACCCGCCGCGCCGATGAACAGCGCGAACACCATGCCAATCGCCATCACCTGCGTGTTCACGTTGAAGTTGAAGGTGAAGTGGCTCCAGGTGGTGAAGCTGCCGACATCCGTATTGATGTAGTTGAGCGGGAGCGCCAGGACGCATCCCACCGCGCCGCCGAGCACCGCCAGGAACACCGACTCCAGAACAAAGCTGGAGAGGATGGAGCCGCGCGAGAAGCCCAGCACGCGCAACGTGCCGATCTCCGCCGAGCGGCGCGCCACCGCCGCGTACATGGTATTCATGGCTGCGAAGACGCTGCCCACGGCCATGATGATGGCCACCAGCACGCCCATGAACTGGATGGGCCGCGCGTTCACCATCTGGTCGGCGTAGTAGCGTTGCTCGGGCTGCGCGAGAACGTTGAACCGCGCGTCCTTCTCGAGCCTTCGCTCCAGACTCTGTTCCTGTCCGGGCTCGGCGCGCAGCAGGACGGAGCTGAGGAAGTCGGCACGCCGGTCATCGGCGCTGACCTGGTTGAGGTCCGCCCAGATCTCGCCGTTGAAAACCGAGCGGCCGCCGTCGAGCACGCCCACCACGGTCCAGGTGCCGTTGGCGCGGCCGAACCGGACGGTCTGGCCGATGCCTGCCGACGGGAAGCGGTCCGCCAGCGATTTGCCCACCACGATCTCGCGCTTGCCGGTCTGGAACCACCGTCCTGCGGCGAGGTGAACCTGGTCCCGCAGGTCGAATCCGATGGGGGTGATCCCGCGAACGTTGACGTTCATGTCCTCGCCGCCGGCGTTACCCAGATTGATGATGGTGACCATCTCCAGCGAAGCCAGCGGCTGCCCCGAAGCGTTCTTCACGATGCCGGGTATGGTCTTGATGTCCTGATAGTTCGCGCGCGTGATGATGCTGGTCAGCTCCGACGTGGAGCCCTTGCGCATCACCAGCACGTCGTTCGGATTGCCGGCGATCTCGAAGGACGTGTGCAGTCCCTGGACCAGCGCCATGACGGACACCAGTACGGCGACGCTGAGAGCCGTGCCGAGAGCCGTCATCACCGTGGTGACCCGGCGGACGGCGAGGTTGCGGACATTGTAGGAGAGCGGTATGGGCATGGGAAGATCTCTCAATCGGCCAGACGAAGACAATCGATAATGCCGCGCCGCGCAGCGCCCCAGGCGGGAAGGAGGGAGCTGGCGGCTCCCACCAGGGCGGCAAGGACTCCGCCGGCCAGCGCCAGCACCGGCGAAATCTGGAGCGCGTGCAAACTGATCAGGGAAGCGTGCAGGTTGCGCAATGCCGCGACCACGGCCTCGGCCAGCCCAAAGCCCACGGCGCCGCCGATCAGGGCAATCACAATGGATTCGCCGAGGATCAGGAAGAGAATGTTCTCGCGCGTGAAGCCGAGCGTTTTGAGGATTCCGACTTCCGCGACGCGCTCGCGCACGCTCATGGCCATGGTGTTGGCCGAGACCAGGAGAACCGTGAGGGTCAACGCACCGCACACTGCCAGCAGAAACAATTTGACGTTGCCGAGAAAAGAGATGATGGAGAGCGCGAAGCTCTGCTCGCTCTCGGTCTTGGTCTGCGTGTCGGAGTTGCGGAACATGTCATCCACGGCGCGAGCAACCGGAGCCACCGAGGCCGGGCTGTCCGCCAGAAGCTGGTACATGAGCGCGAAGCTCTGGTTTCCGTGAAACGCCGCCTGGTTCAGATATTCGAACTGGAAGAACAGGTTCTCGTTGCTGCGCTCGCTGCGGTAGATCCCGCGGACGACGAAGTTCAACGTCACCGGGAAGATGTCGCCAACGATGGTGACCCGGTCGCCTGGCTTCAGTCCGAGCCGGTCGGCCAGCGCCTTGCCGACGATACAGGCGTCCCGCTCGCTCGCGAAGGCGGCCTTCTCGGCATCGCTGAGCTGGTAGTCCGGATGGACGATGTACAGCATCTGAGGCTCCACGGCGAAACGGGCGAAGGTGTTGTTGGAATCGCGCGCGTCCTTGTAGGTGCCTCCGAAATAGTCGTAAGTGGTCACCTCGCGCACGCCGGGGATGGCCCGGATCCGGTTCTCGTAGGAGAGGGGCATGGGCCGGGTGAAGGAGATCTTGTTGCGGACGATCAGCCGCAGAGCCTGGTCGGGCGTGGCCTGGTGCAGATAGAACATGCTGTACATGGCCATCAGGACCCCGAGCATGCAGAACGACGCGGCGATGCTCAGGATGGTGAGGATGCTGCGGCGGCGATTGCGCACCGCGTTCCGGAAAATGAGCGAGATAAGGGCCACAACACTATTGTCAACGAATGCGAGGGCGGGATTGTTCCGTGATCGGGGGCCCGTTGTCCGGGTTGGCCTTTGCTGGTGGATGCGAGGAAATGGCGTGGGTCATCGAGCGGGGCAATCAAATGAGCGATATTGATCCGGGCGAGCTGCCAGGAGGTCATTCGCGCGATTGCGGCAAACGCGCCAGCGCCGCCCCGGCCCAGGCGGGGACGGACCAGACCAGCGCCACGGCCAGCTCCAGCGGCCAGCGCCGGTGACTGCCCGGATGCTTCGAGGAGTCGGCAACGGTCATGACGGTGTGGGCCGCCAGCAGGGCAACGGTGATGGCCGACGGGATCAGCAACCGGTCGCGCGGCGCTCGCAAAGCCAGCGCGAAGGCGATGCCAGCCATCGCCGCGACGAGCAACGCGAGACCAGCCGGACCGGGAAGGTGGCGCACCCGGGTACGGCAGGAAGCGGAAGAAGAAGATGGCGTGCAGTGCCAGCCCCGAGACGAAGGCCGCGGCGACCGCCACTCGACTGCAGGCAGGGCCACGGCGGGGGGCCGCGACGGCGATTGAGACATATCCGGTTCCGGGTATACCTGTCCGGTAGCCGATTCGAGACGGGCGGACCGAAATGGAATGGTTCGTTTCGGGAGGCGTACCACTCCCTCACGGCCGTGGCTCGGTAACTGCCTGCAAACACGCACAAGGGGCTTTGGTGGAACGATTGCATCTTCGCTGGCATGCTGGATCCCATTGTGGATCGCCTCGAACAGTACATGGATCTGCTGAGCACGCGCCAGAAGCTGGTCGCGTCTAACGTCGCCAACATCGACACTCCGGGCTACAAGAGCAAGGACATCGATTTCCAGTTCGAGTTCATGAGCCTCCTTAAGGGGGAGGCGCCCAACGTGATCGACACGCCGGGTCTGGGGACGAAGAACGACGGCAACAACGTCAGCCTCGATCGCGAGACGCGGCTGCTCGCCGAGAACTCCATGCGATTCAACATGGCCGAGAGTCTCGTGCGCTCGCAGTTGCTGATGGTGCGTACGGCCGTCAAGGAAGGCAGCAACTCATGAGTCTGTTTGCAGCGCTTTCGGTGAGTGCGTCGGGCATGTCCGTGCAGCGAACCCGCGCGGAGTTGTTGACCCAGAATCTGGCTAATTCCGAGACCACCCGAACGGCCGAGGGCGGTCCCTATCGCCGAAAAGACGCGGTGTTCGAAACGCAGCCGCAGACCTCGCCCTTCTCCTCGGTGTTCCAGAACGAACTGAGTTCGGGCATGACCGGTGTCCAGGTGTCGGAGGTTGTGCAGGATAGCAGTCCTCCGGACAAACGGTATATTCCCGGGCACCCGGATGCGGATGCGAAGGGCTATGTCTCTTTTCCCCACATCAACCCTGCCGAGGACATGGTCGATCTGCTCAGCTCGGCGCGGGGGTATGAAGCGAATGTGGCAGCCATGGGTGCGGTCAAAGACATGATTTCGCGCTCCATAGATCTGTTGAGGACGTAATGTCAGTCCCTATTGTTCCCATCAGTAGTCCGGCCGCGGTGGGGGGCATCGCGGCGGCCATCAAGCCCGGCGCGGCCGCTTCGGCGTCCGACGCCTTCGGTTCGATCCTGTCCGACGCGATCCATAGCGTCGAAGGTCTCCGAGAGAATTCCCAGCAGTCCATCGACAAGTTGTTATCGGGCGAAGGAGGAGAACTGCACGAGGTGGCCCTGGCCGCGCAGAAGGCCCAACTGGGCTTCGAGATGTTCGTGCAGGTGCGGAACAAGGTCGTGCAGGCCTATCAGGAAGTCATGCGCATGCAGTTGTAGACGCACGTACACGGGGGCATGGAGGCCGCCGGTAAGCGGTTCTTTTTCGTCGCGCTATGGATCAAATCAGACGCCTGCTCGCGAGTCTCTCGGTAAGGCAGCGCATCATGATCGGTGTTGCTGCGGTTGCGGTGATTGGGGCGATCATGGCGGCGACGGTGTGGACGCGCGAGCGCGATTTTCGGCCCTTGTACACGAACCTGTCGCCCGAGGATGCGGGAGTGGTGGTGGCCAGGGTGCACGAAAGTGGCGCCGAATACCGCCTCGCCGCCAACGGTACCACGGTGCTTGTCCCCTCGGCGAAGGTGGACGACCTGCGCCTGCAACTGGCTGCGGCGGGGATCCCGAAGACCGGACGCATCGGCTACGAGCTGTTCGACAAGACCAACTTCGGCGCAACCGATTTCACCGAGCAGATCAACTATCACCGGGCGCTCGAAGGCGAGCTGGAACGCTCCATGATGGGGCTCTCCGAGGTGGAGCAGGCCCGCGTCCACCTCACCTTTCCGAAGGACTCCATCTTCTCCGAAGAACGGCAGCCGGCCAAGGCGAGCGTGCTGCTCAAGCTGAAGCCTGGAGCGAAGCTTACGGCTCAAAACGTAGCCGCCATCTGTCATCTGACTGCCAGCGCCGTGGAGGGGCTGCAGCCGGAACAGGTGAGCGTTCTGGACATGAACGGCAACCTGCTGAGCAGGCCGCGGCGTCCCGGCTCGGCCGACGGCGCCGATCCCTCCGAGGCGGGTCTCGAATACAAGCAGAAGATCGAGCACGATCTGCTGGCCAAGATCAACTCGACGCTGGAGCCGTTGGTGGGGGCCGACGCCTTCCGCTCGGGCGTTTCGGTGGACTGCGACTTCACCAGCGGCGAGCAGAGCGAGGAGACCTTCGATCCGGCGAAGTCGGTGATGGTCACCTCGCAGAAGACCGAGGACCTGAGCGGCGGAATGCTGTCGGGAGGCATCCCCGGATCGCCGTCCAACCTGCCGCGTCCCTCCTCCCGCGCGGGCAGCGGCAACACCGGTATGGCCCGCCGAACCGAGAACGTCTCCTATCAGTCGAGCCGCGTGGTGCGCCACATCCGCATGCCGCAGGGGAACCTGAAGCGTCTGTCCGCCTCCATTCTTGTGGACTACTCGGTTCGCTGGGAGGGTTCGGGTCCAGGGGCCCGCAAGATAGTGACGCCTCCGTCGGCGGAGAAACTCAAGACCATCCGCGAGCTGGTGGCCGCGGCCATCGGCTTCGTGCCGGAGCGGGGAGACCAGCTGGTAGTGGAGGCGTTGCCGTTTGAAGTGGCCTACGGCCCGGGACCTCCAGAGTCCAGCACCGCCCCGCCGCAGAAGACCGGGCTGGTTTTGCCCGAGTGGATGTTCCGCTTTAAGCAGTTCGTGATTGGCGGCGCGGTGACTCTGCTGCTGATGCTGGTCCTCGGTGTGGGCTTCCTGCGGGCTCGCCGGCGGCGCCGCCTCGCCGTGCTAAAGAGCCAGGCGCAGCTCGCGGCGGCGTCCGAAGCGGCGTTGGAGCCGGTCGACGAAGCGGGCAGGCAGTTCGAGGCCAGAATTGCCGAACAGTCCGCCCAGAAACAGAGGCTCGAGGCCGAGGCTCTGCTCGCGTTGAAGTTGCCGCCGGTGACCACTAAGAAGTCGGAGGTTCTCACCAAACACATCGGCGAAGCCGCAAAAAAGGACCCCACCCTCATGGTCCACGTTCTGCGGAGCTGGCTGGAAGAGGACAAGTAGACCGCGATGATCGAGAACCTCACCGACAAAGCGATTCACATAAAGGGCATGCGCAAGGCGGCTATCCTCCTGGTGGTGCTTGGCGACGGCGTCGGGAGCGAGATCCTGCGGAACATGGACGAGGACGAGGTGGAGTTGCTGGGACGCGAGATCGCGCGTGTCGGCACCGTCACCGCCGACGAAGCGGAAGGCATCCTCGACGAGTTCTACCAGATGACCGTCGCGCACGACTACGTCCTCAAGGGCGGAATCGATTACGCGCGCAAGATGCTGAACAACGCTTTCGGCCCGGAGCAGGCGCGCAAGATGCTGGATCGTCTCATCAAGGCGCTCGGCAGCGAGGCCGCGAACTTCGACGTCCTGCAAAAGGCCGATCCGCAACAACTGGCCAAGTTCATTCACAGCGAACACCCCCAGACCATCGCGCTCATCCTCTCGCATCTCAACCCTTCGCAGGCGGCGGGGCTGCTGTTTTCGCTTCCGCCGGAGCTGCGTTCCGACGTGGCCCTGCGCATGGCCAATCTGGACCAGATCTCACCAGAAATCATCGGCAAGATCGCCAGCATTATCGGCTCCCGGCTGAAGGCTCTGGGTGAACTCAGCCGCGAATCCTACGGAGGCGTCCGCGCGGTCGCCGAGATGTTCAACCGGCTCGACTCCAGCACCAGCAAGGAAATCCTGGAGAGCATCGAGCGCTCCGACGCCAACCTGGTGGAGACCATCCGGCATCTCATGTTCGTCTTCGACGACATCCTGCTTATCGATCAGATGGCCATCAAGGAAGTCCTCTCGAAGGTCGACCGGAAGATTCTCACCATTGCGTTGAAAGGCACCAGCGATCAGCTCAAGAATCATTTCCTGGCGGCGATGTCGCAGCGCGGTTCGGAGATGTTGCGCGAGGACATGGACGCGCTGGGCCCCATCAAGATCAAGGAAGTGGAAGCGGCGCAGCAGCAGATCATCACGGTGGTCCGCCAGCTCGAAGCCGAGGGCGTGGTCAACCTCAAGGGCACGGTAGGAGAACAATACGTCGTCTAAGATTCTGCGCGACGAAAAGGTCGAAGTGCAGTCCGTGAGCTGGGACCCGCTGCCGGGCACCTCGCCGATGGTGGTCTCCTATGCCGCGCCTTTCCACCCCGCGGGAACACGCCCTGGCGGGAATCACGCCGGGGAATCCGCTCAGGACTCGCTGGAAACGAGAGTGCAGGAACTGGAGCACCAGTTGGAGAAAGCCCCCCAGGAGGCGTTCCAGAACGGATTGCGGCAGGGGGAGGCCGAGGGACGCAAGCAGGCTCTGGCGCAACTCGATGGGGAGTTGCAGCGTCTGGCGCGGGCGGTGACGGAGATGGCCGGCCTTCGGCACCTCATCCGGCGCGAGGCCGAGGAGGAACTGGTACGCCTCGCGTTGGCCATCGCACGGCGGATTCTCCACCGCGAGCTGACTATCGATCCCGAGGCACTGACCGGACTGGTCAAGGCGGCCCTCGGGAAGATCGAGCTCCGCGACACCTGCCGCGTTCGAACGCACCCGGAACACGTGGCCACGGTGACCCGCTGCCTCGCGCAAATCGGCGCCCCCCAGAAGATTGATGTGCTGGCGGACACCTCGCTCGAGAAAGGCAGCGCCATCTTCGAAACTGGCCGCGGGTCGCTGGACGCCTCCGTGGAAACACAACTGGCCGAGATCCAGCGCGGCCTGGTGGACCTGATGGAGTAATCCTCATGATTCTGGACCAGTACTTCGGACGGCTCGAAACGATGGAGACCTGGCGCTGGAGCGGCGCCGTCACCCAACTAGTTGGCCTGCTGGTGGAATCCCTGGGACCGTCGGCGGCGATCGGGGATTCTCTGGAGGTGACCACGTCCTCCGGCCGAACCATCCGGACACAGGTGATCGGCTTTCGCGAGGGACGGGTGTTGTCGATGCCGCTGCAGGAGACCGACGGCCTGCAATTGGGCGACACCATCGTGTTACGGCGCGAGGAGGCGCTCATGGAGGTTGGGCCGCAATTGCTCGGGCGCGTGCTGGACGGATTCGGCCGGCCCATCGACAACCTGGGCGCATTGCACGGCGACAACCGTTATGAACTCTACCGCGTTCCGCCCGGTCCCCTCGACCGCGAACCGATCTCGGAGCCGCTGATCACCGGCATCCGCGCGATCGACAGTCTGCTCACCTGCGGCAAGGGGCAGCGCATCGGCATCTTCGGGGGAAGCGGGGTGGGGAAGAGCACACTACTCGGCTCCATGTGCCGGCACAATTCGGCCGACGTCAGCGTGGTCGCCCTGATCGGCGAGCGCAATCGCGAAGTTCGCGACTTCCTCGAACATGAGCTCAGCGCCGAAGGCCTCAAACACTCTGTGGTGGTGGTTGCCACCTCCGACCGCCCGGCGCCTCTGCGAATTCGCGCGGCATTCGTCTCCCTGGCCATCGCCGAGTACTTCCGCGATCGGGGGGCCAGCGTGCTGCTGGTAATGGACTCGGTGACGCGCCTGGCTATGGCCCAGCGGGAGATCGGACTCGCGGCGGGCGAACCCCCCAGCCAGAAGGGCTACACCCCATCCGTCTTCAACATGTTGCCGAAGATCTTCGAGCGGGCGGGCCGTTTTCGTAAGGGCTCCATCACGGGCTTTTTCACCGTTCTGGTGGAAGGGGACGATTTCAACGAGCCCATCTGCGACGCCGTCCGGTCCATCCTCGACGGGCACATCGTCCTGTCGCGGGACCTGGGAGCGGCCGGGCACTATCCGGCGATTGACGTCCTGCAATCGGTGAGCCGGCTGGCCAGCCGCCTCTCCTCCGCCGAGCAGAAGGGCGCGGCGGTGAAGATCCGCGAGGCCCTGGCCGCGTACCATCGGGCGGAAGACCTGATCAACCTCGGCGCGTACACGGCCGGAGCGAATGCCACCCTGGATGCCTCCATCCGCGTGCGCCCTCAACTGCTCTCTTTCCTCAAACAGGAACCCGCGGCCAATTCGCCGCTTCCGGAAACGCTGCACAATATGCAGCTTCTGGCAGCCGCTCTGGGATGAAGAAGTTCTCCTTCTCCATCGAGACCGCCCGGAAATGGCGCGAGCGCCAGGCCGAACTCGAGGAGGTCCGTCTGCAATCGCTCTTTGCCGAGAAACAGACTATTGAGGACCGCATTGTCTCCTTCCAGGCCGAACTCGAGGCGGAGCACCGCCGCATCGAGGACACCTCGTTCGACGCGGGCGAACTGACCCGTCTCGACGGTTTCCGGGACTGGGTGACGCGGGAAAAGAAGCGCCTCGGGATTTCGCTGGCCGAGTGCGCGAAGCGCATCGAAGCACAACGCGCGGTGCTGGTGGAGGCCCGCCGCCGCTTCCAGCTCGTCGACCGGCTGAAGGAGAAAGCGCTGCTGGAGTGGTACAGGGCTGACGCGAAAGAGCAGGAGGACATGGCAGCGGAACTGTATCTGGCGCGCCGCGCCCGGCAGGACGGCTAAGCCATTCAGGCCGGACGCCGCGTCTTCAGGAACGCCGCGAACTCGCCCGCATCCCGGGTCAGGCCGGGAAACGTGGCGATCGCTTCCTCATCGCCGGTCAGGATCGCGTAGAACGGAATCGCCACCGTGCCGAACTTCCGGCTCTCCATCTCCTGATTGGCGGCAGACGCCGCGTCGGTCCCGTCCGTGTAGAGCTCCAGCAGCACGAAGTCGTCCAGCAGCGGGCGGATCTCCGGCCGCGGGAACATGTTCGCGCGCATCCAGTGGCAGTTGGTACAGGCGTAGCCGGTGAAGTTCACCAGTACCAGCTTGTTGGTGGCGCGGGCCCGAGCCAGCGCCTCCCGATACTGGTTGGTCATCCATGCCGGCTCCGTCGCCGAAGCGGACCCCGCGGTGAAAGCTGGCGCCGGCACCCACGCATCCAGTTCGCCCAGACGCGCGCCGAACATGCCCGGCACAAGACTCAGGGAGAAGATCAGGAACAGCGCCGCCACCAGTGTCCGGCACACGCCGAGGGGCTCATCCTTCGCGATGCCCTCCAGCCGAAGCAGACCCAGCAGGTAGAGTCCGGGCAGAGCGAACAGGATCACCCAGGCGGCGAGAAACCGTTCGCGCGTCAGCAGGCCGAGCTGAAACTGCTGGTCAATGGTGCTCAGGTACTTCAGCGCCGCCGCCAGAATCACGAACCCGAAGACCACCTTCACCCGCACCATCCACCCGCCGCTGCGCGGGAGCCGTCGCAAAAACGACGGGAACAGAGCCAGCAGGAAGAAAGGAGCGGCCAGGCCGGAGGAGAAGGCAATCATGCCCAGCACCGGTTGCAGCTCGCTGCCCTGCACCGAAGCCACCAGCAGCGGACCCACAAAAGGCCCCACACAGGCAAAGGCCGTCAACGAAAACGTGAGGCCCATGATCAGCGTTCCCACATAGCCGCCGCGCCGCGATGCGCTGTCCATCTTCGTCAGGACACCGGAAGGCAGAGTCAGCTCGAACGCGCCCAGCAAACTGAGGCCGAACATCACGAAGATCAGCGCAATGAACCCGTTCACCCACGGGCTGGCTCCCAGCCGCACCACGCCGATGGGCCCGGCAATCGCCTTCGCCGCCAGGCCCAGAACCGTGAACAGCACCACGATCCCGGCTGAGTACACGACCGCGTGCATCAGGCTCTGGCTGCGTTTGCCGCTCGGCTGGTTGAGGAAGAACGACACCGTGATCGGGATCATCGGGAACACGCAGGGCGTGAAGATGGCCGCCAGACCGAAGGCGAAAGCGACCAGCAGGAAGGAAGGAGTAAGGGGAGTAGAAGGAGCAGGGGGAGTAGAGGAAGTGGGCGCGCCTGCTTGCGGCACTTCCGCGAAGCCGGCCGGAATCACAACCGCAGTCGCGGGCGCCGCTGCGTCCACCGTGATGCTGGCCGTCGCCGTTTTCCGTTTCGGCGGCAGGCACATCCTGTCGTTGCACGACTGGTAGCGCACCTGCGCGGTCAGCTCCAGAGCTCCCGCGGGGGCGTCCTTCCTGAACTCCACCGCCAGCAGGAACACCGCTTCCTTCTCGAAGGTCTCCGTGTCGAGCTGGAAGTTGGGATCGAAGCGCCGTTCGGGCTTCGGCTCGTAGATGCGCACGGAAGCGATGGCCGGCGCCGGGGCCAGAGCGAGGCTGGTGGGGATGGGTCCGCCTTTGGGCGTTGTCGGGGAGTACAGATGCCAGCCGGGTTCCAAAGTCGCGGTGAGTCTGGCCAGCACGGTTCCGCCCGGAGCGACGGAGGTCCGGTCCGGCGTCAGCGACCATTGCACCGGGTCCTGGGCCGCGTATGCCACCGTCGCCGTCAGCGCGAACAGCATCGAAAGCGCAAAGATCGTGTGGGGCAGCGCCGTGCGCTGCGGCGGACCCTCGGTCCGCTTCCGTCCAGGCGGCGTCGACCTCGCGCGAAGACGAACACAGACCTTATCCCCGGATAAGAAGACCATTGCGAATTCGCCCCTCGTCAACGCCGCCGTAGCGCACGGCGCCGCCCCACGCCCGACTTCTGCCGCAGCCGCATCACATCTGTACGGTGGCGAACTGCGCCAGCTCGGCCTCGATCTTCTCGTTGATGCCGCCCTCGGCGAACCCGGCCGCCACGCGGATCGCGTTCTTGATGGCGTTGCCGTTGGATCGTCCGTGGCAGATGATACACACGCCGCGCACGCCCAGCAGCGGCGCCCCGCCATATTCGGCGTAATCGATGCGCTTCCTGAAATCCTGAAAGGCCGTTCGCGAGAGCAGATATCCCACCTTGCGCGTCACCGTGGCCCGCAGCGATTCCTGCAGCAGGTTGCGGAACATCTCCGACAGTCCCTCGCTCACCTTCAGCGCCACGTTGCCGATGAACCCGTCACAGACAATGACGTCGGCCTTCCCGCTGTAGAGGTCGCGGCCCTCCACGTTGCCGATGAACTGGATGGGCAGGCCCCGCAACAACGGCGTGGTGGCCCGGGTCAGATCGTTCCCCTTGTGTTCTTCTTCTCCGATGGACAGCAGACCGACCCGCGGGTCGGCGATATTGAAAATGACCCGCGAGTAAATGTGGCCCATCACCGCGAACTGGGCCAGCATACGCGGGCTGCAATCGACGTTGGCGCCCAGATCCAGCAGCACTACCGGCTTGCCCACGGCCGTGGGAAACGCGCTCCCCAACGCCGGGCGATCCACGCCGGGAACCATGCCCTGCACGAGTTTCGCGGTGGCCATCACCGCGCCGGTGTTGCCCGCCGAGACCAGGCCCTGGGCCACGCCGTCGTGCACCAGCCGCGAGGCCACGCGGATGGAACTGTCGCGCTTGGTGCGAAACGCTTTGGCGCTGTCCTCCATGGTGATGGCTTCGCGGGCGTGGCGGATCTCAATGAGGTCCCGCCACTCGTGGGAACCGTCCCGCCGGCGCAATTCGCGCCGCAGCACGTCTTCGTGGCCTACCAGGATGACGCGGACGTTCTCCAGCTTGCGTACCGCTTCAAGGGAACCGTCAATTTCCGCCTTGGGGGCGGAATCGCCGCCCATTGCGTCAACCGCGATCGTTACCATGGATCACGCCGGCACATGCGGATGGAGAGCTATTCGGCCGCGACTTCCACTACTTCGCGGCCCTTGTATCGCCCGCAGTGCGGGCAGGCGCGATGGGGCAGTTTCGGCTCGTGGCAGTTGGGGCACTCGGCCTGCGATGGGCTGGGCAGCGCATCGTGCGTGCGCCGCGCGGAGGTGCGCCTCTTCGAGTGTCGGCGTTTCGGATTCGGCATTCTCTTTCCTCTTCTCTATTGTTTGAAATTCTTCAGCGCCGACCAGCGATCGTCTACCGCTTCCTCGGTGCATTCACACGCGCGAACATTGCGGTTCTGACCGCACACCGGACAGATCCCCAGACAGGTCTCCCTGCACACGCGCTGCATCGGCATCGCCAGCAGGATATATTCCCGCAGAATCTCCTTGAGCTCAACCCCCCCGCCTTCGTAGAACCCGACCTCGCTCTCGGCGTCCGAGATGGCCACTTCATCGCCCTTCGGACCGGTGTCCGACGGGCGGTAAAACAGGTCGAAATCCGACGTAATCGGGAACCGGGCGGCCTCCAGACAGCGGTCGCACTCGGCTTCCATGGTCACCTGCAGGCGACCCCTGACCCGGATCTCGCCAAGGGTGTTTCCCAGCAGTTCGGCGGTCCCCGCGGCCTCCAGAGCGCCGGTCTGCCGGAGGCCCTCCACGTAATCGATTTCGCCGGCGGGAATCGCTACGTCGAAATGGGCTTTCCTGACTTCCAGGTCCCTGACGTTAAAGAACACACACACCTCTGCGACCCGCAGCGGGGAGGCAAAAACATCAGTATAGCAGGGGACATCCCGACGCGCCTTCCCGCCGGCCCAGCAAGCCCAGCAAGGCAGCGCGGCTTTTGGGCTTTTGGAGGAACTCGCGCAAAACGGTGTCTTGGCGGCGGGTGATCAGGAATCCCTCCTCCGTACGGAGGTCCGCCGCCGGGCCCGGGCCCTTGCGCTTGACAGATCGATGAACATGTGAAACCATTCGATAGTTTTTCCAGACTGTTCCCTGCTTTACGCTTCCAGGGGGACGGTCACGCGACTTCCGCGGCAGTAGCGGCATAATCGGCCGGGCCGTGTTGCCCGGTGTTTTGACGATTGAAACTCGGGAGGAACCGATGCAACACCAGTCCGGAGCAAGATTCTTCGAAATTCGCGCGGTGCGTATGACTTGTCTCATACTCGCGCTGTCCCTGCTTCTGCCGGCTTCGCAGGCCTTCGGCCAGCAGACCTATGTGGGCCGCTATGACGTGTACGCCGGATACGCGTACCTCAACAGCCCGCACATCAGTCTCGCCGAAAACGGCTTTCAGACGCAGGTCGGGGTCAGGGTGCGACCCTGGATCACTCTCGGGTTCGACTTCAGTTCCGAAACCGGAGACACAAAGATCACGCCAGGTCTTCTCCTCACCAGCCTGCAGCAGACATTGGGCGCGCAACTGCAGCAACTGGTTGCCGCAGGTCAGATCCCGGCGAACTACTCCCTGGTGGTGCCCATCCATTCCGGGACGCAAACCTACGCCGGCGGCCCGCAGTTCTCGTATCACGGTCTGAAGCGGGCAACGCTGTTCATCCGGCCCGCGGTCGGGTTCATGCATGAGACCGCTACGCCCCACCCGGGCGATCCAATTGCCACGGCCATCGTGCAGCAGCTCGCTCCTTCGGGGAAGAAAATCGACACGGTCATCTTCTACGGGTTCGGCGGCGGCGTCGACATTAATCTCACGCAGCATGTGGCCCTGCGAGTACAGGCCGATTTCGTTCACGATCATTTGTTCGACGATCTGCTGAAAGACAGCCGCAACACGGTTCGCTTCAGCGTTGGACCAGCGTTTCAGTGGGGCAAGAACATCGTGAAGTAGGACGGCAAAAGGAGTAGAGGGCACTTCTGTTACACACCAGGCCCCGAGTCCTGTATTCTGGAACTTTTGGAGGCCTTCTATTGCATAACGCCAGGATCAGCGCGGTAGGGTGCTACACTCCTCCCCGCCTGCTCACCAACTTCGATCTCGAGAAGATGGTCGACACCTCGAATCAGTGGATTCTCGAACGTGTCGGCATTCACACGCGGCACATCGCCGATCCGGAGGTGGCCACTTCGGACATGGCCATTGAGGCCGCCAAAGTCGCGCTGGAAAACCGCGGGATCGTTGCCTCCGACATCGAGGCGATTATCGTGGCCACGGTGACGCCGGACATGCTGTTTCCGTCCACGGCATGCATCGTCCAGGATAAGATCGGCGCGAAAGGCGCATGGGGATTCGACCTGATCGCCGCCTGCTGCAGCTTTCTGTACGCGCTCAACACGGCCACGAGTATGGTCCGCTCCGGCGCGCACCGCAAGGTTCTGGTGATCGGATCGGACACCATGTCGCGCATCATCGACTACACCGATCGCGCCACCTGCATCCTGTTCGGCGACGGCGCGGGCGCATTTGTGGTGGAGCGCGCCGGGGACGGCGAACCCGGCTTCATCGACTTCCTGGGCGAGGTTGACGGCTCCGGCGGCCCCTACCTCAACATGCCCGCCGGCGGCAGCCGCATGCCGCCGAGTCATGAAACCGTGGACAAGCGTCTGCACTTCGTCAAGCAGGAGGGGCAGCAGGTGTACAAGTTCGCCGTCCGCCGGATGTCCGAAGTGTGCCGCGCGCTGCTGGACCGCAACAATCTTAAGCCGGCCGATATCGCGCTGATGATCCCGCATCAGGCCAACCGGCGCATCATTACCACCACCGCGGAGAAGCTCGGCATGCCCTGCGATCGCGTAATGATCAACATCGAGAAATACGGCAACACCACCTCCGCCACGCTGCCGCTGGCCACGCGCGATGCCATTGAAGAAGGCCGCCTGAAGAAGGGCGACCTGGTTCTGTATGCCGCGGTCGGAGCCGGGTACACCATCGGCGCGAGCCTCTGGCGCTGGGCGTTCTGAAATGCAGCCGGGGCTGTCTGGCAGGGTGGCTCTGGTTACCGGCGCCAGCCGGGGCATCGGACGCTCCGTCGCACTGGCCCTGGCGGAAGCCGGCGCCGACGTCGTGATCAACTGTCGCGCCAGCTCCGGCGCGGCCCACGAACTGGAACGGCAGGTTGTGGCCCTGGGCCGTCGTGCCGTCACCATCGAGGCGGATGTCTCATCGGCCAGCGAAGTGGAGCGTCTGGTGCGGACCGCGGAGGAACGCCTCGGCGGCATTGACGTCCTGGTCAACAACGCCGGCATCGCGCGGGTGCAGAAGCTGGCGGAGATCACCGAGCACGACTGGGACGAGTTGATCGCGGTCAACCTCAAGTCGTGCTTCCTGGTGACCCAGGCCGTGCTGCCCGGCATGCGCGCGCGGCGCTGGGGGCGGATAATCGGCATCTCGTCGGTGGCCGCGCATCTCGGCGGCGTCGTGGGGCCGCACTACGCGGCATCGAAGGCGGGCATGCTCGGGCTCACCCACTACTACGCGGCCGCGCTGGCCGGAGAGGGCATCACCGCAAACGCAATCTCACCGGCGTTGATTGACACCGACATGGTGCGTGCCAATCCGAACGCCACGCCCGCGCGCATTCCCGTGGGACGCTTCGGCGAAGTGGATGAGGTAGCCAGCGTGGTGGTCATGCTGGCCGGCAATGCCTACATCACCGGCCAGACCATCCACGTGAACGGCGGCTGGTACATGACTTAGGAAAATCGGCCACAGATAAACACAGATGAACACGGATATAGCAATAATGTAATGATTATCCGTGTTCATCTGTGTTTATCCGTGGCCGATTTATTTGTGTTCGTCCGCGCTCATCTGTGGCCTTGCCCTTATGCCTTCTCCCACCGGCCCCTCGTGCCGCAGCTTGGCATTCAGCCACACGGTCATGTCGTGCTCCCAATCCGGCACGTCGGGAATCGTATTCCACGAGTCGGTGACGTGTGGGCCGTTGGGGATGCGGATCAGATCGCACTCGGCGCCGGCCTCGCGCAACGCCTTGCGCAGATTCGTCGATTCGGAGAAATCGACCGCCTTGTCCTTGTCGCCGTGGACGAGCAGGAACGGCGGCGCGTCCTTGCGCACATACGTGATCGGCGACGCCTCGGCCAGCGCGGCGGCTTCGCCCTTCGCCTTGATGAGCGGATCAAGCAGCGCGTGCACATTCGGGTTCACCGGCTTGCCGCGGAAATCGCTCGGCCCGAAGATGGTGACCACCGCCTGCACGGCGGAGCTTTCGCGATCGACGGGATCTTTGGCCGACGGGTCGCCGGGCGCGTCAATCAGGCCGGCCATGTTGCTGAGCCAGCCGCCCGCGGAGCCGCCCACCAGCGCGATCTTGTTTCGATTCGCATCCCACTCCGAAGCGTGATAGCGGATGTAGCGAATGGCCCGCTGCACGTCGTGCAGCATATCGGGATACGGATACTTGGGCGCGAGATGGTAGTTGATGGAGAAAACCGCGTAACCCGCGGGGGCGAGGAACTCGGCGCAATACGCTTCGCTTCCGTTCCGGCTGGTGCCGCCGGTGAATCCGCCGCCGTGAATGATGATGGCCACCGGATGCGGGCCGGGGCCGGACGGCGCGTAGTAATCCATGGTCAGTTGTTCGCCACCTGGCGCGCCATAGGTGATGATGTCGGTTACGAACTTCGAGCAGCACGGCGTCTCCACCGGCTTCGGCTCCATCAGCTCGGCCCGCGTGAAGTTGGGATCGTACAGATTGAGCTGCCACTTGCCGTCGCGGCCGATCTTCGGCTTCTCCGGGTTGAGGCCGCGCTCCACCACGGTGCGATAACCGGGCTGCACGTCGGGCACCCCGAGAGCCAGATGATTCATGACGCCCCGCGTGCGCGCCGACGTATCATGCACGTTCAGCATGTACTCCAGCCAGTCGGCGCCGTCGGGAACGCGCATGTCCACCCAGTCGGCCACGCGATCCTTCATGCCGCCGTGCCAGGTTTCGCGGAACCCGAGAATGTCGCGATAGAAACGGTCCTCTGCCTCGCGGTCCTTGACGATGAAGCCGGCGTGGATGATGCGCTCGGAGACGCGGGTGGCGGGGAGGTCCTTGCCGAAGTCGCGATCATACAGGTCGCCCTTGAGGTACTGAACAAACTCGACAACATGGCCGTCTGGGTCAGTGAGCTCGAAACTCAGATCGCCGTTGCGGTCCTTGGCTGCTTCATCAGGAACCTTTACTCCACGACTCGCAAGATAGTCCCGTAGTTGCTTCGCGTCGGTGGTCTCAAAGGCGATATGGATCAGCCGGTCCTGACTGTCATTTGTGAGGTCCGGATGAACCTCGATGTATTGGCGGGCGTTGACTTGGAAGTAAGCGGTTCCTGTGATCAGCGTCGGGAATCCGAGCACGCGTCCGTAGAAGTTGCGCGCGGCGGCAAGGTCGTTGGTACGCAGGGCGACGTGCGCGACACCGACGATCGGTGGACGCGACACGGCGCCCTGAGCGACAAGGCCGAAAGAAAGGAGCAGAAGGAAACAGCTACGCATAGTAATCCTCACAATCCGGTTCATCGGTGTTCATCGGCGGTCAACAGTTCTGAATATTGGCCGCTGATTAACCGATGAACCCTGATTTCTCGATTTGCTGACCCGGCGCGTGCTTTGTACTACTACACCCGAGAATCTTCGCAGCCCGCGACGATTCGATGTGGGGCAGGCTTTCAGCCCAATGGCACTTAACTTTTTGAGAGCGGTGGGCCTCAGAAACAGAAAATCATTAAAATGTTTTAAGAGACCTGGCGCGAAGCCCGTCGGATCAGCTATAAGCTGGTGGATGGCACTG
>JBEKZH010000005.1:0-107814 GCA_049510065.1 Bryobacteraceae bacterium
TCGAAGCTGCCTAACCGACCCAGACGATCCGCACCCCGGGTCGTTTGGCCCAAGCCACAGGGTTTCCCCACCAGAAAGACCCAGAAAACCAATGCCGCCAAAAGTTAAGTGCCATTGGGCTGCGAGCCTGCCCCACATCGAATCGTCGCGTGCCGCGAAGATCTTCTAACTCGGGACACTATTGTCCTCTCTTCAATTCTGCCTGCAAATCGTGCAGCAGTTGCAGGGCCTCGATGGGGCGCAGCTCGTCCACGTTCACGGCGCGAATGCGCTCGGCGATCTGCCAGTTGACCGGCTCGAACAACTGGATCTGCAGGCTGGAACCGGGCCGCGGCGCCAACTCTTCGGTGACGGCGTGTTCGGATTTTTCGTGCAGCGCGAGAATGCTGCGGGCGCGCTCGATGACGCTGAGGGGCAGGCCGGCCAGCCGCGCCACCTCGATGCCGTAGCTGCGGTCGGCGCTGCCCGGTTCCACGCGGCGCAGGAAGATCACCTGGTCGCCGGCCTCTTTCACCGAGACGTGCAGGTTGCGGACGCCGTCGAGCTGGTCGGCCAGCTCGGTGAGCTCGTGGTAGTGCGTGGCGAAAAGCGTTTTGGCGCGGATGCGGCGGTGGATGTGTTCAATCACCGCCCAGGCCAGCGCGAGGCCGTCGTAGGTGGAAGTGCCGCGGCCAATCTCGTCCAGCACGATCAGGCTGCGCGCGGTGGCGGTGTTCAGGATGACGGCGGTCTCGGTCATCTCCACCATGAAGGTGGAGCGGCCGCGGGCGAGGTTGTCGGAGGCGCCGATGCGCGTGAAGACGCGGTCGACGATGGGCAGCACGGCGGATTCGGCGGGGACGAACGAGCCCATCTGCGCGAGGATGACGATGAGCGCGGCCTGGCGAAGGTAGGTGGACTTGCCGCCCATGTTCGGGCCGGTGATGACGGCGATGAACTCGGTTTCCGATTGCAGATAGAGGTCGTTGGGGATGAACCGGACGGCCTCGCGCGCGGCCAGCTTCTCGATCACCGGGTGACGGCCACCGACGACGCGCATCTCGTCGGCATCGGAGAATGACGGGCGCGTGTAGCGGTTGCGCGTGGCGATCTCGGCGAGCGTGGTGGTTACGTCGAGGTCGGCCACGGCCGCGGCGGTGGCGCGGATGCGGCCGGCCAGCGAGGCGGCGAACGCGCGAATCTCCTGGAAGATCTGCCGCTCCAGCGTGAGCATCTTGTCCTCGGCGTCGAGGATTTTGCTTTCGAGTTCCTTCAGCTCCGGCGTGGTGAAGCGCTCCGCGTTCACCAGCGTCTGCTTGCGCTCGTAGTCCGGCGGGGCCAGATGCATGTTCGCTTTGGAGATCTCGATGTAGTATCCGAATACGTTGTTGAAGCGAACCTTTAGCGACTGGATGCCGGTGCGCGCCCGCTCGCGCGCTTCGATCTGCGCGATGTACTGCTTGCTGTTGCGGCTGATGTCGCGCAACTGGTCGAGCTCGGTGTGGAAGCCGTCGCGAATGGCGCCGGCGGCGGCGAGGTTGATGGGCGGCTCCTCGGCGATGGCGGTGAGGATGCGGTCGCGCAACTCGGGAATCTCGTCGAGTTCGCCGCTCAGGCGTGTGAGCCGCTCGCTGCGCAGCCCGGAGGCGTGCGTGACGAGCAATGGCACCGCGGCCAGAGAGCGTCCCAGCGCCAGCAGCTCGCGCGGGCCGGCCGTTCCCAGGGTCAGCTTCGCGGTGAGCCGTTCGAGATCGAGAATGCCTGCCAGCACTTTGCGAATCTCCGCGCGCGCGATGGTGGCGGCCAGCGCTTCTTCGACGGCGTCGAGACGCTGGCGGATCTCGTCGCGATCCACCGACGGCCGGAGCAGGCGCTGGCGCAGCAGACGGCCGCCCATGCCGGTGCAGGTTTCGTCCAACACGCTGATCAGCGTGGCTTCGTGCTTCTCTCCCACGAACAGCGGCTCCAGCAGCTCGAGGTTGCGCACCGTGGTCGCGTCCAGCACCATGGACTCGTTGCGGTCGTACCAGGTGGGACGCTCCAGATGATCGAGCGCGGATTTCTGGGTGTCGCGGAGGTAGTGCAGAACCGCGCCGGCGGCGGCCACTGCGAGCGGATGGCCGGCCAGACCGCAGCCCTCGAGGGTGAGCAGCCGGAAGTGATCGCGCAGGGCGGCCTCGCCGTAGTCGAAGCCGAAGACCCAGTCCTCCATAGTGGTGCGCAAGCCGGGGAGGCCGTCGAGTTTCTCGGGTGTCAGCACCTCGCGGACATTCAGGTTCTCGAGAGCGGCGGGCACCTCCGTGCCGTCCATCTCGGTGGTGCGGAACTCACCGGTGGAAATGTCCACGTGAGCCACGCCAGCGCGCACGCCCTGCTGTGCGACGGCCGCCAGATAGTTGTTCTCGTGCGAGCGCAGCAGGGTGGATTCGGTGGCCGTGCCCGGCGTCACCACGCGCGTGATTTCGCGGCGCACCAGCTTCTTCGCCGCGCTGGGCAACTCCATCTGATCGCAGACGGCCACGCGATAGCCCTTCTGGATGAGCCGCGCAATGTAGCCTTCGGCGGCATGATAGGGCACGCCGCACATGGGGATGGCTTGGCCCTTTTCCTTGTTGCGGGAGGTGAGCGTGATCTCCAGCTCGCGCGCCGCGGTCACTGCGTCGTCGTAGAAAAGCTCGTAGAAATCGCCCAGACGGAACAAGAGCAACGCCTGGGGCGCCTGCTGCTTCACCGCATGGTATTGCCGCATGAGCGGCGTCGAGGCATCACTGGACAATGTCACCTGCCTGAGCATTCTCGCCGCCTGAAAGGCGGCGGCAGCCAGGATTGGCTGCCCCACAATTCGGATTACGCGTACAGGCCGCGCTTGCGGATGGCGAAGGCCACGCGGTCCAGCGCCACCATGTACGCGGCAATGCGGTTGTTCACGTTGTGCTTTTCGGCGTAGCTCACGATGTCGCGGAAGCTGTCCACCATAATCTCTTCCAGACGGTCGTTCACCAGCTTCTCGTTCCAGAAGTAGCCCTGGCGGTCCTGCACCCATTCGAAGTAGGAGACGGTGACCCCGCCGGCATTGGCCAGAATGTCCGGGATCACGAAGATGCCCTTGCCGGCGAGAATGCGGTCCGCTTCGTGCGTGGTGGGGCCGTTGGCGCCCTCGCACAGGATCTTCGTGCGCAGCCGGGCGGCGTTCTGGCTGGTGATCACGTTCTCCTTCGCCGCCGGCAGCAGGACGTCGCAATCCAGGTACATGGCTTCGTCCCTGTCCATCTCTTCGCCCTCCGCAAAGCCGAGGATGGAGCCGGTGTCGTGGCGATGTTTCATCAGGGCGGCGATGTCGAGGCCGCCCGAGTTGTACACGGCGCCGTCCCACTCAATGACGGAGACGATCCGGAAACCGGCCGCGGCCATGAGCTTCGCGGCCATGCCGCCCACGTTGCCGAAGCCCTGAATCACCACCCGCGTGTCCGCCGGTTGGAGTCCGAAACGGCGCAGCGCCTCGAGGGCGACGAACAGGCATCCGCGCCCGGTGGCTTCCGGCCGGCCACGCGAGCCGCCCAGGTCCAGAGGCTTGCCGGTCACCACAGCGGTGGTGGTGTGGCGCATGTGCATGGAGTAGGTGTCCATGATCCAGGCCATGGTCTGCTCGTTGGTGTTCATGTCGGGCGCGGGCACGTCGCGCTCCGGCCCGAGGATGTCCATAATCGCCGAGGTATAGCGCCGGGTGAGGCGTTCCAGCTCGCTCTCCGAGAGCACTGCCGGATCGCAGATGATGCCGCCCTTGCCGCCGCCGAAGGGGATGTTCACCACCGCGCACTTCCAGGTCATCCACGCGGCCAGCGCGCGCACTTCGTCGAGGTTGACGTCGGGGGCGTAGCGAATGCCGCCCTTGGCCGGGCCGCGGGCGATGGAGTGCTGCACGCGATAGCCGGTGAACAGCTCGATGCGCCCGTCGTCGAGCAGCACCGGGATGTGCACGGTGAGCTCGAGGGCGGAGTTGCGGAGGACCTTTTGCAGACCCTCGTCCAGGCCAAGCCGGTCGGCCGCCTCGTCAAATCTGGCCGCCGCCGCGAGCCATGGGTTGGTCTCGCTCGCGAGGGATGGGGTCGCTTCCACGATCATGGGTGAGCCTCCGTGTCCATTGTAAGCGAGCGATTCGGGATTGTCCCATTCGCGCCGCGCCATATGCGATAGGCTGTGGGCATGTGGCGTTTCCTACTGCTCCTGGCAGTTTCTCTCGTCGCCTTCGCGGACGATGAGCATCCCACGCTCGCTATCGGCTCGCCCGCGCCGGATTTCTCGCTGCCGGGCATCGATGGCCGGACGCACCAACTGAGCGACTACGCGAACAGCAAGATCCTGGTGATCGTTTTCACCTGCAATCATTGTCCAACCGCCCAGCTCTACGAGACCCGCATCAAGAAGCTCGCCGACGACTGCCGAAAGCGGGGCGTGGCGTTCGTGGCCATCGAGCCGAACGACCCGAACGCGGTGCGGCTGGACGAGCTGGCCTGGACCGACGTCGGCGACAGCCTGGAGGACATGAAGATTCGCGCCGAGTACCGGCACTTCAACTTCACCTACCTCTATGACGGCGAGACCCAGCGGGTGGCCCAGGCGTACGGCCCGAAGGCGACGCCGCACGTTTTCATTTTCGACAAGGAGAGAAAGCTGCGCTACGAAGGCCGCGTGGACAACAGTCAGCGCGAATCGCTGGTGACCACGCGGGATGCCAGTAACGCGATCGACGCGCTGCTGGCGGGCAAGCCCGTTCCGGTGGAGCACACCGGAGTTTTCGGCTGCTCCACAAAATGGAAATCGAAAGCGGCGAGCCGGGTGGAGGGGCTCCGGAAGATCGAAGCGGAACCGGTGCGGCTGGAGATGGCCACGGCGGACGAGCTGAAGAAGCTGCGCGCCAACCCCACCGGCAAAGTGCTGCTGGTGAGTTTCTGGGCGACGTGGTGCGGCCCGTGCGTGCACGAGTTCCCGGATCTGGAGACCACGTACCGCATGTTCCGTGGCCGCGACTTCGATATGGTCACCGTCGCCACCAATCTGCCCGACGAGAAGGATGGCGTCATCAAGGCGCTGGAGAAGCAGCACGCCACCGGCCGGAATCTGCAGTTCGCCTCCACCGACACGTACGCGATGCAAGCCGCGTTCGACGCGAAATGGGAGTCTGGCGTGCCCTTCACCATGCTGCTCTCCCCCGAAGGCAAGGTGCTGTGGCAGAAGGAGGGCGACGTTGACATTCTGGAACTGCGCAGGTTGATCCTGGGGAATTTGCCGGATTCGGATTACCTCGGACACAGGGCGTATTGGGCTACGCGGTAGCCGCCCGAGACGGGTATGCTGGAAAGATGATCGACGTCAAGCAGGCCGTGCAGGCGTCAGCCAGATTCGCGGAGTCGATCCTTGGACCGGAGCGGGCTCAGCAGATGCTGGTGGAAGAAGTTGAGCGCCCCGAGGATCGCGGGAGCTGGGTAATTACGCTGAGTCTGCCTGCCAGCGGGTTGGCAATTATTCGCGGCGAGAAAGAGTACAAGACGTTCGTCGTAGACGGGGAAACCGGCGAAGTATTGTCCATGAAGATTCGGCAACTGGCCGCGTAGTATGAGCGAGCTGGAACGGCTCATCACCACGCACCGGCGCAGTGGTGTCCTGGTGGACTCCAATCTTTTCCTGCTCCATTTGGTGGGCCTCATAAACAGGCAGCGCATCGCTTCGTTCAAGCGCACCGATACATACACTGAAGCGGATTTCGATCTGCTCGAACGGCTGCTCGGCCTCTTCGATCGTCTCTTCACGACACCTCAGGTGGTGACGGAAGTGAGCAACCTCGGCAAGCTCTACGGTCGCGAGTTCGCGGCATTCAGAGACTGCTCAGGCGCACCATCGAGGTCTGGGAGGAGCACTTGATCGACAGCCGGACAGCCACCCAACATCCGCTCTTCGCGCGACTTGGTGTGACCGACGCGGCAATCGCCGTCTCCTGTTCGCAGGGACCGCTTGTACTCACAGACGATCTGGATCTTTATGGCGCCCTGACCATGCGAGCGATGCCCGCGATCAACTTCAACCATTTGAGAGATTGGACGGTCTGACCGGCCGCTACGCGGTAGCCGCGCTTCAGATCTGATAATCCAACACGTAGCCTTCGCTCGACTTCTTTGGAATGACTTTCACGTTGGCCGCCTCCAGAACAACCAGGGAATTCGCCGGGACGCTGGTTGTGAGGAAGACACTGGCGCCGATGGTGCTGCCTGCCCCGATCACCGTGTCGCCCCCGATGATCGTGGCGCCGGCATAAACCGTTACGCGATCTCCGATGGTCGGATGACGTTTCTGGCCGCGCAACGCCTGCCCCGCGGCGAGCGATTTCGCAACCAGACCGACGCCCTGGTACATCTTAACGTGGTTGCCGATGATAGCCGTCTCGCCCACCACCGTCCCGGTGCAGTGATCCACGAAGAAATGGGTACCGATTCGAGCCCCCGGATGGAGATCCATTCCGGTCCTGGCGTGCGCCCATTCGGTCATGATACGCGGGATGAGCGGGATGTTGTCGAGATAGAGCTCGTGCGCGAGCCGCTGCACCGCAATCGCTTCGATGAACGGATACGCGACGATCACTTCGTCCTTGCTGAACGCAGCGGGGTCGCCGTTGAAGGCCGCCTCCGTGTCGGTCCGGAGCAGCTCGCGAACTCGAGGCAGGTTGCCGAGGAACTTGAGCGTGAGCGTGTGCGCCATATCGGACAGGTCCGCGTCTCCGGATCCGGCGGGCGGGGCGTATTCGAGGCTCTTCCCGATCTCGTTTTCCAGACGGCTCAGCACGCTGTCGAGGAGCGCGCTGGTGACGGCTCCGATTTCGGAGGAGTGGATCAGCTTTTCGTCGAAGAACCCGGGAAACAGCAAGCGCAGCAGATCGACCGTGATGTCGGTGATCGCATGCCTGGAGGGCAGGTTTTTGCCGTCCACGTGATTGATTCCGCCCTCGCGAACATAGGACGCCGTCAGGCGCTCGGTCAATTGGGCCACTGTCAACGGCATGAGGCGGCTTTCACGAGCGGCGCAAACACCTGGCCGCGTTTTCGAGCCGCCCGCGCGAGCAAGCGGTCTTCGGACTTTTTCGGCATGCATTTCGGTCCATAATCCGCGTTGACGATGAACGCGGATGTTTCGATTTGCCGGCCGAACGCGGGGTAGACACAATCGGGCTTGTCCATCAATGCGGGAGTCGCGGCCTCAGGAATCCGTACAGCCAGGTTCCAGCCAGCGCGCTGCCAATGGCCACTATCATCACGGTGACGCCATTGCCTACGAGCGCGAACAGTGGTCCCGGACAAGCTCCCGTCAGCGCCCAGCCCAGGCCGAAGATGGTTCCACCAACCGCGTAGCGAACGCCGAGCCCGAGGTGCTTGGGCGGAATCGCGATCGGCTCGCCCGAGACGGTCTTCCACCCAAACCTCCTGAGTAACGCGAGCGAAGCGGCGGCAACCACGACGGCCGACGCGATGATCAGGTACATACGAGGAGACTGAAACCGGAACATCTCCTGGATGCGGAACCAGGAAAGCACCTCGGACTTCGTCAGCGTAATCCCGAAACAAGCGCCGAGAAGAAGATAAGCCAGCCAGGACATGGATCATCCTCACAGGAACAACGGAAGAAGAAAATGCGTTGCGATCAGACCGCCGGCGAAGAAACCCGCCACCGCGATCAACGACGGCAGCTGCAGGTCCGCAAGACCCGAGATGGCATGGCCGGAAGTGCAACCTCCAGCATAAGCCGTACCGAAGCCGACCAGAAAGCCACCCAGGATGACGGAGACAAATCCTTTGAGCGTCAGCAACGCGGACCACGTGAACACCTCGCGCGGGGCAAGCCCGGAGAAGTCGTGAATGCCCAGTTTCGTCAGGGCGAGTCTGGTCTGATCCGAGATCGCGACGTTCTGAGATCCGCCCCAGTGCGAAACGAGGAAGCCGCCCACCAGAATGCCGGCCACGAAAAGAAGATTCCAAAGGCCGGTTCGCTTCCAGTCGTAACGAAAATGGTCAAGCCGGCCGGGAAGAACGGCAGAACACAGATGCCGCAGGCTGCTGGAAACGCCAAACACCCGGTTGCCCAGAATCAGGAGCGCAGGCGCGAATAATCCGATCGCCGGACCGGCTACGTACCATGGCCAGGGTGCGGAGGACGAAAGCTACCATACCGACTGCCTCCCTGAGTTCTTAGTCTACTTCCCGCATCCAAAGCCGACGCCCGCCGGGTCCTGATACATGCTCAGGTTGACCGCTCAGATCTCGTAATTGAGCACGGTCTCAGCTTCTTCGGGAGCCCGGCTGCAGACTCCCGCAAGCGTGGTGTGGTCCAGAATTCCGGCGATCGCATCCCGGACCTCGCGCATCACCATTCTGGTCTCGCAAATGGGCTTGTCCGAGCATTCGGCGCAGGGCTGGCCGGCAGTTTCACGAGCGCACGGAAGCGGAGCCAGCGGGCCATCCATGGTCCGGATGATGGCGCCCAGAGTGATCCGACTCGGCGGAATGGCGAGGAAGTAACCTCCGCGCCGGCCCTTTCGGCTGTCTACGAGACCCGCTCGCTTCAACTGCAACAGAATCGCCTCGAGGAACTTCCGGGGGATTCTCTCCTGCTCGGATACGCGGGCGATCAGCACAGGTCCTTTGTCGTATTCCCGGGTGAGCCGATACATGGCCCGCAAAGCGTATTTGCACTTCTTCGAGAGGGTGTTCAACATCCTCCATCCGTGACAGAGATTGGCTCGTCGTGGAGGTGATTCCGCCCTGCCCGTGGCCTGCCATGGTGAGGGTGGAGCAGCCGTTCGCCAGCAGGCCCTTAATACTTCCGGACTTTAGGGTCCACCCGATCGGACCAGGCGCGAATTCCGCCCGTCAGGTTGCGTACCTTGTCGAACCCAGCCTGGTGCAAAACCTCCACCGCCTTTGCGCCCCGAGGGCCCATCTTGCAGAGGGCAACGATCTCCCGGGTGGCGTCGAGTTCGTGCATGCGCTTTGGCAGCTCGGCCAGCGGAATCAGGTGTCCGCCAATGTTGGAGATTTCGTATTCATGTTCCTCGCGTACGTCCAGCAGGAACAGGTTCTCACCAGCGTCGAGGCGCTGCTTGAGTTCTTCGACTTGAATTCCGGGTACATTCATCTTCGGGCTCCTCGCCCATCCTTATTGTGCCATAATATCCTTTTGTCAATCAAGATGCTAGACTATGTACCCGCACCGTTTGCCTCCGACGATCTCTATCGGTCTATAGGGCTAGTAGACCTTTTATTTTCAGCAAGATAGCATTGTATTGCGGTGACTGGAAGCGGTATAACGAAGGAAGTCGGAGAATCTTAGCACTTACAGGAGACACCCCTCGTGGCTGAAGAAAATGTAGTACGTCAGGCTTTGGGCGAACAGGCTGCGTTTCAATTAGCCAACGTCACCAAAACCGCGCCGCAGTACGGAGCCATCACTCCGCGCTGGCTGGTTCGTCTGCTGGACTGGAAGCCGCTGGAAGCCGGAACCTTCCGCCGAAACCGCGTCGACGAGAGCAAACCGATCGATGTCAGCTGCGGCCAGGCCGACGAGAGCGCGCTGCCGGAAACGTATGTCCAGTATGAGGAGAATCCGAAGGAATACAAACTGAGCGCAATCAATGCGGTGCTCAACGTTTCTACGCGCATCACCGATCTTTTCAGCAAACCGTACGACCAGACCGCCGAGCAGCTCCGCCTTCTGATCGAGAACATGAAGGAACGTCAGGAGAGCGAACTGCTCAACAATCCCGACTATGGCTTTCTGAACAACACCCCGCCCGAGCAGCACCTCCAGACCAGGGCGGGCGCGCCCACGCCGGACGATCTGGACGAACTGCTGGCCAAAGTCTGGAAGGAGCCGTCGTTCTTCCTGGCTCACCCTCGCGCCATCGCGGCGTTCGGACGCGAATGCACGTTTCGCGGCGTGCCCCCGCCGACCATCATGCTTTTCGGCAACCCGTTTCTCACGTGGCGAGGCATTCCGCTGGTTCCCACCGACAAGGTTCACATCAAGAGCTCCGACAACAAAACCAGAATCCTGCTGCTGCGCGTCGGGGAACGGAAACAAGGATGCGTCGGACTGTTTCAGCCGGGACTTGCCGGCGAGGTGAGCCCAGGCCTCTCCGTTCGCTTCATGGGCATCAATACCAAAGCCCTGGCGTCATACCTGATTTCGCTGTACTGCTCGACGGCCGTGCTCACCGACGATGCGATCGCCGTGCTGGAAGGCGTCGATGTCGGGACCTATCATGAGTACCAACAGTCCAGGTGAGCTCGGGTTCGGCGGAACCGAGGAGGCGCCCGCGGGTCTGCCGGATCCCCTGATCCTCGCACGCATGGCCAACGAGTTCTTCACCGCGGTATCCGGCGCGCAACCGGCCGCGCCTGAGAGTTCGGAACCCGCGCCCGCCTTTTCCTTCCCGGAGGTGGTCCGGCCACGTTACCCGGAACCGGAGGAGGAGGCGGCGGCTCTGAGCACTTTCCTGAAAGCCGGTCAGGCCCCGGCCGTTCCCACTCCCCCGATGCCCACATTTCCCGGCGGGCTCGATTCCACCGCGCTGCCGGCCTTTTCGTTTCTGGAGGAGGCTCGGCCGCTTTTCTCTTATCCGCCTGCCGCTGCGGCCCCGGTACCGGCCCTGAAGCTGTCGTCGGATTTCTTCGACGCGCAGACCATTCGCAGGGACTTCCCCCTCCTGCGGGAACAGGTGAACGGCCGCCCACTCGTCTGGCTGGATAACGCCGCGACCACACAAAAGCCGCAGAGTGTCATCGACCGGCTGAGTTACTTTTACGAGTACGAGAATTCCAACGTGCATCGCGCAGCACATGAAATGGCGGCACGGGCCACGGACGCTTACGAGTCGGCCCGCGAGAAAGTCCGCCGTTTCCTCAACGCTTCCACGGTTCGCGAAATCATCTTTGTCCGCGGCGCTACCGAAGGCATTAATCTGGTCGCGCAAAGCTGGGGGCGCAGGAACGTTCAGAAGGACGATGAAATCGTCATCACATGGCTGGAACACCACGCCAACATCGTGCCCTGGCAAGCCCTCTGTTCGGAAAAGGGGGCGCGGCTTCGAGTGGCGCCGGTTGACGATCGCGGTCAGGTGATTCTCGAGGAATACGAAAAACTGCTGGGTCCCAGGACACGGCTCGTCTCCATCGCCCAGGTCTCCAACGCTCTCGGCACGGTCACGCCGTTACCCGAGATGATCGAGGCGGCTCACCGCTACGGAGCCAGGGTGCTGGTGGACGGCGCCCAGGCGGTGTCGCACATGCGCGTTGACGTTCAGGCCCTGAGCTGCGATTTCTTCGTGCTTTCGGGGCACAAGATGTTCGCGCCCACCGGCATCGGAGTGCTGTACGGAAGGTCCGATGTCCTGGACGCCATGCCGCCGTGGCAGGGCGGCGGGAACATGATCCAGGACGTCACCTTCGAAAGGACCGTCTACCAGCCGCCGCCGGCACGCTTCGAGGCCGGTACCGGGAACATCGCCGACGCTGTGGGACTGGGCGCGGCCATCGATTATCTCGACCGTGTCGGCATGGCCAACATCAGCCGGTACGAACACGAGCTTCTGCTATACGGCACCGCCGCGCTCGAGCAGGTGCCCGGCCTGCATATCATCGGTACGGCCCCGGAGAAGGCCGGGGTTCTGTCCTTCGTGCTTGACGGCGTCCGCACCGAGGAAATCGGCGACCTTCTCAACCGCGAGGGAATCGCGGTACGTGCCGGCCATCACTGCGCACAACCCATACACCGGCGCTTCGGCATCGAAAGCACGGTCCGCGCTTCGCTGGCGCTCTACAACACGTGCGAGGATATCGATGCGCTGGCCGCTGCGTTGCTGCGCATCCAGACAGCGAGGCCAGGCCACGGGTTCCGACTGGACAATCCTGCCTGGCCTCGCGCGACCGAAGCCGCAGCGGCGCCTGACGCCGGCTTCGGTCTGAATGTTATCGAGCCACGGCCGTAAGGGAGCGGTCAACAACGCCGAATACTTCACGCCTTCTCAGAAAGCGGTCCGGGAGAGGGACCTACCGCGCCAGCGCGCGGCCCACGATGCTCAGCTTTTCCCACACCGGCAGGCTGATGCGGCGGCGGAGCACGTCGTAGTTGGAGCGTTCGATGCGCTCGAGCAGGCGCGAGTAGATGCGCATCAGCGCCCATAACGACGGGCGGCTGCGGCGCTGGACCAGATCCAGCAATGGCCAGGAGTCGTCGTAGTGGCGCCGTGCCCGCGCCGCCTCGAAGCGCATCAAGGCCACGAAGCGCTCGTCGTGTTCCAGACGCGCCGGGTCCACGCCGAAGCGCGCCAGATCCTCCGCCGGCAAATACACGCGGCCCCGCTCGGCGTCCTCGCGAACGTCGCGCAGGATGTTGGTCAACTGGAAGGCGATGCCGCATTTCTCGGCCAGCTCCAGCGCGCGCGGAGACTCGAAACCGAAGATGTGGATGATGGTCAGGCCCACCACGCTGGCCACCTTGTAGCAGTATTGGTAGAGCTCGTCGAAGGTGGCGATGCGGCGCGGTTCCAGATCGGAGCCGACCCCTTCGATCATCTGATGGAAGTACACGGGCGGAATGGCGTAGCGGCTCACCGCGTCGTGAAACGCCGGCCAGAGCGGGTTCGCCGGGAGCCGGCCCGCCAGCGCCCGGTCCAGTTCGGCGCGCCAGCGCTCGATGGCCGCGGGCGTTGCGCCGTCCTCGTCGCTGAGATCGTCGCAGAAGCGCATGAAGGCGTAGATGGCGCACATGGCGTCTTTCTGCGCGCGCGACAGCAACAGAAACGAGTAGTAGAAATTGCGCGCCCGCTTGCGCGCCACCCGTCGGCAGTGCGCATACGACGCCGCGACGGTGGGACTCATGCCGCCCGCTCGAAGACGGTGCGCGTCATCGTTCGCATCAGCGCGCCCAGCAGCAGCGTCACCCGCTCCACTTTGGTAACGTGAGGACGCTTGCGCAGCACGTTGTACCCCAGCCGTTCGATCTTGCGCAACACCTGCAGGCCGCCCCGGCTGAACAGCTCGAGGTCGAAAGCCAGACGAAGGTTCACCGTGCGCGACAGTGGCAGCCCTTCGAGGAACAGCTCGCGAGCCACCGTCACCGCATCCTTCATTACTTCGCGAAACGCCGGCGTGAACTTCTTCTGGAACAGCTCGCGCTCGGAGTAGCCATGCCGCGCGAGCAGATCGAGAGGCAGATACACGCGGTCCTTTTCGAGATCCACCGTGACGTCCTGCCAGAAGTTGGCGAGCTGCAGCGCGGTACAGGTGGCGTCGGACATGCGGTCGCGCTTTTCGTCCGCGTAGCCGCACAACCGCAGCACCAGCCGTCCCACCGGGTTGGCCGAGTAACGGCAGTAGTCGAAGACGTCCGGCCAAGTCTGGTAGCGGATCACCATCTGGTCCTCGACGAAGGCGTGGATCAGGTCGGCGAACAGGTCCCGCGGCAGGGTGTGGCGCCGGACCGTACCTTCCAGCGCGACGAAAACCGGATGCGTGGCGCGCCCGCCGTACATCGCGTCCAGCTCCTCGCGCCACCAGGCGAGAAGCCGCAGACTCTCCCGCGGGTCGCCCATCTCGTCGCCCAGATCGTCGGCCCAGCGGCAGAAGCCGTAGACGTTGTAGAAGTCCTGATGCAGGCTCTTCGGCAGCAGGAAGGTAACCACATGGAAATTCTCGTAGTGGTGGGTGGCCAGCCAGCGCGTGTAGCGCTCGGCGTCGGCCAGCGCCCACTGCCGCGCCAGCGCCGCAGGCGAGTGCACAAAGTCGCGGGGCGCCAGGTATTCGACGGACGAAACCGGCGCGATGGTCGGTGAGGGCATGGCCCGCTATGGAATGATGGCCGTCTTCATGTGCCCGTTGTGACTCATCAAATGGCGCATCACTTCGAGCAAATTCGCGAGCGGTTCCACGCCGTTGACGAACTGCCCGGAGGTGATCTCGCCGCGGCTGATCATTTCCAGGGCGGCGCGGATCTGCCGGGGCGTATGGTGGAAGCTCGCCGTGCAGGTGATCTCGGAGTAGTGCAGGAAGCGGGTGTCCAGAGACACACGGGTATCGCTGGGGCAGCCGCCGAAGAAATTCACCACGCCGCCGCGGCGCAGGATTCGCGCGGCCAGCTCCCAGGCTTCCGGCCTGCCGACGGCCTCAATGGACACGTCAACCCCGCGGCCTTCGGTCAACTCGTGAATCCGCTGAACCACCGCGTCCGGCTCGTCATCGGATATGATTCCTTCGTCCGCGCCCAGACGCGCCGCGTTCTCCAGTTGCGAGGGCCGGCGTCCGATGGCAATCACGCGCGCGCCCGCCACCTTCGCCATGCGCACGAACATCAGCCCGATGGGACCCAGACCCATCACCGAGACGGTGTCGCCGGCGCGCAGCCCGGTCTCATCGATGCCCCGGATCACGCAGGCCAGCGGCTCCACCAGCGCCGCATCCAGATAGCTGACGCCGTGCGGGATCAGGTAGGTGTTTTTTTCGACAATACGCGCTGGTATGCGAATGAATTCGGCATAGGCGCCGTTGTTGAACAGAAGGTCTTCGCACAGATTCTCGCTGCCGCGGCGGCAGTAATAGCAATCGCCGCACGGCGCGGAGTTCGCCGCCACAATGCGCTGGCCGATCTTGAACTTCGTCACTTCGTGCCCTGCCGCCACCACATCGCCGGCCAGCTCGTGCCCAAACAGGGCGGGCGGGACGATCATGCGGGCATGGTACCCGCGGCGAAAGACCTTGACGTCGGTGCCGCACGTGAGTGCCGTTCGGACACGAACCAGAACATCGCCGGGGCCGACACCCGGAACGTCGACGGTCTCGACTCGCAGATCCTCTCTTCCGTACAGCACGGCGGCCATCATCTGGTTATTCACTAAGACCACCTCTGTGGTTCGACAACTATCTTCAACGAATCCGGTTGGGGATGCAGAGCGAGGTCGATGCCGGCGCCAATCTGGTTGAGAGCAAACCGGTGCGAGATCAGGTCCTCGACCGGGAGCTCGTGAAACACCAGTCTGGCGGACTCCTTCTGCAAATCCACGGAAGCGCTATAAGAGCCGAACACGATGCGCTCTCCCACGCATACATCCGCGCCGGAGAGATCGATGCGTTCCTTGTGAGACGTTTGCGCAAACAAAAGAATACGGCTGCCCGGACGCGAGCAGCGCATGGCCTGCTCCACGATGCCCGGCGCGCTGGCGGCGACGATCACCGCATCCACGCCGCGCCCCTCGGTCAAGTCGCGAACCTGCCCGGAGAACTCGTCGTCGCGCGGATCGTACACGAAACCCGCGCCGAACCGTCTGGACAGCCCGCGACGGAAGGGCATGGTGTCGGTGGCCAGAATGGCCGCTCCGCTGCGCTTCGCCAGCATGGTGAACATGAGCCCGATGGGTCCCTGGCCGAGAATCGCCACCACGTCGTCCGGCTTCAGCTCCAGTTGCACCACGCCTTTCAGACAGGTGTTGATCGGTTCCACGAAAGAGGCGCGGTGGAACCCGACGCCGTCCGGGATCTTCTCCACTCCGCGGCGCACAATCCAGTCCATCACGCGCACGTACTGAGCGAATCCGCCGCCGGCGGGCTCGAAGCCGGCGGTGATGCCCACCTTTTTGTAGGTGGGGCACTGCGCGTACAGCTTGTGCCGGCAATAGAAACAGTCGAGACAGGGGATGTGATGGAAAGCGATGACCCGGTCTCCCGGCGCGAACTCGCGCACGCCGTCGCCCACGCGAACCACCACGCCGGCGGTTTCATGACCGAAAATGCGCGGAGGCGGAAGCAGATTGTGCTCCACCTTCTTCAGGTCGGTATGGCAAATCCCGCACGCTTCCACGCGCACCAGGATTTCTCCCGGCCCGATCCCGGGCACGGCCAGCGTCTGCACTTCGATACTGCTCGCGCCCGTATACACGGCGGCCTTCATGGTGGAAGGCGCACGGCCATTTCCGCCAGAGTGGACCGTCCCTGCTTCGATATTCAACTCAGAACCTGCAGTCTGCAATAAAGTCTCCCAGCACCACCGAGGCGTCCCGGCAGCGACGGTCCAGCCGCATAAGCCGCGGCACCAGCACGCCGGGCCGCCGCAACGCCGCCAGCAAGATACGCGAGCGCCGGAACCGGCCGTCGGCATCGCGCAACGCATTGAAGTCCAGGGGGAGCACTTCCGCCGCCGTGTCGGTCACAATCCGCACGCAGTAAAACGGAACTCCCCAGGATTCCGCGCGCTCAGCCAGCGCTTCGGCTTCCATTTCAACCGCTATCGCACCCGTCCGGGCCAGCCCGGACTTTTCCTCCACCGAGGTCACTACGCGATCGGCCGATAATACCAGACCCGCCGCAAATCTTCGCGACACCTCCGGCGTCCGTGCGCTGCGGTTATTCACCCGCGTGGCCACGGTAATGTCGTTGGCGTCGAGCCCGGGCATCAGCGCACCGCAATACCCGACGCTCACCACCCCCCGAATCTCCCGCCGTTCCCGGATGGCATCCAGCGCGCACCCGGCCAGCTTTGGACCCGGTCCGTTAGCCACGGCGATCGCGGCCTGGCCATTCAAAACAAACTCCCGCGCAAACTCCACCGGCCACCGCAACGAAGCCAGTCCGGCAGCCCGGCTCAGAATGCCATCGAGCTCACGCCGCTCGGCGGCGACAAACGCCAGCACGCTCACTTCGGCCGCCGGCTACACATATCCATTATCGCGAAACCACGTCACGGCGCGCTCCAGGGCGCCATCCACCGCCACTGGCAAAAACCCCAGCTCCCGGGCGGCTTTCTCATGCGTTACGAACATCTTCCGGTGAGCCATCCGCACGGCGTCCAAAGGAACCCGCGGCGGCTTGCCGGTAACTTCCGCCCACCCGGAACTGGCCACGCCGGCTGCCCAGGCCACCACCCACGGCATCCGCCACCTGGGGGCAGGCCGACCGGTTATACTCTCCAGCTTACCTAAGATCTGGGCAAGAGTGAGGTTATCACAGCCCAGAATGTAGCGCTCGCCCGGCCGTCCCCGCTCCCACGCCAGCAGATGGCCTTCCGCCGTGTCCCGCACATCCACCAGATTCAGGCCCGTATCCACGTACGCCGGCATGTCGCCCTTCAGAAAGTCCACTATGATCTGGCCGGTCGGGGTGGGCCGAACATCGTGGTCACCGATGGGCGCGGTGGGGTTGACGATGACCACGGGAAAGCCCGCTCTGGCGAATTCGAGAGCCACCTGCTCGGCCGCGTATTTGGATTTCTTGTAGGCGCCGGTCATCTCCTCCGGGCCGACAGGCATTTCCTCGGTACCCGGCCGGTCCGGCGGCATGGCCACGCAGCCCACCGTACTGGTGTATACGAATCGCTCGACGCCGGCCGCGCGCGCCGCCTCCAGCATATTGCGCGTCCCATCCACGTTCGATTGGTACAGCTCGGCGGGATTCTTCGCCCACAGGCGGTAGTCGGCGGCGATGTGGAAGACCGAACCGCAACCGGCAACGGCAGCGTCGAGGGAAGCTCGATCCCGCAGATCCCCGGAAACGGCCTCCACGGGCAACTCGCGGACATGGCTCCCCGGCCGCGTGAGCGCGCGTACGGTGTGGCCGCGTTCGATGAGCTTCCGCGCGACGTGCCACCCGATGAAACCGGTGGCTCCTGTTACCAGTACGGGTTTCATGACCGCTCCCTTGGAGACGCGCCCCAAACCATTGATTCTGCAGAAGAGGTCCCGTGCGTCTCCATCCTTTTGGGTGGGCCGCCGCGGCCCATGGGGCACTCCATTACTGTCGCGGCTCGGTTCCGAGCTGCGCGTGTAAACAAGCGGTTCATTGGCCTTCTTCCCGCGTCTTCAGGAACGTGTTCAACGCAAGTAACGGAAACGAATTCCGGTACATGTGATAGCTCAGATAGAAGACGCGCGGGAAACCGGTGCCGGTGGCCAGGTCCTCGCGCCAGCTTCCATCCTCCTGCTGGGTTTCCACGAGATGTTCAATGCCGTCCATCAGGCTGATGCTGGTGGTGTCACCGCCGGCGATCAGTCCCAGAATGGCCCACGCGGTTTGCGACGGAGTGGAGGGAGCCGGAACGTGAGTCCCCTCGTCGTAGGCGGCGCAGCTTTCGCCCCAGCCTCCATCGGGATTCTGAATCGAGCGCAGCCACTCGCCGGCGCGCAGGATGTAGGCCTCGCGGTCACTCTCGCCCGCCGCCGCCAGCCCGCGCAATGCAAGGAACGTGCCGTAGATGTAGCAGACGCCCCAGCGTCCCCACCAGCTCCCATCCTCTTCCTGCGTGCGCTTCAGATACTCGACGCCCCTGCGGACGACCGGATGCGATTGCGGGACTCCCAGGGCCACCAGTGCCTCCAGCACGCGTCCGGTAATGTCCGGACAGGTGGGATCGAGCATGGCGTTGTGGTCGGCGAAAGGAACCTCGCTGAGCAGGGTCAGATTGTTGTCAACGTCGAAAGCGGCCCACCCGCCGTCCTTCGACTGCATGTCCAGCAGCCAGCGCACCGCGCGTTCGGGCGCAACGGAGCGGCCGAGCGCCAGCAGCACCATCGCCGTGTCGTCGATATCCGGGTAGAACTCGTTGGCGAATTCGAAGTACCAGCCCGAGGGCGGCGTGTTGGGCCGCTTGATGGACCAGTCGCCTTTGCGCCGAACTTCTTTGGTCAGCAGCCAGCCTGCCGCGCGCGCCAACGACTCCTGAGGCGGCTCGGCCGCGCTACCCATGGCGTGGGCGGCCATCGCGGTGTCCCACACCACCGAAAAGCAGGGCTGGAAGAAGAACCGTTTGTCATTTCCCTCGTCATGGGCCACCATCAGCCGGTCGAATTGCCGCTGCGCTTCGACGCGATCCGGATGATCCGCCGCGTAGCCGAGCAAATCCAGCGCCATGATGGTGTACTGCATGGGTGGGTAGATGGCGCCCAGGCCATCGGTGTAGCGCGTCCGGGCCAGAATCCACCGCTCGGCTTTGCGAATGGCCCTCCGGCGGATGGTGCGCGACCCGATCCTCTCCCACAGCTTCAGCAGGCGATCGGCATGGTAGAAGAAATTCCGCCAGGTGAACAGACTCCGGTCAAAGCGGTTGGCCAGCGCGGCGCCCGGTTTGAAAAGCTCCTCGATGGTGAAGCCGGCCGGCACGGGACGCGCGGGGTCGAGCGCCTGCACGATGGACAGCGGAATCACGATGGCGCGCGTCCACGACGACAGCTCGTAGATGAAATTACCCACCAGAATCATCTCCGGTGGGATGGACGGCGTGTATTGGCGCGGATACAGGCCGAATAAGCTGAGATTGATCTTTACGTAGCTGTTGGCCGCCTGAATGCCGCCCAGAGCCAGAATGCGTTCGCGGGCGCGGGTCAACCGCGGGTCATCGGCATCCATTCCAGCCAGCTTCAGCGCAAAATACGCCTTCACCGTGGCGTTGACCTCGGACGGGCCCGAGGGGTAAACACTAAAGCCGCCGTCCGGCAACTGCCGCGCCAGAATCGCTTCCACCGCACGGTCAATCAGGTCGCGGGTGGGAGGGTTCCAAGCGCCGCCTTCGGGCGGATGCAGCCAGAGTTGCAGCAGGACGTAGTCGGATTCCAGCGTGCCGTCGGCGGTAAGCTCCACCTGCCAGTAGCCCTCGGGCCGCTGCTGGTGGAGGAGATATTGCAGGGCGCGCCCGGCGGCGTCGACGGCGCCCGCGCGGGACAGAGTCACGGTTTGCGTGCTGGAACTCATGCCCTCAATTCGGGCTGGGAGATCTGGGTCAGCCGAATCGCGGACTGCTCCAGGCCCCCGGGTAGTTGGAAACGAACGTCCTCTTCCTTGAGTTCGACCTCTTCCAGCGTGCCGAACCCGAAATGCTGATTGAGCCAGTCGAGAAGCTCCTGCACCAGCACCTCCGGGGCCGATGCTCCCGCGGTAACCGCCACCGTGCCCGCTCCCTCCAGCCAGCTCGGATCCACTTCGTGCGCGTTGTCCACCAGATACGCGGGCACCCGTTCCTTCTTGCAGACCTCCACCAGACGACGCGAGTTGGAGCTGTTCTGCGAGCCGACAACCAGCAGAACGTCGCACATCGGCGCCACCGCCTTTACGCCGAGCTGACGATTCTCGGTGGCGTAGCAGATGTCCTGGCTCTTCGGTCCGACGATTGTCGGAAACCGCTCGTGCAGCCGCGCCACGATGTCACTGGTCTCGTCCAGGCTCAGAGTGGTTTGGGTGAGGAAGGCCATGCGGTTCGGGTCCGCGATTTCCAGGCGGTCCACGTCCTCCACGGTGCTCACGAGTATTGTGGATGCCGGCGCTTCGCCCATGGTTCCAATCACTTCGTCGTGACCGGCATGACCGATGAGAATGATGGTGTAGCCGTGTCTGGCAAAGCGCACCGATTCGAGATGTACCTTGGTGACCAGCGGGCACGTGGCGTCAATCACCTGCAAACTGCGCTGCTTCGCTTCCTCGCGGACGGCTGGCGACACCCCGTGCGCGCTGAAAATCACGCGCGCACCCGCGGGCACCTCGGCCAGCTCCTCCACGAAAATCGCCCCGGCGTTGCGCAGCTCGTCCACGACGTGGCGGTTGTGAACAATTTCCTTTCGCACGTACACCGGCGCGCCGTACAGATCGAGGACGATCTTTACGACGTCGATGGCGCGCACCACCCCGGCGCAGAAACCGCGGGGGCGCAGGAGGATGATCTTCTTCGTGTCGACGCTGGTGTCGGTGGGCTGGGCGTGAGTGAGGACGTCCATGGGTAAAGTACATTGTAGCAGCGGGATGGGGCGCGAGGCTGTTTGAAACGCTCCGCGGGGTTACACTGGAACGATACCGGGCACCGGGATTCAGTACGTCTCCGACGAAGGCGGCGAGCCGACCGCTGTCATTGTGCCGATGGCTCTGTGGCGCGAACTCGAGTCCGAACGCAAAACGGCGCACCTCCTGAAATCGGAGGCGATGAAGCGTCGTCTGCTTGAGGCGCGCGACCGTCAGGAAGGGCTCCCACTCGAGGCTGTCGTTGAGAAGCTTGGAATTCGACCCCGCCGCCTTCGCGGACCTCGCATGGTGGGTTGCGCGGGTTGTACCCGAGAAGGACAGAGACTACACTGAAGTCCTGGAGGGCGAAGTGAGCCTGAGCGACGAGGACAAGAGCTGGATCAATGAGCAACTGGACCGCGTCCGCGAGCAAGTGGAGCGCATCGAGACCAGCCTGCTGACCGAATTCCACAAGTGGGCCTCGCCAGTCGAGGCCCGCCAACGCAGCCACACTGCCGCACTTCGCGCTTTCGATCTCGAGATGGAGTCCCTGTCCGATCGCGTTAAGAAGCTCGAATCCGGACCGCCGAACGGCGGGGGGTTGTAAGGACAGGTAGGAACTCAGGCAGTTCATAATGAGCGAAGTGGGATTCTCGAACGCCGAGGTTCTACGCCCCTGTAACCCTCGCTCCTAAGGAACATTCTCAACGGCCTCTCAACGCCCAGATTATCTTTTCTTCGAGAATCTTCTTCGCATTTTCGACCGACGTATAGTGGAACACACAGGCAGGACCGTCAGTCGCTTTCGGACTCCAGATGTCCGACTGCAAGCGGACGCTGGCGACGGCTTGCAGCAGATTGAGGAGCGTCGAGGACCCCATGCGTCACAACCTCTCAGATCGCACGCGAAAGAACACTCTCAACTTCCCGCCGGCACTTCCCCATCCAGCAGCCCCGCCAACTCCCCCGCCCTGCACCGCAGACCCACCCAGAACTGGCCGAAGAGCGCATACACGGCGCTGACTTTGTCGAAGCGCATCTCGTAGATCAGCTTCTTGAAGATCACCGGATCGTTGGCAAACAGGTCCACGCCCCACTCCCAGTCGTCGAAGCCGATGGAGCCGGATATGATCTGCCGCACCTCCCCGGCGTAGCGGCGTCCCACCATGCCGTGCAGGTGCATTTGCCTCTGGCGCTCGGCCATGGGCAAGGTGTACCAGTTGCGGTTCTCGCCGCGCTTGCGATCCATGGGATAGAAGCAGATGTAGCGGGCTTCGGGAATTTCGGGATACAGCCGCGGGCGCATGGCCTCCTTCTGGCGCGCCACCACCAGGGCGATCTCCGCGTTCCATTCTTCCGAAAACGGTTGGATGCCGCGATCGGCCAGCGCCGTGTAGGTCTTCAGGCTGGATTCGTAGAGGCCCAGCTCCACCACTGACACGTAGGAATGCGCCGGCTCGAGATAATCCCACAGGCGCGTGCGCGCCAGACGGAGCTCGATGGCTTTCAGATCGTCGAAGGACGGCCGGAAGTGCACCAGTAGCAGGTCGGCCTTGTGGCCCAGAGTGGCGAAGGCGGCGCTCTGGCCGGTCGGGTTGCGCTCCAGTTCCCCGAGCAGGTCCGCGGCTTCCGCCGCGATCGCGCCCTGTTCCTGTGCGCCGAGCGCCTTCCATGCGGGCCAGCGAACGCGCAACATCTGGTGCAGCACGGCCGCGCCCTCCAGCGTCAATGGGACGGCGGGCAGTTCCGCTTGCGATGGGTTGACCGATGTCACAGTTTTGGTACCTTATGTAAGTTTATGACCCTCGACGACCCCGCCGCGCTTCTTCGATCCAAACGCAACCTGCGTGCTCTCGAAACCGGAGAGGAGGGGTTCGCCCTCCCCGCCCTGCCCGCGGGCATTTACGGCTTCACGTATTCGCCGAACTTCGAGGAGACGCCGCTGTTCGCGAGGAAGAGCTTCCAGGCATTCGAGTTCCACAAGATGGCGGATGGCGCCGTGGAGCTGATCGGCTACGTGACGGCGGCCGAAGCGGATCGGGTGAATGCCGGCGAGGCGGGCATCGAAGTTAAGCTGTATCCCGACGCCTGGAAGGACGCGCAGCAACTGGTGAGCGTGCCGATGACGCGCATCGTGCGCTCCAAGCAGCGCCCCGCGCGCGACAACGGCTGCCCGTACACGCTACGGCTGGGGTAACATGGCGGGGATCCGCTCGAAGAGTCGGCGGCAATGAGGGGACTTCTGTCTCACGCGGTCCGGGCTGATCAAGGCGAGAAGGTGCGGTGCGTGCGCCGTTTTGTGGTACTTGCCCTTTTGCGTCTTTCGCGTCGCGTCATGCAGGATCGTCTCGACGTCTGCCTTGGGAATGGACTCGACATCAGACCATGGTTTGAACAAACCGCTGACAAACCCTTGCCTGTAGTACTGCGCGAGAGCATCGGGATCCGCGAGGAACCAGCTCTCCATGAGCTGCACCATCCAAAACACGCAATCGTGCGCCTTCGCCGGGATCGCCGCGAGCCTTCTGGTGGCCTCTTCACCGTCCGCGGGTCCTTCGCTGTCGAGGAGCAGGATGTTCAGTGCGTTCGGATGTTTCTGTACCGCAATCCTGAAGTCCTCGACCGGAGTTGCGCCGGTCGCAACGAAGGTGGCTTTCTCGGAGGCTGCGGACTTCAGGAATTGCCTGAAACCCGGGCGCAACGCCGAATCGCCTTCGAAGTAGATTCGAAGCTCGGTTACCACCTGGTTCCGCCGATCTCGCCTTTCCGCCAAAGTTCGCCGAGCGTATAGCGTTCGAGCCAGAGGTTCAGATCCTCCGCCTTCAGCCGCCGGAATTGCGTACCGTTGTCGGAGGCCCGCTCACAAACCAGCACCGCTTCCGGGCGTCCGGACATGGCATCGACGAGCGCTTCGGAATGCGTGGTGACCACGATCTGGGTTTTTTCCGAAGCCTCGATGAGCAGATCGGCGACGATCTGAATGGCCTCCGGATGCAGGCCCACTTCGGGCTCCTCGATGCAGAGCAGCGGCGGCGGTTCGGGATCGAGCAGGACCGCTAGCAAGCAGAGGAATTTCAAGGTTCCATCGGACATCCGAACAGCCGGGAGGAGTTCGAGGAGACCCGTTTCCTGGAGATAGCTCTGCGCCACCTGGCCGACCTTGACTTCGACACCCCCGAATCGATCGTTCAACCGCTTGAGATACTGCCCAATTCGATCCTGCAGGCCGCGAACGCCCATTTGGTGGAGCACAAGAGCAAGATTGTCGCCGCCATCCTGCAGCGATCCATACGCCGAAAGGCTGGAGGGCACGACGCCGAATCTGCTTCGCGCGTACCGACCGCTGGTGAGAAATTCCCGGTAGATACGAATGTCAGCCAGCTCCCGACCAAGGGGTGTAATCGACTGTTCTCTCGGGTCCCTATATACAGCCAAGACCGAGTCAAATATCGGCAGACCGTCAGCTTGGTCATCGCGGATCCAGACCGTCCCGCCTTGTCGTTTGAACAATGGGCGGCCGCTTCCCTGATCGAACAAGTTCTCCGAGACAACTACGAAGTCATTTGACGACACCGTGAAGGAGAGATCATAAGTAATATCGCCACTGTCCAGAGAGAGCTCGGCTTCAATCTTGGCGATCGGCTTCGCGCCCTCCGCCAGCGAGATCCACGCACGCGCACCGCCTGCAATCACCGCCGGCCGGAGGTTGTCAGTCGGCGCTGCCTGCAACAAGCCGATTACATCGATCAGGTTGCTCTTGCCCGACCCGTTCGCGCCGATGAGCACGTTCAGCGGTCCCAGTTCCACCGTGGTGTCCCTGAACGACAACAGGTTCTTCAGCCTGAGCCGCTTGATGAACATAGACAACGCTATTGTAACCTCGGGTTACACTGGAGTGGTGCCGCGGCGCCTCGCGCTGGTTTCACTCGTCCTCTTCCTCTCTTCCCCGGTCCGCGCGGACACCGTGCTCGTTCTGCCGTTCTTCAACGGCTCCAGCACCGCCAGCCTCGACTGGATCGGCGAGAGTGTCGCCGAAACCGTGCGCGAAGCCTTCGCCTCGCAAGGCATGATCGCGCTGTCGCGTGACGACCGCGAAGAGGCCTACCGCCGGCTGCAGTTCCACTCGCACGTTACGATGACGCTGGCTTCCGTGATCCGCCTTGGACAATCGCTGGATGCCGACCAAGTGATCTACGGCGAGTTCGATCTCAAGCCCGGTCCGCCGTCGGGCGTGAAGACGCGTGGAACGCTGAGCATCACCGCGCATGTCCTCGATCTGAAGCAGGCTCGCGAGGGCCCGAAGTTCAGCGAGGTGGGCGCGCTGGAGGACCTCGCCGTGCTCCAGCGGCATCTGGCCTGGCAGACGCTGGCGCTGGTGGCCCCCGCTACCGCGCCCGCCGAAGCCGACTTCGACCGGCGCAATCCGGTGGTGCGGGCCGACGCGATCGAATCGTATATCCGCGGCCTGCTGGCGTCGCCAGTCGAGGAGAAACGGAAGCTGTTCGGACAAGCGGTCCGGCTGAATCCGGGCTATTCGCAAGCCTGCTTCGAGCTGGGGCGGCTCAATTTCCGCGGTAAGGATTACCGCAGCGCGGCCGACTGGTTCCAGAAGGTCGCGCCCGAGAGCGTGCCTTTCAACGAGGCCACCTTCCTGCTGGGACTGTCGCGCTACTACATGGGAGATTTCGCGGGCGCCGAAACCGCCTTCCATCAGGTAGCCGCCAGTGTGCCGCTGAATGAGGTCCTGAACGACCTGGGCGCCGCCGAATCGCGCCGCAACGAAACTTCGGCCCTCGAAGATTTCCAAAAAGCACTGGACGGCGACACCAGCGACCCTGTATACCAGTTCAATACGGGTTATGCGCTCTGGAGGCAGGGCAACTATGCGGCGGCTGCCGAGCGGTTCCGGGCGGTGCTGGAACGCGATCCGGATGACAAGGACGCGCCGGTGCTTCTGGCGCGCTGTCTGAAACAGAGCGGCCCGCGGCGGGGCGAGACGCAGACGCAGGGAATGGAGCGGTTGAAGACGAATTACGAGGAGAGCGCCTGGTTCCAACTGAAGGCGATTCTGCAACAGAAGAAGCCGTGAAGATACGAGTCCGCTGGTCAAACAAGCCGCATCAGGACGAGGCTCCCTCGGAGCGGATGACCGCACCGCAGGTGGCCCTACCGCCGGCGGACGCGCCTTTGGCGAGCAGCCTGATGGAACCCGACGATTCCCGTGCTGCCTTCGCCACCTTCGCTTCCGGGGACGGCGACTGGCCCGAGGCCCCGCTCGCGGATTTCGCGTCGCCCGGCCTGCCGCAGTGGCCCGACGAAAGCGAGCCGGACGCGGATTCGGCTACCGTCATCTCCGGCCGGACGCCCGGGGAGCCGTTGACTCGACCGGGTATAATCGGGAGGCCGAGTATGATGGAGGCGATCGGTCTTTCGGATCCTGGCTGCGTTCGCCCGAACAACGAAGACTTCTTCGCGCTGGTCCGCGAGCGCGGTCTTTATGTCGTGGCCGACGGCATGGGCGGGGCACAGGCGGGCGAACATGCGTCGCGCCTCGCCGTGGACACCGTCGTCGAGACCATCCTGAATACCCCGCAGGCCGACGCCGAAAGGCTCGCCTTCGCCTTCCAGGAAGCCAATCGCAAGGTGCTGGAGGCGGCCGCCGACGACGCCACGCTGGAGGGCATGGGCACCACGCTGGTGGCGGCGCTGGAGTGTGGCCCCGAACTGCTCATCGCCAGCGTCGGCGACAGCCGCGCCTATGTGTACGACGGACACAGCCTGATCGTGATCACCGAAGATCAGACCTGGGTGCAGGAAGTGGGACGCCGCCTCGGCATCGACGAGGAGAGCCTGCGTACGCACCCCATGCGGCACGTCCTCACCATGGCCATCGGCGTCAGCTCCCAGCTTCGCCTGCACTCCTACGCGTTGCAGCCGCTGCCGGGCACCCAGGTGCTGCTGTGCAGCGACGGCCTGCATGGCGTGGTGACGGCGGAAGCGATTGGCGAGATCCTCGCCGGCCCCGACGGGCTGGAGGGGAAATGCCGCCTGCTGATCGACGCCGCGCGCGAGGCCGGCGGTCCGGACAACATCACGGTTGTGCTTCTGCAGGCGCGGTAGTAGGAGTTCCCAGCACCGCCGCGATCGCCTGATGTAGCTCCTTCGCTTCCCGGCCGCCGATGAAGTGCTGCCGGATGACGCCGTCCCGATCGATGACGAAGAGCGTGGGGATGGCGTGGACCCCATACGTCCGGTTGACGGTGTGCTTCGAGTCCATCAGCATGGTGATGCCGTAGCCGCTCTTTCGCAAGAAGCCCTTCACCGTGCCGCTGTCTTCCTCGTTGATGCCCAGGAACCGCACATCGTCGCCGAACTCCTCGCGCAGCTTGTCGACAATGGGCAGCTCCCTGCGGCATGGCCCGCACCAGGTGGCCCAGAAATCGAGCACGACGACCTTGCCGCGCAGAGAAGACAGCTCCACCGGCTCGCCGTCGAGCGACTTCAAGGCAAAGTCCGCCGCCTTCTGGCCGGTCAGCACCATGCGCTCCTCGCCGGGAAGCACCAGCATCTCCGCCTCGGTCCACGATCGTTCCGGCTGGAACGAGAACAGGCCGGCGTCCACCTCGGTGTTCACATCCAAGTGCTTCATCTTCACGGTGATCTGAACCTGCCCGGCGCCGTTGCCCAACTGCTGGCGTGACGTCTGGCGGTCCTCGAGGACAAACCCGCGTTGTTCGTCCACCCACAATTCGTGCGACACGGGGCCTGTTACCAGACGAACTATCCGGCAGCGGATCTTCGCGCCTCCCACCTTGACGTTCTCTTCCTTCCCGAGCTCGGCGCCCTGCGCAAATCTGACCATCGTCGGGTAGCGCCGAACCAGCATGTTCTCCAAGCCCTCATGAAGGTCCTCAGGCCGCCCGGCGTCCCCCGCGCTGGCGTCCACGCCAGCATCCTCTTCGTCGGATACGCCGGCCGCCTCAATCTTCGCCCAGCGCTTCTGCTTCGGCAGAGCCTTCCACGTGGTGGACCCATCGCTGACGGCAAGCGACTCGCCGTCTCCGCGCTTCAAGCGAACCAGGTACTTGCCACCAGGCGCTTCGGCCAGTTCGTAGTCGGTGCTGCTCAGGCCAACAGTCCCAACCGGCATCATCACGGTATCGGTTCGCGTCGCCACCATGTGCACGGTTTTCAGATTCGCGTACGCGTCCCGGACCATTTTGAGAACGTCCGCAGCCTGCTGCGCCCGCAGGCCGGGCCACAACAGCAGTATGAGCAGGAAGCGTTTCATGTCCGTTGGCGGATGTCTGCATTCTATATCGAAAAATGCGGCCACAGAAGCCGGAATCGCGCGTTGCGTGATATCCTCGGCAACATACACAGAATGGCCAGGTCAGAGGAGCTCGAACGACAGCTCGCCGAAGCAAAGGAAGCTCTGCGCGCCCGCGAAGAGGAACTGCAGCAGTTCGCATGGCTGGCCGGTCACGACCTGCAGGAGCCCCTGCGCACCGTGCACGCCTACGCGCAGTTGTTGCAGCGCAACTGGCCGGGCCCGCTGGACGAGGCCAATGCCGAGCTCTTCCACTTCCTCCAGGATGCCGTCAAGCGCATGCGCAATCTGATTGAAGACCTGGTGAAGTGGTCCCGCGTGAACGCCGGAGGGCAGACCTACGACGAGCAGGTGGACACTTTCGGCATGGCCCACTTCGCCATCTCGACGCTGAAACCCGCGCTGGAGGAAGGCGGCGGGGTCATCGCGTGCGACCCGCTCCCGATGGTTCGCGGCAATATGTCGCAGATCACGCAGTTGTTCCAGAACCTGCTGGACAACGCGCTGAAGTACCGGCGGAAAGAAGAACCGCCGCGGATACGGGTGAGCGCCGCCCGCAGCGGCGATTCCTGGGAGTTCGCGGTGGCCGACAACGGAATCGGAATCGACCCCGCTTATCACCAGCGCGTTTTCGAGCCATTCAAACGGCTGCACGGCCACGAATACCCGGGCACCGGCATTGGGCTGGCACTGTGCAAGCGAATTGTGGAGGCGCACGGCGGGCGCATCCGAGTGGAATCCGAGCCGGGCCGGGGCAGCACCTTCCGTTTCACCATCCCGGAGCGCTGAACTACACTGATACAAAGTTCATCATGAACACGCGTCTGCCATTGCTGGTCCGCCACGCGATGTACAACCTGCGGGGCGGGTTCCTCGTCCGTCCCATGGGCATCGCCCTGATACTCGGTTGCGTGGGCGCGCTGTTGTCGTGGCTGGAAGAGCTGCAGCCGTCCATCAGCAACTGGGTTCCGGCGGTGATCTTCCCCTCGCATGCCGATCCCCAGGTGGCGCAGATCATCCTCGCCGGCATCGCCGGGTCCATCATGACGGTTGTGTCCATCGTGTTTGCCATCCTGCTGATGACGCTCACGCTGGCTTCCATGCAATTCTCCCCGCGCATCATCATCAGCTTCTCGCGGGACCGCGTGACGCAGTGGACGCTGGGCATCTTCCTGGGCACCTTCCTCTACTGCACGGCGGCCCTGCCCGCGGCGCGATCCCTGCCGCACCCGGTGGCTCCGGTGGCCACCGTGCTGGGCGCCATCCTGCTGGCCATCGCCTGCGTAGGCTGGCTGCTTTTCTTCATTCACCACATCTCGCAGGCCATCAGCGTGAATTACATTGTGGACCGGATCGCCTCGGAGACGGAAGCGGTGATCGACGATACGATGCCGTGGCCGCGCCAGCCGGCGCGGGTAGCCGTAACCGATGCGAATCTGGATGGGCTGGCGGGAACGGTGGTGCCGAGCGAGGCTTCGGGCTACATCCGTTTCATCGACGCCGCACGGCTGGTCTCATTGGCGAAGACCCATCATGTCCGGATGCGCGTTCATCGCCGCGTGGGTCAATTCGTTCCGGCTGGAACGCCGCTGGTGGTGCTGTCGAAGAGCGGAAGTCTGGCGGACGAAGCCATCGCCGAATTGCGCGGCGCCTTCGACCTGGGGCCTTCCCGAACCCTGCAGCAGGATGTGGAGTTCGGAGTCCTGCAAATTGTCGACATCGCGCTGAAGGCGATTTCGCCGGCGGTGAACGATCCCACCACGGCCATCAGTTGCGTGGATCAGTTGAGCCGCATCCTGATCCGGTTCGCGTCGCGAGAGCTGCCGGAGCCTCTGCTCTACGACCCGCCCGGCGTGGTTCGCGTCGCCGTTCCATGGATCGGTCACGAGGGATTGCTCAATTCGGCGTTCGAGCAGATCCGGATGTACTCGAAGACCGACGTTGCCGTCAGTCTCCGCCTGCTGCGCGCGCTGGCCGACATCGCCCTCACCACTCCGGACGCGGACTACCGGCGGGCGCTCGTGGAACGCGGCCGGCGGGTGGTGGCCGGTTGCGCCGAGCGGCTTTTGGACCACGAGATGAAGTACCTGCGCGCTCGGCTGGCCGAGCTCGAAGGAGTTACTCGTCCCGCAGCGCTTGCATCGGATCGATCAGCGACGCCCGGCGCGCCGGCGCCCACGTTGCCAGCACCGTGACCATGAGAAGCAACAGCGGAAGCGCGGCGAAGATCATGGGATCGACGCGTTCGAACGTGACGAATGAGAGGGCCGACGTGACCAGGCGGCAGGCGAAGAAACTCACAATCAGACCCACGGCCACCCCGGCCACGCCGAGCTGCAGCCCCTGCCGGAGCACCATCCACACCACTTTCCGCCGGTCCGCGCCAATGGCCATGCGGATGCCGATCTCGCGCGTGCGCCGGCTCACCGAATAAGCCACCAGACCGTAGAGCCCCACCACCGCCAAAAGCAGGCCCATCAGACCCATGCCCGCCACCACCTGAGTGATGATGGTCGACGTGCTCACCGCGCGTAGCGTGTAGAGGTTGTGCATGGTTCGGACGTCGAACACGGGCATGTCCGGATCGAGGCCGCGCACCACGTCGCGGAGCACCGGCGCGAGCGTTGCGGCGTCCGGGGCGTTCGACTCAGTCAGCAGCGCCATCTGGGAGCGCGGGTGCTGCCGGAAGGGCAGGTAGACGAAGTCCATGGGAGGCTCGGCGATCCAGGCGTACTTGGCCATTTTGGCGATCCCCACGATTTCGATCAGCGGGCCGGTGGCGGTTCCCAGGTGGAAATGCTTGCCCAGAACGTCTCCTTTCGGCCAGTAGTGCCTGGCCATGTGTTCGTTCACCACGGCTACCATTGGCGCGTCCTCGCGGTCCGACTCGACGAAGCCGCGACCGGCCTGGATGGGCGTGCCCATGGTACGGAAGTAGCCATCGCTGACGAAGGTGCCCAATCCGGCGCGCGCCTGTTCGCCGTGGGGCATCGGCGAGCCGTCCACCACGACTTCGACGTTGTCGATGCCGGCCATGGGCACCTGGGAGACGAGGGCCGCCGACCGCACGCCCGGCGCGGAACGCGTGGTCCGCAGCAGATCGTCGTAAAACCGCTGCGTCTGTTTTTCGGAGTAGTGAACCAGTTGCGTGTCGAAGCTGGTGAGGAACAGACGATCGGTACGGAAGCCCGGCCCCTGCATCAACTCACCGCGGAAGCCCTGCACCAGGGAGGCCGCCACCGCCAGCAGAACCAGCGAGAGCGCCACCTGTGCGGCCACCATCGTGTTGCGGCCCCAGAACCGCCGCTTTCCGCCGCTGTCGGCGTCGGCCGCTTTCAGCGCCGGAACCAGGTCCGGGCGAGTCACCCGCAAGGCGGGCGCCAGACCGAACAGCAGAGTGCTCAGCACCGAAACCACCAGCGTGAACCACAGCACACGGTGATCCACGCCAATGTCGAAAACTACAGGTATGTCGGAGGGAATCGGCATACGGCGCCAGAAGTCAGCCATGGCCTGAGCCATCACCACGCCCCCCAACCCTCCGGCCACGGCCACCAGGAGATTCTCCAGCAGAAGCTGGCGGATCAGAGAGCCGCGTCCGGCGCCGATGGCGAGGCGCACCGCAATCTCGCGCGACCGGGTGCGAGCCCGGCTCAGCAGGAGACCCGCGACGTTGGCACACGCCACCATCAGAACGCAGAGCCCCAGCGCGCCCAGCATGATGGTCATGGGGACGATCGTGGTCCCCTGCTCGACGCGAAGTTGCAGCTCGGTCTCCGCCTTGAGGAGCTGATCGCTGCTCAACTGCTTATGCAGCTTCTGCAGTCCGGGCGCGAGGGCCGCGATATCGGCCCGCGCCTGGTCCACGCTGACGCCCGGCTTCAGCCGGCCCTTGACGATCAGCCCTCCGGTGTCGCGGTCCCGAAGAATGTTCTTCGGCACCATGCGCGGCGACATGGCCAGCGGAACGAACATGGTGGGGCGCATCACCAGATCGACTCCGGTGAAATGTTCGGGCGTCACGCCGATCACGGTGAACTCGACTCCGTTCAGCCGGATTCTGGAACCGAGAACGGACGGGCTGGCGTTGTACTGGCTTACCCAGAAGTCGTGGCCGAGGACGACCACGGCATCGCGCCCCTCCACCTGATCCTCATCGGGACGAAAGGCGCGGCCGAGCGCCGGTTGCACGCCCAGCACGCGGAAGAAGTTGCCCGAAACGAAATAGCCGAACTTCATGCGCGGCAGAGTGCGGGAGTCGGGGCTGAAACCGAACCTCGTGTAGGAAGCCGCCACCAGGTCCTCGAAGCTGCGGTTGCGGTCGCGCAGATCGGCATAATCCGGGTAGGACACTTTGGTGTTGACGCCCCACTGCGCCGACGTTTTGGTGTTAATCGCGACCACGCGGTCGGGTTCGGTGACCGACAGCGGCCTCAGCAGAATCGCATCGGCGAAGCTGAACATGGCCGATGTCGCGCCAATGCCGATGGCCATGGAACAGATGGCCACGGCGGTGAAGCCGGGGTCCTTGCGCAGTACCCGGAAGGCGTGTTTGACGGATGTCAACATGGGGTCTCCGCCACTGAGTGCAATTGTTATGCCATCGGCGGAATTACTACATCTCCAGCGGAATCAGTATCGTAACGGATTCGTAACACCGCACAGTTGTCCGTTCCTGGGAATTCGAGGCTCGGCGACGGGCACCTCAACCACGAATTGTCCGTCCCGCAGCCCAACCTGGGGCACAATAGAGTAGGATGTCGAACACGCATTTCATGCGCGTCCGCGAAGTGGCGAAAGACAGCGTGAGTGTCGATCGCGTGGCATGCCGCTTTCACCCGGACCAGACTCTGGTGGTGAAGGAGCGGAACAGGTCGAGGGCTGACCCGCCCGAGGAGCGAAGGATCGTGGTGCACTGCCCCGCCTGCATGCAACTGGCCCACTCGCACGAAGATCGCGAGCGGTGCAGCATGACGCTCGCCACGGAACTGCATTCCAGCGACGGACCCGATCGCGCCGTTCGCGCGTCGTCCTGCGCAGTCTGCTGACCGCTCTCCTGCCAGGGGCATGTTGATCTCCGTGCCGGGGGCCGTTGATGCGACTACTTCGCCACCGGTTCGAAAGTGCCTATGCGAAAGGTCCTTGTTGTGGAAGGTACCCAGGCCCGCCAGAGGAGCGTCCTCGACGGCGGGCACATGGTATGGAGTGTTCAGTGTCAGGTGATCGAAGTGGCCCTGTCCGAAGTCCTCGAACATGTGCGTGTCCCAGACCAGGTTGCGCTCCTTGATCGCAGCAGGTGGGAAGATGCCGAAGAACTCGGGTCTGGCGTCCTCGGCCACTTTCGAATAAGGATAGCTGAAGCCCTCCATGAACTCCCGCTTCTGCGCCGGGCCGAGCTTGCCAGAGCTGTCAGAGGCCGCGATGGTGACGTCGTTCCAGCGCACCATGTCGCCGGGAAGCCCGCGCGTGTACAGCGCCGAGAGCCGCTGCTGTCCGGTGCGATGGCCCCTGACGTCGAGATTGTAATAGTCGCAAATGAAGCGCCACGTGTGCGGCCCGTCCTGTTTCAGGGGGAGGGAGGAAGGCAGAGTCCAGGCGCGCCCCTCCGGGCGCGGGGCTTGTCCGAAAGCGCTGATGAGCACCAGCAAGCCAATGATCGCGATGGTTCGCATAGAATGTTTCCTCGAGATGCTTTCGGACTCAGCATACGGTGACCTTTCGGCAGGCGTGCGTGAATCAGACGCAGCGGTGTTGCACTACCCATCCCCACCTCAGTTCACCGTCAGAACCAGCACAGTCGCGTCGTCGTGGAACGCGCCATTTGAGAACTGCGTCGCCGCCGCCACGATCTGCCTCCAGTATTCGTCCGCGCTGCCGGACCGCTGGCTCAGCAATGCCATCAGCCGCTCCTCACCGAACTCCTCGTCTTTGGCATTCATTGCTTCAGTGATGCCGTCCGTGAAGAGCACCAGACAATCGCCTGGCCGCAGCTCCGCGGTCCCGCCCGCATAGCACGCGCCCGGAAACACGCCAAGTACCGGGCCGCCTTCGCCGAGAGTCTCCAGCGTGCGGTCGCGATGTTGCAGCATCGGCGGGTTGTGGCCTGCGTTGCAATAGTCGAGACGCAGGCGCGCGGCGTCTACAACGGCGTAGAAGAAGGTGATGTATTTCCCCGGAGCGACATTGGCGGCGATTAGCCGATTGGCTTTTGCGCACAACTCGTGCGGTGCAAGTCCGCCGGGAGCAAAGGCGCGCACAATCGCCTGCAGGTTCGACATGAGCAGCGCCGCAGCCATTCCTTTGCCGGAAACATCGCCGATGGCAATCGCGACGGAAGAATCCCCGAGGCGGATGGCGTCATAGTAGTCTCCCCCTACGTTGCGCGCGGGCTGGCATCCGGCGGCAAGCTGGCATCCCGGAATCTCCGGCAACTGCTTCGGCATCAGCGCCTGCTGAATCTCGCGAGCGTGCTCGAAATCCTGCTCATGAAGCCGCAGGGTGCGGGCCTCGGCTTCCACTTTCTCTTCGAGCTGCCGGTTGCGCTCCTCGAGTCGGCTCCGGGTGGTGCTGTACAACCGGATCAGGCACGCGACGATCACCGACACGACAACCACCATGCGGTTCGGCAGGTACAAGTCCTGCCATTTCCTCACAATCCCAAGCAGCAACGCCAGCGAACTGCCGATCCCGGCGACCACCAGGCCGAGTGTCACCTTCGCCCCGCCATACACGATCCAGTCGACCGGAAACCGCGATGCGTCCGCCCACCGCCGTAGCGCTTTCTCGGTCGCGGCCTGCAATGCCATTAACGGCAGCATGTAGACGATCGCTAAGGCGATCGTGGTGCCCACATCGCTGCTGAGCGTGCCGCGCATGACGAAGAGGGCCAGTACGGCGCAGCCGGCCGCAGAAACGAGAGAGATCGCCGCCGCCCAGACGACACGTCTTGCCACGAAGATTCTCATTCCCCCGCAGTCTATTACAAATCACGGCGACGGTTCGGGTTCGCGAATGGCCGGTTGGGCATGGGCAGCGTGCTGTTCGTTCGTCGAAACGCGGGCGTACAAGGCCGTGCCGGAACATTTTCGGCTGCTTCCGTCGCTGGCCAAAAACCCATGGCGATTCCGGTTCGCGCCTGGCCGGAGACTATCCTTTCCGACCATGCGGACTCATCATATTACGCCGCTGCGGGCGTTGCGAGCCGCGGTGGAGTCAATGCCCCACCGCCTGAAGGCCGGCAGAATGTTCACCGCAGCAAGCGGGCTGCAAGAAGTAGACGGACTCAACCGTCCACTTTGAAGTCATTATCCCGGTCAAATTCTAATTCTAATTCGGGGACGTACACCTCAATCCCCAATTAGGGCCCGCACCTTGGGCCCGCGCTTCTGCGGTCCGAGTGGCCGCCCGAGGCAGACTTCCATCCTCTGCAGGAACTCGACCGACCCAATCGGCCTGCCTGTCTGGTTCGCTTGCCGGAACCGTTCGGCGAATGCGGCGTCGGTGATGCCGAGCCTGAGTACCTCCGCCCATCCCCGCGGCGAGTGGGTTCTCTGCCAGGCGCTCATATCGAGGGAGATAGGAGTCGGCCGCTCCCCGACGTGCGCTGCGGCACTCGACCAGGGCCAATCCAGTGCGAGCTGCACCATCCCCGCCCGGACGGGGTTCTGCTCGACATAGCACAACGCATACCGGAAGTGCGGCTCGTCCAGAATGCAGGAGCGGTAGCGTCCTTGCCAGAGCTGGCCGCTTTGGCCGCGCTGGACCTGAATCCACCTTGAGTACTCGGCGTTGGTGAGCCGGAACGTGTACGCCAGGGAGTTCTCTCTTGCCGGCTCGCAGATGACGTGGTAGTGGTTCGTCATCAGGCAGTAGCCCTGAATGCGCAGGCCATAGCGCTGGCTGTGCTTTTCCAGCAGCTTCAGGAAGATACGGCGATCCAGGTCGGAGAAGAACACGTCTTCGCAGTGATTCCCTCGCTGCACAACGTGGACCGGGACGCCGGGAACAACAATTCGGGGACGACGCGCCATAACCCTGATGTGCCGGGAGCGACGCGAATCTCTCTAATTGGGGATTGAGGTGAACGTCCCCGAATTAGACTACAATCTCTACTAAGCCCATGCACATCTCTGTGAAAGGCGAGTACGCGCTGCACGCACTCTTCGACCTCTCCCTGCAACGCACTCGCGAACCGGTCAAAATCGCCGGGATCGCCAAACGCCAGCGTATCCCGCAGAAGTTCCTGGAGCTGATCCTCGCCGGTCTGAAACAGGGCGGGTTCGTGGAGTCGCGCCGCGGCGCCGAGGGCGGCTATTTGCTGGCACGCCCGCCTGAGGCCATCACGGTGGGAGAAGTGCTTCGCTTCATCGAAGGCGCCGGGAAGAACAACCCGCCGAAGCAAGGCGCCAACAACGATGACGATCCCTTCGCCGACATGTGGCGCCGCATCGATGGCTGCATCGCCAACATTGTCGACCGCACTACGTTTTCCGAACTCTGCCGCGCCTGGCAGGAAAACCAGGCGCGCTACATCCCCAACTGGGAGATCTAATGTACTTCGAAGACAATTCACTCAGCATCGGCAGGACCCCTCTGGTGCGGCTCAACCGCGTCGTCGACGGCGCGCCCGTCACCATGCTCGCCAAGATTGAAGGCCGGGGACCGGCCTACTCGGTGAAAGATCGCATCGGCGCCGCCATGATCTGGGACGCCGAAAAGCGCGGCGTACTCAAGCCCGGCAAGGAACTGATCGAGCCCACCAGCGGCAACACCGGGATCGCGCTCGCATTCGTGGCGGCGGCCCGCGGCTACCCCATCACGCTGACCATGCCGGAGACCATGTCGCTGGAGCGGCGCAAGGTGCTGAAGGCTCTTGGCGCGAATCTGATCCTGACCGAAGGGGCGCTGGGCATGAAAGGCGCCATCGCCAAAGCCGAGGAGATCCTCGCCTCCGATCCCGATCGCTACGTCCTGCTGCAGCAGTTCAAGAACCCGGCCAACCCGGAGATTCATTTCCGCACCACCGGGCCGGAGATCTGGGACGACACTGACGGTCAGATTGACGTTCTGGTTTCCGGAGTGGGCACCGGCGGAACCATCACCGGCGTGTCGCGCTACATCAAGAACGAGAGAAAGAAGCCGATTCTTGCGGTGGCGGTGGAACCCTCCAACAGCCCGGTGATCACTCAAGCGAAGAACGGCGAGCCGCTGAAGCCGGGGCCGCACAAGATTCAGGGCCTCGGAGCGGGATTCATTCCGGACACGCTGGATCTCTCCGTGGTGGACCGCGTGGTGCAGGTGACCAACGAAGAGTCCATCGAGATGGCCCGGCGCTTGTCGCGCGAGGAGGGCATCCTGTCCGGCATCTCCTGCGGCGCGGCGGTGGCCGGCGCGGTGAAAGTGGCCCAGGAGCCCGAGATGAAAGGGAAGCTGATGGTGGTGGTGCTGCCCGATTCGGGCGAACGCTACCTGTCGAGTGTGCTGTTCGAGGGCCTGTTCAGCGAGTAGGCGTGGGTGCCTTTAAGATGAGCAGAGCGTTTCTCTCTCTTCTGTGTGCCGCCGTTGCTTTCGGCGAGATCCATCACAATCCGGGGAGCACCACTCCGGTACCGCACGAAAAATACATCCACGTTGTCAGCGAGGCCGATTCGCCGGTACAGCAGACTTACATCAAGGCCAAAGACGGCCTGTACATTGCCGCCGCGATTCGCAAGCCCAAAGGCGACGGCCTCTATCCCGCCATCGTCATGTTTCACGGTGCGCCGGGCGGACGAGGCATGGCACAACTGGTGGGATGGTCGCGGGGCGACCATGGCGGGCCCGTCTGGGAACGGTTCCTGCAGGAAGGATATGTCGTCGTGGTGGCCGATTATCGGGGCGGCGATATGAACCTGATGTCCGCGCCATCGGCGAACGGGATGGTTACCGCCATCGACGACGGGCTGGCGGTGATCGATTATGTAAAGGCGCTGCCGTATGTGGATCCCGGCCGTCTCAATCTCTACGGAGTCAGCCTGGGTGGCAACCTGGTGATGCAACTGGTCTCCCGCATGACGGTGAATTCGGCGATCGTGGGCGCGCCCGCGGCCATCTGGTTTCTGGGGATGAAATTCCCACCCGGCCCGCACGCAGCGCCCGACGCCGAGATTTCGCGCAAGAACATCGAGCCGATCCACACCCCGATCCTGATTCTGCAGGGCGCCGCGGACGGTTTGTTGCCGGTGGCCACCATGCTGCACGATGCGCTCGCCGCGGCTGGCAAGTCGGTACGCATGGAGGTCTACGAGAACGGCTATCACGATTTCTGCCTCGGACCTCAGGGTCAGAAGCGCCCCGACCTGCCGCACGGCGAGATTCTGATGGACGCGGCGCTGGACGCGCTGGAGAAATCGGTTCTGTTCGTGAAGGGCAAACTGCAGTAGGGGCGTTCCTGCGACATGCAACTTTGCGGTTGCATATCTGCGGAAATATCGCGTATCATGCAACCTGGAGGTTGCGTGAACCAGATTGAACGAAAGACTCTCATCCGCGCCCCGCGGTCCCGCGTCTGGCGCGCCCTTACCGGCGTCCCGGAATTCTGCCAGTGGTTCCACGCCCGGACCGGCGAGACCACGTTTCAACCGGGCACCCGCGTGCGCCTCGTCTCCACCCACGAAGGCTACGAAAACGTGGAGTTTTTCGTGGACATTGTGGAGATGGTTCCCGAGCAGCGCTTCTCCTGGCGCTGGCACCCGGGCGTCAAACTGCCCGGGGAGGATCTCTCCGCCGAGCCGATGACGCTGGTGGAGTTCGTGCTCGAAGACGCGGAGGGCGGCACGCTGGTCACGGTCACCGAATCGGGCTTTGACCGGCTCTTCGCCGACCGCCAGTCCCGAGTGTTCAAGCAGAACGAGGGCGGCTGGCAGGTGCAGATGGCGTCCCTGGGCCGGTACTTCGATGAGCCCGCGTAGGTTGCCCGAAAAAGACTCGGCAACGCTGTTTGCCGCGCTGGGCGATGAGATCCGGTTGCGCCTGGTTGTGCGCCTGGCCCGGGGCGAGCCCCTGTCCATCACGGAGCTCGTTTCGGGAACCGGGATCACGCGTCAGGCCGTCACCAGGCACCTGCACGTTCTGGCCGGCGCCGGACTGGCGCACGGATCACGCCGCGGACGCGAGCAACACTGGTCGCTCGACCGGCGTCAGATGGAGCAGGCGCGGGCTTTTCTGGACCGCCTCTCCCGGCAATGGGACGACGCCCTCGCGCGGCTCAAGGCGGCGGTGGAGGGCGGCGACACACCTCACTGAGCGACCAGCACCTGGCTCCTGGAAAGGCATCGCCGGCTCCGCTCCGTGATTGGTGTGAAAGCTCCGTTGCCGTCGCGGCTCGGTTACTCCTCGCGCAAGGCGGCAATCGGATCGACGGCCGTCGCTCGCCGCGCCGGGAACCAGCAGGCCAGCAGCGCCGAGACCAGCAGCACCGCGGCCACCACGCTCAGGGCCGTGTGGTCGATGGTGCCCGTACCATAGAGAACGCTCTTCATCGCGCGGCCCACGAACCATGCGCCGGCCAGTCCCACCGCCAGTCCAGCCACAGCCAGGGTCATGCCTTCCCGCAGCACCAGCCCGAGCACACGCCCGCGGTCCGCACCGAGCGCCATGCGCAACCCGATCTCGTGCGTGCGCTGCGCCACGGCGAAGGCCATCACGCCGTAGATGCCGACGGCCGCCAACAACAGCGCCACGCCGGCGAAGCTCACGTACAGGACCGCGCTGAAGCGATCTCCCGACAGATGCTCGTCCATCACCTGGTCCATGGTCCGCACCTGCGCCAGCGGCATCGAAGGATCCACCGTGTGGATGGCGGCCGCAATGCTCTTTTGCATGGCCGCCGGATCGCCGGAGGTTCGCACCGCCATCACCGCACCCGGCCAGGGACTCTGGTAGAAAGGCACGTCGATCTCCGGATAATCGGAATCCTTCAGGATTTCGGGAGCGCGCACGTCGCGAAACACGCCCACAATCTGCCACTCCAGATTCGGTCCCAGCCGGGTGACGCCGGGAATCAGTTCCTCCACCAGGATGCGCTGCCGCAACGGGTCCACGCCCGGCAGGAAGCGGTGGATGAAGTTCTCGTTCACCATGGCCACGCGCACGCTGCCCGCCACGTCCTGTTCGTTGATGGCGCGGCCGCGGACCACCTTGATCCCGAAGGTCTGGTAGTACCCTGCGGTCACCATCTGGAAGCCCGCGCCGGGACGCGCAGAGGGATCGCTCACCGGCTTGCCGGCGATGCTGAAGGGCATGCCGAAATACGTACCATCCAGCGGCATGCCCGTGCCCGCCATGGCTCGCTGTACGCCCGGAAGCGCCTCAATCCGCTCCAGCAACTGGCGGTAGAACCCGTTGATCTTCGCGGCCTCTTTGAAACGATCGCCGGGCACGGGCAGGTTGAAGGTGAGCACATGATCGCCACGGAAGCCCATGTCGGCCTGGGTCTGGTTCCAGAAGCTGTGGATGGCCAGGCCGGCGCCGGTCAGCAGGGACAGCGCGAGGGCGAACTCCACCACCACCAGGGCCCGCCGAAGACGATGCCGCCCACCGCCGCCCATGGAGCGTCCGCTTTCCTTCAGCGGCTCAACCAGGTCGAGTCGTGTGGCCTGCCAGGCCGGCGCGCAGCCGAACAGAACTCCCGCGAGCAACGTCGCGCCCAGTGTGAACGCAAGCACGGGCAGGTTCAGCCCCACATCGGCCTCCGAAGGCAGAGTGTACTGCGGCATCAGGGCCATCAACGCTCTCAGGATCGCCCAGCCCATGGCTACGCCCAACGCGCCGCCGATCACCGCCAGAGCCAGGCTCTCGGTGAGCAACTGCCGCACTAACTGGCTTCGGTTGGCGCCCAGCGAGGCCCGCACCGCCACCTCCTTCTGACGGGACGTGCCGCGTGCCAGCAGCAGATTGGCCACGTTCACGCAGGCGATCAACAGCACGAAGCCCACCGCGCCCATCAGCAGCCACATGTGCGTACGCGTATCCCTGCTCAGGAAGTCGTTCTGCAGCGGCTCCACGCTGGCCGTCCATTTGCTGTTCGACTGCGGATAAACCTGCGCGATGTGCCGCGTCACCGCGTCCATGCTCGTCTGCGCCTGCTTCAGCGTGACGCCGTTCTTCATGCGCGCGAGCACGATCAGCCAGTGAAAATCGTGATTGATCTGCTCCGGCTTGAACACCAGCGGCACCCACATCTCCTGCTGCAGCCGGTCTGCCTGGCCAGCGCCCAGCACTCCCACCACCGTGTACGGTTTGTCGTTCATGCGGATCTGCCGGCCGATGATGCCCGGGTCGGAGCCGAAGCGCCGCTTCCACAGACGACTGCTCAGAATCACGACATGATCGCGGCCGGCTTGTCCCTCTTCCTTCAGGAAGTCAGCCCGTCCCAACTGGGGAGTGTACCCGAAGAGCCCCAGAAAGCCGGGTGTCGAAACTTGCGCTTGCACCTGTTCGGGCTCCTGGGCAGTGGCCAGGTTGTATTGCGAGCCACTGGCGGCGCCGATCCCCTGGAAGGCCGTGCTCTCCCTCTGCCAGTCGAGGAAGTCGCCGGCGGAGACCACGTTCCGCCCGGCGCCATTGATCCGAGACCATACCACTACGAGCTGGTCGGGGTTGGGATAGGGCATGGGGGCCAGCAGCGTGGCATAGATCACGCTGAAGATAGCTGTATTGGGGCCGATCCCCAGCGCCAGGGCGAGGACGGCAACCGCGGTGAAGCTCTTGTTCTTCGCCAGCAGCCGCAGGCCAAAACGGGAGTCCCGCCAGAAGTTGTTCATAAGCTTCTTATACGAACGAGCCGCCCAATGGTTCCCTGGTGGCTTTACACTCTCTTACTGAATACAGCCAGCCGCAGCGTAACTTCATACGCAGGGGTCGCGTTCATATAGGCATATCCCCGTTACGGCGGCGGACGCTCAGCACCCTCTTCACCCGTTATGAGCGTCCGCCCTATTTTCCGCCGCCTGGTTACAGTGGTACGTGTCGGATCTCCGTTATCCCATCGGCTCGTTTCAGCCCTCTCTCCAGATCACCGGCGACGACCGGCGCGAGTTCCTGTCGCAGATGGAAAAGGCTCCCGGCCAGGCTCCCGGCCTGCTTCGTCTGGCCACTGCCGGTCTCACCGCAGGCCAGCTCGACACGGCCTATCGCCCTGGAGGCTGGACCGTCCGTCAGGTTGTGCACCACCTTGCCGACAGTCACCTGAACTGGTACATCCGCACCCGCCTTGCGCTCACCGAAGACGACCCGGTGGTCACCGCCTGGGACGAGAACCGCTGGGCCGGGCTGGAAGATGCGCGCTCGGATCCGCGTGAGCCTTCGCTCTTGCTGCTGGACGGATTGCACCGGCGGTGGGTCGCGCTGTTCCGCTCGTTGAACCCCGCGGAATGGGGCCGCATGCTGCGCCATCCTCAACGCGGGGCGTTCACTCTCGAAGCCACGCTGCCCATGCATGCCTGGCACGGGCGGCACCACATTGCACAGGTCACCGAATTGCGGAAACGGATGGGCTGGCAACCGTAATCACGTATGATGGGTGAAAGAAGGAGCCGCATGCAGAATTCCGTACTTGTGCCCATGGTGGTGGAGCAGACCTCGCGCGGCGAGCGCGCCTTTGACATTTACTCGCGCCTGCTGAAGGAGAACATCATCTTCCTGGGCACGCCCATTGACGACAACGTCGCGAACCTGGTGATGGCGCAGATGCTGTTTCTGGCGGCGGAGGATCCCGAGAAGGACATCTCTCTCTACATCAATTCGCCGGGAGGGTCGATCACGGCCGGTCTGGCCATTCTGGACACCATGAACCTGGTGGAGCCGGACATCGTCACCTACTGCATTGGCCAGGCGGCTTCGATGGCCGCCGTGCTCCTCGCCTGCGGTACCAAAGGAAAACGCTTCACGCTGCCGCATTCGCGCATCTTAATCCACCAGCCCTCCATGAGCGGCCTGGCCGGCCAGGCCACTGATATCGACATCTACGCCCGTGAGATTCTACGTATGCGGCAGAGTCTGAACGAGATTCTCTCCAATGCAACGGGACAGGCCATGGAAAAGATCGAACGCGACGTCGATCGCGACTACATCATGGACCCGGAACAGGCGCTCAACTACGGTATCGTGGACCGGATCATCAGCAGCCGCGACCTGACGCCCGTTCCGGCGCCGGCGCGTTAAGCGGGTCAGGTCAGCGGTCGATCCGGCCAGGGTGTTTCCCCGAGATCGGGAGATTCCCATACTGCATTGCTGGCCGGGCTCGAAAGCAATGTGTTATGTATAAACGAGACGCTGCCCGCATGCGTCCCGGTCAGGAAACCAATGAATATGCGCGTTCTTGTGCTGTGCCTCTGTGCTCCCGTTATCCCCGTCTCGCTTCTGTTCGGCGATGTCGTCTACAACAGCGTCCCGTCGCGGATTGTCGGGCAGGCGGTGTTGCAACAGACCACTCAGACGGCGATCGCTCCCAACCTGGTCGAGGGCCGGGAACTCAACTCGCCGCAGTCGGTGGCCGTGGACATGTCGGCCAATCCTCCCATCCTCTACGTAGCCGACACGGTGAATAACCGCATCCTTGCCTGGAAGAACGCCACCGGTTTCCAGAACGGCGATCCCGCCGACCTTGTTCTCGGCCAGCGCGACAAGTACTCGACGCTTCCCAGGGGCCCCGGAACGGACCTTATTGCGGGATTCCGGACCCCGGACGGGGTAGCCGTGGACGACTCCGGGAACCTCTATGTGGCCGATGCGGGCAATAACCGCATCCTCAGGTTTCCCCAGCCGTTCAATCAGACCACGGATGTATTCCAACCCGATCTGGTCATCGGCCAGAAGGATCTGTCCAGCGTGTATCCGAACCAGGGGACCACGCCACCGACCGCCAGCTCTATTTGTCTGTCGACGAGTGGAAGCGTTTACCGGACGGGCATGGTCTTTGACTCGTCGGGAAACCTGTACGTTTCCGACGCCTGCAACAATCGTGTCCTGAGATTCCCGAAGGCCGTGCTGCAAAGCGGCGGTTTTGCGCCGTTGGCGGATCTGGTTCTCGGGCAGTCCACCTTCGGCTCCAACGGGCTGCCCAACAGCGGCCTGGACCCCACGCAAAAGGACTACATCGCGCAACCTGCCGGGCTGGCCATCGACAAGGAAGGGCGCCTGTACGTGGCGGACGCAGTGAATCGCGTGCTCGTCTTCGACGTTCCCGTGGCCAATGGCCAGGCGGCGCTGCGGATTATGGGCGTGATCCCGCCTACGGCGCAGCAGCCCATTCCCCCGTCAATCACCGCGGGCACGCTGGGCAGTTCAAGCACCCCGCCGAACGGCGTGGTGGTTGTGGGTGACAACCCCTATGTCGTGGATACCGGGAACCACCGCATCGTCGGGTACGCCCCGTTCAGTCAGTGGCCGTTGGAGGCCTCTTCCTTCTCGCCCTCGGCGAATGTGGTCATTGGCCAGCCGGACATGTTGTCGAGGTCGCCAAACCACGGTGGGGTGGAAGCGGATGCCTCATCTCTGTTCAACCCGGTGACGGCCGTGTGGACGGGCTCGACTCTGTTCGTCGCCGATGGGAGCAACCATCGCGTACTGGCGTTCCCGCAGGCATCTCAGGATGTCGTTGCCACCACGGCCACAGGCGTCCTCGGCCAGACCGATTTCCCCTATGACGCTCCGAACCTCATTGAAGGCCGCGAGTTCTACTTCTTTGCCACGAACGTGAGCTCGGGAGGGGTGAGCGTGCCCTACCCGGGCGGCGCCGTGGTCATCGATCCCACTTCCAACCCGCCGCACATGTATGTTTCCGATCCCGGCAACAATCGCGTTCTCGGTTTCGCCGACTACCGGAAGGTCGGCCCCGGGACGAAGGCGGACATCGTGATCGGCCAGCCGGACTTCAGCCGTCGCATCGTGAATTACCCGGCCACCACCACCGAGACCAGGAATGGCCTGATTATCGGTGTACCCAACAACTCCGGCTTATCGGTGCCGGAGGGTCTGGCTCTGGACGCGAGCGGCAATCTCTGGGTGGCCGACACCGGCAACTCGCGTGTGTTGCGGTTCCCGCCGCCGTTCGCACAGACCGGACAATTGCACGCGAATCTGGTGCTTGGGCAGGCCGATTTTATATCGTATTTCCCCGATCCCGGTCAACGAACCATGAACGCGCCCTATGGCGTGGCCGTGACGGCTTCGGGACAAGTGCTGGTTTCCGATATCGGCTTCAACCGTATCCTCCTGTTCACCCAGCCGTCTGGCGGCGATTTCGTCAACGGCCAGGCGGCCGCCGGAGTTCTCGGCCAGCTCAACTTCTTCTTTACCAGCTCGGGAACGCCGGCGAACAACGGCCTGAACGGCCCTCGTCTCATGGCCACCGATGCGCAGGACAACCTGTACGTCGCCGACACCGGCAACAATCGCATTGCCGTCTACGCGAACGCGTCCACACCTGCGGTGGACCCCAGTCCTTCTTTTTCTCTGACCAGTCTGACGGCTCCGGTGGGCGTTTCCGTCAGCAGCGTCACCGGCCAGGTGTGGGTGGCCAATACCGGGGGCAACGCGGTGCTGCAGTACCCGCCGTTCAGCCAACTGGTTGCCAATCCGGCGCCCGTCTCCGGCGTGGCATCCGCGGAACCCCTGGCGGTGACGTTCGATCCGTTAGGAAACCCGGTCATTGCCGAATCCACCAACCGGGTCGCTTTCTACTACCCGGTGATGGACATGAAGAGTTCGGCCAACTATTTCCTGCGTTACGCGCCGGGTATGCTGGCCAGCCTGTTTCACCACGGAACCGCCATGTTCGGACCGGCCACGGTACCCGCGTCGTCCCTGCCCCTCTCCACCACGCTCGGTGATGTGCAGGTGCTGGTGGAAGGGGTAGCCGCGCCGCTGCTCTACGCCTCGCCTACACAGATCAACTTTCAGATTCCCATGGCCACGCCTGTCGGCCTGACCGAGGTGCAGACGGTGCAGGCCTCCACGGGCCAGATCCTCGCCAGCAGCTTTTTCAACATCCAGGCTGCGTCGCCGGCATTGTTCGCGGCCGACGCCTCCGGTGTGGGTCAGGTGTTGGCGCTCAACAACCCCGACGGAAGCATCAACAGCGCGAAGAACCCGGTGAAAGCGGGGCAGTTCATCTCGCTCTTTGGCACGGGACAGGGCTTCGTCGCAGGCGCACCGCCGGACGGTACGGCACCCACCGTCGCTACGCCTACTGCCGAGACGCCTCTGGTGTACATCAACGGTCCGAATTTCCTGAACCCATCGGACGTGCAGTACTCGGGTCTGGCGCCCAACTATGTCGGCCTGTGGCAAATCAATGCCAAAGTGCCGGCTGACGCGTCTCCGGGTGCGGTGGTGGTGCTGGTGGGCATGGACGGCTTCTACAGCAACCTCGATACGGCTGGCAACCACATCCAGACGACCATCTACGTCAAGCAGTAGCCTGAGCGCGGGCGGTTCCCCGCCCGCCTCTCCCGGTTCCGGCGCCCGATGCAGGTTCACTATATTCTCATCCCGCTCATCGCCATCGCCGTGGTGATGGCCGGAAGCCTGATCACGCGCAGCGGCATCCCCTGGTTCCGGACCTTGCGCATTCCCTCCTGGATGCCGCCGGCGAAGATCATCACCGGCATGTGGACCATCCTGTCCGTGCTGACGTGCATCTCGGCGATTCTGGCCTGGGATGACAGCCCCGTGCGGGACCGCGGCGAAGTGGCGGCGCTGTACCTGGTGAACGCCTTCCTGAATGCGGCTTTCAGTTACCTGTTCTTCGTGCAGCATCAGATGGGCTCGGCCACGCTCGACGCGGTGCTGCTGGCCATCTCGGTGGCCACGATCATGGTGCAGGTCTTCCCGGCCTCGTGGATCGCCGCGCTCCTGCTGACGCCGTATCTGCTCTGGGTCCTGTTCGCCACGTACCTGTCTTTCACGGTTTTCCGTCTGAACGCGCGCTCCTGATTCCTGGACACGCGGCGGCAGCCGCGTTTGCGCGGCCCCCTGGGAGTACGGGGCTGGCGCCGCATATCCATGGCGACGGGGTTCGCGGCCTTTGCGCTTATAATGACTTCAAGGCCTGTTGGAATGAAAGATCTGAAGAAAAAGCTGGAGGAGGAAATCACGGCGCTCGAGTACGAACTGCGCAACGAGCTACCGAAAGAAATCCTGAAGGCGCGCCAGCACGGCGACCTCAGCGAAAACGCGGAATATCACGCCGCCAAGGAGCGCCAGGGTCTGGTGAATGCGAAGCTGGGCCATTTACGGGCCCGGCTGCGCGAGTTCTCGATGATCGACATGTCGCGCATCCCGCGCGACCGCGCCGGTCTGGGCTCCACGGTCACCGTGCTCGATGTGGACAAGGACGAGGAAGCCACCTACCATCTGGTGACCAGCGAGGAGGCCGACCTGGCCAACGGCCGCATCTCCACCAGCTCTCCGATCGGCAAGGGTCTGCTGGGCAGGAAGGCGGGGGATTCGGTGAAGATCCAGATCCCGGGCGGCGCGCGGGAAATGGAGATACTGAAGGTGAAGACGATTCACGACGCCGCGGTGTGAAGTCTCGTATGACCTATACTCGCATCATCGGTACGGTCTGCAACCGGATCATCCGGCTGATCGTGCATGGACTGGCCCTGTCGAAGATCCACCCCAACGTGCTCACGTTTCTGGGGCTGGTGATCAACGTGGTCGCCGCCGTCCTGCTGGCCGCCGGGCGATTCCGCGCCGCCGGATTCGTGATCATCGGCGCGGGTCTGTTTGACATGGTGGATGGCCGCGTGGCGCGCGCCACCAACCAGGTGACCCGGTTCGGAGGTTTCTTCGACTCCGTCCTCGACCGCTATTCCGACCTCGCACTGCTGATGGGCCTGCTGGTGTACTACGGCAACGTCAACCGCCCGTTTTATGTCGTGCTGACGGCCATCGTCATGACCGGCTCGGTGATGGTGAGCTATACGCGCTCCCGCGCCGAGAACGCCATCCCCACCTGCAAGGTCGGTTTCACGGAGCGGCCGGAGCGCGTGGTGTTGTTGATCATTGGCGCTCTGTTCGATCGCATGGCGCCGGTATTGTGGGTGATCGCGGTGCTCGCCAATATCACCGTCGTGCACCGCATGATCTTCACGTGGCAGGAGACCCGGCGCCTCGAGGAGGCGCAACTGCGGGCCGCGCCGAAACTCATGCACGAAGAAACGCACCGGTAGAGACCAGAGCCGGCGCGCCTGGCGCGGGAAATGAGCGCCTGCTTTGAACATGTTTTCTCCCCCACGTTTTATCCACAGCGTTTTCAACAGGAATACTGGCAAGCCATTGATTCCATAGGTGAGTTCACTTGAGGAAAACAAGTGGTTCACGCAAACGTCATCATTGACTTCGCCGCGCTTAAGGAGCATCATTTAGAAGGTTCCAGGAGGTCAGAAGGAACAGCAAGCCTCGCAAGCGACAGCGAACCGGGAACGATGATCCGAAGCCGGCGATGGTTAAACAAAGCCAGCAGCGGGGAGCGAATGGAGATCGGGTTGAGGGCGAAGGTGAGCCTCCCAGGCAAGTGTCGGCAGGCACGTTGATCCTGAGGGACGTCGTCCCAAGGGTGAGTGAAGGCTGAAGAGCGGCCAGGGAATTCCGAATCGGCGTCCGGCAACGGGAACGCGACATAGATCGGCCCCGCGCAAGCAATGCAAAAGCGGAGCGAGGCCGGGAGTGGCGAACCGAACGGGCCGGAAGGCGGGATTCGGAATTGGGCTGAAGCAGCAGGCGGGGAGCGGTGACCCCTCGCGGAGGCGCTCGAAAGGGCACAGCCTCGGGGGCGAGTGAAACGCCGTTGCGAAGCGCAGGCTCCGGGTATGGTGGTCGCGGGAAGCGCTCTGGCGCGCTGATCCGATGCGGCTCAAAAGCTGCGGCGGGGAGCAAGAGAGCGAATCCGGACTGGGCATACCTGCCATGTTCCGGCCGGGCATGCCGGCCGGGGAACATGCTGAACCCGAAGGTCGCCTGGAACCTTTTCTTTTTGAGGAACTCGCCTCAGAAGGCCCCATCAGATTCGCTCTCGTGCGTGGCGGTTTTCGCCGCGGCGCGCCGCTTCTTCCACGAGAACCTCTCCTTACAAGCCCGGAAACTGGCGAAGTTGTGGCGGCAGAACTCGCAACGGTAGCGGTGGGCGCCCATTCCCACCAGCAGCCGAACGCTCAGTGGCGCATTGTAGTAGTGCTCCGACCAGCGACTCAGCTCCGTGCCCAGGCAGCTCGGACAGCGCGCGTACTTCCAGCTTCGAACATCCCAGAGGAGCGTGCGGAATCGCGTGCCGCATTGGCGGCAGCGAAAAGGGAGAATGCCAGCCAGGCTCCGCAGCCGTTCGACAAGCCCTCTTATCTTCGACGCGCGAAGGTTGTGGCCGCCGCAGGACGGGCACGTTCCGAAAGGCATGAGAGTGCGACTCGCCAGTTAGTTTAGCACCACATCTATCCGGGGCCTCCGGGTTTTGTTATTCGCCGGGTTATTCGCCTGCCAGGGGCGCGACGTGCGCATGCTGCTGAATGTAGCGCGCCCGGTATGCCGACAACGCTTCCTCCAGCACGGCGCCCGCGTGTCCCTCGTTGCGGATCGTCAGGCCCTCGATCGACTCGACCACCAGCAGATCGCGAGTTGTGGAACTGATGAGCACCTGGTCGGCTTTCTCGATGTCGGCGGGCGTAAGCGGGCGCTCCACGGTAGTGAGCCCTGGCGCTTTGATCTCGGTCAGCAGCAGGGCTCTGGTCACGCCGGGCAGGCATCCGGAACTGAGCGGCGGAGTGCACACGGTGTTGCCAAACACGGCGAAGATGTTCGCGGAGGTGCACTCCGCGATGTCGCCTCTCTCGTTCAGCAACACGTATTCGTCCAGGCCACGCTCGCGGGCCTGCTCGTAATAGACCAGGTTCTGCGCCCACGAGAGCATCTTCGTGGAGGAGAACTCGGATTGGGAGTAGCGCGCCGCCGGCTTCACGCCCAGCCGCACGGCGCCCGGCCACGCGGCGATATTGGAGGTGAAGGCGATCAGGTCGAAATCGCGATCGACGCCAGGGCCCTGCCACAGGCCGCCCCGATTGCGCACCACAACCACGCGCATGGTGGCGTTGCTGGCGGAGTTTGCTTCCACCAGCCGCAACAGCCGGCCATGCATCCATTCGGGATCGGCCGGGAAGGGAACCCTGAGCCGTTTTGCATCGCGCCGCATGCGGTCCCAATGCCGCTCGAACGCGAACAGGACGCCCTCGGCGACGCGGATCGTGCTGAAGACCCCCCATCCGGCGAGCAGGCCCACCTGACCGGCCGCGAGATCTCTGGTGCCCGCGTCCAGAATCTGGTCGTTGTGGAGCAGGAAACGATGCATGACCTTCCTATTCTAATGCGCCTGCCGCAGCCTCAGGGTGCGCTGCATTGGGCATTGACACACTTGATGACACCAGCTATACAGTAGGTGATGGAACGCAGCCCCAGTACCGATCCTGCCCCGCTTGAACCGGCAACCCTGCTTGAAGCGATTCGTTACTACTCTGATTTAGAGATCGCCACCAAAGCCTTTGCCTCACCCTGGTGTGGATCGAAAGAGAATTTCTACACTCCGGGCCGCTTTGCCTTGAATGGAATTCCCAGATGGTCTGTTTGGTCAGCGCATCAAGCGGTTCGACTTGTGCGTTCGTGAGTTTCAACGTCCTCGTGTCTCCCGCCTTCCAGAGCCTCACATAGCGTTCAGGTCGTTCGCTTCCTCAAACACCGAGACGTTGGACTTGTCCGTCACCGGCGATTCGACGAACGCTTTGATGGTGCGGCAGGATTCCGCATTGCAGCCACTCATGGCCAGCTCTATGCCTGGCCTGGGTGTCACGGATGTCAACACAGGTTCCGGCTGGTGTCGTCGAGCATGTCGACGCGCTACATTGGGCCCATGAACCCGACAAGCGGGCCCGTCGTCACCGTGGTGGGAGCGGGGATGGTCGGCTCGTCCATCGCCCGGCGGCTCGCCATGGCCGGGCGTAGAGTGCGGCTGGTCGACGCTCGCGAAGCGGGGAAGGGAGCCACCGCCGCCGCCGCGGGCATGCTGGCCCTGGGCGGCGAATGCGACACGGATTCGGCGTGGCTTCGGCTCGGTCTGCGGAGCATGGAGTTGTACCCCGGCTGGGTCCGCGAACTCGAGGAGGAGACCGGGCTCGCCATCGACTTCTCCATCGGCGGAGCACTGGAACAGGCCGACGCGGATCCGAACGCGCTGGCGCTCCGCTGCGAGCGGCAAAGGTCGCTGGGGATCCCGTGCGAGATGCGTGGCGACGCGGCTTTCTATCCGGGCGACGGCGCGGTGGATCCTCGGGGTATTTTCCAGGCTCTGCTGGCCTGCTGCCGGCGGCTTGGTGTGGAGATCGCGGAGCACCAGCCGGTGGAGCGCATCGACGATGACGACGGGCCGGTAGTGATCGCCGCGGGCGCATGGTCCGGCGCCATCCCGGTATTCTCCGGTGGCCGGCGGTTGGACCTGCCACGGACCACGCCGGTGAAAGGGCATCTGATCGCATACTCGCTCGCGCCCGGTTCGCTGCCCCACATTCTTCGCTGTGGGCACACCTACATCGTGCAGCGCGCGAGTGGCTTCACCATCGCCGGCACCACCAGCCAGCAGATCGGCTTCGACGAAACCCTGGACGCGGAGATGTGCCTGGACGTCCGTCGCCGTGCCGAGCAACTCTGGCCCGAGCTCCGACAGCACGCGCCGTGCGCTGCGTGGACCGGCCTCAGGCCACTGAGCGAAACGGGCGAACCGGTCATTGGCGCGGTGGAAGGCGGCCGGATCTGGCTGGCCTACGGACACTACCGAAACGGCATTCTCCTGGCGCCGGTGACGGCGGAGATCGTCGCCGGCGGCATCCAGGGGGTCCTGTCCCGCGTGACAATGGACCACTCCCTTGATCTGGCAGCGGAGGCGGGAACCTCACGGCCCGACCGGCCGGAGCGACAGCGTTCCATCTTGAGGTTGGTCCTGGAGGCAAACCGCGAGGACGGCAATCTTCAGATCGAAGACCTCCAGTGCTGGCTCGGCGGTTTCCGCCATCACATCCAGGCTGACGAGCGTCCAAGCCACCTGGGTGACAGGCTGATGGACCTGGGAATTCCAGCGGGAGAGGTCCGCCTTTGCGGACCCGGCTCATCCGAACTCGGCCCGAATCGCCCGTGCCGCGAGCACCGTGCGGCGGTTGAGGTCCGCGATGCGGCTCCTGCGATGAAGCGCGGACAACGTGTCGAGGGAGTGGAACCCTAGCGTGCACCTCGCCGGGCCCGGCAAGACGTCAATCCAGAAGACCGGCCATCCGGTGAAGGTCCTCCAGATGCCTTGGCGAAGCGCCTCGAGGCACGCTGCGGCGAGCTTGGGGGCCACTGTGGCGTCCTGAGCGGATTCCATGAACCCGACATAGCCAGGACTCACCATGGCTTCAAGCCGGAAGCCGCCGGCGGGCGTGCCGAATTGCCGCTCCAATCGTTGTTTTTCGGGCATCTCGAACCAGGACGACTTGCGCGCGCTGATCCTCACGAACGCAACGGAAGGGCATGCGCCCTTCACCTCCACGCTGTTCGTAACGCAGTGAATCGGGACATCGCCGGCTCCCGTGGTAATCCCGGTGAAGGCAACGCTCCTGACGATCTCGACATCGCGCTCCGGGAACCGGAGACTGCCGTCCACGTTGCGAATCGCACCTTGATTGACGGCCCGCTCCTCGTACTTTTGTCTGCGCCGGATTCCCAGGTAGGAAAGAAACGCCGTTACCGCAATCGTGAAGGCAAGCCACAGAATAACTGAGAGAGGCATGCCAGATTATCGCAATTGGTACTGGTTCAGCGGGCGGGCCAGTTGGGGAACGGATTCGTCCGCTCGGTGGCGGCCTCGCGGATCAGCTCGGGCACGCGCTTGCGACGCCGCAGGAGCTGGTGCAGGAGCTGCCGCAGGGCCGGGTCGTCATCGGCCACCCACTCGGGCGGCATGCGTTTCAGGGCGTCGTCAATCACTTCTTCGGGGAAGTTGACGATGCGGCCGAGCCACGGCTGGAAGTCGTCCCAGGAGCGGACTCGCCGATACACGGAGTGCCGGAAATACAGGCCGCGCAGGGGGGAATCCGCAAAGGTCCAGTGGGGGCCGTCGAAGACGTATCCGTGGTCCACCATCTGCGCCAGGAACCCCACCCGAAGAGCCGCGTCGCCGGCGGGGTCGGATGTGGGCGGGCGCAGCCGGGCGCGAAAGAAGATGGCCTGGCGGGCATCGGCGTTGCCCATCCACTTGTCGAACGCGAAGATGCCCGGGAACTCCCCCGCGTTGGCCACCTTGCCGAGCAGCACGTCGGGCAGGAAATCGTACACGGCCATGCGCGCCGGGTCGCCCGGAAACTGCGAGCCGAAATGCCATCCGGATTCCGGCCGCACCGCGTGCGACCCCAGTTGCATGGAAACGTCCGGCGTGGCCTCCAGAAACTCCGGGCTCAGATTCACGATGGCCGCTTCCGGCGCCGCGATCTGCAGGTGCCTCAGAAACACCGAACTGATCCACTCGTTCACCAGAACCCGGCGATGCTGGGGATTGTTGCGGAACTTGACGACATAAAAACCACCGTCATCGCATTCGAGCAGATGCGCCTGCGCGCCGCCACGCATTTTTCGAACGAGGCGGGTGGCGTTGACGGGCATGCCGGTTCAGACTCATTCTCTCATCCACGCGATAGACTGGACGTGAAGGAGCCGGGCCGGGCAGGCCCGATCCACGCGGGCAACCGAGGAGGAGAAGACCAATGGCGGAAGACAACGCGAACGGCCGGGCCGAACCGCGGTCTCAGGATGAAGTGGCGCTGGAGCTGATGAAGTTCATCGCCGTGACCACGGGATATGGGAAAGGAACTGGAGCCGCGGGGTTCGGGGGCAAAGCGACGCGCAGCGCGGAAGAATACGCCGACTCTCTTCTGCAACTGTTCGAACGCTGTCGCGAGGTGGTGAAAAAGGGTTGAACGGAGCGGGGCGGGCGTGAGAACCCGCCCCACCAGAGCTCTCAGCGGCGGCCCTTCTTCTTTGCGGCGGCTTTCTTCTTTGCCGGCGCTTTCTTGGCGGCCTTCTTCGGAGCCGCCTTCTTTACGGCCTTCTTCGGCGCAGCCTTTTTGACGGCCTTCTTTGCCGCCTTCTTCGGCGCGGCCTTTTTCACGGCTTTCTTTGCGGCTTTCTTCGCCGCCTTCTTTACGGCCTTTTTCGGAGCCGCTTTCTTCGGAGCTGGCGCCGGCGGAGCGGCCTTCTTCGCGGGCTTGCGCTTCGGCGCCGCAGGCGTGGCCGCCGGTCCCGTCGTAACCGTTTCTACCGAAGTGACGACCACCTCCACTTCTTCGTCGTCGTCTTCATCCTTCCCGTACGCGCCGACTTCCGATGCCAGGTCTACGTGCTCTTTGTCGTAGTCGAAATCGTCGAGTTCGGCGTCATCGGCGAACGAATAGCGTTCAAACATTCCCCCCGCCTCCTGTATGGGCATAGAACTACCAACTCAGAATAACTCGTTTTCTCGCGAAGGCAAGAGCAATCTGACAGAGCGCACAGGCCGCGAGCCACGCCGCCACCGATATTAGTAACTCACAGGCTCGGCGGCGCGGTCGCGGTCCGTCTTGCGCGAGTTCCCTGGAAGACGCTATACAGTGTCGTTAGCGGCGATGGCGCGCGGCGCTGGCGATTCGCGGCTGACGCTTGCTGGCGCGGTGCTGGAGCACGCGCGGAGAGACGTTGCGGGCCACTGCCGCATGCGCGCGGCGATGCCCCTGCGCGTAGCGGACACCGGGCCGCGCGGGGGCCTGGCCCACAGCAGAGGAAGCCGGAATCAAGAGCAGGTCGCCCGTTGCGGGCGCCTCCACCGAGATGTGATTCGCCGAGGCAATCGTGGTTGCCGCCATGTTGAAGCGCCGGGCAATCGACGCCAGCGTCTCGCCGTCGGCAACGCGGTGCATGCGCCAACTGGCTCGCCGGTCAACCGGTACCTGCTCCAGCGCGGCCGTAACCGCCGGCGCCGTTCCCCTGGGCACCCGCAATTGATAGCCGGCCGGAGCGAGCGACTTGATGAGCGACGGATTGAGCTCCCGGATTTCCGCGAGCGCCCGGTCGGCAACATCCGAGACCAGCCAGAGATTCGTAGGGGCACTAATGGCCACCGTGTCGTACTCGATCGGCTGCTCTCCGTCGAGGTTCTCCAGCCCGTAGTCGCGGGGATTCTTGGCCATGATAGTGATCGCCAGGATTAGCGGAACGTAGTTCTGCGTCTGCCTTGGCAGGGCGTTCTTCGCGCACAGCTCCCAGAAATCCGCGTATCCGGTGTGCGTCACCGCTTTTTCCACGCAGCCGGGACCGCAGTTGTAGGCGGCCATCGCCAGGTACCAGTCGCCCAGCTCCGTGTAGAGATCTCGCAGGTGCTTCGCCGCGGCGCGCGTGGACTTCTCCGGATCGAAGCGATCGTCCGACCACTGCGTCTGGCTCAAGCCGTATTCCCGCCCGCGAAACTGCATGAACTGCCACATTCCCGAAGCGCGCTTGTAGGAAACCGCGTACGGAATGAAGCCCGACTCGGCCTGAGCCAGGTAGAACAACTCCCTGGGCACACCCTCTTCGTCCAGAATGCGGCTGACCATGGCCCGGTAGCGTTCGCCCCGGCGCAGGCCGGAAAGCAGAGTCCGGCGGCCCCGGTCGGTGGAGAAGTAGTGGATGTAGCTGAGCACCGCGTCGCTGGCATCCAGCGGCAACTGGGAAATGGTGGCCTGCAGCTCTTCGCCCACCTTCGGCTTCAGCCGCGGGTCCGTGGTGAAGGTCATCTCGAGAATGTCGTCCAGCGGGGGTTTCTGGAAGACCACACCGTCCCCTGGGCCGCCCGCCGCGAGGCGATCCAGATCGTACTTATATATGCTATCCACCAGTTGATCGAGCTTGTGTTCGATCTTGTGCCGGTCCGCAAGACCGGCCGGAGCCGTCATCAGCACCTCGATCGCGGCGTCGAACGCGTGCCGCGCACCCTCGGCGTCGCCTGCCTGGTAGAACCGTTTTCCGGCCTGGAACTGTTCTTCGGCCGTCTGCACGCGCTTATCGGTTGCAGATTGCGCCAGCGCCGGGTCTGGCAACATCGGAGGCAGCGGTTTCGGGAACTCGTTGGAGTAGAGGTTCGGCTCGATTCGCGGCGGTTCTCCCGCGTCGCTGGCTCTGCTGGACGGGACTGATGGCAGGAACGAACTGGCGAACTGCTGTGGCCTGCTGGACATGCAACTGCTCAGCAAAAGCAGAGGCAGCGGCACAAAAAACAGGCAGCGGGCGCGGTGACAATAGGCCATCGTACGTTTATGAATTGAAGGACGCTTAACGCTTCAGAAACCTTGACTCTACCTCAGCATGGACCCTGGGTCAAGCCAAAAGTCGATCATTCTGTAATATCGATTACATACGATTGCCAGGTTTGGTTTCCTAATGGTGGATCGGCTATTTGCCCGAGAATCTACAGGGTTGGGTGGGTGGGTTAGCGTTGCATGCCGTGTCTCCGCCGCCTTCGGTTGTAGCATGGGATGGGACGGACGCATTCTCCGATGGCCATCATCAGCGTCTCCGGCGATCCGGGTTGCGCACACGAGGACCTGGCGCGAGCGATCGCGCAGCGGGCCGGCTGCGAGCTGGTTACCCGCCGCGTCCTCGAAGAGATGATCGCCGCCGACTTCGGCAACCAGGAGATCCCCGACCGGGCGTGGCCGCCTCTGTTGCGCTCGGCGATCGGCCGGCTGGCGGTGGATCGCCACGTGGTGTACAGCCTGGAGGGCGGCGAGCGGCTGTTCCACGGCTTTCCCAGCGTTCTGCGTGTGCTGCTGATTGCGCCCCCGGCGCGGCGCATCGGCGCGGTTATGGTGGAACAGCAGTTGGACCGGGAGACCGCGAAGCGCTTCCTTCGCCAGCGCGAGCTCGAGGTGCTGGCCGAGCGCAAGCGACGATTCGGCCGGAGCCACTCGCGTCTCCATGAATTCGATCTGATCCTGAACGACCACCAGCAGTCGCCCGAAATGCTGGCCAGCGTGGTGGAAGCGGCCATCCAAAGCCGCGGCCTGCTGGACCAGGGCATGTTGTCCGCGGCCGCCGAGGCGCAAGTGCAGTTCCAGGCGCGGCTGCAACTGGCGAAGTTCGGGCTGACGCCGCCAGACCGGGTGCCGCCGGAGCGCAACGGGTTCGGGCATCCCAGCGAGGAGATCTTCGCCCGCCTGCTGGACTTCTATCGCATCGAATGGCAGTACGAGCCGCGCAGCTTCCCGCTTCAGTGGGACAAGGACGGCCACGTGATGGAGGCGTTCACGCCCGATTTCTTCCTGCCCGCCTTCGACCTCTACGTGGAGCTGACCACCATGAAACAGGCGCTGGTGACCAGGAAGAACCGGAAGATCCGCCTGCTGCGCACCATCTACCCGCACGTGAACATTCAGGTGTTCTACCAGAAAGACATCCAGGATCTGATTGTCAAATATGAACTCGCCGAACGAGCCTCCGCCCATTGAGCGTGTCCTGTTTACCGCCGAACAAATCGATGCGCGCGTACGCGAGGTGGCCGCGCAGATCTCCGCCGATTTCGCGGGGCGCGAGCTGAAGCTGGTGGCCGTGCTCAAGGGCTCCGTGTTCTTCCTGACGGCGCTGGCGCGGCACATCACGGTCCCGCTGCGAGTGGACTTTCTGGCCATTTCGCACTTCACCAACCAGCCCGGCGCTCCCGGCGTGGTGCGCATCGCCAAAGACCTCGACGACGCCATCGAAGGCGAACACGTGCTGCTGGTGGAGGACATCGTGGACACCGGATTCACCACGCGCTACCTGCTGCAGAATCTGGCCGGGCGCGGTCCGGCGTCGCTGGGGATTTGCACGCTGCTGGATCGCACCAGCCGGCGCATTGCCCGGACCCCTATCAACTATTCGTGCTTCGAGATTCCGGATCGATTTGTTGTGGGCTTCGGCCTGGACCACAAGCAGTTGTACCGGAATCTGGACTGCATCGCGGTGATCAGGCCGGAGTAGCTGCCGCGAGTTTCACTGAAGCTGGTCCGACGTCCGGCGGCTGTGGCGCGTGGTCGAGTAAACGACCTCCAGAAGCGCAACAATTCGGCGGCACAGCGCGTGGCGTCTTCCCACCATTGCCGCCGGGAACATGCGGGCTCCCAGCAACCGCACCAGCTCTGGCGACGCCGGCGGGCGCCTTGCCACCAGTTGTACCCCGGCCGCTCGCATTCTGCCGAGCAGCTCGATTCCGGCATCGTCCGAGCTGCGGAGGTCCGAAAGATCCACCATCAGCGGCTTCTCCTTCACGAGCGGCAGGGCGATCCTCCAGCAGCTCTCCAGCCGGGAAACCCAGCCTCCCTCCAGGTTGCCATCCAGTCCAAACCAGAAAACGCGCGAATTGTCGTGTTGGTAGATGATCATTGCCGTCCTCCTTTTGTCGACGGCATCCGTCCACGAGTCGAAAGTGCACGTCTCGCTCCCCTCCGGATCCCGGCCAAAACGGGCCGGGAAACGCACACTCGATGACGATTTCGGCGAATACCGACGGCAACTGACGAAGTCGGCACTGGCAAGCGCGCGTATTCCTCCTGCCTGCCGTTGTGACCCCGATCCTGCCTCTGAAAGTGATGTGGAGGCGGAGATGACAGGAAGGGTTGAAATGGCGGATCAGCGGCTCGTCCCACCTTCGGCGAGCCCGGCAATGCGGCGCTTCTGGGCGGAGTTCCAGACTCGGGTTGCAGCCGCGTCCACATCTCCGCGTCCGGTCCAGCTTCCCACGCGCAGGACTTCGGCCGGCTGCGAACTGGGCAAAGCGTGGGCGACCACTCTACGTCCTTCGCCACGCCCTAAAATCCCAGACTGATGACGCGTTCGACCTCCTCTGCAGCGAACGGTTTTTCAAGCACGCCTGAGCCGCCGAGATTGAGGACCTCAGCCCACAGCGCTTCGTCAGCATGCCGGGATACAACGATCAGCGGGAAGCCTGGACGGGCGTCCTGCCCCTTAAGCAGGTCACGCCACGAGCCCCGGCCTTCAATTTCCGTATCACACACAACCAGTCGCGGGTGTAGCTTGTCAATCACCGCCTGGGCGCCGATCAGGTCGGGAACATTCACCACCAGCCAACGGCTGTCGCCGGTGATTTCCCGGAATGCCCGCGCATCCTTTGCCGATGCCGAGACGAATACGATCGCTGCGCGCTCCGTTGCTGCCCCTCCGAATTCCGGATAACTTCGCTCTCCCGCTCGTATCATGTTGGATCTTTCCTCGCTCCAGGCTCGCGCTCAGTGGACAGCCATGCTCCCCTTCGTGGCGACCTTCTTCAGCAGCCAAATGCCTGGCAGGCACAGCGCCATGATGAGCGCCATCCAGCGGAAGATATCCACGTAGGCCATCAAGTTGGCTTGCTGAAGCAGCATGCCGTGAAGCAGCCCATATGCCTGCATGTGGGCCAGTGATTCTCCAAAATACCGGCTTAGCCCGGCAGCAAGTTCGGAGAGCCGCCCCTGAAACACCGGATCGTATGGCGTCATATGAGTGACCAGATTCGCCTGGTGAGTCTGCGTCATGCGCACCAGGAATGTCGTGGAGACAGATATGCCGATACTTCCGCCCAGGTTACGCGCCAGATTAAAGATTCCGCTGGCGTTGCCAATCTTCTCTTTGGACAGCGTTCCCAGCGACATGGTCATGAGAGGGACCATCACAAATCCGATACCCAGGCCTTGTACAATGTCGGGCCATACGATGCTCGCCATCGAGATGTCGAGGGTAAGGTTCCCAAACATGAACATTGCCGTTGTGAGCAGGGCTATGCCCGCCGACATCAGCCACCTGCCATCCACCCAGGTCATCAGCATGCCGACAATCGGCATTGCGATCATCGAGCCGATGCCGAGTGGTGCTATCGCAAGACCGGCGCTTTGGGATTTGTAACCGAGCAGCGTCTGAAGGAATAGGGGGAGCATCGTAAGGACGCTGTACATTGCGCCCATGATGAATATCGACGTGCCGGTGCCGTCCCAGAAATTCCGGTCTCGAAAAACACGTAAGTCAACGAGGGGCTCGGGTGTGCGCAGCTCCCGCACGATCAACGCTGCGAGTGCCCCAACCGAGATGATGCTGAACCAGACGATCCACCCGCTCGCGAACCAGTCCTGCTGTTGCCCTTTATCCAGAACAATCTGGAGAGTTGCCAGCCAGAGTGTCAGCAGGGCGAATCCCGGCACGTCAATCCTGCCTGGTTTGGCGTTCCGGATGTAGGGCGGATCTTCGATATATTTCGCGATCAGGTAAATCGCCAGGATGGCGAATGGGATTTTGAAATTGAAAGCCCAACGCCAGGAATAGGCGTCGGTCAGCCATCCGCCCAGAATCGGACCGATAATCGGAGCTCCTACCACCCCCAGACCGAACATCGCCATCGCCATTCCCTGTTTCTTTCGCGGAAAGCTCTCCAGAAGAATGGCCTGGGACAGCGGCATTAGTGCGCCGCCGCCGGCCCCTTGCAGGATGCGAGCCAGTATGAGCACGGGCATCGACCAGGCCAGCCCGCACAGGAACGTTGCCAAAGTGAACAGTGCGGTACAGAACAGCAGAAACCGCTTGCGGCCGAAGCGCTGCGCAAACCAGCCGCTCGCGGGCAGCACCACGGCATTCGCAACCAGATAGCTCGTCAGAACCCACGTGGCCTCGTTGTTGGTGGACGCCATGCTGCCCGCGATATTCGGAAGCGCCACCGCGACGATCGTTGTATCGAGGACCTCCAGAAAAGTCGGCAGCATCACCGTGAATGTAATAATCCACGGGTTAACGCTGGGAAGCCATTCGGACCCGCTGTCCTGGGTGGATTGCGTACTCATCGCACCTTGACCTCGGGTTCCACCGACATCCCCGGTCCAATCCGGTATCCGGCGGGTGGGACCTCATCCAGCACAATCTTGACCGGTACTCGCTGGATGACCTTGACGTAATTGCCCGTGGCATTCTCGGCAGGCAGGAGACTGAAGCGCGCGCCGGTTCCACTCTGGAAGCTCTCCACGTGGCCGCGCAGCCGAAGCTGGGGGTACGCATCCAGCTTAAGCGTCACCGGCTGCCCCGGCCGCATGCGCGTCAATTGAGTTTCCTTGAAGTTGGCGACCACCCAGAGCCGATCCGACACCAGCGCCAGCAGCGGCTGGCCGGGTTGCACAAAATTGCCCGGTTCAACCGCCTTGCGCGTGATGTATCCCGATTCGGGTGCATAGATCCGGGTGTAGGAGAGAGCCAGATCCGCTTGCTGCACCGAGGCGCGCTGCTGTTCCACCTGCGCGCGAAGAGACGAGACATCGGCATGGCGCACCTGCATCTGCTGCGGAGCCGATTTGGCCTCGCTCACCCGGCCCTGGGCTTGCACCACCTGCTTTTCCGCCTGGCGCAAGGCGGCCTGTGTGGACACCTGCGCTGCCCGGGCTTCCGACAGATGTGCACTGGCGGCTTCGGTGGCCTTGCCGGCAGCCTCTTGTGCCGCCGCAGTGGCCCTGGCCTGCGTTTCCGCACGGTCCAACTGCTGCTTTGAGACCTCGTCTCTCGCGTACAGTGCCCGGTAGCGGACCGCATCCTCGGCGGTACGGCTGGCTTCCGCCTGGGTGGCGGATTGCTGCGCTTCGGCTTGTCCCAAAGCCGCCTCGGCCGCGCGAATCGCGGCCACAGCCTGCGCGGCGCGTGCCTCCAGGATCTGCACCTGGTCCCGAGCCGCGTCCGCCGCGGCGCCGGCCTGAATCAGGACAGCGCCGGTTACGGTCGAAGTGAGCGCGAGATTAGATTGCGCGCCATCCTCCCGGGCGGAAGTGTCGGCCAGGCGGGCACTCGCCTCCGCCGCACGCGCCTGGTAATCGCGAGCGTCAATCTCCGCGATCAGGTCGCCACCGTTGACATGCTGGTTGTCCTGCACATACACCCGAAGCACCTGCCCGGCAACCCGCGGACTCACCTGAATCACGCTTCCCTCTATGAACGCGTTGTCGGTGGATTCGTACGCTCGCGAATGAAGATAGTAGATGCCCCCGGCTACGGCGGCGATTACGCCCAATCCAATGCCCGCCCACCGGATCGCGCGCTTGCGTCCCGCTGCCCGGGACGAGATCGCCTCGGGTTGCGTTGTGTCGTCTGAAAGAGTCTCGTTAGCCATCTTGTTCTCCGGATATGCGCTCTAGAAAGTAAAATCCCTGGCGCGCCCCATTGCGGAAAACAAATTCAGGCGCGCTATGTTGAACTGGGCCAGACTGGATACCGCTATTTGGCGGGCGTTTTCGAGTTCGGTCTGGGCGGCGGTCACCTCGATGTTGTCCGCCACTCCGTTCCGGAACCGATCCTGCGCCAGCGAGAGTTCCCGCTGGGCCAGCTCCAGGTTCTTCTGTGCGGCCCGCATCTGTTCCTCCCGGGTTGCCAGGTTGTCGAGAGCCTGCCGCACGTCCTTCTCCACCGCGGCCCGCAGGTCCGATAGTTGCATCTCCGCCTGGCGGACCCGGCTGGTGGCAGCCTGCACTTCCGACCTGGTGCGCCCGCCGTTGAAGATCGGGACGTCGACGCGGATGCCAACGCTTCGCGTGGGCAGATCCACTTCGTTGGGTTTCAATCCGCTGCTGCCGTAGTCTCCGAACGCCGAGACCGAAGGCGCCCATCCCCCGATCGCCGCTTTCCGTTCCGCTTCCGCGATCCGCAGTCCCGCGGACGCTACCGACAACTCCAGCCGTTCGCCGAGCGCCTGCCGTATGGCCGCGCCAGCCTCCGGCGCGGGTTGCGGCTCAAATCGCATCGCATCGGCCGGCGAGAACTCCGCACTGAGCGGCGAACCGATGACACGAAGCAGATTCAATCTTGCCGTGTCCAGATTGGTTTGGGCCTGCGCAAGCTGCACCTGCTGGCTCGCCAGACGCGTTTCCGCTCGGGCCACGTCGAGCCCGGTTGCGATGCCGGCCTTTCGCTGGTTCACTGCCAGATCGAGAAGCTGGCGGGAGAGTTGCACGTTCGACTCCGCGGCTGCGACCGACTGCCCGGTCTCCAGTACCCCGATATAGGCCAGTGTCGTGGCCGTCGTGACCTGCTGCTCCGCCAATCGCCGTTGCTGCTCCGCGAGTTGGACGCCATAGCGCGTCGCCTGATAGCGTCGTATCGCCGGAAGGTTGAACAGACTCTCGACCATCTCGAAGCGAGCATCGAAACGGTTGAAGGGCCCGATGAAGGCCGGAATGCCGGGGAAGATGGAAGCCGTTAGTCCCTGGGCCGCCAGATTTTCCGTGAGGTTCATCTGGTAGGCAACGCCGCTGACGTTCGGCAGGAGCGCCGAAAGGCCGATGCCCCGTTGCGCGCGCGCCTCCACGGTTCGCTCCTGCGCGAGCGTCGCCTGCAAGTTATGTTTGAGTGCCTGGTCGATTGCCTGCGTCAGCGTCAGTCCGGGTGGCGCTGTGGCGGTCTGCGCGCACGCTCCCGCCACAACAAGCAGCGCAACAAGGAGTTTCGATACCGATCGATGTTTGAACATTGTGTTTCCGTGCCGGTATACGGAGACGCAACCCGGTCGCCACAACCTGGGAGTTTGGAATGAGAGACTTACAGGTTTGCTGCCGATGATCCCTTCGTCAACTTCGGCATGTGCCGATCAACTGCCGAGATCACCGGTACTGACGCTCGATATTGAGCCTCTTCATGCGGGATTGCAGGGTGGTACGTCGAAGGCCAAGACGGTCCGCAGCGCCGTTCGGTCCCGCGACTTTCCCGCCGCATTCCTCCAGTGCCTGGAGAATTCGTTCGCGCTCGGCGGATTCTTCCAGTCGAGGAGTTCCGGGGGAAGGAGGAGACGTTTTCGCAATTCTTGGAATCGCGATTTGAAGCACTCGGCCAGGGCTGAGGATGACGGACCGCTCAATCACGTTCTGCAACTCGCGGATGTTGCCCGGCCATTCGTAGTTTGTCAGGGCTTCTATCGCAGCCGAAGGAATCGATTCGATGGGACGGTTCATCCGCTTTGCGTGCTTCTGCGTGAAATAGCGGATGAGCAGAGGGATGTCTTCCTTTCGCTCTCGTAGCGGAGGAACCTCCAGGGGAAACACATGCAGCCGGTAATACAGATCGCTGCGGAATTTGCCTTCGTCGACCATCTGCTTGAGATTGCGGTTTGTCGCGGCGACGAAGCGAACGTCCACCCGAATGGTCCTATTGCCTCCTAGGCGCTCCAGTTCCTGCTCCTGGATGGCCCGCAGCAGCTTGGATTGCAGCTCCAGCGGTATCTCGCCGACCTCGTCCAGGAATAGCGTGCCCTGGTGAGCCAGCTCGAACCGGCCGATCTTCTGCGCAAACGCGCCGGTAAACGAGCCTTTTTCGTGGCCGAACAACTCGCTTTCGAGCAGAGTCGCCGGAATGGCGGCGCAATTCACTTTGATGAACGACCGGTTGCTTCGCCCGCTCAGGTCGTGCAGCGCGCGAGCTACCAGTTCCTTGCCGGTTCCCGTTTCGCCCTGGATGAGCACCGTGGCATCCGTCGGAGCCACCACCTGAATGCCTCTGAGCACGGCCTGAAACGCCGGGCCCTCCCCGATCATGTTTCCCACGTTCTGATCGAAGCGGATCTCGTCTTCCAGGTACAGCTTTTCGGTGGCCAGTTTGTCCTTGAGCTGCGAGAGTTCGCGGTAAGCGAGCGAGTTTTCGGTAGCAATGGCAATCTGGCGCGCCACCTGGACCAGCAGGTCCACTTCGTCGCTGGTAAATGGCTCTCCACTCCTGCGAGCCAGATCGAGCACGCCGGAGATTCCGTTTCCGCTGGCGAGAGGGATGGAGCAGCTCGAACGAAGGCCCAGTTTTACGTACTTGCGGTAGAGCGGAGACGGGAAACGTTCGAAATCGGGCCCGGTGGTCACCACTGGTTTCCCGGTGGCCAGCGCCTCGCCCGAGGGGAGGCCTTCTGGCCGGCCCGAAGTCTCGTCCAGCGCGAACGGAATGCCACCCGGCGAATGCAGTCCGCTCAGGTGGATTTCTCCCGTGGCTTTGTCCAGCAGCGTCACCGCCGCAAAATCGTGCGCTACCACGCGGCTGAGTTGTTCGGATATGGCCGAAAAGAGCTCGTCCATCGGCAGCTTCGACACCAGGGCGTTGGTGATCTCGAACAACACCCGCATCCGGTCGCGTTCCCGCAGGAGCGCCTGCCCGGTGAGATATCCATCCACGGAGACCGCGACCTCCGATGCGACCCGCTGCAGAAATGCCAGTTCTTCGTCGTCGGGCCGGAAAGGCGTGGTAAACCCGAACCCAAGTATCCCCAGCCGGCGATTGCCGTTCGAGAGAGGCACGAGGGTCAAAGCATGAATGCCCTCCTCCAGCGCTTCCTGGATCACCTCGCTCCAGCGGGCCTCACTTTCCAGTGGCGATAACACCAGTGGCTCCTGCTCGCGCCAGACTCGGGTTCCGATATGCTCGCCGTTCGTGGGAAGGACGATTTCCTTACCCTTAACCTTGTATGGCCTGGTCGCGCTGATCGCATGCACACGAAGCTGATCGTGAACGGGATCGTGGAGAACCAGTGCTAGAAAGTCGAACGAGACGACGCGGCGCAGCGAGTCCGCCAACGAGTTGCAGAGAGTCTCCAGATCGCTGTGCCCGGCGATCGACTGGGAAAGATCGAAGAGCGCTTTGTAGATCTCCGACTCCGGAGTCCCCATGCCCACGATACTATCAGGCGAACAGGAGCGGGGTGCCGAAATCGGCGATTGACGTTGGTATATGCCGAGCGCCGGCATGATTCAATCCTCAAAGATTCCTGTCGCCCCACGGAATCCGTGGCCGCCTGCCTGAGAAGCCGTCGGACGGCGCGGGAGACGTTGTACGGGTAGCAATACGATGCCCATGGTGGAGGACATCGTCTCAGGCCGGAGGAATTTGGGGATTGAGGTGAACGTCCCCGAATTAAGTGTGAGTTAAATATTGGCCGGTGGCGGTGATTTCGGCCGGGCCGGTCAGCCAGGCCGAGTCGGTCCAGCGGAAGTGCAGATCGCCGGCGGGGGTCACAATCCGCACCGGGCTTTTTGCGAGGCCGCGCAGAATGGCCGCTGCCGCTGCGCCCGTGGAACCCGTTCCCGAGCTCATCGTTTCGCCCACGCCGCGCTCGTAGAAAACAACGTCGATGGTGTGCTCGTCCAGCACGCGCACGAAGGAGACGTTGGTGCGGTTGGGAAACATCGGGTGGCGTTCGATCACGGCCCCCAGCTCCCGCCATTCTGCGGGGAACTCGGGCGCGAGGATGGCCGCCTGTGGGTTGCCCACGTCCAGCAGCGTGGCCTCCACCGTGCCGAGGGCGGTCGGAATCCGCCGGACCTCGTCGCCGCGCGGCTGGCCCATGTTCATCTCGAATGTGTACAGCAGGCCGCTCCGCTCCAGCAACCGCAACTCCTTCACGCCCGCGCCGGTGCGAATCCGGATTGCATCGCCCGAGACCCTGCCCGTGTGATACAGCAGCGCCGCCGCGCAACGCGTGCCGTTGCCGGAGATCTCCGGTTCGCTGCCGTCCGCGTTGAACAGGCGGATGGCCAGCTCGTTGGCGTCCACCAGCATCCAGCCGTCGGCGCCGACGCCGGTGTGCCGCGCGCAGATGGCCCGCGCCACGTCGGGAAGATCGCGCGCGGGAGCGTCTTCGGTCCACGTCAGCAGAAAGTCGTTGCCTGCGCCATGGGCCTTGGTGAACGGTATGGTCATGTCAGTTGCGCCGCCAGATGTAGACGGTGGGAGCGCCTGGCACGTTTATAGCACGCACCAGCGCGTAGCGCGGCGAAGCGCCAATGGCCCGGAAGACCGAGTCCCCCTTCACGGCGACGGCCCACTCCTCGTGCAGCATCAGATCCGGACGGGCCAGCGCGCCGTCCCAGGCGGGAACATTACCCTCGTGCAGCGTTTCGCGCAGGGGGATGCCCGCGCGCGCGAAGATGCCGGTGAGGTCGCCGAAACCCGCCAGAATGCCTCCGCCGTGGTAGTCGCGCGCGAGCACGCCGGCGGCTTCCTCGGTCCATGCCCGCCGGGCGGCGGAATTCACCTGGGATTCTTTCCAGCAGGCCCAGTTGTCGGGGCGGGGATGGAGTAACCACGGGGTCAGCGCGGCTATGGCGACGGCCAGTGCGGCAATGCCTCGGAGCGGGACGCGCGGCACCAGCAGCACGGTGGCCCCGGCTGCGAATGCCAGCAGAGGCAGCAGCGCGAGCGCGTACCGCGTGTTGTAGTACGAGTGCGGCCAGAGCGAGGGAACATAGATGGGCACGCTTCCCGAGTGCATGCTCCACAGGTAGAACAGCGGCGTCAGAGCCAGAAACCACAGCGGCCACCACGCGCGGCGCCACAACACTACCAGCAGCCCCGGCGCAGCGATCACCAACGGGGTCAGCCCGGCGACATTCACGGCCGCCGTCCGGAAATACAGCGCGGCCGTGGCCCAATTGTGATCGCCCGGATAACGCGACAAGCCGGCTCCGAGACCGCGCTCGTAAATCGCCTGCGCCGACCACGGACCGTTGTAGAACTCCAGCGCCTTTCCCCAGAAATACAAGTTGTGAGCGAGCCAGTATAACGGCCCGGCACAGGCAATTGCGGAAAACAGCGCGGCCTTGCGAAAACCGCGCGATTTTGCGCTCCCAAGAACGAATGCCGCTGCGAAGGGCAGAAGAAACCATCCTTCGTAACGCGTGAGCGATGCCGCCAGGCCGGCGACGCCCGCAACGGCCGCCCAGCCGGAGGAATCCGATTCGGCGAAGCGGACCGTGGCATAGAGCAGCACCGCCATGGCCGCGAAAAACATCGGTTCGGTCATGGGCGTCGCCTGCAGGTAGAGCAGGTTCGGATTGAACGCGAACGCGGCCAGCGAGGCCCACGCCGCCGCCGAACTCGCGAAAACGCGCCGCACCGTGGCGAATAGAAACGCGCCCGCCACGACGAAGCACGCCGCCGCGGGGATGGCTCCGGCCAGTCCCGTGCGCCACAGCCAGTCGTTCCGGACCAGCGGCAACATCAGCGCATGCGGCAGCGGCAGCCACACCGTACCGATCTGATAAATGCCGGGGGTGCGCGAGTCGATCACCCGGCGCGCGATGTTCACGTGCGCCTGGGCGTCGCCGTACCAAAGAGTCCAGCCGTTGGCGCAGGTCACCGCCACGAACGCGGCACTCAGCAGCGCCAGCGCGGTCAGGGCCAGCGCCGTTTCAGAATTCCGTGAAATCGCGGAACTCGCGGAAGCGTGTTTCAATGTCGTCACGGGTGAGCGTGCGGAAGCGGTCCACGCCGAACTTCTCGCAGCAGAAGCTGCCCATCACGGAGCCGTAGATCACCGCGCGGGTCAGGTCGCGCCGGTCGACGTTGCCGCTCTTCAGATCGCAGCCCCGCTCGGCCAGGTAGCCGATGAAGCCACCGGCAAAGCAGTCGCCGGCGCCGGTCGGGTCGAAGACCTCCTCCAGCAGGTATCCTGGCACGATGGAATACGAATCGCGCCGGAACAGCATGGCGCCATACTCGCCGCGTTTGATCACCAGCGTGTTCGGGCCCATGTCCAGGATGATCTTCGCCGCCTTTCGAAGGTTGTGCTCGCCCGACAGCATCCGCGCCTCGCTGTCGTTGATCAGCAGGAAATCCCAGTCGCGGATGGTCTCCAGCAACTCGTCGCGATAGTCCTTAATCCAGTAGTTCATGGTGTCGCCGCCCACCAGGCGCACACTTTTCATTTGCTCGCGCACGCTGCGCTGCAACGCCGGCTGAATGTTGCCCAGCACCAGGTACGGCTGCGACCGGTATCGCTCGGGCAGCTTCGGGTTGAAATCGGCGAACACGTTGAGGTCGGTCCGCAGGGTGGTGCGATCGTTCATGTCCTCCGAATAGACGCCGGACCAGAAGAAAGTTTTCCCGGGGACCCGTTCGAGGCCTTCCAGATCGATGTTGCGCGAGGCCAGCAGGTCGATGTCTTCCTGAGCGAAATCCTCGCCCACCACCGCCACCACGTTTACCTGCGTGAAATATCCGGCCGCCAGCGCGATGTACGTGCCCGCGCCGCCCAGCATCCGGTCCACGCGACCGTGCGGCGTCTCCACCGCGTCATAGGCAACGGACCCTACTACAACCAGTGACATTGCTCGAATTGTATCCTGGCCGCAGACCGAGGACCCGCAACAGGCACGGTAGAATCGAAGCTTGACCCTTCATGCCGCGTAGTTTCCATGTTTTTCCCGATCTGGGTTTCCTGCTGACCTGCATCGCCGCGCAATTGACGCTGGCCGTCTGGGCGCGACGCCTGGTAAACCCGGGGTGGCGGCGGGCGGCGCTCTATGTGCTCACGGGTGCCTGCCTGGTGTCCTACTTAGCCGGCTATCTGCTGCTCTTCAACCGAGTGGGCCGCCACTTCGGCGTCGTGGTTATTACCTGGGCACAGGGGGGCGCGCTGATTGCCGGTTTGTGTGTCATCGGGATGATGGTGCTCGGCGCCGCTCTGCGACGCGTGCCGTTCCGCGAGGACCGCCGAGAGGCGTTCCGCCTCGCCAGTACGGCGGTTCTGTCTACCCCCGCGCTGGTGACGGCGTTTGGAATCCTGCACCGCGCCGATTTCCGGCTCAGCGAGGTCCGTGTGCCGGTGCGGGGTCTGGCCCACGATCTGGACGGGCTGCGTCTTGTACAGGTGTCGGATATTCATCTGAGCCCGTTCCTGAGCGAGAAGCAGTTGGAGCGGGCCATCGACATGGCCAACGAAGCACGGGCCCACGTCGCGCTGGTGACCGGCGACCTGATTTCGCGCCGTGGCGATCCGCTGGACGCCTGCCTGCGGCAGGTCGGACGACTTCGCGCCGAGGCCGGCGTTTTCGGTTGCATGGGGAACCATGAGGTGTACGTCAACGTGGAAGACTATGTCGCCGCCGAAGCGGCCCGGCGAGGCGTCCGCTTTCTTCGCTACCAGGCCGCCCCGCTGCACTTTGGCAATGCCGTGCTCAACCTGGCCGGCGTCGACTACCAGCCGTTCAACAGCCTCTACCTGGTGGGCGCCGAGCGTCTGATGGAGCCGGGATGCCTGAACGTCCTGCTGTCTCACAATCCCGACGTCTTCCCGGTGGCGGCCGAACAGGAGTGGGATCTCACCATCAGCGGGCACACGCACGGGGGCCAGATCGGCATGGAGATCCTGCATCACAATGTCTCGCCGGCGCGCTACTTCACTCCATATGTGCGAGGCTTGTACAGGATTGACCGTACGGCCGGATATGTTTCCAGGGGCCTCGGCACGGTGGGTTTACCCGTCCGCCTGGGCGCTCCCCCGGAGGTCTCTCTGATACGCTTGTGCGCCACCTGATCGTCAGCGATATTCACGCCAATCTCGAAGCGCTTGACGCGGTGCTGGCGGACGCGAAGGGCAGCTACGACCGGATTCTGTGCTGCGGCGACATTGTCGGCTACGGCGCCGACCCCGACGCGGTAACGGCGTGGGCCCGCCAGAACGTGGACGCCGTCATTCGTGGCAACCACGATAAGGCGTGCGCCGGCCTCGAAGACCTCGAATGGTTCAATCCCGTGGCCCGCTTGTCCACGCTGTGGACCATGGAACACATGGATCTTCCCAACATCGAGTGGCTGCGCGGGCTGCCGCAGGGGCCCGTCGAGGAGGCCGGCCTCGTCCTCGTGCACGGGTCTCCGCTCGACGAGGACGAGTACCTGGTCTCGGAACTGGACGTAGAGCAGATTCTCCCCTACCTGGGAGGCCGCGTGTGGGTTTTCGGCCACAGCCATTTGCAGGGCGGGTTCCTGTGCCATCGGAACGGCGTGCAGCGGATCCGCCGGTCGGTGGCGGCCTCCGAGAGCATGCAACTGGAGGCCGATCAGCCCTGGCTGATCAACCCGGGTTCGGTGGGTCAGCCGCGCGATGGCGACCCGAGGGCGGCCTGGATGTTGTGGGACTCCGACGAGCGCGTGGTGACCTTCTGCCGGACCGCCTACGACGTCCGCGCGGCGCAAAAGAAGATCCTCGACGCCGGTCTGCCCGAAATCCTGGCGTCGCGGCTCGAAGCGGGGAAGTAGCCTGAAGCATCTTGACATCACCGGTTGAAAGCATCATGATGTATCCATGAGGACAACGGCGACTCTCGATGACGATCTTGCCGGGAAGCTCCAGGAACTTGCGCACAGCCGGAAGCAGCCATTCAAGTTGGTGCTGAACGAGGTGATCCGCGCCGGCCTGGGCGAGGCGCCGATCACTTACGCGGCTGAACCCTTCGTCGTGGAAGCATTTCCGTGTGGATTGAGGCCAGGCTTCGACGGCCGGCGCTTCAACCAGCTTGTGGATGAACTCGATGCGGATGCCGCGGCCGAGAAACTGCGGCAGGGACGATGATTATCCCGGACGTCAACCTCCTCATCTGTGCTTACGATCAGCGCTCCGGGTTTCACGAGCGCGCCAGACGATGGTGGGAGAAGAGCCTGTCCGGCGACGAGCTGATCGGTCTGCCGTGGGTGGCATGTCTCGGCTTTCTGCGGCTGATCACAAACCCGCGGATTTTTGAGAGCCCCATGCCTGTCCGCATGGCGACGGGCATTGTTCAGTCCTGGCTGGGGCGTCCGCAGGTACAGGTTGTGCAGGCCGGCTCTGCGCACGCCAACATTCTGTTCCGACTGCTGAACGAGCTGGGAACCGCTGCCAATCTGACGACAGACGCGCACCTGGCTGCGCTGGCCATCGAATACCAGGCCATCCTGTACACTACCGATACCGACTTCGCCAGATTCACCGGCCTGCGCTGGACGAATCCGCTGGCGTAGCCGCGATCACCTCGGGCCGGGCTCGTTCGGTCCTTTGCCCGCGGTGGCGTAGTATCCCTTGCGTGCCTGCACCACGTAGTCGGCGTTCTTCGCGCGCACCTCGATTTCACGGTATTCGCCGTTTCGTTCCGCATTCGCCGGTTTCCAGGCAATGGCGTACTGGCTGCGCATCTCTTCCTGAATGTCCGTGAACGCTTGTTGCAGCGGGTGCTTTTTGTCCACGGTGAACGCCCTGCCGCCGGTCTCTTCCGACATGCGCCGAAGTCCGGCCAGACCGGCGCCGCCATCGTCGGACCGTTGCCCGAAACGCTGCTGGCCGGTGTCCACGTAGTAGATGCTGTAGATGATGGCGTCGGCGCGCTGGGCGGCCTCGATGGCCTGACTGCGCGCGTAGTAGCTCCCGCGATCGTCGCCGTCGGTGATCAGCAACAGGGCTTTCCGTCCGGTTTTCTGGGACAGCTCATCGTTGGAAGCCAGATAGATCGCGTCGTACAGCTTTGTCCCTCCGTGGTGGCCGCCCTGTCCCTGGCCGCCCGGATGGCTGCCGCCGCGCCTGCCACCACCGCCTGCTCCGGGCCATCCACCGCCGCCGCCCGGGAAACGTCCGCCACCACCTCCCCCGGGCCATCCGCCCCCGCCGCCGCTGCCCCCGCGTCCGCCGCCGCGCTCGTCTGCGCTATCCGCCTTCACGCGTTTCAGCGCTGCCTCCATCGCCGGCTCGGAATCCGTGAAGTCCTGCTCGAGCGTGGTGTCTCTGCCGAAAGAGAGCAGAAACGCTTCGTCCTTCGGGCGCATGACGCTGGAGACGAATTTCGACGCCGCGTCGCGCTCGTCCCCCAGCAGGCGGGCCTCGCTGCGGCTGACGTCAATGAGCAGACCGAGCTGCAACGGCAGATCCGTGTCGCGGGAGAATTGTGCGACGGTCTGTTCCTTGCCGTCTTCGAGCACCGTGAAATCGTCCTTTGTGAGATTGGGAACCAGCTCGCCGCTCTGCTTCTTTCGCACCGAGAACAGCACGTTGACCAGTTCGACATTCACGCGGATGGCCGGTTTGGGCTCGGTCGGGGGCGGCGGCGCTTCCCCGGCGGGCCGCGGGTGCGACACCGTGTCCTGTCCGGCCCGCAGCAGATTGCGGCTGAAGAAAGCAGCCAGAGCGATGGCGCAATTTCGACGTGTCATGGGAATGTCCGTTCTCCGGTGGATGTGCGCCGCGCGAACCGGGTTTCAACAGACCTCCGGGTCGTTACAATTCCTTGACTTTCTGTTCCGGCGCGCGTGCTAAATTCGTAGCGTGCGGTTGCTGGTTGTCGACGACGACGTGGAATTGTGCGCATTGCTGGGCGAATTCCTGCACCGCGAAGGCTACAGCGTGCAGTTCGAGCACGACGGGCGCTCGGGCCTTACCCAGGCGATCGAGGGCGGCTTCGATCTTATCATCCTCGACGTCATGCTGCCGGGCATGGACGGATTCGAGATTCTGAAACGAGTGCGCCAGCAGGGCCGGGTTCCGGTGCTGATGCTGACCGCGCGCGGCGAAGACGTGGATCGGATTGTCGGCCTGGAGCTGGGAGCGGACGACTATCTGCCCAAGCCCTTCAACCCCAGGGAACTGGTGGCACGCATCAAAGCGATCCTGCGCCGCTCCGACAGTAAGGCGAGCAGCGGGCGCATCGAGGTGAACGGGATCGCGCTGGACCCGGGCACGCGCCAGGTGCTGCGCGAGGGCTCTCCGGTGGAGACCACCACGCTGGAGTTTCAGATTCTGGAAATGCTCATGCGCGCCTCCGGCCGCGTGGTCTCTCGCGACGCGCTGATGGAGGCGCTCTATAACCGCAAAGCCACCCCGTTCGACCGCTCCATCGACATGCACGTCAGCCACCTGCGCCGGAAGCTGGAAGGCGACACGCCCCTCATCAAGACCATTCGCGGGGTCGGCTACCAGTTCGTGAATGCGCCGGAGGGCGCGGCGGGCGCGTCATGAGATCGCTGTTCGGCAAAATCCTGTTGTGGTTCCTGGCCACCACCGTGATCACGGGCTTCGGCATCGCCATCACTTCCGCCATCGCTCTGGAATCCGGCTCGGGACGCCCCGGCCTGTTTGCGGACGTCATCGTACAGCGTGCCGACGAAGCGAGACTGGCCTACGAACACGGCGGCGCGCCCATGCTGGCCGCGATGCTCAGAAGACTGCGCGGCCCGGGCCCGAACGAGATGATCTTCACCGATGCCCGCGGGCGCGACCTGCTGACCGGCCGGGACCGCTCTTCGCTGCTGCCGCATGCCGAAGGCTACTTCGCCTGGCTGGCGCGCATCCCGCGTATGAGAATCGCGCACCAGGATTCCACTGGCCAATACTGGCTGATCCTGATGGGCCCGCCGCGAGTGATGTTCTGGTTTCTGCGGCCGGAGCACCTGTGGGTACTCGGCGTCTGCGTCCTGCTGTGCTACTGGCTGTCGTGGCACCTGACTTCTCCGGTTCGCAAATTGCAGCGCGCCGTGGATTGCTTCGGCCGCGGCGAGCTCAACGTCCGGGCGGAGGCCAACCGCCGCGACGAACTGGGCCAGCTCGCCCGCACCTTTAACCTGATGGCCGACCGCATCCAGACGCTGCTGACGGCCGAACGCCGCCTGCTTCTCGATGTTTCGCACGAACTGCGCAGCCCGCTGGCGCGCCTGAGCGTGGCCGTCGAGCTGGCTCGATCCGGCAAGGACCCGGCGCACCTCGATCGCATCCAGAAAGAGGCCGACCGGCTCAACACGCTGATTGGCGAACTGCTGCAGGTCACCCGCGCCGAGGGCGATCCCTCGCAGCGGATCATGGAGCCGGTTTTGCTCAACGACGCGGTGGGTGAAATCGTGGACGACACCTCCATCGAGGCGCGAGCGAAAGACTGCGAACTCGCTTTCAACGCGAGTGCCAGCCTGGTGCTGGACGGGGACGCCGAGCTGTTGCGGCGCGCCATCGAGAACGTCGTCCGCAACGCCATTCGCTATGCTCCCCACGGCAGCCGGATCGAAATCGATCTGACCCGGCGCGGTCACGATGCCGTGGTCCGCGTGCGCGACTTCGGCCCCGGCGTGCCGCCTGAGGCCATCGGGCGCATCTTCGACCCGTTCTATCGCGTCGATTCGGACCGGAATCGGTCCAGCGGCGGGACCGGACTCGGCCTCGCCATCGCGCGCCGCGCGGTCCAATTGCACGGCGGCACCATCCGCGCCCAAAACGCCGATCCCGGGCTTCAGGTGACCATCGAGTTGCCAGCCTCCGCGCCGGCGGCAGAGCCCGTGCCTGCCCCGCGCCAGACCGCCGATGTCAGTGGCGGACACGCGGCGTAACCGCGGGTGGCTTTGGTGGGGCAGCCCTTTCAGGCCGCGGACCCGCTTTCCAGCGGGTCCAGCCGGCCGGAAGGCCGGCTCGCGGGCAGGATTGCCCGCCCCACGGTTCTGATAAGCTCAGTGGTTCGGATTCCCTATGCCCTGCCAAAAAACGTTCTCCTTTCTGTTACTGCTGGTGGCGGCCTGCGCGCCGCTCTCTGCTCAGACCCGGCTCCTGCGATTCCCGGACATCCACGACAACCGCATCGTGTTCACGTACGGCGGCGATCTGTGGCAGGTGGCCGACACCGGAGGAACGGCGACGCGCCTCACCGCTCACCCCGGCGTGGAATTGTTCCCACGATTCTCTCCCGATGGCAAGTGGATCGCGTTCACCGGCCAGTACGACGGCGACGAGCAGGTCTACGTCATCCCGGCGGGCGGCGGCGAGCCGAAACAGTTGACGTTTTATCCGGCGCGGGGTCCGCTGGCGCCCCGCTGGGGCTACGACAACCACGTGGTTGGCTGGAGCAATGATGGCCGCTACGTGATTTTCCGTTCGCTGCGCGATGCCATCGGGCTGTTCCTCAGCCGCCTCTACCGCGTCCCGGTGGACGGCGGCCCGGCCGAGCCGCTGCCCATGCCGGTGGCCGGTTCCGGCGCCTACTCGCCGGAAGGGAGTCGCATCGTCTACTCGCCGCAAGCGCGCGATTTCCGGCCGGAAAAACGTTACAGCGGCGGCACAGCGAACGAACTCTACATCTTCGACGTGGCAACCCACGAGGCCAAACTCATTTCCGAAGGGCCGCGCGCCAGCCGCGATCCCATGTGGATCGGTAAGCAGATCTACTTCAATTCCGACCGCGATGGCCATTTCAACCTGTACGCCTTTGACACGGAATCCGGCAGGACCACACAGGTAACTCATAGCACGGTCTGGGACGTCCGCTGGCCTGGCACCGACCGGCAACGGCGCATTGTCTATGAGCTGGACGGCGAGCTGCAAGTGCTGGACGTGAGCACGGGCAAGAGCACGCCCATCTCCGTCAACGTGCCCGACGACGGTGTCAACCGCCGGCCCGCCTGGATCTCCGCGGCGGATCATATCGAAACCGCCGGGCTCAGTCCCAAAGGCGAGCGCGTCTTATTCAGCGCCCGCGGGGACATATTCTCGGCGCCGGTGGAGAAGGGTCCGACGCGCAATCTGACGCATTCTCCGGGGGCTCACGATAAGTGGCCGGCATGGTCGCCGGACGGTTCGAAGGTGGCCTTCCTCTCGGACGCCAGCGGCGAAGAGGAGATCTACGTGGTGGCACAGGATGGCTCGTCGCCGGCGGAGCAGATCACCACCGGGGGCCGCGCGTTTCGCAATCAGCCGAGCTGGTCGCCGGATGGCAAGCGAATCGCCTTCAGCGACAAGGACGGCCGCGTATGGGTAGTTACTGTGTCCGATCACAAGTTACAGGAAGTTGTGCACTCCACCGAGGGTCAGATAGACGACTATGAATGGTCGCCCGGCGGAGGATGGCTGGCCTTCAGCATGAATAATACGGCCGGATTCTCGGCGCTTTACGTATGGAGTGTGCAGGAGAACAAGCTCCGCCAGGTGACCAGCGGCACGTTCAACGAAAGCACTCCGGCCTGGGACCCGCAGGGCGATTGCCTGTATTTCCTGGCCGACCACGAGTTCCATCCGCAGATCTCCCGGGCCGAGTTCAACTTCGCCACGAACCGCTCGCGGGGCATCTTCGCTCTTACTCTTCGCAAGGACGTGAAGAACCCGTTTCCTCTGGAGAGCGACGAGGTAACCATAAAAGCGCCGGATGACGCCGCGAAAGATAAGGACAAGGATAAGGATAAGGACAAGCAGGCGGCCGAACCAAAAGACAAAGGCATCGACTTCGACGGCCTGGGGCAGCGAGTAACTCGCGTGCCGCTGGACGCGAATAACTATGTTGGCCTTTTCATCAAGTCCGACGCGCTGCTGTATGGCGTTTTTCCGGCGCCGTACTATGGCCGCACTGCCGAGACTAAGCCGACCCTGCACATCTTCTCCTTCAAGGACCGGAAAGACACAACGCTGGCCGACGACATGGCCGCCGCAGTGGTGTCGCGAGACGGCTCGAAGGTCCTTGTCCACCAGGGACCGTTGTGGAACCTCTACGACGCGACGCCCACCGGCGCTTCCAGCAAAAAGACGGTGTCCACCGCGGGCCTGATGCTCCAGCGCGTTCCCACCGAAGAGTGGAAGCAGATCTTCAACGAGGTCTGGCGCCGCTACCGCGATTTCTTCTACGCGCCGAACATGCACGGCCACGATTGGGAAGCGATCAGGGAGCGCTACAGCCAGTTACTGCCGTATGTTGCCCATCGTTCTGACCTGAACTACGTGATGAGTGAGATGATCGCGGAACTTACCGTCCAACATACTTACATCGATGGCGGAGATATGCAGCTTCCACCGCGTCCTCATGCGGGTCTCCCGGGCGCCCGATTCTCCGTTGACGCCGCTTCCGGCCGTTACCGGATCGCGAACATTCTTGAGGGCCAGAACGAGGAGGACATCTATCGCTCGCCGCTCACGGAAGTCGGGGTGGACGCGCGGGTGGGCGACTATGTTCTCGCCATCAACGGCGAGGATGTAACCGCCAGAACCGACATCTATAAGTATCTGCGCAACGCCGGCGATGCGCCGGTGCAGTTGACTCTCAACAGCACGCCCACGCTGACCGGCGCGCGCAAGGTCACTTACCGTCCGCTGGCCAGCGAGACGAATCTTCTCTATTTCAACTGGGTGGAGCAGAATCGGCGCAGGGTGGAAGAGTTGTCGCATGGCCGTATCGGTTACATTCACCTGCCGGACATGAGCGAAGGCGGTATTCGGGAATTCATCAAGTGGTACTATCCGCAGCTTCGCAAGGACGCGCTGTTGATTGACGAACGGGGCAACGCCGGCGGCAACATATCGCGCATGGTGGTTGAGCGGTTAAGCCGCAGGTTACTCGGACTTACGTACGCGCGCACCACCGCGACACCTGGCACTTATCCGGACGGCGTTTTCATCGGACCGAAGGCCGTTCTGCTGGATCGGAACTCGGCCTCCGACGGCGACATCTTCCCGTGGATGTTCCGCAGCGCCGGGCTCGGGCCGCTCATCGGCGAGCGTTCCTGGGGCGGCGTGGTGGGCATCACGGATCACGGACCGCTGATGGACGGCGGGACGGTGAACGTTCCCGAGTTCGCCTACGCCACGGCACAGGGGGAGTGGGCGGTGGAAGGGCACGGCGTGGATCCGGACATCGTGGTCCACAATGACGCGAAGTCGGTTATTGAAGGGCACGACCCGCAACTGGAGCGTGGCATCGCAGAGCTGCTGAAGAGCCTGGAGCAGTCCGCGCCGAAGCTCCCGGAACATGCGCCCTATCCGGTGAAGGTGAAGTAGGGGTCGAGTAACATCGGCCATTGAGGCCTCGCAACGTGGACTCTTCCCGAAGAGCGTTTCTGGCGACCGCGGCGGCTGCTTCTGTCGCGCATCCCGGCGCGATCGCCGCTGAAGCCGCAGCCTCCGAACGCGACTACTGGATCGGCGTGCTCACCCGCATTGCCGATCCGCTTCTCTCCGCGCTCAGCCTGCGGAAGCTCGCCGCCGCCATGCCCGTCGAGGCGCCGCTCGGCAATGCCGGCGAGCGCCGATTGTACACGCATCTGGAAGCCTTTGGCCGCCTGCTGGCGGGCATTGCGCCGTGGCTGGAGTCCGGCGATGGCGCTGGCCACGAAGGAGACCTCCGCCAGCGCTATGCCGATCTCGCGCGCCAGTCCATCGCCGCCGCCGTGGACCCGTCTTCGCCCGATCGCATGAACTTCACCCACGGCGGGCAGCCTCTGGTGGACACCGCTTTCCTCGCGCTCGGCGTATTGCGCGCCCCCACCCAGCTCTGGCAAAAACTCGACGCCGGCACCCGGCATCACCTGATTGACGCGCTCCGTTCGACGCGCGCGATTTCTCCCGGGTTCAGCAACTGGCTGCTGTTCAGCGCCACCATCGAGGCCTTCCTCGCCTGGGCCGGCGAGCCGTGGGATGCCATACGCATAGACTACGCCGTGCGCCAGCACGAGCAGTGGTACAAAGGCGACGGCGTGTACGGCGACGGCCCGGAGTTTCACTGCGATTACTACAACAGCTTCGTGATCCACCCGCTGCTGCTGCAGGTTGTCGAGACCATCGCCGCGGTGTCGAAGAACTGGGATTCCTTCCGCCCGGCGATTGTCGCGAGGGCCAGGCGCCATGCCGGGGTGCTGGAGCGCCTCATCGGCCCGGACGGCACGTTTCCGCCGATCGGCCGGTCGCTCGCCTATCGCTGCGGCGCATTTCATCTGCTGGCCGGCATGGCTCTGCGCCGCGGCCTGCCTGACGGCATCATGCCGGAGCAGGTACGCGCCGCGCTGGGTGCGGTGATGCGACGAATGATGGAAGCGCCCGGTACGTTCGATCCGAACGGCTGGCTCACGGTGGGGTTCTGCGGACACCAGCCGGGCGTCGCGGAGCGCTACATCTCCACAGGGAGTCTCTACCTCTGCTCCACCGTTCTGTTGCCGCTCGGGCTCGCGAGCACCGATCGTTTCTGGAGCGGCCCCGCTCAGCCCTGGACATCGCGCAGGATCTGGAGTGGCCAGGCCGTTGCGCCGGATCATGCGCTGCCGGACGCCACGCCTCCAGGCGAAAAGTCCTGATCCGTGTCACCGCGGAAAGTCTACACGTCGTCGCCTCCGGTTGTGACACGGCTGGAAAACCACATGGAATCAGCGATCTTAACGTGTTAGTCACCCATTGAGCCTGTCCAAAGGCCTCAATTCGCGGGAAACTTGACGCCGGGAGACGACTCCTGTGACCTTACACCGCAACCATTTCGTACTGTTCCTGATTGCCGGCCTGGCGAGCTCACTCTGTACCTGTGTCACCAACGCCGCACCGGCGGATTCTGCCCGTCGCTACACGCTGATCCTCGAGGACCCTCCGGTCTCCGCGCGCTTTTCCGTCAGGGAGGCGCACCCATCGTACCGCGCCCGGATTCATCAGGCCCAGCGGTCCGTGCAGCAGCATCTTGAGGCACGGGGCATCCGTGTGCTCGGCGCCGTCGACACGCTGCTCAACGCCGTCTTCGTGTCGGCGCCGGCGAGCCGCCTGGCGGAGCTTGAGGCCACTCCGGGCGTCCGGGGAGTGATTCCGTCGCGAATGGTCCGCCCCGCGATGAACAGGGCCGATACCCTGGTGAACGCTCCCGCCGCCTGGGCCGCGCTGGGCGGAGCGCCGGATGCAGGCAAAGGCATAAAGATCGGCATTGTGGACAGCGGCATCGACCAGAACCATCCCTCCTTCCGCGACAGCACGTTGCCCATGCCCGCTGGTTTTCCGAAATGCGACATACCCAGCGAATGCGTCGGCTTCACCAACCACAAGGTCATCGTGGCGCGCAGCTTCGTGGAAATGGAGGCCAGCGGCAGCGATCCGCATAACCCGGCCGCCGATTCGCGTCCGGACGACTTCTCTCCGCGCGACCGGCTGGGCCACGGAACGGCCGTAGCCTCGGCCGCAGCCGGAGAGTCCGTCACCGGGCTGGTCACCTTCAATGGCGTGGCCCCCGGCGCCTGGCTTGGGAACTACAAGGTCTTCGGCTCTTCCGGGTTGAACGACTACGCTTCCGATCAGGAGATCATCGCGGCCGTCGATCAGGCGGTCCAGGACGGCATGGACATCCTGAACCTGTCGCTCGGCGACTTCGCGTTGACCGGGCCGCTCGACTCCGGCGCCGACTGCGGGCTGGCTGCCGGGGTGCCCTGCGACCCGCAGGCCGCCGCTCTGGAAGCCGCGGCTCACCAGGGGGTCGTGATAGTGGTCTCGGCAGGGAACGACGGCAACGCCGGCTTGTCGTATCCGGCCTTCGGGACCATCGGTTCGCCCGGCACCACGCCATCGGTGATTACAGTCGGCGCCAGCAGCAACTCCCATCTGATCGAGGCGCAGATCGCGTTCGCCGGGCAGACCGCACTCCAACCGATGGTGGGCGTACCCGCTCCTGGCGGCGTCCCGCTGCAGGCGCTGACTGCGCCCCTCGTGGACGTGGCCAGCCTCGACGGCGATGGTACGGCATGCGCGGCCCTGCCGGGAGGGTCCCTGAGCGGGGCCATCGCGGTTGTCGCAGAGGGCGGCTGCTCTTTCAGTATCAAGACCGGGAATGCACGCGTGGCCGGCGGCGTTGGCATGGTTATGCACAAGGTGGACACGAGCCCCTTGTCTATGGGATCCGTGTCTCCCATTCCTCTCGTCCGCATATCGCAGAGCGACGGCCAGGCACTTCAGACCTGGCTTGCCGGAAATCCGGGCGCTACGGCCACCATCAGCGGCATTGAGCAGGACACCGCTCCGGACCTGCTGCTCCATTTCTCCTCAACCGGGCCCGCCAACGGCGGAGCCGCCATCAAGCCCGATCTGGTGGCTCCGGGCGGCGGGACCCGGGGGTACGCATACATCTCCGGCATGTACATGGCGACACAGAGCTACGATGCTCTGGGTGAGATGTTCAATGCGGACGGCTTCATCGCGTCCCAGGGCACCAGTTTCTCAGCACCCATGGTGGCCGGCGCGGCGGCTCTGGTCAAGCAGGCCCACCCCGGCTTCTCGCCGGCGCAGGTGAAGTCCGCCCTGGTAAACAACGCCGCACAGACCGTTCTGACGGACGACACTCCCAACGCTCCGCTCCCCACGGACGTGGAATGGGTGGGCGCGGGCAGGCTGGACGCTGGAGCGGCGGTGGCCGACACGGTTACGGTTGCCGTGAAAGACAACACGTTGGATAACCGCTACCTGTCATCCCTTTCCTTCGGCGTGGTGGACGCCACTTCGCTGCCGCTGACGAAACTACTCACCATCACCAACCACGGCGCGGGCTCCGTGTTTCTTACGCTGGCGGCCGTGGCGAACGGGTCGTTGGGCGGCCTTATTCCCACAGTCTCACAGAACATGCCCGCCATCGCCGCGGGACAATCGGCCACCATCAACGTGACGCTCTCCGGCGCGCTGCCAGCCGCCGGCGAATACTCCGGCGCCATCACCATCAAAGCCCCGGGCGTGTCCTTGCGCGTCCCCTGGATGTATTTCGTGCCGGACGGCGTGGCCGCGAACATGATTGACATGACCGAAGTCGACCTGAACGCTGCTCGAACCGTCCCCGCGGGCTGGAAGGGGAAGCTCTGGGTCAAGCTGCTCGACCGCTACGGCGCTCCGGTTGCCAGCCAGCCGGTCCACTGGATCACCGATTCGGCGAAGTCCTCGCTCGGCAGCGACTACTCCTCGACGGACCGGAACGGTATCGCCTCAATGGACGCCAGCCTGCTGCCCGAGCTCGGAGACCACCCGTTCTGGGCGGCCGTGGGCGACATGAGCCTGTATTGGAGGATCACAGCGCGCGCGCAGCCTACCATCCGCCCGAACCTCGGAGTGCTCAACGCCGCCAGCTTCGACCCGGACCAGCCGATTGGTCCCGGCTCCTACATCGCCATCTTCGGCAGCGACCTCAGTGACGCGATCGACCAGGCGATCACTCTGCGGCTGCCCATGGTGCTCGACCGCGTCTTCGTCAGCTTCGACGTGCCTTCGGCGGGCATCAGCGTGCCGGGGCGCCTCATCTATATCAGTCCCGGGCAAATCAACGTTCAGGTGCCATGGGAATTGTCGGGGCAGACGTCGGTGCAGATCAAAGTCACTGTTGGCTACGTGTACGGCAACGTGATCACGGTACCCCTCGCCGATTCGTCGCCGGCCTTCTTTGAGATTGCCCCAGGCCAGGTGGCCGCGCTGGACATGGATTGGAAAGTGATCACTCCCAGCCATCCGGCCGGGCGCGCGAACTATGTCCAGCTCTACGCCAACGGTCTGGGCCAGGTGACCAATCAGCCCGCCAGCGGCGATCCGGCGCTGGTAGATCCGCTCTCGGTAATCCCCGCGGAAACGCCGGTCACGGTGAGCATCGGAGGAGAGTCCGCGGAAGTTGGCTGGGCCGGACTGGCCCCCGGCTTCCCCGGTCTTTATCAGATCAACGCCAGGGTACCGTCGGATCTGGCAGCGGGCAATCAGACGATCACGGTAAAAGCTGGTGGTCGGACATCGAAGGCGTCGGGGATCGTCGTCCAATAGAACTGGGATCGGACGCCGCCTTCCCGAAAACGGACAGTTGAAGCGCCAACTCGACGCGGCAACCCGCTGATTTGACAGCGGCTCCGGGCGCGGCAGTCGGATTGCATCTTCTCTCACTTCGAGGAGATGCCCATGCTGTCGTCCGTCAAACACGCTTTCCGGGTACTGCGCAAGGACCCCGGCTTTACCGTGATCGCGATCTTCTCGCTGGCCATCGGCATTGGCGCAACGTCGGCGATGTTCAGCTTTGCCGATGCGCTGCTGCTGCGGCCTCTGCCGGTGATGAAGCCGGACGGCGTGGTCGCGGTGACAACCTCCGGGTCGGCGGCCTTTGGCAGCAACACGGCGGTCTCCTACCCGGACTACGTCGACCTGCGCGACCGCAACCGCAGCTTCGACGGTTTGTTGGCCGCTTCCTATGGGCAGTTCGGTTTCAGCCCCAATCCTCAGGCTCTGCCGCGGATGAAATTCGGCCTGTTTGTTTCGGGCAACCTGTTCCACGTGCTCGGCGTGGAGCCGGCGCTGGGCCGCGGCTTCCGGTCCGATGAAGATCAGGCCGAGGGGCGCGATGCCGTGGTGGTGCTCGGCCACGATTTCTGGGTGAGCCAGTACAATGCCAGCCCGTCCGTTCTCGGCTCCCATATTCGGTTGAGCGGGATCGAGTACACCGTGATCGGCGTGGCGCCCGAGCATTTCACCGGTATCGACCAGTATCTCCGTCCGGCGTTGTTTGTCCCCCTGGCCATGTCTCCGCGCATGGGCCAAAACAACAATCTCCACAAGCGCGACGTTCGCTGGCTGATGGTCAAAGGCCGGCTGAAGCCCGGCGTCGGCCTGGCCCAGGCCCAGGACGATGTCGCGTTGATCGCGAAAGAGCTGCAAAAGACGTATCCCCAGACCAATCGCGACCAGCGGATCAGGGTGGAGACGGAGCTGCAATTGCGCGCCGAGCAATCGCCGCCGAATGCCGCCATGGCCGTGATGCTGGTTCTGTTGGGCCTGTGCGTTCTGGCGGTGGCCTGCGCCAACGTGGCCGGCCTGTTGCTGAGCCGGTCCCGCGCGCGCTCGCGCGAGATTGCCATCCGCCTCGCCATTGGCGCTGGCCGCGGGTCCCTGGTACGCCAGCTTCTCTTCGAGAATTTGTTGGTCGCGGTTGCGGGCGGTATGGGGGGCGTGGCCGTTGCCTACGCCGGGGCGACGTTCTTCAACTCTCTTCCGTTCCCCTCCGACCTGCCGATTGTCTTTGGCTTCACAATTGACCGCCGGGTGCTGCTGTTCACGCTGGTGGTATCGCTGGTGAGCACGCTGTTGTTCGGACTGGCGCCAGCGCTCCGCTCCACGCGTCCGGAACTGGTTCGGGCGCTGAAAGCGGCCGACGCCGACAGCGGGGACAAGAAGCGATTCTGGGGCCGGAACACCATCGTGGCCGGCCAGGTGGCCCTTTCGCTGGTCCTTCTGGTGATCTCAGCGGTTCTGCTGCAGGGCTTCCGCGACCAATTGACGCACGGGCCGGGTTTCCGTACCGAGCGCCTTTTCCTCACCAGCTTCGAGACGCAACTGGCTCACTACTCGGAAGACCAGACCAGCCAGTTCTACAACAACCTGCTGGAGCGGACACGATCGGCTCCCGGCGTGCGGTCGGCCGCGCTCGTCTCCGTCATTCCTATGATCAACGGAGACAGCGTGGATATCGTTCCGGAAGGCTATCAGTTACCACGAGGCCAGCGCGCGCTCACCACCTTCGACGCTTACGTCAGCGACGGCTATTTCGGTACCCTGGGCATTCCCATCCTGCAGGGACGCGGTTTCCTCGAATCGGACCAGAAGGGCGCGCCGCTGGTGGCCGTGGTGAACGAGCATGCCGCAAAGCACTTCTGGCCGAAAGGCGACGCTCTCGGCAAACGGTTCCACATGCAGAACGCCAGCGGAGACCTGGTACAGATTGTGGGCATCGCCAAAACGGCGAAGTATTTCTGGATTGCCGAACCTCCGCTCGATTTCTTCTATCTGCCCTTCCGGCAGCATGCGCGTTCCGGGCTGGCGCTGGTCACCGAATCAAACGCGCCGGACGCCGCCACCATCGCTCCGACGGTGCGGGAAGTGGTCCGCGGGCTCGATCCGGACATGCCCGTGTTCGACGTGCGCACCATGCAGGATATCTACACCCTGCGCGCCGTCAGAACTCCGAACATGCTCACGGAGACCGTCGGCGCCCTCGGCCTGATGGGCTTGATTCTGGCCATCGTGGGTCTCTACGGCCTGGTAGCCTACTCGGTGAGCCGCCGCACGCGCGAGATCGGTATTCGCATGGCCATCGGCGCGGACCGGACGACGGTGGTCTGGATGGTGCTGAAACAGGGACTGCAGCTTGGTGTGGCCGGGGTCGCCGCCGGCCTGGTGGTGAGTTTCTTCGCCTGTAGTGTGCTGACTTCAAGCTTGTGGATTGCCACGTTCGACCACGTGAATCCTCTGCTGTACGCGGCCATCGGCCTGCCGCTGCTGGCGATCACCGGGCTGGCAACGTGGGCGCCGGCGCGCCGGGCATCGCGGATAGATCCGATGCGGGCGCTGCGCGACGAGTAGTTCCGGCCGAGCCGCGACGGTGACGGAGCGGTAACCTGGGCCAGGGAGTGGCGGAGACGCCGATCGAGCAGATCGGCGCTCAGGCGTTTACTTCTACGAGTCGGGAGTGATACATCCGAGTGGGTGAACTGCCTTTGGCCGTAGTCGCAGAGGCACGACTGATGCGACTCGCTTTACCGTTTCGCGAAGCTCAGCGCCCGTTGTACGAAACCTTGCAGTTCACCGTCGTTAATCGTTTCCGTCTCCCACGCCGGGTTCGTGTCGTGATGAAACCTATTCGCGTACTCGACCAAATCGCGCAATTCCTGGGTCACTTGTGCGTTCAGGATCTGCTGATTCGTACCGACCCGTTGGGCGCACAAGTGAAGGAACGGACCAAGTAGCGTTCCCGGGGGGAAATGTTCCGGACATGCCACGCGGAGAAACGCTTCCAGCACTGGACGGATCGCCTTCGCCACTTCGCAATTGTTCGTTGCGCCGCCGACAAGATAACCGCGCAACATCGCGTGCCGCCGATCGTGTTCGGTGACGCAGTCTTGGTCGACATCCCACGAGCGTATGGTGGATCCCGCTCCCTCGCGCGCCACTTGAAGCGCAGCACGAAGCGTTGGATCGGTCCCCTCCCAGATACGGCAAAGGAAAGGCTTGTTATGAGAGAGCACAAGGACCTGGCCAGCCCGCTCAGCAAGCCGCCTTGTCTCCTGCACTGTGGTCAAGGAGCGGTGGTCGTCGAGGCTCGATATTGGGTCATCGATTGCCACAATTCTGTTGCCCAGACCAGGGTCCTGGTCGAGAGACGCGAAGAAGAATGCTAGAGCGAGGGCATTACGATCTCCTGAACTTAGCGTGTTGCGAAACGACGGTTGTCCCAGCGCGGGTGTGCTGCCCACGTGGACCGAAGTGTCGTTGATAACCACGTTGTAGGTGCAAGTTGGGCCTCCCCTTGTGTTGGCGGAAGTCACGCTGTCCAAGCGAAAGCCCGCGTTGAATCGCTGCAGGTACGCGTTCACGGTAGTTTCGTAGCCAGCGAACACGGTCGTCCTGTACCGGTCAAGCTCGGCTCGAACTCGATCTCGTTGCAGCTCCGTTCTCGCTTTGTCGGCTTTCTCGATTAGATAGTCATCGCAAAGCAGAGTGATTCGTGGACTGTGCCGCGCCTTCACGATCCTGAATCGCGAGAGATCAGCGGCGATTGCCGTTGGGTTAGCCGTTGCGGCCTGCTCCTTCGTTATTTGGATCACTTGGTTCGCCTGTCGCAGCGCAGAACTCAGCTCCCCGATGGCCCGCCGGTGTGCTTCATATGCAGTCAAGGTGGCGCGCGCCTCCCCCGTTAGCGTCATCTGCTCCAAGGGTGCGCCGTGTTTCGCAGTCAGCGCTGTTGCGACGGCTTCCCGTGCGGATCTCCAATCGCGAACGATGGTAGCCGTGTCCACCGCAATCTCCGGTACGTCGCAAAAGCGTGACCAAAACTGTCTTCGCTCGATAGCCATCCTAATCGCTCGTTCGAACGTGGCCGGCAGGTCGTTCCCATGCGTGCGATTGAGGTCTTCAAGAGCATTCGAAACCCTGCGCTTTAGGCCAGCGTAGGACGCGCTGAAGTACGCGCGATAGTGGCTTATGACCGGAGAACCGGCAAGATCCTGGACGCAGAACGGGCACGGCGTCATTGTTGTCCCGGCGGCAGGCTGCGGTATGCGCCGCATGCCTTCACCTATCCATGTCTCGCCGCCGGGCCCCAGTTCCGCTAGATGACGTTGCACTTGCGCTGCCGCAGCCGCATCTAGGGAAAGGAGGCTTTCCTGAAGGATCCCGTCGATGGCGACGATATTAAAGGCTGGCAGACCCAGCGTCTCGAATGATGGGGTGCTCCGAACAGGATCCTGCTCGCGAGCCGCCGCCAAGTTGCGCTTGGAAGCTTCGATCATTGTGTCGATATCGGCGCGGGCTGGAAGCGCGCAGAAGTCATCTACCGAAAGCTCACCTCTTTCTGTTACTGGTATCGCTGCCGCCTTCTCCCTGAGCGCGGTGTTGTGGTCCTCTATCCGTCCGATCAGTTGTTGTAGTTGCCGATTGAGGGCTATCGCCTGACCGCCAAGGATCAGTTCGTGGAGGTTCTGCCGGTGTCCTGCCTCAACGGTGAGCCCCGAATAAACGTTCTGGTCAACGAACACATCGTCGAACACAACCAGATTAGGTAGCGTGCGGCTCCAGGCGTTGTGCTCGAAAATCGCCGCCGGGGGGCCACCGTCGCAGTCCACGACCACATGCGGAGGATGCTGCGCCGCAAGGCGGCGCCGCTCGGCAATCGGAATGGGATCTCCTGTCGCTAGCGAACGCAGAATCGCGGCTAATGTCGTCTTGCCTCTGCCGTTTTCGGCGTACAACAGCGTAAGTCGCGCGAGAGGGATACGCGCACCGGCGGTGACGGAATCGAATAATCCAACGTTTCTTACTAGCTGGATACTGTTGATCATCCGCCACCATTCTATTAGATGTGACCTCACGTCGCCGATTAGTCAGCAACTGGGGAACCTTAATGCAGAAACCGGGCGGACGCACCAGGCCGCATTGTCGGCTTGCACGAGATATGAAGAGCAGGTTGGATGATTCCAATTCAGGTTTTGTTTCGGATCACGAGAGTTGCTCGGAGTTGCTCGCGAGCATTGTTCCAGTTCCGTAATCCAAATGGGCATGCCGGCGCAGGCGCGCCGCGGGAACTGGCGAGGGCGAGGAAATCGGAATCGGCCGTAACAATGGTGAACCCGTGCGCCCCTGCATGCTCCCAAATAGTTTCGTCTGGCGTGAACCGGGCGAGTCCCGTGTCGAAGACGTGGACCGAATCGGGGAAGAGCTCCGCAAGCCGGTCAACGAGTCTGGGCGAGAGATTCGCGTCAAACAGAAGTTTCAACGCAATACGCGCTCGCGCCCAGCCTGCGAAGCATAGGCATAGACTGCGGGGAAATCGGCCTTCTCCAGGTACGGATAGTCGCGCAGGACCTCATCCTCGGTCATGCCGGACGCGAGCATATCCAGCACGTCCCATACGGTTACCCGGAATCCACGGATTCAGGGCAGTGGCCATAGGCACATGATCGCCGGTCGAGGGCGGTTGGCGGCCCATCCGCTTGGAGCGACGCACCAGCGATCGCATCTTCTCCGCCGCGGCGTTCACAACAACCCACACCGGTCAAAACACGCACTAAACAACCAGTTCCACACATCGCCCTCGGATACTCCGCCCGCCCCGTGCTACCGTCAAGCGTGATGTCCACCCTGCGACGCGGTCTCCGAGCGATCCGGCTATCGAGCCCCCAGGCAACCCCGGGCAATCCGCAAACTGGAAATCCAGGCCACCGGTGATCCTGTACTACGAAACGAACCCAATTCCGGGTCGTCCGGGAGCTCCGCTCACCTGGGCGCAGCGTCGGCATCTCATAGATATGCTTGTGGATGTGGCTCCCTCGGGATGGATTTGATTTCCGCGCTGCTGCGGCTCGCTTCCTCGCGACCGGCGTAGTGGGGGCGGCGGGTACCCCATTGTCTCGGAGCCCGAATGGGGATACAATTACCGGCATTCTCCCAGTTGGAGGTGCGCATGCACAAAATCAACAGCGGCCGGCTGATCCTCGCCGGTATCGTTGCGGCCGTGATTCTGGACATTCTCGAGTACGTCGACAACGGCATCGTGCTCGCCAAGGCGTGGGCCGATTCGCTGAAAACAATCCACGTCGCCCCGCTCAGCGTACGAGGAATCATCGCGTTCAACGTGTGGAGCGTGGTGGTTGCCTTCCTCGCCATCTGGCTGTACGTGGCCATCCGCCCGCGATTCGGCCCCGGTCCGAAGACCGCGCTGATCGCCGCCGCGGTCGTCTGGGCGCTCGGCTGGCCGCTCGGCACGGTCGTGCCTCTGGCCATGCACGTGGTCCCAAGGAGCCTGGCGATCAACGCTTCCCTGCTGGGAATCCCGGAGATGGCGATTGCAATTCTCGCGGGAGCGTATCTCTACAAAGAGGGGCCGGCGCAGGCGGCGTAGCGCGCATCAGCCGCGCAGGTCCGCGAACGCTTCTTCGATCTCTTTCTTTGCCCGTGGGGAGGGCGGCGTCAGCGGCAGGCGCGGCGGACCGCCATAGTAGCCTTCGAGGTCCATCGCGTATTTCAGGCCAGGAATTCCGTATTTGACGGTGACCAGCGTGGCCGGGCGGGCGATGCGGCGCTGCCACTCCAGAGCGGCGTCGTGCTCGCGCGTGCGGTGGGCTTCGTAAATGGAAATGCAGGCATAGGGAGCGGCATTCGCAAATGCCAGGATGCCGCCCGCCGCCCCCGCCTGCAGATTCGAGGCAAGTGTAGGCGCGGAGCCGACCAGCACGTTGAAACCGGGCCGGACCTCGTTCAGCATCTGCACCACCTTCGACAGATTGCCGCTGCTTTCCTTGATGCCGGCGATGTTGGGGTGGTGCGACAGCTCGGCCACGGCCTCGGCGGCGATGTCGACGCCGGTCATCTGGGGCCAGTTGTAAATGAGCACCGGAATGCTGGCCTGGTCGGCGACGGATCGAAAGTAGAGCTTCTGTGCCTCGGGCGAAGCGAGGAGATTCTTATAGTAATGCGGCGTGGCCACCAGCGCCACTTTGTAGCCGATTTCGGCCGCACGATTGGTGAGCGCCACCGTTTCACGCACGCTCTCGGTTCCCGTGCCGGCGATCAGGATCTTCTCCGGTGCGGCCGATTCCGCCACCCACCCCCACAGCCGCACCTTCTCTTCGGTGGTGAGCATCTTGCTCTCGCCCGTGGAGCCCACCACCACGTAGCCGGCCAAGCCCGTCAGGTTCAAGCGGGCGACGTTATGCTCGACTTTGATCTTCCAGATGTCGCCGTTGTGGTCGAACGGAGTGGTGAGCGGTGGAAAGATTCCCTGGAGTTTCATAGGTGTGGGAAACGCGGGGCGGTGTCGGCCGCCCCGCACGCAGGATGCGGTTTACTTCGCGACGAAAGTGATGACGAACGTATACAACGCCAGCGATTCGATCAGCGCCAGGCCGAGGAACAGGGCCAGGCGGATACCGGCCTGCGCGCCCGGATTGCGGGCCATCGCCTCAGCGCAGGAAGAGCCGAGTTTACCCTGTGCGAGGCCGCAGAGGCCGGATGCGATACCCATGGCCAGATAAGCCATTGGCAAGCGGAGGTCCATGACGCCGCCCCCGCCGCCCGCGGGCGTCTGAGCGAAAATCGGGCTGGCCAGCGCCACCATGGCGATGGTCAGGAAGATGAGTTTTCGTGTCATTCGAGTGTTGCTCCCTGGATGAATCTGCTCCGAGGAGGTGGTTCCCTTTCCGCCCTGGGGGACGGCCGGCTCACGCTCGGAACGCAATATGCCTTAGTGCTCGTGCGCAACCGCCATGCCGACATAGATGATGGTCAGCAGCATGAAGATAAATGCCTGTAACAACGCGACAAATACGTGCAGCCCCATGAAGATAGCAGGAGCGACAAAGTAAGTCAGAGTAAGAAACGTGACCGTGACCTTCTCGCCGGCGAACATGTTCGCGAAGAGACGTACCGTGAGCGAAAGCGGACGGGCGAGATGGCTGATGATTTCAATCGGGATCATCAGGAAGAACAACCACCAGACCGGACCGATGAATTGGCGCAGATATCCGAACACGCCCTGCGCGCGCAGGCCGGCCCAGTTGTAATAAACAAAAGCGCTCACCGCCAGACCGAGCGGCACCATCGGGCTCATGGTGGGAGATTCGCAGCCGGGAATAACCCCGATCAGATTCATGAACAGGATGAAGATGAACAACGTCCCGAAGAAGCCCACGTACCGGTCGGCACCGTGCTCGATGGTGTCGTGCGCCGTGCCGCTCACAAACCCGTACACCAGTTCGAAAACGTGCTGAAGCTTGCCGGGATTGTCCACCGACAGGCGCGCACGCAGAACGGCGAAGACGCCGACGATGATGGCGGCCACCAGCAGCTCCATGGAAAACCAGTTGCTCCACGGATGGGCGGCCTCATGACTCACCTTGACGGCATTGAGGACGGCGTTGGCCGGACCGGCCAGGAAGAGGTTGAGAAGCGCGGTCAGCCAGAGTTCATGTTCCATATGAGCTCGAAAAGGATTGCAGCGATGATGGCCGCCGCGGATACCAGAAGACCAAGGAAAACGGCCACCGCAGTAACTCTTAAGTAGACGATTATAACAAAAGCCGCGGCGATCACCAGGACGAGCTGCATCACCCAGCCGAGAGCGGAACGCCGGCTGGAGCGTCCGCCAAGCGCGTCGGCCATCTTCTTCCAGCGCCACAAGCTCGCGCCGGACAGCACCGTCCCCAACAGGAAGGCGGCGCCGAATGCAATCCCCATGATGATTGCAGCAGCGACGGTTCCGGCCAGACCGATCGCCAGGACGAGCCAGGCGATGCGGCGCACCATGCGCCGGTAGACGTCCACGTCACTTGCTGCTGGCATTCATTTCACGGAACAGCTCGATGAAGCCCGCGGCGATTCCGAGGAGGAGGAACACGAGAGTAAGCCAGGAGGTGCCGAACGCCTTGTCGAGGTAATGACCGATAATGTAGCCGACCAGCGTGCAACAGGGGAGCAGGAACCCCAGCCCCAGGTACTTCCCGAGTTGCTGGAGACCGCCGGGTTCCCGGTCAGCCATGCCCGCCCCGCTTGCGGCCGAGGAGGTCGCGCCATTGTTCGGCTGCCTCTTTCACCAGAATCCCCATCTTCGAGTGCGAGGGCTCGAGGTCCGGGGAGATGCCGTAGTCTTCGAGAGCCTCGCTGGTGGTCGGCCCGATGGAGGCCACCAGCATGCGTTCCAGCCCCTCGCGCAATGCCGGCTCCGCGCCTTCCTCCTCGGCGATCCGGAACAGATGAACCACCTGGACCGACGTGGTGAACAAGACGGCGCCACCGGCGCCGGAGCCGATGCGGCGTATGGCCTCGCGTAATGGGCTGGTGTCCTCGGGCAGGTCCCATTGGTAGACGCGAACGGTGGTCACCTCGGCCCCACGGGCGCGCAGGCGGTCCAGCAGCGCGGTGTTCGACTTTCCGTACTCCTGCACGGCGATGCGGCGCTCGGGCCGTCCTTCGGTCGCCGTCAGCACCTCTCGCCAGGTGTTGGGCTCGGGCACCGCTACCGCGATCGGCACGTTCATCTCGTGCAGCGCGGCGGCCGGTTTGGGACCGCGCGCCACCACTGTCAGCATGCGTAGCGCGTCGGAGAATGTTTCGTCGGCCCAGCGCGTGGCCAGGGTCTGCCGCAGCAACCGCGTGCCCACGCCGGTGAGGAAGATCATCATGTCGAAGTCGCCGCGGAGCAGACGCTCGCCAAAGGCGAATGCCTGGTCGTTCTGATCGAGCGGAACTTCCCTGACCGCGGGGGCAAGGAACGGCTCTCCGCCATTGCGGCGGATCAGTTCGCCGATCTCGTTCGCCCGCCGGCTCTCGAATGCGATGACGCGGAGTCCGTCGAATGCCATTGTACTCAGCGTAGCGCGAATCAGAGAACGAGGATGGGGTGGTACAGGTGCGGCAGGCGGGCCTCGCCGATGGCGATCAGCTCGCCCTCCTTCGAGAGCGCCTTCACATATCGCGCGTCCGGCCGTATGCGGAACGGCGACACGCGAAAATCGCGGCCCTGGCGGATCTGCCCGGCGGTGACCGCATCCACCAGCTCGCTGGGGAACTGGGGCAGCAGCGCCGGCCCTCCAATCAGCGCCTCGCTGAGCCGGCCCTCGGCGGCCATGTCGCGCAACTGATCCAGGGTGTGCGCCAGTTCCTCGGTGAATTCGCCGGAAGCCGTGCGGCGCAGCGAGTCCAGAAACGCTCCGCAGCCGAACGCGCGACCCAGTTCGTGCGCGATACTGCGGACATACGTGCCGGCCGAACAACAGATGAGCAGGCGCGCGCGGGGCGGCTCGAACGCGGCCAGATCGAGAGCGTTCACCGTGACCTCCACCGGCTTCAGCTCCACCTGCACATGTTTGCGGGCCAGTTTGTAGGCCGGCACCCCGCCCACCTTCTTCGCCGAAACCGGCGGCGGCGTAAGCAGGAACGTCCCGCGAAAAACGTCGAGAGCGCGCTCGAGTTCCTCGCGGGTGAACGACGGCGGCACGGGATCGGAGGTGGGGGCGCCATCGCGATCGTACGAATCGGTGCTGTGTCCGAAGCGTACCCAGGCATCATATCGCTTGGTGTTCGCGGTGAAGAACTGCGCCAGCCTGGTGGCGCGGCCGACTACCAGCGGGAGCACCCCCGTGGCCAGCGGATCGAGCGTGCCCAGATGGCCCACGCGATGCGTCCCGGCGATCCTGCGCACCCGGTTCACCACGTCGTGCGAGGTGCACCCCTCGGCTTTGTCAACGACGATGACCCCGTCCAGTTCCACGCTCTCAGGGTAACAGGAGGGTCTGGAAGCGGGCCGGTTTAGAATAGGAACGGAGATTCCCGCCAGTTGGGGGCGTAGCTCAGGTGGATAGAGCACCGGCCTTCTAAGCCGGTTGTCGCTGGTTCGAGTCCAGCCGCCCCTACCACGAACCTCACTGCAGATTGAAGCCCTCCACCACGATGCGGGGTTTCTCGCCGCGCGTATCGGCATCGTCAACGTCGGTGGTGAGGGTTCGCCGCTCGCCGGGCATCAGCGCCACGTAGTTGTCGCTGTACAGCACGGGCAGAATGCGGTCGCCGGTGGTCTCGCGCACAGCCTTCACCTTCACCATCAGCGCCGGGGCATCCGACACGTTGTGCAGCTCCGTGGTCAATCGCCAGCGCCGGCCGTCCCGCTCCACCTTTGTTGCCTCTTCCACCTTCGCCTTCGGCATCCCACGAATGGCGCGGCAATTCTCCGCCCCATCGACTCCGCGCAGGTAGAAGTTCGTCGAAATAACCCGATCCCCCTCGGTCAACTGCAACCGGATGAACTGCACGGGCGTAAGACCGGACGGGTATTCCATTTTGATGGGCGAAACAACGCTGTCCTCATTGCTGTCGGCCGACGCAGTCTTCTCCCACACCACCGTGCCGTCCAGATTCCGGGTCTCCACGTGGGCGGTCAGGCCCTTGTGGTTGCCGCCACTGTAGTTCACCACCTCCACGCTGTCGCTCAGCGGGTTCCACTGGATGTGCAGCGGCTCCGATGCCTTCTTACACCCGAAGTACGCCGCGGTCGGCTCCAGGAAGTAGTCGTAGGTCTGCCAGGTCAGCGACGTCCACGCGGGATGGCTCATCCAGATGAGCAGACCCATGCGGTTCCTGCTCTGCGCCTCGAACATGGCGCGATGGCCGTCGTAGTTAACGAACTGCGCCAACTCCACCCAGTCCGCGACGTTGTCGGCGCCGCCGTAGCTGATTTCGACGCGCTGGCGGAACATTTCGCCGGTCTGCGCGCCGTGAATGGAGAAATCGTGCAAGCCCCACATGCGGCCCTGCGGCCACAAGTCGGATTCGGGCATCATGCCCCGCAAGCTGTCCAGAGTGACGATGTTGGGCATGCCCAGCTCGCTGTGCAGCTTCGGCGTGGCACGGTCCGTGAAGTAATACTTCGTGGGCATCACCCGGTAGGGACCGTGGCCGCTTACGCCATCGTCGGCCGAACTGGGGATATAGTACAGGCCCGGGTGCAACTCGGCCAGAGTCTTGCGTATGCCGGTCTCCAGCTCGTCGGATGGATAGCCTTCATTGCGGCCGCAGTATAAACCGATGGACGGGTGGTTGCGAACCCGGCGCACGAAATCGTCCACGTTGCGAAGGAACATGGCGTTGTCGTCGGGGTTGGGGCCGTCCCAGGGATTGGCCAGCCAGAAATCCTGCCAGACCACGATGCCGTAGCGGTCGCACGCTTCATAGAACGCGTCGTCGCCGACCTGGCCCACCCAGTTGCGGATCATGGTGAAGTTCATGTCGCGGTGATAGCGAACCGCGGCGTCGAACTCGCGCGCGCGGTAGCGCAGCATGGATTCCCCGAAACCCCAGTTGCCGCCGCGCGGGATGAAGCGCCGCCCGTTCACCCAGATCTTCAGCGCGCCACCATCTTCGCTATAGGTGAACTGGCGCACGCCGGTTTGGAACGATTTCGCGTCCGACACGCCACCCCCTGTTTCGAACTTCAGCTCGACGTCGTAGAGGTTGGGCTCGCCGTATCCATTGGGCCACCACAGCTTCGGATTCTGGAGATGCAACACCTGGTTGACGGTGGTGCTCTCGGAGGGCGCGAGCGTCACCGCTTTTTCGAAAGGCATGTCGCCGAAGCGGCCACGCAACGTTCCGCTGACCGGCCGCGAATCGTGATTGCGGAGCGTGACGTCCAACGCCACATCCGCGCTGCGGGTATCCGGCAACGGCAGAGTGGTTTTGACGAACGGATTCTCGACGGTAACCGGTCCGCTGCCGCTCAACCAGACATCGTTCCAAATGCCGCTGTTGCGCCCGCGGATGGTGGGGATCCAATCCCAACCGACGGAAGCGTGAAAGGTCGGATTGTCGGCGCCCAGCGCGCCGCCATTCTTGCCGGGGCTGTCGGCTGTCTTCTCCGTGATGCTTCCCGGCGTAGCGTTCTTCAGAATGCGCACGGCGATGGCGTTCTTCGCGCCGGGGTGCAGTTGGGCGGTAACGTCGAAGCGGGCCCGCGTGAACGCGCCTTCGATGCGTCCGATCTTCTGGCCATTGAGAAAGACGTCGGCCTTCCAGTTGATGCCGTCGAAGTTCAGCCAGGCGTGCTGTCCAGTGAGGGTGGCCGGCGCGATGAACTCATTCCGGTACCAGAAATCGGCGTAGAAGAACGAATCGGAGATCATCGCCTGGTTGTCGCCGAAGTTCGGGTCGGGCAAGGCGCCCGCGTTGTAGTAGCTGGCGAGCACGGTGCCGGGCACGGTAGCGATCATCCAGTCGTCATCGTGGAAACCGGGCCGGGAGAGTGCCGGGCCATCGGCATGCACCAGCGAATCCCGCTGCAGCCGCCACGCGCCGCCGGCCAGATCCAGACGGCCATCGGGGCGCACGGCGGGCGCCGGCTTCGGCTGCGGCACTGGTCCTCCGCGGCCCCAGACTTCCATCTCGCTGAGTGCATAGCCGTCGGGCGAGGCGGCCTTCGACATCAGCAGGCGCACGTATCTGCCGTGGGCGGGTTGCGCCAGGCGGATGTCATCCACGTTTCCCGTCGACGCCGGCAAAGCCTGCAGGGAGGCCCATTTCGCGGCGTCGTCGGACACCTCCAGCGACCCTTCGGCGGCGCGCAGAATCCAGTAGAGCGCGACGCGGTCAAACGTGCAGGGCGCGCCCAGATCCACGTACACCCACTCCGGGCCCGTTCCGGTACTCGTCATCCCACCACTCGTCATTCCACTACTCAACCAGGAACTCGCGAAATCGTACGGCCCGCCGATGTTAACGCGCCGATTTCCTTCGAAGAACGCCAACTCGTCCACGCGCCACCCCAGCGCCCGGCCGGCGTGAAACTCCACCCGATAGAAGCGGTTGTGCGCGGGCGTGGCCAGCAGGATAGACGGCTTCAACTCATATCCCCTTGGCCGCGCCATGCCTTCCGCGCGTCCCAGTTCCTTCCACGCCTTTCCGTCGTCGGAGCCCTTGAGCAGGCAGTTCCACACCTGCATGTCGTCCATCCGGGTCAGCGACAGCGACGCCGCTTCGATATCCAGCCGGTCCACCGCAGGCGGGGCTTCCCCGCCCCGCAGCTCAATCTGGATCCAGGCCTGTTTGCCCACCAGGTCGACGCTGGTGACCGGGTTGTCGTCAAAGGCCAACTCGCGCCCGATCTTCGGCAGCGTGCCCTTCTCACTGGTGGACACCGCCACCGTTCGCGGCAGCGTCGTCTCCCTGATCCCGTCGGTGATCAACTGGGCGGTCAGATTGAAATCGTAGCTGCTGGAGTGCCACGCCGGACGATGCAGGGCGAGGTTGCGGTACGTGGACGCGTCGACGTGCAGCGACGGGCCGGAGTACTGTTGCGGATCTCCCGGATACACGCCGATACCGCGCGTGTATTGCTGGGCGGAGAGGCTGAACATAGCGACGAGGCTCAGAGTCAATAGCGTTCTCATGGCAGGAAAGAGACAGTATAACTCGCGCGGGGCCCGCCGCTGCTACGATGAAGTCTTATCCCTGCAATGAAGAAACGAGTCTTTTCGGGCATCCAGCCTTCCGGCGATCTGCACATCGGCAACTATCTGGGTGCGCTGCGCAACTGGGTCAAGCTCCAGTACGACTACGAGAGCATCTTCTGCATCGTCGATCTGCATGCCGTCACGGTGTATCAGGAGCCCGCCGAGCTGCAGGCCAAGATCGAGGAGATCGCCGCGCTGTTCCTGGCGTCCGGCATCGACCCGAAGCACTCGGCCATCATCGTGCAATCCGCCGTACACGCGCATGCGGAACTGGCCTGGATGCTCACCTGCGTGACGCCGGTCGGCTGGTTGCAGCGCATGACCCAGTTCAAGGCGAAGGCCGAAGCGCAGGAGACGGTGAGCGACGGCCTGCTGCAATACCCGGTGCTGATGGCCGCCGACATTCTGCTCTACCAGGCGGCGATCGTACCGGTGGGCGACGACCAGGCGCAGCACCTGGAGCTGACGCGCGACGTCGCCCAGCGGTTCAACGCGCTGTATGGCGAGACGTTCGTGATGCCGGAAACGAGTCTGCCCGCGGTGGGCGCGCGCGTCATGGGGCTGGACGATCCGGAGAAGAAGATGAGTAAGTCGGCGCAGGGATCGGGGCACGCGATTGCGCTGCTGGACGAGCCGGCGGCGATCCGCAAGAAGATCATGCGCGCCACTACGGATTCGAATCCCGCGGTGAACTTCGCCAGCCTGGGCCCGGGCGTCGCCAACCTGCTGACTCTCTTTCAGGCGTTCAGTGAGTGGACGGATGATCGCATGCAGGCACACTTCACAGGGATGCGCTACGGCGATCTGAAGAAGCAGGTGGCCGAAGCCGTGGTGTCCGGTCTGGAGCCGCTGCAGAAGCGCTATCGCGAGATCGTCGCCGAGCCCGGGTATCTGAAGAGTGTGCTGAACGAGGGGGCCGTGCGCGTGTCCCCGATTGCCAATGCCACCGTGGAGCTGGTGAAACAGCGGATGGGACTGTACACGCGGGGCTGACCGCTACCGCGTCAGCAGGCCGTTGCGCTCCAGCAGCGCGTTGGGGTCGGGATCGCGGCCCATGAAGGCGCGATACAGCTCCGCGGGATCTTCGCTGTCGCCGCGCTGCAGAATGCGCGTGCGGAAAGCCATGCCGACGTCGCGGTTGAAAATGCCCTCGCGGCGAAAACGGCTGAAGGCATCCGCGTCCAGCACCTCCGCCCACTTATACGAGTAGTAACCCGCGCCGTAGCCGACCGGACTCGCGAACAAGTGCGTGAATGAAGCGATCATGGCGTGGTCCGGCGGAAGCTTCGCCGCCGAGAATCCCTGCAGAATCTCGCGTGAATACGCAATGGCATCGCCGTCGCGCGCCGGATCGTAACGGCGATGCAGTTCCAGATCCACGAAGCCAAAGCTGAGCTGGCGCATCTGCGCATTGGCTGCGCGGAAGTTGCGGGCGCGCACCATCTTCCGGAAAAGATCGTCAGGAATTCGCTCACCCGTTTCATAATGCCGCGCGAATAAATCGAGAGCCTCACGTTCCCAGCACCAGTTCTCCATGATCTGCGAGGGCAGCTCCACAAAGTCCCAGGCGACGTTGGTGCCAGCCAGCGTGCGCACCTCCACCTGGCTCAGGCAGTGGTGCAACAGGTGGCCGAACTCGTGGAAGATGGTCTCCACGTCGCGATGGGTGAGCAGAGCGGGCTTGCCGCCCAGCGGCGGAGTCAGATTGCCGCAGATGAGACCGGCGTGCGGATCGAAGCCGCCCGCGCGCACCACGCCGGTGATGAGGCTGTCCATCCACGCGCCGCCGCGCTTGTTCTCGCGCGGGTACCAGTCGGCGTAGAACGCCCCGTACAGCGTGCCGCTGGGCTCGTCGCGGATCTCGTAATACTTCACCGCCGCATCCCACGCCGGCACGCCGGTCTGCTCCACCACGCGCACGCCGTACAGACGGCCCACGATCTCGAACATGCCGGCCACCACGGATTCGAGCGGAAAGTAGGGGCGCAGCTCCTCTACGTCGAAATCGTACAGCGCCTTGCGCTGCTTCTCGGCGTAGTAGCCGACGTCCGAAGGTTCGAGCTCCCGGCCGGCGAAGGCTTCCAGCTCGCGATTCTCCCGCGCGAAGGCGGCCTCGGTCTTCTCCTTCAGCCCGGCGAGAAACGCCTCGGCCTGCGCACCGGTGTGCGCCATGCGATCCACCAGGACGAAGTCGGCGAAGTCGGCGAAGCTAAGCAGGGCCGCCTTGGCGCGCCGCAGTTCCAGAATGCGCGCGAGGATGGGGCGGTTGTCATGGTCGCCCGCGGTGGCCCGCGTGACCTGCGCATGGTAGGTGTCACGACGAATGCCGGCGTCGTCGAGATAAGTCATCAGCGCGACGTAACTGGGCCCTTGCAGGGTGAATCGCCAGCCCGTCTGTCCCTTCGATTCGGCGCTGGCGCGCGCGGCTTCGATGGCGCTCGGGGGGAGGCCGGCAAGCTGCTTTTCGTCGGCGAGATTCAGCTCCCAGGCATTCGTGGAATCGAGCACGTTTTCGCCGAACTTCGTGGTGAGCGCGGTCAGCTCGACATCCATCTCTTCGAGCTTCTTCTTGCCCGCGGTATCGAGTTCGGCGCCGTGCCGTCGGAAGTTGTCCACCGTTTTCGTGAGGAAGCGCCGGCGCGTGCCTGTGAGCGTCTTCGCCTCTTCCGTCTGCGCGTAGCTCTTCACGGCCTGCCAGAGCGCCTCGTTCAGCGGGAGGCTGGAGAAGAACGCACTGACCTCTGGCTGAACCTTGTTGAACGCGGCGCGCAGCTCCGGCGTGGTGGCCACCGATTCGAGATGGCGCACGACGCCGAACGCGTATTCGAGGGGATCGGCCAGGTGGTCGAGGGCGTCCATGGTGTTCTCCCACGTGCGCGGCCCGGGCGAGGACGTCAGCGCATCGAGCTGCCGCTTCGCGCCGGCGAGGAGTTCGGCGATGGCCGGCTCGACGTGCTCGGCGCGGATCTGGTCGAAGGGAATGCGAAAGCGCTCTTCGAGGAGGGGGTTCAAGTCGCTCATGCGTAAAGGCTCATGGTAGCGCAGCGTTGCGCTGGGAACCGCGAGCTCATCCACGCAACTGCGGTTTTCGTATACTCCACTGACATTCGCGTTTTTGTCAGCGGGGGCACGGGATACATGGGACGGGCGCTGATTCCGCGGCTGCTCGCGGCGGGCCACGAGGTGGTTGCGCTGGCGCGGCCGGATTCGGAAGCGAAACTCCCGGCCGGCTGCACTGCGGTGAGCGGGAACGCACTCGACGAGAAGACATTCCTTGACCGGCTCGGACAGGCCGACGCGTATGTTCATCTGGTCGGGGTAGCTCATCCGGGGCCGGGGAAGGAGCGCCAGTTCCGGGAAATCGATCAGGCGTCGCTCGAAGCATCGGTGCGGGCGGCGACGGGCCGCATTCGCAACTTTGTGTATGTAAGTGTGGCGCAACCGGCGCCGGCGATGCGCGCCTACCAAAGCGTGCGCGCCGCCTGCGAGCGGACCATCCGCAACGCGGGACTGGAGGCAAACATTCTGCGACCGTGGTACGTGCTCGGCCCGGGCCATCGCTGGCCATATGTCCTCATCCCGTTCTACAAGCTGTTCGAGTTGATCCCGGCGACGCGGGATGGCGCAACCCGGCTGGGCCTGGTCACGTTGCCGCAGATGATCGCGGCGCTCGCGTGGGCTGTCGAGAACCCCGCCGAGGGCATCCGGGTGATTGACGTGCCCATGATTCGCAGGATCACTAACCGCTCCGTCACCGTCGCGGCTCGGAACGGAGCGAGTTAGCCGCTGAAAGACTGATCGCGGGCGGCCGCCGTGGCCAGCTCATCGCAGCGGTTGTTATCGGCGTGCGAAGCGTGGCCCTTCGTCCAGCTCCACTCGGTGCGATGACGCTCGTTCTGCTCGTCCAGCTCCATCCACAAATCCTGGTTCACCACCGGCTTCTTCGACTTCGTCTGCCAGCCGTTGCGCTTCCAGTTGTGGATCCACTCGGTGATGCCGTTTTTCAGGTACTGCGAATCGGTGACCACCTCCACGGCGCAGTTCTCTTTCAGCGCACGCAGGCCTTCGACAGCGGCCTGGAGCTCCATGCGGTTGTTAGTGGTGTGCGGCTCGGAGCCCCACAACTCCTTCTTGTGGTCGGCGTAGCGCAGGATGCACGCCCAGCCGCCGGGGCCGGGATTGCCGATACAAGCCCCATCGGTGATCAGTATGACTTTCTTCATTGGTTCGGCGTCAGGCGGGCACGGTTTCGAGCTCTCGCTCGAAGAATCGGTCGACCAGATCGAGTATTGCCGCGGTTTCATGCGTTCTGTAGATCTCCACGCGCAGCTTCGAGCCGTTGCGCACACCGTGGGTGAAGTAAGTGGCGAACTGTTTCATCTTACCCACGGCATCGGGCGCTTGCTGCTGGCACAGCATCGCGTAGTAAGTGCGCATAAGTCGATAGCGTTCGCGCTCGGGGGGCTGATAGTAAGTCCCGGTCTCCAGATACTCGCGAATCTGCCGGAAGATCCATGGATTCGACGATGCCGTGCGGCCCACCATCACGGCGTCGCAACCGGTCTGGGCCACCATGCGCACCGCGTCCTCGGGGGTGGCGATGTCTCCGTTGCCGATCACGGGAATGCGCACCGCGGCCTTCACCTCGGCGATTCGCGCCCAATCCGCGGCCCCGCTGTAACCCTGCTCGCGCGTGCGGGGATGCAGCGCCACGGCGTTCAGGCCACAATTCTCGGCGAGCCGGGCCATGTGCACATGCACCAGTTCCTGGTCGTTCCAGCCGGCGCGGAACTTCATGGTCAACGGAATGGAGATGGCCGCGCGCACCCGGGTCAGGATCTCCCCGACCAGCGGAAGATCGCGCAACAGCCCGGAACCGCCATTGCACTTCACCACTTTGTTGACCGGACAGCCGAAGTTGATGTCGACGATATCGAAACCCAGGTCCTCGCACACGCGCGCGGCGTTGGCCATCACCTCGGGGTCCGACCCGAAAAGCTGCGCGGCCAGGGGGTGCTCCTCCGGCTCGAACAAAAGATAGCGAAACGCGCGGGTCCGCTTGCGCGCCCGCACCATATTCACCACGCCGTGCGAGCTGGTGAATTCGGTCATGAGCAGGCCGCAGCCGCCCTGCGCGCGAATCAGCCTCCGAAACACGGTGTCGGTGACGCCCGCCATCGGCGCCAGCACGGTGGCCGGCGCGATGGGAACGGAACCGATCACAAACCCGCTCGGAAACTGCGTCATCATTGTTGATTCTATCAGCCGAAACTCAGGCGGCCCGGCCCACGTTTAATGGAATGGAGACATGATCATCAATTCGAAGCTCGTGCTGGCCTTCGCGGCCGGAGCGATAGTGGCCTCGGGCATCGTGTATGTGGCGTTGAAGCCATCGGCACGGCCGGTGCACGTTGCGGCCGTGGCCACGCCCGCGCCGGCGCCGAAGCCCGTGCCGTCGGCCGCGGAGCCTGCAAGCGCTCCCGCGCCCGAGCCTGCCGCCGAGCCGGAGCCGCCCAAGTCAGTGATCCATGAACGGCACGCGGCCAGCGCGCCGCAACATGCCGCCGAACCGCCCGCTCAGGTGGCGCGCGCGGCCCCGCCTCCCGACGATGTGCCGGCCTCGGTGAGGATGGACGAAAACCCAGCGCCAGCGCCCGCACCGCAAGTGGCCGAACCGCCTGCTCCCGAGCCGGCCCCCGAAGCGGTAACTGAAGCGCCGTCACAAACCCTGACACCTCCTCCACCGCCCAACCGGGTAACGCTGGCGGCCGGCACTCCAATCAACGTCCGCCTCGCCGAAGCCCTGTCCACCGACAAGAACGAGAAGGGGGACACGTTCTTCGCCACGCTCGACCAGCCTCTGGCGGCCGGCGGATTCGTCCTCGCCGAACGGGGAGCGCGAGTGGAGGGCCGGGTTGTGGATGCCGTGCGCGGCGGAAGGGGCAACGCTGCCGCCCACCTGGCTCTCGCGCTAACGAAAATCCACACTTCGGACGGGCAGACAGTCGGCATCGAGACAGCGGAATTCGACAAAAAAGGCGATGCCTCGGGCGGCGAGAACGCGGCGAAGGTGGGCGGCGGCGCGGTGCTCGGCGCGATCATCGGCGCCATGGCCGGCGGCGGAAAAGGCGCGGGCATCGGAGCGGCAGCGGGTGGCGCAGCGGGCGCCGGAGGGGTACTGCTGACGCGCGGCCGAGCCGCCACGCTGCCCACGGAAACCCGCATCACCTTCCACCTGCAACAAGCGGTCACCGTCACGGAACGGGCCCGTTAGCCACAACTCCGCGGATTCTGCGTGGCATTGAAGTCCGATACATTCTTCGAACTCGGCGCCGCTGGGTCTCGTACTCAGGATCAACAATCCAGGGGATCAACATCTGTTGAAGACATCTATGGACACATCACTTGCTGTCGTCATTTCCGCTGCCGCGGCAGCCGCAGCCGCTGCAGCAGTCGTTGTCATGCGCCGCCGGCGCCGTCCGCAGCGCAAGTCCAGCCGCCGTTAACCACGGTTTCCCTATCCCCCGGCCGCGCAAAAGGGGTCTTGACAGCGTTCCGGACGCGCTTAGAATAGGGATATTCTCCTCCGTATGTTCTGTGAACACAGCCGTACCGAGATGCTGGCGAGACGCGACGGGGTCGACTACGTTCGCTGCCTCGACTGCGACCAGGTTTTCGAAGCTGAAGATCTGGAGACCGTCTCCGTGTACGACGACGAAGAGCAATCCGCCTGACCGCCCGCCTTGTGTCTGCGTTCCCCCGCCGGCGTGAGCACACGCGAACAGTGTGCCGCCGATCTGCGATCCTGAGGTTTTAGGATGGAACCTCTGCGCATCGTTTGTATCGGCGGCGGCACCGGCCTCTCCGCGCTGTTGCACGGCCTGAAGGCATACGCAGGCGAGAGCCGGCAAGCGGAAATCACCGCGGTGGTAACCGTGAGCGACGACGGCGGCAGCTCCGGGCGCCTGCGCCGCGATTTCGACGTGCTCCCGCCGGGCGACATACGCAGTTGCATGGTGGCGTTGTCCGAGGACGAGGCCCTGCTCTCGCGCCTGTTCCAATACCGTTTCGGCGCGGGACGCGGCCTGAAGGGCCACAGCTTCGGGAATCTTTTCCTCATGGCGCTCACGCATGTCATGGGAGATTTCGCCCTTGCCGTGCGAACTTCCTCGGAAATCCTCGCCAGCCGCGGCCGCATTTATCCCGCCACCGCGCGAAACGTCACGCTGGTGGCCGAACTCGAGTCGGGCACGCTGGTGCGCGGCGAGACCCGCATCAGCCGCAGCCGCTCGCGCATCCGGCGCATCCGCCTGAATCCGGAACATTGCGAACCGTTGCCGGAGACTCTGGAGGCCATCGCCGGCGCGGATCTGATCACGCTGGGGCCGGGGTCGCTGTTCACCAGCATCGTGCCCAACCTGCTGGTGGATGGCATTGCCGAGGCCATCCGGCAATCGCCCGCCATCAAGGCATCGTACATCAACCTGATGTCGCAGCCCGGCGAAACCAGCGGTTTCAGCGCGGCCGATCACATCGCCGCCATCGACGACCACGCCGGCGCGCGCCTCACCGACGTCGCTATCGTCAACACCGGCGAAATCAGCGAAGCGATGCAGAAGAGGTACGCGGCCGAGCGCGCGCACCCGGTGGTAAACGATGTCGATTGCATCCGCGAGCTCGGCGTCGAAGTGCTGGGAGCGAACCTGCTGTCGGAGGACGAGAAGATCCGCCATGATTCGCCGGCAGCCGCGGCCATCGCCATGGACCTCGCGCGAAGAGGCCGCAACAGGAGGCAAGCGCAATGAATCCGCGCATCAGCGTGGTGATCCTCGCCGCGGGAGAAGGTACCCGCATGAAATCGAAGCGGGCCAAGGTGCTGCACCGCGCCGGCGGCCTGCCGATGGTGGAGCATGTGCTCAACACCGCCGCGGAGCTCACCGCGGAAGAGAACATCGTCGTGGTGGTGGGGCATCAGGCGGCGGAGGTAAAGGCGGCACTAGCACATCGCCCGGTCCGCTTCGTGCTGCAGAAGGAGCAGCGGGGCACTGGCCACGCGGTGATGTCGTGCCGGGACGAGTTGGACCACACCGGGTTGCTCGTGGTCCTGTACGGCGATTGCCCGCTGTTGCCGGTGGAGACGCTGAAGCGGCTCATCGACACGCAGGCGCGCGGCGACGCCGCGGTGACGCTCATCACCACGCGGCTGGCCGACCCTGCCGGCTACGGACGCATCCTGCTGGACGAGCGCGGCGACGTCAAGGCGATTGTCGAACAGAGGGCCGCCTCGCCCGAGCAACGCGCCATCGATCTCATCAACCCCGGAATGTACTGCTTCCAGTCCGGCCTGCTCTGGAAGCACATCGGCGAGATTGGCACGAACAATCCCGCTGGCGAGTACTATCTCACCGACATGGTGGAGATCCTGAATCGGGCCGGGCACGCCGTGGCTGCCATGGAGAGCGCCGATGCCAGCGAGCTGCTGGGCATCAACACGCGCGTCGAGCTGGCCGAGGTGGACCGCATCTTCCGCGCGCGCAAGTGCCGCGAGCTGATGCTGTCCGGCGTCACCATCGAGAAGCCGGAGACGGTCACCATCGACATGCCGGCGTCCATCGGAGCGGACACCATCGTTGGTCCGTTCACGCACATCCTCGGCCGCACGGAGATTGGCGAGGACTGCCGCATCGGCGCCGGCTGCGTCATCGAGGCGTCGCGGATCGAGAGCGGCGTGGAGATCGCTCCCTACACGCTGATCGCGACTTCACACGTGGGCCGCGACGCGCGGCTCGGGCCGTTTTCCCGGCTGCGTCCGGAGAACGAGGTGGGCGCCGGAGCGCACGTCGGCAACTTCGTGGAGCTGAAGAAGACGCATCTGGGAGCCGGGGCAAAAGCGAATCACCTGGCCTATCTGGGCGACGCGGAAATCGGGGAGAAGACGAACATCGGCGCGGGAACCATCACCTGCAACTACGACGGCGCGAAGAAGCACCGCACCGAGATCGGCGACAACGCTTTCGTGGGAAGCAACGCAACGCTGGTGGCGCCCGTGCAGATCGGCAACGACAGCTATGTCGGCGCGGGCTCGGTGATCACAAAGGCGGTGCCGGAAGGCGCTCTCGCGGTGGGGCGCGGCCACCAGGTGAACAAGGAAGGATGGGTGGCAAAGCGCCGGGCGAAACAGAGCTAACGAAACAGGCCTGACGAAGCAGGGCTGACGCTCAGTGTTTCTTCGGCTGCGGCGGGCGGACCACGATGAGGTGCGCCACGTCGCCGTCCTCGGTGGTCACGAATCCTACGGTCACCCTCTCCCTGACGTGCAGCTTGCCCTCCACGCGCGTCTCCGGCCGGATCAGGAAAGTGCGGCGCTCGGTTTTGGCTCCGGCGGTACTGCGAACCACAGTCACCTTTTCGGCCGAGAGCTCGGCTACCGTCCCCGAGAACGTTTCTTTCTGCGGTTCGGACGCTTGTTCACCCGGATTCTGCGCACGCACCATCGGCACGGACGCGGCCATGGCCATGGCCACCACGAAGTTCCGCAATGCTACCCGCACATCCGCATCATAAGCGAAGTGGATGAAGCGCGACTGAACCGTCCATTAAAGTTCGTTCATTGCGCAGCGGGTCTGGCTCGGATGCCGGTGATAT
>JBEKZH010000050.1:0-54227 GCA_049510065.1 Bryobacteraceae bacterium
CCCCGATGAGAAGGGGACAGATACGTGGATCCGGTCATTACTCCTCCGTTTCTGCCCGATGTGTTAGAGAGGGCCCCGATGAGAAGGGGACAGATACGTGGATCCGGTCATTACTCCTCCGTTTCTGCCCGATGTGTTAGAGAGGGCCCCGATGAGAAGGGGACAGATACTTCAAGCTACGTGTGGTCATGAATGATCCACCTCCGTGTTAGAGAGGGCCCCGATGAGAAGGGGACAGATACTGAACGAGGCGGAAGTAAGGAGCCAGCATATCCCGGTGTTAGAGAGGGCCCCGATGAGAAGGGGACTGCGAGCGGTTTCGGGGCGTGCCGGACGAAGCGCTCGGGATGGCCTTGATAGGCAACGTCGAGAACGAGCTGCCGCTTCTTCACAATCAACCCCGCCTGGCCGTGATGCACCATGGCCGGCGTCAACAGGCCGATGCCGGAATGACGATGCTCCTCGTTGTACCAGGCGAAGAAGCGTTGCCCGAACCCGCGGCTGTCCTGCAGAGAGCCGAAGCGGTCGGGAAACTCGGGACGGTACTTCATGGTGCGGAACTGGCTCTCCGAATACGGGTTGTCGTCGGAGACATGGGGACGGCTGTGGGTTTTGGTAACGCCCAGGTCGGCCAGCAGGAAAGCGACCGGTTTGGAGGTCATCGAGGAAAGCCCTGCAGCAACTGTTGAGGACGGCTACTCTCTATGAAAGATTGGGCCTAATTGAGGGGTAAGGTCAGGACGACTTCGCACGGAACAGCATAATCGAGATCAAACCATGAGCCAGAAGCCGGAAGGTAGAGATGGACCACTTCCGTTTCGCCATCGCCGTAGTCGAACTGGACCCTGGCAACTCGCCCCGAGGTTCTCACGACGACAGCGGGGAATGTCCCGGCTTTCAGTCCTGGAATCGGTTCGTAAGTCACGGCGAGTGGTGCCCCAGGTCTGAATGGCAGGAGCGCTGGTCCGTCAACCCGGCAGCGATGCTGTCGATGCTGCCCGCACGCCGGGCAGACGAGGGCAATTTCTTCCCCGCCGGACGGATCGACATGACTCACCAGACGGCAGTGCTCCTTCGCATCAAGATCCCAGAATACGTTGCCGCCGCGGAACCGAAGATTCCGAACTTCTTCAGCGAACTGCACTGCTCCGCAATCGTCATTGACCAGCAGGACTTCCCCAGAGCAGAACACCGGGCCACCGTTCTTCGCCGAGCGATAGAAGAGCATCGCACGGTCCCCCGCCTGCCAGTGCAATTGTTTGTTCTTGCCGTTGCTATCAGCAACGCACGAATGCCCCACTTCATCGCCACACCGACGGCAAACGAGTTTACCGGCGGGATGGTCCTCGTAAAACTCCGGAACGGGCAGTTCGCTCGGGACTGGAGCGCTAGGAGTCTGTCGGAGATAAGCTCCGCCGCCCATCAGTTCAATCAAGACCAAAGTGCCCCGGATCGCGGATTCTTATCTCGATAACCGAGTGTCGAAACCCAGGGCGCGAGTTTTCGGCAGCGCCGCGCCTTCGCCGGTCAGAAGTGTTCGCGAGATGGCCCTTTACGGCTCTTTCAAGCCATTTGCGGCGACCACCCGGAACGGAACAGCTTGAGAAGATTGCCTGTCAGGCAGATCAGCTTCCACTCCAGGCGCACACTGCCCACACCGCGGAAGCTGAAGCGGCGGAAACCGCGTCGCTCTTTGGTCTGACCGAAGACCGGTTCCACGATGGCCTTCCGCATCTTGTAGATCGCATGCCCGGCCTCGGTCCGCAGTTTGTGCTGCATCGCCTGCTTGATCGAAGCGTCTTCCGGCGGCGGCCCGTTGGCCGACTCCACCTTCTCCTCATGCTTCTGCCGTCCCGTCGCAATGTAGAGATCGACGCCAGCCACGCGCTCGTCACTGACGTTGTCTTCGCTCCAGTAACCAGTGTCGGCACTGACGGCTTCCGGCTTGCGACCCGCGTTGGCTTCCACCTGTTCGATCATCGGCACCAGTTGCTGGCTGTCGTTGGCCTGCTGCGTGATCTCGGCGGCAACCACCACCTGCGCCTGGCTGTCCACCGCCGCCTGTGCGTTGTAGGCCTGGATGAAGCTGCCCTTGCTGGCTCCATCCACCATGATGCGGCTGTCCGGATCGGTGAAGTTGCGTTGCGCTTTCGCTTCCGGTTTGGCCTGCTCCGGATCCGCCACCCTGGGGTCATGCCCGCCGGCCTTCTTCCCCGTCCGCGCTTCCTGCTCGCGCCGCTCGGCGATCCTGGCTTCGGCCTCGCCCCGTTGCCGTTCGGCCTTCTCTTTGGCTTCCTGCTCCAACTCCGCCTTCGCTGCCCGGATCTTCTTCAGCCGGCTCTCTCGCCGCGCCAGTTCTTCCGGCAACTCGTCGCCGCGCTTGCCCTTGCCGTACTGCGCGTCCTCCGCCTCGTCCACTTCCCCGGCACGCCGCAGTAACTCCTCCACTTCCTGCCGCAGCCGTTGCTCGGTCTCGTTCATCCGCTCGTAGCTCATCGCCTTATGCTTGCTGGCGTTGGCCTTGATTTTGGTCCCGTCGATGGCTACGTGCCCCAACTTCACCAGGCCGGCCTTCCCGCACAACTGCAACACTTGTACAAAGAGCCCCGCCAGCGCTTCCAGGTGGCGCTTGCGGAACGTCGCGATGGTGTCGTGATCCGGATGCGTATCCGCCGACAAGAACCGGAACGCTACGTCCTCATGCGTCGCCCGCTCGATCCTCCGGCTGCTCACCACCCCCAGGCAGTATCCATACACCAGCAACCGGATCATCATCGACGGCTGGTAAGCCGCCAGACCCCGCCCATCTCCCTCGTAGGACTGGTAGACCGCCTGCAGATCCAGTTCCTCCACCACATCGGCGATGAACCGTGCCCAGGTGGCCTTCCGGCAGCCAGTCGTGCAGAGAGGGCGGCAGCAGCAGGGCTTGATCCAGGTGGTCGGTTCGGAAGCGCTTGCCCATAGCCAATGCTACGGCGAGACGCCGCTCACGTCAAAACATTTCATGGGCGAACTGTTTGAACTATAATCCCGGCTGGTCGAATCTATCTCCGACAGACTCCTAGGGGGAGACAGATCGAGGCGCCACGCGGAGAGTGCATCAGGGTCACGCTCCTTTAGGTGCGACAAGAGATCCTCTTGTCGGGGCTGGCCGAAAACCAACCGGTACACCGCGAGACTCGCCTTCAGGTCCGGCAGTCGCTGCTGCTCGCGACTGAACGGCAACATCGGCACGCGCCTCTCCACGGTTGCGCCGTTTTGGATCGGGTATATCCAATACGGGATGAGATCACCTTTGCCGGGTTCGCGCTCCCTGACGGCAACCTCAAACAATTGAGCCCACGCATCGCCTCCGCGCCGGTAGTTTCCGCGCAGCTTGTCCAGGCCCAGATTCGACGCGATGTTCTTCCGGATGGCGTGACCCTTGTAGCGATGAATCCGCCCCTCCCGTTGCTCCAGTTCCACCGGGTTCGAAGGTAGATTCCAGTGGTAGACGACATGGCAATAGGGATGAAAATCCAAACCTTCCTGACCGATGGAAGTGGTGGCCAGAATGAAAGGACGGAAGGGCGAATTGAAGGCTTTCTGGACGGCTTCCGTCCTCGCCACCTGTTCATCCTGGTCGCTCCGGAGATTGCCGAACCGCATACCGGAACGACCACCGGCTCCAATAGGCCATAAAGAATGTGGGGAATCTTCGGGACATAGATCTGGCCAGCCTGGCAGAAGACCACCAAACGTTCAGCCGACCGCCGGAGACCCTCAAGCAGCATCACTCCGTTCTGGAAGTCCGCTGACCCTCCGTCGTTCCCCAGCACCGACAAATGCAGAGTGGAACCCAGAAGCGTGCTCAGATCCAGGGAGTAGGTGGTGGCAAGCGCAAAGTCGAGTTGATAGCCAACCGGCGCTCTGAAGGCCTGGGTGAGGAGAAGGCGTTGGTTGGGTTCGAGCATCATGAGCCCCGCAATCCCTCCCATAGATCCGAAAGGAACTGATTCGCATTCCCCCAACGGAAGGAGATCCTGCCCAATCCGGCGGCGCCGCCCCACTGCTCGAGCGCCCGGCGATTGTTGAAGCGGGACCTTGGCCCCTTCAGCCGCATCTCCCGGTTTCGGACCAGGCGCCGTCCCTCCTCCAATCGCCCGAGATCGACCCCGTGCTGGAGCAGAAGCCTCACCCACGTTTCGACAAACTCACGCGCCGCGACCGTAACGGTGTGGTTAGGGTGCCGAACAATCTCCCAAAGTCGCCGAAGATTCCACTGTCGGACACGCGCGCCGGCAACCACCATCTCTTTCGCCCAAGCCGCAAACATATCTTCGTATTCCGAGACCTTCTCTTTCATGGGAACCGCTTCGGCCAGCATCCAGTTGTAGAGGATGGCAGCGCCATGCATCGTCTCGGAGAAAAGCCGGGCATGTTCCAGGAGCTCCCGATGTGCTTCGGAAAACCGGGCAAGTTCGGGATGCTCCCAGGGAAAATCGACGGCGGCGGGCTTGCATCGCCACGCTAGAAACATCAACAGGCTATCCGGGCAGCGAGCTTCCAGGCAGTGCCGGAAGAATTCAGCCTCCGTGTTCGTTAGAAGGAAGGTCGGGCTTTGGAAGAAGTCCGCAGGTGGCGCTGGCAGTTTGGGGTGCCAGGAGTAATCCAACGCGTCGCGCCCGCCATCGTTTTCCTCCTTTGCTCGTAGGCGGCGGCGCCACAAACTTTCGAAGTCGCGGTGGAAATCCTCACGCCCTCCCTGATAACGGCAGATATCGTATTGCCGCAAAGCCGCCCAATAGACCGAACTCGGCAGCCGCTTCAGCCGCTCCCTCGCGACCCTGCCGAAAACGCCAGCATCGGCACCGTGGGCCTTGAGCAGTGGCTCAGTGAGATCCAGTTCCAGCTTTCGAGCGCGCGCCGCCACTTCACGCGAGGGCGTCCGTCGTCTCTCCAAATCCTGGTAAATCCAGGGGATGAAGAACAGGTACCGGAGGCGGGTCTGGATCGTGCTGGTTCCAGGGAAAAAGTGGTCGGCAAAGGAATCCCGGATGCCACCGAGCCCTAACTCGTCCCGAGTGTCCTGTTCCTCGAACAACGCGAGGACCCGCTGGGTTCGTTCGCGTTCCGCACCGTTGAAGTCGAGCCACGCGAGGGTAGGTTGCACGGGTCTACTCGCGCGCCCGGGCGGCTTGGTATTCCTCGTACATCTCCGCAAGGTAGAGCCTTGCCTTTTCGGCTGCTTTCGCAAACTCCTCGTCGCGGAGCATTTCGACAGTGATGTCTTTGTAGATCAGGCGAATCTCAATCTTGCCGAGATACGCGTCGGCGTTTCGGTACGCGGATTTGAGTTCCTGTTCCAAACGGCGCCGGATGAACTCATCGGAAGGGTTGCTCCCGAGTGTGGCTCGCCAGCGCGTCGGTATTCTCAGCTTCACCGCCGGGAGTAGCCTCGCAATCACATCGGCGCAGTTCTTGTTAATGGCCGCATCGAGCTTCTGTTTCGCCGACTCACGGAATTTCTTCACCTCTTCTCGTAGTTCATCAACGGCCTTGTCGAAGTCCGCACGATTACTCTGCTGGATGATCTTCCCGTAATTGGGGATCGAAACTAAGTAATGGCCGTCGATTGCGTCGCGGCGCTTCAGCAGGGCATCGCCGGAAATCTCGTCGCCCTTAGCTACCAACTGGAAGCTCGCGCGCAGCAATTCCTCGGCGCCGGCGTCCGATGCCAGCCCGAGCAGGTCGGGCGGAACGGCAACCCGCTTGCGGGAAAGTGCAGCCTCGTGAAGGCTGAATTCAACGAACTGGAATTTGGTGCTCAGCACTCGTACCTGGCGCGCGAGATCAAACGGTTGAGCCGGGCTCACCTTCAAGTCTTCCGTCACGTTTTGCACGGCCGTTTCTGTAAGAGGGCGGGGCGCCAATTCCCTGGGCGCGAGGATCTGTTCATGCAAACTCTCCCCTTGGCCGGGAGCAAGGATGACCTGCGCAGCCTGTGACTCCGACTCTTCCACAAGACGCGGTGTCGGCGGAAAGATGATCCTTTCCCCGTCGATTTCCAGCACGCACAGCCTCACGCCGGTTTGACGGTGAATTGGCGCCTGCACACGCCTGGCCGTATCCAACAACAGGCGCAAGGCCGGTCCATCGCAGTAGCCCATTCTGCAAAGGTCAGCGTCAGCCTCAAGAACCACTTCCACGGCATATGGACCCAGATCTTGCCAACGTTCAGCGAGTACCCGAGCGGCTGCTGCCGACAGTCCGGGGCCCACAAATCGTATGCTCTCGCGGGCGCGGGCCAGGTGGCTGATGATCAGCTCATCAGGTACGTAACCCAAGTGAATCATTGGGGGGAGAAGTGCATTGTCGTTGGGCATACTTTGGGTGTCAGTGGGTATGGGAAACTGGCCCAGCAAGCTCCGACAAGGTCCCGTGCTTCTGCACTAGAAATGCGCGTTGCCGTTCGACTTGGGGATCGTCAGGATGTTCTGCAGCCCACTGCCGAAACCACCTGTTACGTTCCCGGGAATCGCCGAGCATGTCGAGGCAGATAACGGCGGAGCAATAGATCGAAGAACTTGTTTGCCGCTCCCTGGCTTGGAGAACCTCCGGCGACTTGATGTACGCCTTTGCGTCATCAGCCGCCTCGCGCCACATCTTTTCGGCCTTCTCACGATGAAAGCCACTGTAAAAATCGAACCCGGCTTGCTTCTTTGCAAACACCTTGCGCTCCATCACTTCATAGAAGTCAGGAACGGCCTTGATGGCCTTGTCCGCAACGGCGATCGCTTTCGACCACTCCTTTTCGCCCATCTCCATGGTGACCCATTGGAGATACATGTCTTTCCGCCGCCCCTTCAGTTTGACCGCCGCCTCAAACTGGCTCCTGGCATCGGCGACTCGCCCCATTCGCTTGTACGCGTAGCCTAGGAAGCTGTGTAAGTCAGCGGACTGCAGGTACTTCTCTATCGCCTCGATTAGAATCGTCTCGGCTTCCTGGTAGCGCATCGCATTCAGGCGCAGTTGTGCCTGACGTATCAATGCCGCAATTATGCCGGGTCCGGCGTCCGGTAACTGTCCGCGAAGCGCTTTGCTTGCACGTTCAATCCGCGCGTAGAAATCGCTCTGGCTCTCAACCAATCTCACGAGCTTCTTCGTGTTCAGGTTGATCTCGAACCGCTGTTCCCCCTCTACCGCCTTGGGCTTTGGCAACAAGAATAGCGTTTGGAGTTCCGTCAGTGCTGAAAGGAGGCGGTCCTCCGAGAACTCAAGAATGCTCTCCAACTCCGCGAACGAGATTGGCCCATCGGGAATCGCGGCTGCGATCAAAACCTTCCTGGCATCGTGAGAGAGCTTCTCCATCTCCCTTTGAAGAGCGTATTTCCTAGCCTCATCACCACGCTTCTCGATCCATGTAGCTACGGCCTTTTTCGCGTCCACGATTCGCGTAAGCCGCAACAGGTCATCCATGTACAACGGGGAACTGTCCGTCACCTTGATGATCTCGGCAACCGCGGATTTGCTGAACTGGGATCGGTCGAGTCCGTAAAGCTGCACGCGTGACTCAATGAACTGTTCAGCCTCGCCAATCTCGAAACCCTTCACAACGAAGCTCCGGATGCCAGGGATGTCCCGACGCGATGTTAGGAGCACTGCGGATTGAGTGTGTGGAATCTCATGAGTAAACAGACTCACGACGTCATAATCTTCAAGAAGAGTGTCGATGTCGTCCGCGATGATGAAGGCAGGGTAAGAATCGAGGTAATCGAGGAGAAGGCGCTTTCGTTCGGCCGTGGACTTGTTGAAGTCGTCACCCAGTGCACCGTACTCGATCAACAGACGGTTCACGGCATCGTCCACGCACGAAAAGTCAGGGGAGTCGATTGTGACTACTTTCCCTGCCTCGAACTTCCGGCGTTTCGCACTCAGCCAGACTATCAACTGGAATCGGCCAGGCGACTGAGCAAGTTCCTGTGCAAACCGATAGGCCACCGCCGACTTCCCTTTACCGCCGTCTCCTGCGAGCAAGCAGCGGCGGTTATCGGGATCCTGAAAACAGGTACCGAGCTGCTCCAGAAGGTCGGTCCGCCCAACGAACTGAAGATAGATGGAGTCTTGTGTTGGCAGTTGCCGAAGCACCGGCGGGGCTTCCGGTTGCCCACCCGCAAGCTGGGTAGTAAGGCCGGCAAGTTCTGATGCCTGCTGCTCAAAGCCCAAGCCCGCCAAGACCTGTTTGGCATCGATCAGTATCCCGAAGGCCTCATCATACGGGATCTCCTCATCAACAGGATGAGACAGTGGATCTCGTCCGTCTTTGATGCACTTGAGGTTGCCCAGGAGCTTGGATTTCACGGGCCGAGGTCTATCAGCGGGGTATCCACCTGCCACCGAGAACAACTTGTCGAAGTGCCTGTCGAAGATCTCAAAGAAATTATTGACTCCCAGGAGGTCGTAATCATCCCGGAGGGCGGTTGAAGTTCCGCCGATGTCGCGCGAGCGAGCCGCATCCGTAGCCGCCTTGTCCCAGGCTTCACCGAATAGCTTCTTCATCTGCTGAACATGATCCTTTGGGAAGATCCGAGGAAGATGTTGCCTCAGGAAGCCGACAATCGAGTTTCGGAAGACGCGTTGGATACCTTGGTAGCAGATCGCATTATTGCCAACCATCGTGTTCATGCCTCACTCACTTCAGAATACTCTGGGGACGGGCTGATCCCAACCAGTGGCTTATCCGCTTGGTTATGCGCGACGCGCGGGTCGGCGGGCGGTGGGTCGAGCCGAGTTTGGTATGGGACTTTGGCGCCCTCGGCTTCTGCCATGGCGTCGTAGATTTCGAGGATCACGCGTTTCGTCCGATATTCGCCGAATTGCTGCTCCTCTTTGCGCCGGGTGATTGGGAAGGTGTCCAGGATGTGAGCGGCATCTTCGCCCGAGAGTCCGTAAAGGCGGAAGTAAATGGCGTCAAGTTCGCAACGTAGGAGGAAGCGCCGATCTTCGTCCCAGCGGAATGGCGGACCATTGTAGCCCGTCGCCACAGCGAACGGGTGGAGATCCGAAGCCGTATAGGTAAGTTCGAGCGCGCGGGGGACGATGAAGGCCCGAACCGCCGAATTCAGATCAGCCGGTGTCGGACACGGCGTCTGTTCGAGGATGTAGTTCGACAGGTGAGTCCCGCCGATTCGCTGCCGAGCTAGATAGTCAAAGGCAAATGAGTTCAGGACGGTCAACAGGATGACTTGCGCTGTAGCGCCACCTTCGGTCTGGACAACACGAATCGTGTAATCGGTTATGTGCGGCGGAATTATTGCCGCGATAACGCCACGCTCATCTGTCCGTCTGGCTATGTCGCGGGCTGCCAGTAGTCCCGCGACGCTGGTGAGGGATGGGTTCCGTCGAAGAGCCGTTGCGGTCGGCAAGAAGTAGAGGCAGTTTGCCCGGATGGAAGGAGACTTGTCATTCAGATCCACTGCGGAACTGTTCTCGCTCGGACCGGCGTATCCGGCAAACCTATGGTCATACTGATGAAAGAGCTTGGCCTCGAAGAGAGGAACGCATTCCCAATCAATGCTGAAGCCGTGTGGCTCACCGTTCGTGACTTCCGGCAGCAACCGAACTTCGGCGGAAAAATCGCTGACATTAATGTACCGATCAATCGATACGTTCCACGGATTTGAGAGTGGTTTCTTTCGGACCAGCGCAGGGAACCGAAGGTAACATTTTCGCGCAATCGCTAATTCTTCTGGTGATCGGAATATCGGGCAGTTTCCCGTGTTCGGTGACAGAAGAGCCACATCCTCAAAGGACATCTGGAGAGATCGCCCTGGAATTAGCGCTTCCTCAACCGAAAGGTTGTCAAATGAAAAGGCCGTCGTGGAGCAGCCCTGGTGGAAGGATGCTAGTACGAATCTTTCTCGTGAGTCCACCTCAGGGAACAGCTTGTTGCGGTTTTCAAACTCCCATATGGCCTTGAGGCGTTGTGACCGCATCGACTCGACGAACAGCGGTGCGCAGGTCTTATCAGAGACAAAGCCAGCCTTAACAATTAGGCCGCAGCTTCCTTTCGGATTTGTCGACTGAAGCCCGAGTTCGGTGAAGATGGCGTAAGTATTGAATTTATCGATTGCCGAGAGAGGAAATCTTCGCGAGTGACGGATCAGTTCGCTCTCGGCTTCCCGTTCACGACTCGCGTCCTGCCAACGCCCAAACAGCATTGGGTCTCTAGCAGCCAACTCTTGAATCAACCTGCGACGGCGGCTCTGATTGCTTTCAGCGTATATGTCAGGGGCGGCGGCGGCAAAGAAGGCCCGTTCCTCAAACTGGACTCTCTCCCAGGGCGGATTCCCCATCACCACATCGAACCCACCACTCCAACCATGCTGCTCGCTTTCTGGGTTCTGGTCCGCTGGCGGCACATGGAAGACGTCCGGAAATGCCAGATGCCAGTGAAAAAAACGGTACTGCGCAGCGAGACGCTCGATTTCGCGGCGCATCCAGGATTCGCAGGCATGCGGGTTCCGCTCGATACGGCGAAATACCTCCTCCGTTATGGGGTAGCTGAACTCACGCGTCTTTTTCCAAACGAAGGCCGCACACCACGTGTCGGCCCAGAAGCGGCCATCGAGGTAGTCGCCGGAGCGGATCGCCGCTTCGTACATCCGCTCCTTCTCGCGGATGGCTTCGATGGAGTCATCACCGACGGTATCTAGGTTCATCAGGCTGGCGGCGAAGTTGCCCAGTTGCTGCCAGGGTTCCGTCGTGGCGGCGAAGAGGCGCATCTGCTTGTTTCGCTCGTCGGTGTTGATCCGCTTGAACTCTTTGCAGATCTCCTTGTCGTCGCCTTCGAGCGGCGTAAACGCCTCGTCGGGAATGCCTTGGGCCAGAAGCGCAGGGGTCGCCCCTAGCAGGCTGTTGCCGGCCTGTACACGGTGCTCCAGGAATGATAGCGGCCTACCGGGCTCCAGGGCCTCCATCCAGAGAGAGACCTTGCAGAGCTCGACCGCCATCGGATTCACATCGACGCCATAGATGCAGTGGCCAATCACATCGCGGATGGCCTTGCGCTGTGCTTCCGGTGGCGGCTCCTCTTCCCCAGTCCGCACGGCGGCCAGTCGTTTGGCGATCCGATGCGCCGCCGCGATCAGAAAATGCCCGCTGCCGCAGGCGGGGTCAACCACCTTCAGCTTGAGGATCGCGGCCTCAGGCTCAGGTTGCGTTGCAGCCTCCAGTAGTACCGGGTCGAGAGCGGAATCGAGCAGGCAGGAGATCAGGCTCGTCGGCGTGTAGTAGCTGCCGGTCTTCTTTCGCTCGCTACCGGCGGTGACCTTCAATTCGAAGCTGGCGGCCTCCGCGTTCAGGTCGGGATGCAACTCTAGCAGCGATTCGTATACGCTGCCGAGTTCTTCCGCTCCCAGGTTCTTGTAGTCCACCACGCGGCGACTCTGGCCGGTTTGGGTGACGGCCAGAGAGCGGATGGCTTCCAGAAGATGCAGATTCGAAATGTCGCAGGCATTCAGGTCCGGCAGCGCTCGCGGCGAAAACAAAAAGCTGCCGAGAGCGGGGAGAGCGAGTTCCGGGCAGCCATCGCTGGAAAGTTTCTCCATCACCAGCTTCAAGCCGCAGTAGAGGTCGTGGTGCCGCGAGCCGGCGCGCGTGGTGGCCAGGTGACGCAGACGGGTGGTTGCGTAGAAGTCACGGTAGCGCTGTTGCGTGACCGGATCGGCCGTGGGCACCAGCAACAGGCCACGGTCGTCGGCCACGAACAGGAAGAGCAGCCGGTATACGAGGCGAAGGATCTGCCGGTAGTAGTCCTGCTTATCCAGTGCGCCCGAGCGCAGATTCTCCCGCAGCACCGCGTTGGCCGGATGGGCAAGGAAGCCCTGGCCAAGATGTTCAATGGCCCGCTGGACGCCATCGCGCAGGCCGTCGAGCACGCGGACGCCCTCGGTGCGGGCGGCCTGAGACCATTTCTCAAGTTGGCATGGCTCGGGGCGCTCGGCTTCAAGGCGCGACTGGTGCAGAAGCAGCCAGAGCAGGACGAAGTCCGGGTAGGCTTCGCCCGCCATCATCGCTTCGAGGTCGAACTCAACGTATGCCTGCCGCGTGAGGCTAATGTTGTCGCGCAACAGCCGCAGCCGGAGGCCGTTTGAAACGATCCCCCAGAGATGGTGGTCGCTTCGGTTCAACAGTTCCTGAAGGAGGCTGTGCGGACTGGACCGCAGGCCACCCGCGGCCGTTTGAATGCGCCGGTCGAGATCCACGTTGCAGCCGACAAGATGAATGGGTGTCTGTTGCCAGGCGTGGCTGATTGCGTATGACTTGCCGCCGATTTCTTCTGCCTTCGCTGCCTGAAGGCGTCCGTAGTCGAGTAATTGGAACAAGGGCAACAGCCAGCGCTCACGGGTGAGGCTGGTGCCCGTATCGGTTCCCGCCAGTTTCTCGCGGGCGGATTGAAAGTTGGCCCACGCGGCCTGCAAACGATTCCATGCCCGGTTGGTCGCTTCGCCAATCTTCTCGCCCGGCGCCAGATGATAGGACGACTCTTCCAATCCGCCGAGGCTCTTATCACCCGAAGCCACGCGAACGAGAATGTCGGAGGGCAGCATCGCCCCTTCAGTGCGGATCGTTGAGAAGGCTGCCAATGTCCGGGCGCTCATGCCTGGCCTCCGGCGGCCGGGACAGGCAGAAAAACGTAGATGCCGAGAATATCCGGCGGCAACTGCGGCTCCACACGTTGGCTGACGCCGCGTAGACGAGCAGCCGACCGGACTCGCCGGTGGGCCTCGAGCAATTCAGCCGCTCGACTCCGCGCGGCCGATTCCAGGTGCGGCATGAGTGCCGGGACGCCGTCGAGGATGCGCTGCAGAGCATCGCGCTGGAGTTCGGGGGCGATGTTCGCGTCGGGTATGACATCGAGCAGCGCTTCTGCCTGTTCCTTATTCAGCCATTCGGCACTTTGAGGAGATCCGGCGAAGGCCAGCACCTGGCTGTCCTCGGCGAGAAGCTGCCGACGCTCCGCAACCTCTTTTCCGCGGGGTCCCGATTTGATCTCGGTTTCGATGTGATAGCGCAGCCGCACCAGCATGAGAGTGGTGCGGCGACCAACTGCCTTCGTGCGAACCACTCCGCAACGCGCCGCTCCCCGGTCAGTCGTGCTGTCCAGTGAGGAATCAAGCAGTCCGGTTGCGAGAGCTTCCACCAGTGGGTGCGTGCGATGAAGATAGATCTCGCCGGGTTGGACCGGCAACTCGAAACGCGCGGTCAGGTTGGTACCGTTGCCGGGAATCGGCAGCGAGTCACGTACGGAACGCGGAACATCCTGCAGGCTGACCTCGATGCGCGCCCGGATGCCCGACCCAACATCGGAAATGGACGCTTTGTAATGCCGCAGTGCGGCCCGGCAGAACGAGGCAACGTCAACTCCAGAGCCAATGGCGCTCCGGACTGCGTCCACCTCCTGCGCCACTTCGCCGAACTTGATCGTCTCCTGAGCGAACATCGTGCGCGAACGGGCTTCCCGATCAGCAGCATTCTGCCACTCTGCCTGGACCCTCCCGGCAGGGCTGTCGGCGGGCTCGGTTTCGCCGGTGCCGAATTCCAACAGCATCTGGCGGTTGTCCTTAGGGCGCTTATGGAGCAGGACGTCTTCGAAGATGGCTTCCACAAGTTCCTCGGCCCTGGCCGGGACCGGTACGGAAATCCCAAGCGAACTGCGGATGGTCTTGTGTTTTCGGAGCAGGACCCGAAGGATGATACGGTCGACGCCGGTATCCTCGCCGTAATACGTGACCACCCGGACTTTCTCGCTCGGCTGCCCATAGCGGTCAACGCGGCCTTCCCGCTGTTCATGACGAGTCGGGTTCCACGACAGATCGTAATGGAGGATGGCATTGAAGTCATCCTGCAGGTTGATGCCTTCGCTGAGACAGTCGGTCGCCACCAGTATGCGCTGCGGAAATTTGGCCAGTGCGCTGACGCGGTCCTCGCGCTCGGCCGGGGCGAGTTCCCCGGTAACACAGGCGACCTCGGTGCCGCGCGGGATCTTGCTGCTGGAACGAAGGGTGGCAGCGACGTACTCGGCGGTCTGGATGAAGCGGCAGAAGACAATCGGCTGATGACCGTCCTTGAGAAGCGAGGAGACTATGCTGATCGCTCCGGCGAGCTTCGCATCCCGTTCGCCCTGGAGACCGTCGGCGGCGCGCGCCATCTCCTGAAGACGTCGGCGGTGGCGCGCCTTGTCATCACCTTCTGCTTCGGCATCGCTGCCAGAGGCGAGGTCAATACCTTCCGCCGATTCGTCGTCGGTCAGATCGAGCACGGCGCGCCGGCCAATCGCGTCGGCTTCTTCGGTCGTCTCGGTGTCAAGCGTGGCGGCGCGGGTGCGGAGCGTTGCTGCCGCGGCCGCAGGGCTTGAGGCAAGCGCCCGGAGCAGTGCCAGCACGGACCACCACTGGACGCGCTGCCGGTGTCCATTGGACTCGGTCACCACTTCGCGGGCGTATTCCAGAACACGATCAAAGAGCTTTCGGTAGTCGTCCGTGAGGCGGTATGTTTGCTCCGTCTCTTCGCGTTCCGGAAAGGGTGTGTCCGCCTGGAGAAAATGACGAATGTCGGCGCGGCGCCTTTGAACGAACTGAGCAGCGAGCCTACGACGGTGGGTTTCGTTAGCAGGTCCGGTGAGGTCGGCGGGCAGTACCGCGAAATCAGGATTCAGCAAGGTCAGCAAGGATCGGAATGCATCTTCTTTACCGCTGTGCGGGGTGGCCGTGACCAGAATGAGGTGACGGTTGGGGTCGGTGGTGAGGCCGGAAACAAGCTGGTGGCGCTGATGCCGATGGGAACGCCCCTCTCCGCTCCACGCGCATGTGTGGGCCTCATCGACAATGACGAGTTCGGGACATGTCCGCAGAAACTCGTCGCGGCGGCGGTCGGATTTGATGAAGTCAAGCGAGACGATGACGAAGGGATGGTGCTCGAACAGGGATTCTCCCAGCGGCAGACCACGCTCCAGCCTTGTTGCCGTGCCAGGGAGCACCAATTCCGCGTCGATGTTGAACTTGTCGCGAAGCTCTCGTTGCCATTGCTCGGCCAATTGAGGCGGGCAGAGGACCGCGAGGCGCGTTACTTCGCCGCGGTCGAGTAGTTCTCGAGCAATAAGCGCAGCTTCGACCGTCTTGCCGATACCGACGTCGTCGGCAATCAATATGCGGATTGGATCGAGCTTAAGCGCCATTAACAAGGGCACGAGCTGGTAGGGTCGTGGCTCAATTGCCAGGTGAGCAAACGAGCGAAAGGGGCCGGCACTCGACCGAAAGCCAAGCCGGAGGGCGTCTCGGAGCAGGCGGCAGGATCGGAAATCGCCCAGGCGGGCGGGGTCCGGCAGCGCAAACCGAGCGTGCTCCACAGGCTCAAGTGGCACGTAAATGCCAGTGACCTCTTCCTCGCTGCCTCCAAGCGGGCGAAGCATCAGAAGGTCCTGATCGGATTGCGGCAGGACGACCCACTCGCGGCCCCGTGCCCTGACCAAAGAGCCGACAGCGAAGGTCATTTCCCGCTCCCGAAGATGTTCGGATACTTCTTCAGGATGCTCACCCAGTCATCCTTGTGGCCGAATCGGATGACGACATAGCCACGATCCTCCATGCATTCATTCTGGATGGCATCGCGGATTTTCCTCTCTGGGTACTCGTGCGGTGGGCCGTCCACGTAGATGGCGGCATTGTGCTCTTCGTAGAAGAAATCCGGGCGGGTCTGGCAGACTTGCAGGAACTGCTGGGCCCCGGAGGGCAGGTGGTAGTCGTGGTCCTCCAGGAAGGCGAGCCAGACCTCTTCGAGGTTCGAACCGCAGAGTCGTTGCAACTGGATTAGGTGTTCGGATCGCGGCGTCGCGGCAGGCGCGATTGAGACAGATGATCGATGAAAGTCCAGTAGGATTTCCCGGATTGCCTTGCGATCCAGAAGACGGTGGACAGGCTGGTTCGAGTAACTGAGCAGGCAGTCATAGCAAGCCGCCTCGCAGATTTCGGAGACTCCTGGCGCGTGGCCTTCATCTTCGCCGGTATCCGGGCTGAAGTGACAGATGCGCAGCGCTTCACGAGCGACTAACGGGAAAGCCTGCGGGTCTTTCAGTAAACGGCGGAGGACACCGGCGCCGCCCTCGGCCGCCTCATAAAGCAGTATGTAGCGTGGCTCTTTCCCATTTGGCAGTAACTCGCAGGCCACCTCGTCGTCTTCCAGTTGATAGGTGACCAGAATGGCGTTCTTCAGTGCATAGGCGAGCGATGTGATGACTTCCACCGATTGGGTTGTCTTGGGCTCGAAAATGAGGCTATTGCGCCGGTCCTCCACATAGGGGATCACTCGCTCGACGCGGCGGGTGAGCTGATCTACGTCGTCGTCATCCGGCATCAGGTCGTTGCGCTGCCAGTAGCCTCGTTCGATGTCGAGGACGAAGCCGCACTGGCTTTTGTCCGCTCGCCGTGTCCATCCCAGGTTGATCCGCCACAGCGTCGCCGCGTGTCCGTAGTTCAACTGACCAGAAATTGTGGATTCGCTGCGAACCAGGGCCGTCTGGTGCGACTTGACGCCCCGGTAAACCGCATAACGAAAGCCGCTCTGGGTTTCATAGCCCAGACGGAGGCGCTCTTCCTCGTCTGAATTGATCTTGTCCTTGCGCCGAGTGGAGACGTTCTGCAGGCGCATCATGGGCGTGAGCAGCGTGTCGAGACTGGTTTGGCAGTTCTCGCAAAGATCCGGTCCGGGCGGACTCGTAATCGGGTGCAGGTAGCCGCACGCTGTGCACCGCTTGAGTTGACCGAAGACCGGCCCATCCTGGCCGAGCGGCAGAATCGCTTTGTTGATGAGGTAGCGCGACCCTTCGTGGTAGATCACCGCGCGCGGACCGAATTCGGTGATAGCAAGGAACCGGGGCCGCGACAGGAACTCGTCCCTCTGCTGATTACGCCGGCCAGGGATGTACGCCGAGAGCGGCAGGCGTGGGAAGTTGTACCCAGGCAGGAAGCCTTCACTGGCGAAGTAACGATAGCTGTAGAAATCGGATTGGACCACGTTCTTCGTCTCGGTCAGCAGCTTGTATTGAGATTCTGCTTCGCGCCGAAGCCGCTCGGCCTGACGGCGTTCATCCACCGTGCGGGACATATCCATGATGATGGCGTTCTGGATCTTCTGTTGGGCCAGCGCGGCCTTGCAGAGATTGCGCCAACGCTCGCAAGCCGCCTCAAAGTTGAGCTCAATCTGCTTGAACACTTCTTCCGCCCACTGCGGCGTGTACCAGTCGGCGTCCTTGAGGTCGTTTTCGAAGGTGGCGAGAATGCGTTTGGCGCGCACATGGGCCGCCAGACGTGGCTGGGGACGGCGCAGCGTATCGAGGACCGAAGCAATCGTGGCGAGAGTCGGGTCATTCCCCGCGACATCAAGAAGATCGCGAAGCGAACTGCCCAGGCTGAGATTCGCTTCCGCGAGCCAGATGGCATGGAGATGCGCTCGCACCAGATCTTCGTTGGCAAGGTCGAGTCGCGGCGGGGTGACCTCTCCAGAAACCATACGATCCGGGCGCTTGAAGAAATACTGGTCGTGTGGACTGCCTGTCGTGCAGTACGAGAAGACCAGCGCCGGCTGACCGCTGCGACCCGCCCTGCCGCTGCGTTGGGCATAGTTTGCAGGAGTAGGTGGAACGTTCCGCATGTTCACGACGTTCAACTCTGCGATGTCGACGCCTAGCTCCATAGTCGGGGAGCAATAGAGAACAGGCAGTTCCGCTTTCCGGAACCTGTCTTCGCGGACAAGACGATCCTCGTACGGAACCTGCGCGGTGTGCTCTCTGGCCTCAAAACCCGCCAACTCGGACGCCAACGACCGGTAGAAGTTCACGAAGAAAGGATTCGTCCGTCCACCGACCTCCGATTCCCCGGGCACTCGAATGGGGTCGCGGAAGGGCTTCGTTCCTTTTCCTTCCATCCAAAGAATGGCCGATGCAGGGAGGCGGTAGCCGTTAACCTCGTCGGGGCTCTTCGCTTCATCGACGATCTCCACCAAGCCCGCCAGGCGAAGAGTGTCGAGGAGCTGACGAATGATCTCGTTCACTTCCGTGGTTGTGAGCCGGTCGTGATACTCCGGAAAAGTACCGGTGCGCCGGAGGTAGAGGCCGAAGCCACTTCGAGCGGTCACAAACACATCACCGCCGAAATCGCCTTGGCGAGTAGATCGGGGGTAAAGGGTCGCAGCGTGTTCAAGGAGTTCGTTCTCGTCCAAGGCCCATGGCGTGATCAGCCGCTGACTACTCTGCTGCTGAATGGTTTCCTGCTTGGTCGCGTCGAGATAGTCCACCTGTACAGCCAGCTCGCGGCGCATGAAATCCAGCAGCGTCTTCGCGACGGCGAGCCGGGTCTCTGCCGTAGCGCCCGCAAGCGCCGGGTGGAGGCTTTGCCAGGATGAACTGTCATTCGAAAGCTCGTCCAGCGACAGATAGTTAGTTTCCAGAAGGCCGCACTGCTCCAGGTTCGGGGAGGTCACGCGCCAGCCGCGGCGAAGGTCGTGATAGAGCCGGTAGCCGATCACGTCGCGGAAGGCCCTTTCGGTCTGAAGCTTCGCCTGGAACTTCAGATCGGGGTCCTTCGAATAGATGGCGAACGGGAGAGCGAGCGCTTCAAAGACTTTCTGAGTAAAGACCTCATGGCTGAGGCCGCCGGAATTCGCTGAGCACGCCTTCAGCAAAGCCGAGCGGAGAAGACCGATCTCAACAAAATCGTTGAAGTGGCCAGCCTGCAAAGAGGCGTCCTGGCGGTTGTCGGTAAAGCTGAGCAACTTGCGCGCACGGGGATCGAGCGTCGGTTCCTTCCGGAGATGACGAATGGTCGCAAGGCTGAGAATAGTGGTCGCGGTGCTCCGTCCCTCGGTGCCGAGGGACGTCAGCTTCCCGAAATCGGAGGTCGTCCGGAAGTCATAGGCTACCCGGCAATGAAGGCAGAACCGGAATGGACTCTCCACGAAATGACCGGCGTGGCCGCCCACGTTCTCTTTGCCATCGGTGCCTGCCATGATGGGACGAGGCAGGTTCTTCTTCCTCCCAGACTTGACGCGCGGACCTTGATTCGTGTCTTCGATCCAGTCCTCTGGTAGTTTTGACAGCTCTTGCTCCGTGCCCGATGGCCACGGATTCTCTGAACTGTAGTAGAGAAAGCCGGCCCTCGAATCGCCATCGTTACTCCGGTCCGAGAGTTCGCGCGGAACGTAGGTGACCGAGCCGGAATCCGAATCTTCCATCCGCCGGACACAGTAGTACTCTTGCCCGCACTCGCGGCAAAAAACCAGAGGCAAAAGGACTTTCTTCCGATCACCGGGCACGAACTGCTGCCGATTCAGCGTCAGGTATCGCTGGTCCTCAGATTCCAGGGAGGCATAGATGGTGTCGCCACGGCTGATAAATTGGTGGAGTCGAAAAGCGAATGCCGGAAATCCGGTTGCCGGATTGCGCTCGCAGGTGTAGCCGGCCAGCAATGCTTCCTCGATGGCCTTGTTGGCGCGATGCTCCGATGTGCCCGTGGTGCGGCTCAGTTCCAGGGCGGCGCCGTCCGTACCGGTGAGGCATCGTGGCCTGCGTCGGCGGATTCGTTGGGATACGCTGTCACGAAAGACTCCGAAAGTTCCTTCGATCCAGGAAGACAGCGGGTCCGCGACGAAAGCAGAGTAGCTGGTGGGTGACGTGGCGTGAAGATCTTCCACTCTGGCTTTGAGGGCCGCGAGGAACTTAGGGTCGTCGTGGCTTTCCTCCGGCGTGGCGCGTTGGAGCGTTTCTCCGATCACGTCGGATGGGGTTACCTCAGCCCCGAATAAGACACTGGCAACCTCAGCTACCTCGGTTTGCTGCTGGTCGTATGTTCCAGGTCCAGCAAGTGTTGCGGACGTACCAACGACCTGAAGCTGTTTCGCGCCGAAGAACTCCCGAGAGCGTCGAACGAGCAAGGCGACGTCTGCCCCCTGGCGGCCTCGGTAAGTGTGGAGCTCATCCAATACCAAAAACCGCAAGCCCTGCGCCGCTTTGACCAGTTGCTTTTCGTAGACCCTCGTCAGAATGAGCTCCAACATTACGTAGTTCGTCAGCAGGATGTCCGGCGGCTTGGCTACGATGGCGTTGCGCTCTTCGTCACGCTCCTGGCCCGTGTATCGAGCGAACGTGACCGGGCCTTTGCCATCGGGATACCCAAGCTGCAGGAACTTCTGCAGTTCCCCAAACTGGCTGTTCGCGAGAGCATTCATCGGGTAAACAACGATCGCCTGTATCCCGCGTCCGGTCCCGTGGCGCAATACATGATCGACGATGGGAACGATGTACGCCAGGCTCTTGCCCGAGCCGGTACCAGTTGTGAGGACGTAATTCCGGCCAGCCCGCGCTCTGCGAATCGCATCGGTCTGGTGCTGATATAGCCGCAGCGGCTTGCCTTCGCCCTTGTCCTTGCTCGCTCGAAAAACCCTGGTGCATTCGGCATGCAGGACTCCCTCGGCTACCAAATCATCGATTGTGCCGGCGTACTGAAAAGACGGGTTGAGCTGGATCAACGGATCTGGCCAGAGGCGACCCTGATCAAGACAGGAGGTGACAAGGGTGTCGACGCGCTCGTCTCGAATTCTGATAAAGCTTCGGATATATGAGAAATAATCACTGATCAATCGCTCGCGAAGTTCGAATACATTCATGTCGTCCCCTGAGTCCCACCTTCTGTGCTGCGGCTGAGCCAGCGGCAGCACGCGACGTTCATCGCGTCGGAAGACCACTTCTTGGCTGAAGCGAGCTGTTGTTCGCCCTCTCGCTATCCGAAAACAACTATTCTATTCCTCAGCGAGTTGTCAAGTCATGGCTCGCTCGTCGGTCTGATTGCAGACGGGAAGCGCCACGGCGGCACCGAACCGACTATCTGCCCGGCATCGGCCATGTTTTCTTCAGTGAAACCACAGCACACCACCTCGCCTTTTTCCAGAATCGCGCCCACTCCCCTCTGAAAACAGACTTGCGACAGCGGCAATACGAACCGGCCGTTTTGTTGACTCGCATCGGGGCCCGGCACGATTGCGACCAAGCCGGTCTCGTTGCCGGTGCGCTCAGACGCACCTCGGGCGCGTGGCTGAAGAACATGAATGTCCGGCTTTATTGACCCTGACGAAGCCAGCGGGACACACCGATAGCACACTAAACGCCGGGAGACCCACAGCTAAGTCAGTGACGAAGATTCCATGCGACCCAGCGGGCTGCAAGGCCCAGTCCGCTCATTGTCGTTCCGCCTGGTGTCCACGCCGCTCGGGCGGGAATCTACCCATGCCGAGATGTCTTCCATTCGGTATTTGCAGAGTGCGCCCAGCTTCAAGTAGCGGGGGCCGTGGTTCAGGAGCCGCCATCGGCGGACAGTCGCCAGGGAGACGCCCAGCATCTCGGCAACTTGATACTCGTTGAGCAGGTGAATCAGGCTGTTCGGAGGTGTTCCCATTCGTGCTCCTTCGTCGTGCTAGCGCGCCACGCCTTCAATTACAAGGGCGTGGCGTGGCCCGTTAGCGAACAACAGCGCGTCACTCTGTGGGCGCTTCGAGATCCACTCAACAAGGCTATGTCAGGATCGTCCAAACGCGCATTCGGCAAGCGGTCATCGGACGGATCACATGCCCCGATGCCTCGGGAGGGCCCTCCGAATTTGCGACCAGACGCTTTTTCCCGCAGCGTCCACGCGGCGCGGTGGACGCATCTCTGAGCATCCGCGATCTCGGAGTCGGCGTCTGACAGGGTCGGACGGGACCGGCCTGACGGCGAAACACACACAGCGCATGGCCGATAACAGTCGGGCAAGAGCACAACGTCTGACTTTGCTTATGTTCCTCTACGCCGTTTTTGGCTGCCTGTGCGGCCTTCGGTGTCGTGGCCGCGGTAGTACCGCGATTCGTCACGCGAGTCCCCGCAGTCTCGTCTTGCTCAGCACGTCGTCGCCGTGATGGCGGCCTTGTCGGCCACCACCTCTTCGATGCCCGTTCGGCGATGATCTCAGCGATTGCTTGCGCTTCTTTCAGGGTCCCGCCCATGGTGCTCGTGTCCCCGTCGCTGGCCGGTTGCACCGTGATGGCCATTACGGCGCCACCGGGCAGGTCCAACACATGTTCGGCCTTGCGCGCCAGATGCGTGCGCCCGTCCATCATCGTGATGCGCACATCGGGATCGTGCGAGTGGTTCCATTCCTTGTTGCAGCCCTTCTTCTTCCTCTTGCGGTCAGAGCGCGCCAACTGCTCCCGCTTCGGGTTCTCGACTCCCGCTGCAAGAGCACGATCGAGCGCAACGCCGCGTTGGCTTCCAGCGTGGCGGCGTCTACCGATACCGTCTGCCCCTGCAGCAGTCCTTTTTCGACCAAGAATCCTCAGTATCCAGCGAAACACCGCCGTGGGCGTTTCCACCCACAGCAGACGTCGCGTTCTCTATACCGTCGAATGATCCAACGTCGTCTCATCCAGCCCGTAACCCAGAAACCTGCGCAGCGACAAGGAGTCGGCCACGGCCGCCGGCGGCATCCCGGACCGCCTGGTTCATAACGCCCATCGCATCGACATACGCGGCGATTCGATGCGCAGGAAGCGCGGTGGGCTGCCGCCCTGTACCCCTTTCTCCGCGAGCCGCGGTCTTCCTCCGCTGCGCTCCGGTTTTCCTTGACGAAGGCGAACACCTCCTGCACAATCAGAGTGCCAGCGCTGCTACGGTCCGAGAGCTGTTCGCCTTCGGCCCGGAATGCCGTTCGCGTTCCCTTCGGAATCAGCGTTCGCCTTCAGCGGAATCCCCAATAGAGGAGAAAGCGATGATACTCAGGCACTTTGTAGTTCGGAATCAGCGTTCGCCTTCAGCGGAATCCCCAATGAACAAGGAAAAGAACCCGCGTGAGCGATACTCGGTCAGGATTCACCGTGACAGGTTCCTGTCGGCAGTGCAGGAACTTGTGCCGGAAGTGCTGGCGAATCTGGCGCGAGACGTGTTTCCATTATTCAGGGCTCTCTATCGGGAGGAACCGTCAAAAGAGCCGGGTGAAAGGCGCATCGTCGTCTACTGGGGCGAACCCGGAGTGCGCGAAAAGAATCTCTGGTTCACGAACCATTCACAGACGAACTTCAACGATCCCAACTGGTTTGGACATTTTTGGGCCTCTGAGTTCGGCGGCGAGGCGCTGGAGCCCGACAGGGCGGCATTCAGAAATGCAATGGAGAAGTGGGCGTCTGCTCATCACCTGACTACTGAATGGATCAAGAAGGAGGCGTACCACACGCTCAACTCCTGGCTGATGAATCCCCACGACGACCGTAATTGGGCGACGCGTTTTGTGGCGGGTTGGCTCTGTTATACGAAGGATGACAAGGCAAACGCCCCCACGCTGCATATCGATGACCGTTGGTGTTTCGAACCTTGGCCAGTTGTCAACAAACGTCTCCAGGCTCAGATTGCTGTTTACAGAACTGAAGTGAAGAAATACTCGCAGCTTATGGGGTTTGATCCGGAAATAGTTCGTAAAAGCCGTGCTCATCACCAGTGGTTGGCGTTGTACCAGTGCCGGGGAAAGTCGCCGACCGAGATACGCGCCTGGCATAGAAAAGAGCACAACTCCACGGTGGACGCGACTGCGGTATCACATGCGATCGAAGCGTTGGCTAAGGTGATTGGCCTGGAGAGAAGACCTCCGAGGCGTGGGCCTGATCGCTCAGGCTGACGCGGAGTCTTAGTCCGCCAGCCCGGTGTCCGTGAGTTTTTGGCTTCCTTCAAATCTCCTGTTTTAGTCTTCCACGCTGTCTCCGTGAGTTTTTGGCTCGCTTCAAATCTCATGCCTACTCTGCCTCCGATTCGCTGTATAAGTAATTGAAAGTGAGGCGAAGTGGAGCACGTGGCCCGCGAGAATAATCAAGAGTTCCTGAGTGAAATCGACGTGGAGCAGATGGGGATAGCTTCTCGGCGGACCCTGCAGGGTTGGCGCCTTTTGAGGCGTGGTCCGCGCTATTACAAGCTGACGAATGGGTTGGTTCGGTACAGGCGGTCGGACATTGAAGCGTGGCTCGCAGCAAGGACGGTGATCCCGTCAGATGAACATTCCTGTAAACCGTCGACAGGAGGGGCACTCCGGTGAGGGACGGGTTGGGACACGGCGGCGCTTTTGTCCTGCGTGATTCGGCGGAGGAAGCTCGGTGAAACTCCGCTCCGCCGCCCCCTCAATGATGTGGTCAACGACCCAAGATTCTGCTGGGCACGGTCCGAATCGTGCTGGGCTGGGAGACCGGAATGACTGAGTCCGAAAGTGTTTTTGATCGGTTTAGGGGGTTGGGCGATGGCATCGTAGATATCGAGGTTCGTCACAGCCTGCCTTTTAGGCTGGTGCTAAAGCGCCGCCATAAGGAGCTCGTGTGATCACCGCGGCGACAGTCCGCTCCGCTGACAGCTTGATGGAACTCGATCAATGGGTGCTGTGGCGATACGACGCCCGCGGCGATGGCGGGCACACAAAAGTGCCGTACCAGATTAACGGCAACCGTGCCAGCAGCACAGACCCCGCGACATGGTGTCCCTGGGGCGAGGCGATGAAGGCCTGGTCGGAGAATCCAACGCGCTGGTCCGGGATGGGCTTCGTTTTTTCTTCCACGGATCCATTCTTCGGAATCGACCTGGATCAGTGCCTCGACGCCACCGGAAGACTGAGGCCGTGGGCACAACCGATCCTGGAACGGTTTGTCGACACGTATGCGGAAATCTCTCCCAGTGGACAAGGCCTCAAGATTTGGGGGAAGGGAAGGCTCCCGGGAGGGGGTACCGCATTCCCTATGGGCGACGGCCGCGTCGAGATCTACGATCGGGCGCGCTACTTCACTGTAACGGGCAACCACTGGGCTGGCCGGATGTTCGACGTCGAGGAGCACCAGGCTGATCTCGATTGGCTGCTTGCGCTCTCACCTCATGGCGAGAAGAAGGTGCCATTTACGGTCGAAGGCAGGATTCCGAAGGGAAGCCAGCATGACACTCTCGTCAGCTTAGCCGGCACGATGCGCGCTCGTGGATGTGAGTACCGCGAGATTGAGGTGGCACTTCTTGAGATGAACCGACACCGGCTTCAGGAGCCGGCGCCGGAAGACAACATCAAGCGGATCGCTTCGAGCGTGTGCCAGTACCCACCTGGCGACAAGCGTGGCATCGGCGATGTTGAGTGCGCGCGAAGGAACGGAGCGGCCGAGATGCCCGGTCAGGAGCCGATGCAATGGCCGGCGCCGATAGACGAGGCCGCCTACTACGGACTGGCGGGCGACATCGTACGGACGCTTGGGCCGCAGACCGAAGCGGATCCCGTGGCGCTCCTGATTCACGTTCTTGTGGGTGTGGGCAACCTCGTGGGCCGCGGTCCGCACTATCGCGTAGGGGGCACGATGCACTACACGAATGAGAACGCGATCTGCGTTGGGAGGACCTCCAGCGCGCGCAAAGGGACGGCAAAGTCCGATACGTTCAACCTCCTTAGTTCCGTTGACCCGGCATGGGTTGAAAACCGCGTCATGTCGGGCCTGTCCAGCGGTGAGGGACTGATCTGGGCCGTAAGGGATGAGATCGAAAGGCAGGAATCGATCCGGGACAAGAAGAGGACGATCACTGGATACCAGACTGTCATCGCAGACGAGGGCGTGGCAGATAAGCGGTTGCTGGTCATTGAGCCCGAGTTCGCTTCCGTGCTGCGCGTGGCTGGCCGGGATGGGAACACACTCTCGACCGTCTACCGCCAGGCATGGGACTCCGGGCACCTGCGCGTGCTCAACAAGAACTCCCCGGTTAAGGCGACCGGCGCCCAGATCAGCGTCATTGGGCACATTACCCGCGACGAACTCCTGATGGAGTTGAGTAACAACGATAAGGTCAACGGCTTCGGGAACAGGAATCTGTGGCTGTGCGTCCAGCGCTCCAAGTTTCTGCCTGATGGTGGAGATTGGGACCACCTCGACCTTGAGCCACTGATCAGCCGGTTAAAGAATGTCGCCGAGTTCGCCCGCGGAGTGGGTGAGATGCGTCGAAATGCCGAAGCCCGAGCCATGTGGCACGCGGTTTACCCGCAGTTGTTGGGTGAACGGCCGGGGCTGTTTGGCGCACTGACCTCACGGGCCGAGGCTCACGTGCTCAGGCTGTGCTGTATCTACGCCCTGCTCGACTGCTCGAGGGAGGTCCGAACACGTCACCTCGAGGCGGCGTTGGCTCTGTGGAAGTACTGTGAGGACTCGGCGCAAGCTATCTTCGGGGACGCCCTCGGCAACCAGGTGGCAGACCAGATCCTGAAGGCGATTAGAAACGCGCCGGAAGGTTTGGCAAGAAATGACCTCCGCGACCTGTTTGGCAGGCATCGCTCATCAGAGGATATCGGCGCTGCGTTGCGCATCCTGATCGAACACGCCCTGGTTGAGGTCGAGAGAGAGGACACCGGCGGTCGACCGGTCGAGCGCTGGTTTGCAGCCAGTGAAGAGGCGCGAAAAGCGCGAAAAGCGCGAAAAGGCGAAGGGGACTGATGACTTACCAAGCTTATCGCGCTTATGGCGCACCTCCAGCGGAGCGAAAATGCCATGGCTGACTATCTGCGTATCGCCAGGCGGGCCACGCAACTGCCGAAGGAAGCGAGTCAACCCGAGCCCTTTGAAGACGTGCTGAAGGGTTGGGTCATCGAACTGTGGAGTGATGCTGCCGGCCGGCTTTTCATCGTTGCTGACGAGGATGATGCCCGCCGTCTGGGTGAGCCGAGAGGCACCGCGTACACTGCGGCTGAAATGCGACGGGTGGTTCAGATTGGAGATCCAGCTATCGTGCTTGAGATTCACGAATGGAAGCGGACGTTTAACGGGCGCTTGCGGGAGTCGGGCGGGACGATATGAACGGTGTTCCACGACCCGTCGACCTGACGCAAGTGCCTCCCGTCCCATGGGCGCGGGTCGATGAGCACGTCTACGCGGCCATCCGCGCGGCTATAGCGTGAAAGTCCTGCAGAACGAACGACGGTTGACCATCGGCTTACCGACGAATGTTCGATGAACTATCGACAAACCGAGCACCAAGGAGATGAATCAGGAACGATTCGTGCACGTTGAATTCATGAAGCGTTGACGAATCAGCGGAAATTGCACCCATGACGAGCAAAGAACCAGCACTCAGAATCGGCCAGGCGGCCGCCCAGTTGGAGATCACTGCCCACCACCTACGCGAGCTCTGTAAGTCCGGGCTGGTGGAGGCCGAACAGAGCCCTGGCGGACAGTGGCGCATTCCGTTAACCAGCATCCAGCGCCTGCAGAGTGAGGGTGTGCCGCCGATACCAACCTATATCGAAGACGGTGACGATATCGAAGACGGTGACGAACCGGATTCACCGGTCCAGGCGAAAGCAAACAACCGCCTGCTCGCCCCGCCAAGCCCGGAATTGATAGGGGCGGTTGAGGATGCCGAAATAGAGGAGGCGGCCGTTCGAAAAGAAGAGGCCGTGGTTCGAAAAAAGGAAAACACGGTCCGCAGGCTGCGCCTCGAGTTTGAGGAACAGCAGGCGCGAGATCGGCTGGCAGCGCGCGCGCAGGAAGAGCGTCAGCGCGCCGCAGCGGAGCAGGCCGCCGCGCGCCAGCGCGAAGACATCGCGTTGCACAGGGCGTGGGTTGAACAATGGGCGGAATGCGCGCTTCGGCAGATACCGCGCGACGTACCCGGCCCGCTGCGGCTGGAATTGCACAGCGCTATCGTGAGCCGGCTTGCAGCCCTGCCCAGAACTCAATCCAATACCCTTACCCAAAGGCTCGTTGACGCTGAGGTCGATGGAGTGCTTGCGCCGTGGACGCATCAGCGTGGAATTGACACCGCTGTCGAAGCTGTCTGTTCACGACTCCCATTTGACATTCAGTATGGTCCGCATAACACGGCCTGGAAGATCCGCGTCATGCAGGCCGCGAGGAAGGAGATTGAAAAGCTGGGCAACGTACCAGGATGGCAAATGGAAGCAGCCGGCAGTGGTGCCGCCAAACCGATCATAGCCGAATTCGAGCAGGAGCAGCTCTGTGCCAAACTTGCCGGAACCCTTCCAGCAGGTCTCACGCGCGAGGAACAGGAAGAGGCGCGCGAACGGGTTCAGGAGGCTCTGGCGCGATTGCCGGTTCACACCAGCGCACGACGGCTGGAACAAGCCCGCGATACGGAATTACTACCCTTCCACCAGGTGCTCCAAAAGCGCGAACATGATCGGCGCTGCGAAAACGTACTCCGATTGGCGGTGTACAAGTTGCCGTACGGCATATCGACTGCTGATTCAAAGAAGGCGCTTGCCGAAATGCAGGCCACAGTCACCAGATTGCCTGTTGGCACGCCAGAGCGGGAGATGGAAGGAGCCAGGGATCGGATCGCGGACCGCATCAGGAAAAAACAGGAACGGCAACGGCGGATAGAAGCGCTGATTGAGGATGGGCTCCGGGAAATCCATCCGTACGTGCAACGGCTGGTAGACAGCGGCCGGGTGGAGCTGGAACGCGGAGAGACCGCGTACAGCGTGGCTGAGAGTTTCAGGAACCCGGTTCGCCAGAGTCTCAGGGAAGAGCTGGAAGGAACCGAAGGCGGCGAAGACCTGAAAAGGCTTGTTCAGAGGATTGTTCGCGAGGAACTGGACATGTGATGCAAGCAATGGTGCAGACGCGATGGCGCGGCGAGTGAAGAGCTGAGCCGAACTTGAAGGCGAAAGGTCCGAAATCCGAGAGCGAAGAGCAATCCGCAATCGTTGATGTGCTGCAAGGCCGGTTCGATGATGACATTGGCGAAATCCCCTGGATCTGGCGACGAAGAACAAGGGGCAGGAAGACCCGCTGATGAGAGGGACTGACGTGGCAGGCGCGTGCGCAGCGGTGGCGTAAGGAACGATTCACAAGGCAGGACGTTGCGCCTCCGAGCGAACGCCTGCCTCCCGCGGGACAAGGCAGTGTACGTTCTGTGGTGGCCGGACCCAACGTCCCGCCACTTCGGCTATGCTTGTGGCTGACCGGGCAACCGGTCCAATGGGTCGGCGGACCTTAAGCGCGGAGACAGTATGACCAGCCTCACCTGCCCGGCGGCCAGGCCCGCAACGGGGTTTCCCAATGCTATGCCGGATATTATTGATTCGTTGAAGCGCCTGGAGCGCATCGGCGACGAGCATTCGAAGACCGTACAGAAGATCCTCGATGCCGCGCTTGAGGTGGAGCGCGCAATCGGGATTCAGTATGAGAATTCCGGAGACGTGATTTTGTCGGGCAGCTCGATTCTGAAAGAGCTGGCGGAGGACCGGGGATCTCAGCCGGAAGAAGCAGCCAGGGCCCTGGGGGTCGACTACCTGCTGGCAGCGAACATGTGCTACAAGGTCTCGAATGACGCGTCCCGGGGGTTCATGATTCACAACGTGCAGACAGGCGATCGTGTCAGCAGTTCGCGCTCGGCGGCCCTCGCATTCTCATCCGATCTGGTCGCAGGGCTGCTGGTACTCGTCGTTCAGGACCTGCTGCAACGGCAGAAGGAGAACACGCTGGCTCTTGAGTCCCTGTCGAAGGCCAGGAGCGTTTTCGGAGTGCCGGCGGAGTAAGGGCTGGCAGCCAGAGATTGCCGACCCTCTTCCGCGAATGGAGTTGAGCCATGGCTTTGTACCGACCCACCTACACCGATAAGAAGACCGGAGAACGAAAGCAGGCCGCCGTATGGTGGTATGAGTTCGTCTTTGCTGGCAAGTGTATCCGCGATTCCGCAAAAACCACTCGCAAGACTGTTGCACGGGAAGCCGAAAGGCAGCGGCGCCTTGAACTCGAAAAGACTCTGGCCGGGATGCCGGTTGAGAAGCGGCAGACCCGAATCAACTCTGTAGCTGACGTCGTCAAGCCGTATCTCGAACGCTACGCACTCGATCATCGGGACCGGGAAAAGTCCATTCTGTTTGCCAAAGGCCGTCTGGCGCATGTGAGACGATTGCTTGGTTCGGCGTTGCTGCCTGATGTGACTGAGGACGCAGTCCGCAGGTACATGACGACCCGAATCGAGGAAGGCGCCAGCGGCCGGACGGTAAACATGGAAGTGGGAGAACTCAGCCGTGCGATCGGAAAGCCGTGGTCGGTGCTGTGGCCGAGGTTGCGCAAGCAGGAAGAACGTAAAGACGTGGGGAAGGCACTCTCGCCGGCGGAGGAAGACCGTCTCCTCACTACGGCCGATAGGAAACCGCGATGGAAAGTGGCCGCGACCATCATTCGGGTGGCGCTCCTCACCGGTATGCGCAGCGGCGAGATCACCGGCCTCACCTGGGGCCAGGTGGATCTCGATGGCCGCGCGATCACGGTGGGCCGCGCGAAGACACCATCCGGCACCGGCCGGCAAATCCCCATGAACGACGACCTGTTCAGGGTGCTGTCAGAACACGCCGGCTGGTTCACAAGAAAATTCGGCGGGCTGCCATCGGAGCACTATCTGTTCCCCTTCGGTAAACCGCAGCCTACGGATCCGACGCGCCCCACAACCACGATCAAAACCGTCTGGGCCAGCATTCGCACCGAAGCCGGGCTCACGTGCCGCCTGCATGATCTGAGGCACACGGCGGCCACGAAAATGGCGGAGGCGGGCGCTCCTGAGAGCACCATGCTGGCGATTATGGGCCACATGAGCCGCTCGATGCTGGAACGGTACTCGCACATCCGCATGGCGGCCAAGCGAGAGGCCGTCGAAGCGCTCGGCTTTGGGCCGAAGAAACCGTCGAAGTCGGAGGGGGTCCTGCAAGAAGTCCCCAAAGTGACAAAACTCGTCAGGGTGAAATAGCCTGTAAAATATTGATTTGATTGGTGAGCGCGGAAGGAATCGAACCTTCAACCTACTGATTAAGAGTCAGTTGCTCTGCCAGTTGAGCTACGCGCCCGCTCTGCGGTTGGACTTGCTGATGTTTCCGATTCTACCATGCAGCGACCGGTTTTGTGATCTCCCCTGCCGGCTCGCGCCCGGCATTCCGCCGCCATCCGGAATCACCGGAAGCAGCAGGTGCGATTCGCGCCGAGGGTCGTGGTACACGGTCTGTTGCGCCTTGCGGAGCACCTTCTCATCGGCTACCGGCCGGCCGGTGTTGGGGTTGCGGTCGAAGCGCGGGAAGTTGCTGCTGGAGACCTCCAGACGGATCGCATGGCCCGACAGGAAAACCGTGCTGGTGACGCCCACGTCGATGGTGATCGGGTACACTTCGCCGGGACGGCCGGGCACCGGCTTCTGCAGCCCTTCGCGGTAGCGCAGCCGCAGCATGCCGTCGGTGAGGTTGCGCGTCTCGCCGTTGGGGAAGACGTCCACCAGCTTGGCCGAAAAATCCGTATCGGTCGCCGAGGTGGAGACATAGAGGACGGCATCCACCCGCCCGGTTACCTCCAGATCGCGTTTCACCGGCGGCGTGGTGTAGACAAGAACGTCGCGCCGCGTCTCTACCGGCCGCTGATCCATGGGCCCCCACGGAAAGGCTTGCGGATCGCAGCAGACGGCGCCCCCGCGCGTGGGCACGGGATTTTTCGGATCGTAGGTGAAATGGTCCGGGCCGGACTTGTGGGGAGGCGTCCAGTCCAGCAGGCCATCGCCGGCCAGCGTATTCGCATGCCCGTTGCCGGCCAGATAGAGCGGCGTATTCACCGTGCGCGCCAGCGGCCACTCACGCTCGTCCCGCCACTGGTTGCGGCCCATCACGAAAATGCGCACCGGGAGATCGGGAATGGCCAGCGACACCGGTTGCGCGCGCGCCTGGCCCGGCTGCAACCAGCGATCGAACCAGTCGAGCTGATAGCGGCGGATGGGCGCCGTCGAGTGCGGTCCGAAATCGGCGCTGGGCGCCTTCCACGCCATGTTGTGGGTCCACGGGCCCACCAGAATGTGCGCCGGCGTGCCCTTCTTCCGCAGCGCGACGAAGGCGTCGAGATCGCCCTCCACATAGTTGTCATACCAGCCGCCCACCGAAAACACCGGCGTGGTGAAGCGATCCAGCCTCTCGCGCACGCTCACCTTCTTCCAGAAATCGTCATAGGACGGGTGATTGAGCGCCTGCTGGTAGAAACCGAGGGTCTGGCCCGTGGCCGCCCGGTCGATGGTGCGCAGGGGTAGGTGATAGATGTAGCTCTGGAATTGCGGGCGCTGGATGCCCGGGGCCAGCAGGTTCTCCGACATCCATAAAAGGCGATGGCCCAGCTTGCTGGCGCCGCCGGTGGAATAGAAACGGTCGGTGTAATCGTCGTCGCCCGAGACCACCGGGCAGATAGCCTTCAGATGCGGGTTGTTGGTGGCGGCGGCCTTCCACTGGACGATGCCCAGATACGACCCTCCCACCATGCCCACGCGCCCGTTCGACCAGGGCTGCCGGGCGATCCATTCGATGGTGTCGAAGCCGTCCGCGCCCTCGTGGTCGATGGAGTCGAAGACACCCTCGGAATCGAAGCGTCCGCGCACGTCCTGCATGACCACGGCATAGCCATGGTCGAGGAAAACCGGATACCCGGCGAACAGGTCGATGCCTTTTCCGTAAGGAGTGCGCAGCAGCAGCGCGGGAACCCGGTGCGCTCCGGCGGGAAGAAAGACGTTGGTGTCCAGATGCACTCCGTCACGCGTGGCCACGCGCAGGTGCAGGCGCTTGTCGATGCCGGCGGCGCCGGAAGCCTGAGCGCCGGCACACGTCACCAGCGCGGCGAACAGAAGAGCACGAAGCTGTCTCACGTTACGGCGGAAGAGCTTTGCCCTTCATCATAGCAGCCGGTAATCACGCGCCAGTATTCGGCGGCTACGCGGGGGAGAGCGTGGAATTCGCCAATGAACGCGGCGGCGCGGTCGCCGATTTCGCGCGCTTTGCTGGGGTTCCGGGCGAGCCAGAACAGGAATGCCGTGAGCATCTCTTCCTCCGCCGGGCCGGCGTCCACGCGAAGCACCGCTCCCTGGGGAAAGGCGGAGGTCTCCTCGCCTTCGGTCACCGCCACGCACTTGCCCATGCCCATCAGCCGGACCGCGATGCCCGAGGTTTCCCCCGCCGACGGACAGCGCAGGTTGAGGCAGACGTCGGTGGCCGCCGCGTGTAGGAAGAAGTCCTGGCCGGGCAGGTAGCCGGTGCGGATCACGCCTTCGGCGTCCAGCTCCCCGGCGAGCGCGAGGGCCAGATCGCGGGAGGCGAATTCGCCGGCCACCAGCAGCTTTACGTTCTTCTGTTCCCTTCGTACGCGCGCGAAGGCCCGCAACACGGTCGAGATCCGCTTGGTCTCCCTCAGGTGTCCGAAGACGGCAAAGAGCAGATCGGAGCTGCGAACGCCGAGTCGCTCCCGCAGGCGGATGACTTCGTACTCAGGGGCGAGTGCGGGCGGTTCGAACAGGTGCGGAATCCGGTGGACGTTTCCAGCAGCCCCGTGCTCGCGGGCGAGTGCTTCGGCACGGGCGTTGTGGACAATCACCGCGCGGGAGCGCTCTACAATGCGACGGAGCATCGGATAGCGGAAGTAGAGCGGGTCCGCCGCCGATCGCGCGCGCCCGGCCCACAAGCGCGCGGCCAGCTCTCTGGTCCACGCCCCATAGTTGTACGTAAATTCGGTGACGTACACCTCCTTCCCCAATTCCCCGAGGAAGAAGTGGTGGAGCACGGCGTCGTGCAGCACCACGATGCCGGGTTCCTCGAGCGCACGCTGGTAGATCTCGCGGTGCAGCGCGTTGTTACCGAGGTGGTACAGATTGACATCGCCGTCGTGGTTCGCGAGCACTGTGCCGGACCCCCGCATGGCACCCAGAAGCGCGGCCGAGTAGTCGGCGACACCCGTGCGCGCCGGGGGAAGCGGGGAGAAGAACCCGACTCTCATGCTCGCCCGCGCGGGCCGAACAGCGCTGTCCCAATGCGGACCAGCGTGGCGCCCTCCTCGATGGCCGTTTCGAAATCGTGGGACATGCCCATGGACAGCTCGGCCAGTCCATTCTCCCCGGCCAGAGCGCGCAACCGGCGGAAGTACGGGCGCGACGGCTCGGCCTGGTCCGACCACGGCGGCATGGTCATGAGCCCGCGCAACCGCAGGTTCGGGCAGCCGGCCACGGCCTCCACCAGGCGCGGGAGATCTTCCGGGGATACTCCCGCCTTGGACTCCTCGGGAGAGAGCTTCACTTCGAGCAGGACGTCGATGGGTCCGGCCCCGGTCGAAGCCTGATCCAGACGCTCGGCCAGCCGCGCCGAGTCCACCGTCTGAATCACGTCGAACAGCTCCACCGCCTTGCGCGCCTTGTTGGCCTGCAGATGGCCGATGAGATGAAAGCGGGCGCCGGTGAGCGAGGCCAGCGCGGCTCGTTTGGTTTCGAACTCCTGCACATAATTCTCGCCGAAGTGGCGAACGCCCAGTCTCGCAGCCTCCTCGATCGCCTCGGCCGGGAACTTCTTGGTCACCGCGACGAGCGTGATGTCCTCGCGGCGGCGTCCCGAGCGGGTGGCCGCCCGGGCAATGCGATCTTCCACCGAGCCTAATCTTTCTCTGAGCACCGACGATAACCATCATAGGAGTAGTGAGTGGCTTCCGCTGCGGGACTGTCGCCGATTGCCGGAACATACGAACCGCTGCGGGCGGTGATCGAACGCTTTGTTCTGAAGAGCGGCGAACCGGTTCTCACCGAGGACGGGGAAGGCCTGTTTGCGCTCACCGAGGGCACGTACGCTCTGGAGGAGCGCAACGGCCGGCTAACCATACAGGCCTGGAACGGGACCCGGACGCTAACTCGGCGTGTCATGGGCATCGAGTCGGAAAGCCGGGGCCGCCTCGCGTTGCGGGTGGAACGCTTCGGCAAACGCGCGGGCGTCCTTACGCTGATCGATATGGCCCGGCCATCCACAAAGCAACACCACCGCCAGAGCGCGCGGTTGGAGGTGCGCGAGACGTTTCGCCGCTTTCTGCGCCGCTGGTACTCCGAATTCCATATCGCCGAGCTGACCACCGGGGCGGTGCTGACCGAAAGCCTCTCGCCGAACTTCCCGCGAGCGTTCCTGCGGTCGGGCGCGGAAGGCTGGGCGGCCATCGCCGCGCCGGCCGACCCGCTGCTGGCCGACCAGGCGCTCAGCTTCGGTCTGATCTGGCTGGACTATCTTCGCCGCCGCGAAAAGAAATGCACCGTGCGCGGGCTCATTGTTTACCTGCCCGCGGGACATGAGCGCACCACCTGCCTGCGGCTGCGGTTTCTCAATGGCGAAGCCGCCTGCTATCGCGCCTGGGCGTACACGGCGGACGGCGTCGACTTCCCCATCGATCTCGCGGACTACGGCAACCTCGATACCCGGGTTGAGCCCTGCCGGGGAATGCCGGCGCCGCCGGTGAAAGCCTTCGATCACAGCCATCCGGAGTTGTGGCTGGAGGCGCAGGTGCGAACCTCGCTCCGCAAAATCGACCCGGCGCTTCTCCCCGAGCCGGTGTACGGACAGGTCCCGGCCTTCGCGGCCACCGCGCACGGCCTCATCGACCTGCTGGGGGTGGACGCCAGCGGGCGCGCGAGTGTGATCGAGCTGAAAGCGAGCGAAGACATCCATCTGCCGCTGCAGGCGCTGGACTACTGGATGAGGGTCCGCTGGCATCTGGAGCGCGGCGACTTCGCCTCGGCCGGCTACTTCCCGGGCGTGGAGCTGCGCCCGGAGCCGCCGCGGCTGTTGCTGGTGGCGCCGGCGCTGCTGTTTCATCCCACCAACGAGGTCATTCTTCGCTACTTTTCTCCGGAAGTCGGCGTGGAGCGAATCGGCGTGGGCATAGAATGGCAGAAGAGCCTGCGGGTGCTGTTTCGGGCTCCTTCGCCATGCCGCTAAAGTATCTTCGCCACGTCAAAGACGCCCTGGGCTGGCTGAAGCCCCATGAAGTCCGCCAGAAAGCGGAGCGGACGGTGCGCGTCGGCCTGTTCGCGGAAAGCGATCTGGCCTTCTTCCGCATGGAATCGTTCTTCGCGCCGCCGCACTGGAGCTCGGCGCGCCGCGAGGAGTCGGCGCGGATCCTCCAGAGGGCCGAGCCGGACACGCCGGACCAGTTCGACATCGAAATCTGGAGCGAAGAGCTGCGCCGTCCACAGGGCGCCATCACCTTCTCCTGGCGGGACCCCGGAGGCGCGGTGCGGCGCGCGATCCGCGAATACGAGGAGCTGGCCATCCCGCTGTCCCGCCATCTGGAGCCGTTCCGCAGGCCCGCCGCCAGTCATGTGATTGCGAAGATCGCCCGGGAAAACGCGCTGTTCGCGGTGGCCACCGCGCTGCCCGACGTCGTCCCGCTGCTGACGTTCCCGTGGGCGGCCGGCGAATTCGCCTCCGACACCGCCGTACTGACGGCCAACCAGATCCGCATGGCCTTTATGCTCGGGGCGGCCAGCAACCGCGACATCGGATATCGCGAGCAGCGCAACGAGATCGGGTCCATCATCGCCGGCGCATTCGGCTGGCGGGCGCTGGCGCGCGAACTGGTGGGAAAGATTCCGTTCGGCGGCGGCCTGATTCCCAAGGCGGCCATCGCCTGGGCGGGCACCGAGGTGGTGGGCCGGTCGCTGGAGCGCTATTATCGCATCGGCTACGGCTATACGCCGAGCGAGCGGAAGGCCGCCTACCAGGACGCCCTCGAGCGGGGCAGGCAGATCGCCACGTCGCTCATTGAAAGCGTGCGGAGGAAGCCGGAGTAGAAGGAGTAGAGGCCGATGCCGCCGCCGGGGCCTGCGTCTACTCCCCTTAATCCCTTTATTCCCTTTACTCCCTTTGCTCTTAAGGTCTTTCCCATATTGCGCCGCGGGGACGCGGGCCTTAGTCTGGGCTCATGAGAGCAAGCCTGCTCGTCGGCGCGATTCTCCTCGTTGCCGGTTCTCCGCTGCCGGCGGCGCCACAAACCGGGCACAGCACGACCTCGTCCGATTTGGACACGCGTGACGTAAACGGCGCGCCGATGGCCGGCGTCAGCAGCAGCTATTCCCGCGACGGCGGTTCGACGCGCATCACCGAAACCCGGCAGTCCCTCAACGGGCACAGCGTTCCGGCCGAGCGGGTGGAAGAGCGCGTGGTTCGCGATGAGGGCGGCGTCCGGGTGGTGGAGCGCCTGGTGGAACGCTACGATCCCAACGGGAATCCGCTGCCGCGCGAGAAGCAGGTGATCACCACAACGAGGCACGCCGACGGTTCGGTGAGCGAGCAGCAGGCGGTCTGGCGCGGGGATCTCAACGGAAACATGGCGCTGGCGGAACGGACCGACACCGAAACCAGGCGGAACGGCGCCACCGTCACGTCCGAGATCGCCGTCGCCAGGCTGTCGCTCAACGCCTCCCTGGACGTTGTGGAGAAGCGGAATGTGGTGCGGACGGAAGGCGCACAGGGCGCTTACGAGCAGAACGAGACCGTCTGGCGGAACGGCCAGAGTGGCTTCTACGAGGCCGTACGCCGCGTCACCGACTACCGTGACGAGGGCGGACGTTCGTCCCGGAACACCGCCGAATACGAGGCAGGCAGCACCGGCGCGCTCGAACTGCACAGGCAGGTGGTGAGTAATACCGTCAAAGCGCCCGACGGCTCCGAGACCACGGAGATCGATTATCTCGACCGGTCAGCGGCTGGCGCGGTCATTTCCGGCGCCGATCCCGGGCTGAAGGTGCGCGCGCAGGAGATCGTGGAACGGGTACCGGGCCCGGGTGGCAGCGTCCGGGAGACGGTGAGCGTGCGACGCCCGTCCATCGCCGATCCCGGCCATCTGGAGCCAGCCAGGAAGATCTCCGAAACGGTATGCCGCGGCGACTGCTCGGAGGCGAGGGAGCAAAGGGAGTAGAGGGAGCAAAGGGAGTAGACGGAGTAAAAGGAACAGGTCGGCCCGTCAACATACTCCCCTTACTCCCTCTACTCCCCTTACTCCCTCTACTCCCCTTACTCCCTCTACTCCCCTTACTCCCTCTACTCCCCTTACTCAACCCTCATGGTTTTTGCTGTCACGGCCGATTATGGAGCAGGTGTTTCAGTCTGGCATCCCCGCGGGCGCGCTTGACATCCCGTTGGGCAGGCGTCAGACTTGCAGTGAAGTTCCAGCCATGCGGCAGAGCCGCGGTGAGGAGGGCCATCTTGAACAAGTTCAGTGGTTTAGCGGTGTCGGCGTGGTTGGGGATGGTGGCCATTGGGCCGGCCTTCGCGCAATCGGAAGAACCCTATGAGGGCCCCTCTATTCTGACCCGCGACTCCACCAGCGCCGGCCAGCGCGGCGGCAAGCTTCTCGATTTCCAGCTCTGGGGCGAAATCACCGGCGTGGTCGACAACGGGTTGACGCCGGTGTCACTGAACTCCTCCGGCCAGGTGGACACCCAGGGTAATCACTACGCCGTGGAGGGGGGATTCGGGGCTTCGGGCTCCAGACGCTGGGAATCCGATCAGGTCAGCCTCGACTACCGGGGATCGTGGCGTCACTACAACGCCGGAGGCGCCTTCGACGGAACCGACCAATTCCTCGATCTGCAATGGAAGCACCGGCTGTCGCAGCACATGGAGCTGACCGTTCATGAGGTGGGCGGTATCTCTTCGCTGAGTTTCGGACAGCTCACCTATTTTCCACTGGCCAACACGGATCTGCTGGGCGTGCCGCTGAACGAGCTTTTTGACAACACCACGTACTTCTCGCAGTCGGCGGCGAACCTGGAGTGGCAAGCGTCGGCGCGGCTTTCCTTCAGCGTCGGGGGGGACGGTTTCCTGGTGCGGCGCAAATCTCCGATCCTGGTGAATACCAACGGGTATCGCGGGCGGGGCGACGTTGCCTACCGGATTACGCGGCGCCAGACCGTCTACCTGTCGTATTCCTGGGAGCACTTCGACTATCCGCGCTCGTTTGGTTACTCCGACATCAATATGGCGGAGTCCGGCTGGTCCGTCGGTCTGGGGCCGAGAGCCGATTTCTCCATCGACGGCGGGGCTGCCCGGGTGCAATCTCTGGGGCTGATCACGGTGGCGCTGGATCCGGTGGTGGCGGCCATTGTCGGGCAGGGCTATACGGTTACCACCTCGCGGCGGGATGTCATCATTCCCGTGGGAGAAGCGCGGCTGACGCGGCGTTTCGCCACCTCCGCGCTCACGCTGAACGGCGGCCTGACCGTCCTCCCGGGCGACGGGGTCTTTCTGACTTCCCGCGCCCTGAACGCGGCGTTGGGTTACTCTTATGTAGGCGGAAAGCGCCTGACGTTTTCGACCACCGCGGGTTATTCGCGGATGAGCGCGGCCGGGCAGCAGACCATTGCTCCGTACGATGGCTACTATGCGGGAGCGGGAATGACCTGCCGTCTGTTCGCCAATGCCCATATGGAAGCCCGCTACGACTTTCGGCGGTACAACGTTGCGGCCGTAGCCAACAAAGACGAGAGCCGAGTTTCGCTGGGCATGGCCATCAGCACCGGCGAACGGCCGCTGGCCATCTGGTAAGCCGTGGCGCGAGCCAGTATCCTTCTGGTGGATGACGAGCCGTCGCTGGTCCGGCTGCTGGAGACGTTTCTGAAGCAGCGCGATTTCGAGGTGGACGCCTGCCTCGGTTCGGCGGAGGCGCTGGAGAAGTTCGCCGCGGCGCCGGAGCGCTATGGGCTGCTGATCGCCGACGTGAACATGCCCGGCATCCCCGGCGACGAACTGGCATTGCGCATCGCCGGCCTCAGCGATTCGGTGCGCATTCTGCTGACCAGCGGCCTTCCCTTCAGCACGGAACGCTTCCCGGCCGGCGTTCGCGCACGGGCCGCGTTCCTGCAGAAACCGTTCCTTCCAAGGATGATGGTGGAGGCGGTGGACGGCCTGCTGGGCCACGAATGAACACGAATGCACACGAATAAGCTGAGGCCGTCCGGATTCCCGAGGAAGAGTGGTCGAGCCGTGGAGTTGGCAAGCTTCGCGGGGTAGTATTGAGAAAGTCACCTCTCGGACGTCACCATGAAACGAATCGCGCCACCAGAAATTTTCAGCCTTCCTCTTGTGCTGCTCCTGGCCGTCGTGCCGCTTTCCTCGCAGATGTCAGGGCCGCAGCCGTTCGCACGGTCGCTGGAGTGCCCAACCGGGGATTGTCCTTTGCTGCAAGGATCTCCCCAAACGACGGGCATGCGCAGCGGTTTCGTCCGCCTCAAGCCCGGCGCCACAGTCGGCTGGCACACCACCGGCAGGAACGAAGAGGCGCTGGTCATCCTGCGCGGCCAGGGCGAAGCACTGATTGATGGACAGGCGAAGCGGACATTCGCCGCTCCAGCGTTCGCCTATATCCCGCCCTCCACCCGCCACAACGTGTCGAACACCGGGAAAGAGCTGCTTGAGTACGTGTACGTCGTCGCTCCCGTGAAACAGCCGTAGAGGCGATTGCCCCGGTCCAACAAGGTGCCGCGGTGCGAAATGATTCGCCAGGACCCGGCTGCCTCTCCAGGCTAGTGTCCTGTCCCAGTTGACAATTTACAATCCAGACCTCCGAAGTGGGGCAGGCAATTCTGCCTGCAGACCCGCTTTCCAGCGGGTCTTGCCGCCTGAAAGACGGCTGCGGCCAGGATTGGCCGCCCCACAAGTTGTTGTCGAATCGCTCAAAAGCCTTTTGTTCGTGTTGATTCGGGTTCATTCGTGGCCATCCTGTCCGGCTCCGCGGAACAACGTGGCGCCCGGCGGCGTATCCTGAGTTGAATGCCGGCAGACTACGCCATCGAGACCTCCAACCTCAGAAAGATCTACCGCTCGCGCTGGCGGCGGCGCGAAGTCCGCGCAGTCGACGGGGTTTCTCTGCGCATCGCGCGCGGGGCCACCTTCGGCCTGCTCGGGCCCAACGGGGCGGGGAAGACCACCTTCGTCAAACTGCTGCTCTCGGCCGTGATCCCTACCGAAGGAGACGCGCGCGTGTTCGGACGCGACGTCCATGAGCCCGAGGCGCGGCGCCCGGTCGGCTACCTGCCGGAGAATCACCGCTTTCCCACCTACTTCACCGGCGCCGGGATGCTGGATTTCTACGCCGCGTTGTCGGGCACCAGCCCCGCCGACCGGAAGCGCCTGATTCCGGAGATGCTGGAGCTGGTGGGTCTGGACCGCTGGGGCGCCGTGCGCATCGGCAAGTATTCCAAAGGCATGCTGCAGCGGCTCGGCCTCGCCCAGGCGATCATCCATTCCCCCGCGCTGCTGATCCTCGACGAGCCGTCGGACGGCGTCGATCCCATGGGCCGCCGGCACATTCGCGAGATTCTGGAGAAGCTGGAACAGAAGGGCGTCACCATCTTCATCAACTCGCACCTGCTTGCCGAGGTGGAGTTATTCTGCGGCGAGGTGGCCATTCTGCACAAGGGCAAGGTGGCGCTGTCGGGCAAGGTGCGGGATCTCATCGCCGGCAAGGGCTACCGGCTGACCGCCGCGCAGGTTCCCGAGGCGCTGGAAACGACGCTGCGGGAACGCGCTGCGGCCGTGGCGGCCCGCGATGGCCTGGTGGATTTCCAATTCGCCACCCGCGAACAGGCCAACGAAGCGATCGATCTGCTGCGCCGCGAGAGCTGCGTCATCGAATCGCTGGTGCAGACTTCGAGCACGCTCGAAGACGTATTCGTCCAGACCATCGGCAACGGAGGCGCGGTGGCCGCGGCGCCCGAGGCTCGGGAGGTGACCGCATGACCGCCACGCTCGCGCTCCTCCGCGACACGTTCCGCGAAGCCATCGCCCGAAAGATCTTCTGGGGCCTGTTCGGTTTGTCCACCCTCATGATTCTGTTCTTCCTCTTCGTGATGAAGATCGACATCGTGGCCGGCGCGACGGCTTCCATTTCGCTGTTTGGATTCCGGAACCACAACACCACCGACGTCGACCGGCTGGTGCGCGGCGTTTTCGCCGGTGTGGCCACCTTTCTCTATACCTTCGGCATGTTCCTGGCCGTGTTCGCCTCGGCCGGACTGACCCCCAGCGTGCTGGAGCCGGGCCGAATCGAGCTGCTGCTTTCCAAGCCCGTTTCGCGCTGGCACATTCTGCTGGGGCGCTATGCCGGCAATCTCCTCGTGGTCCTCGGCAACACGATCTACCTCGTGCTGGGCATCTGGCTCATCCTCGGCTGGAAGACCGGCATCTGGAACGCGGCCTTCCTGCTGGCCATCCCCACCACAACCTTCATCTTTGCGGTGCTGCTGGCCGTCGTGGTGCTGGTGGGCGTTCTGTGGGACAGCACGGCTTTGTCCATCATGATTACGGTTGGTCTGATGATCGTGAGCCCCATTCTGGCGCAGAAGGATACCATGGTGAAGCTGCTGTCGTCGGAGTGGTCGCGCCAGCTCTGGCTCGGATTGTATTATGTGCTGCCGAAGGTGCACGATCTCGGACGCATCACGTTGAACGCAATCATGGACCACACCTTCGCGGGCTGGATGCCGATCTGGACTTCGGCGTTGTTTGGCGCAGTCGCGCTCGGGTCGGCTCTCTACGTGTTCTCGAGGAGAAGCTTCTGATGTCCTGTCTCACAAGTGGGGCAGGCTCTCAGCCCGCGGCGGCCTCTCAGGCCGCCTCGCCCCCTGGTTGCGGCTCTGCTGCTTTGTACTACTGCACCCGAGAATCTTCGCAGCGCGCGACGATTCGATGTGGGGCAGGCTCTCAGCCTGCGGCGGCCTCTCAGGCCGCCCTTCCATTTGGTTGCGGCCATGCTGCTTTGTGGGGCAGCCAATCCTGGCTGCCGCCGCGTTTCCACGCGGCGCCGAGCCGGCTGAAAGCCGGCTGCAGGCAGGATTGCCTGCCCCACCTCGCTCCTCTGCTGCTGGCCGGCCTCTTCCTGCTGGCCTCCTGCCGGCCGGCTCTGCTGAAGCCGGTGCGTATCGATCCCGCGCTGGAGGCCCTGATCCCGGCCGACACGGTGTACCTTTTCGGAGCCAACGTGGAGCGCTTGCAGCAGACGCCGGTGTACCAGAAGCTGTCGCAACTAGCGTTGCCCGAGGTGGACCGCTTTGCCCGGGAAACCGCAGTCGATCCGCGCAAGGACATCCTGGAGGTGCTGGCCTGCTCCAACGGAACCAGCATGGTGACCATGGTGCGCGGCAGGTTCAACTCCCGCGATCTGGAGCCGAAACTGCAAGCCCGCGGCGCACCGCGCATCGCCTGGAAAGGCTACACCTTGTATGGGACCGAGGAGGCCGCCTTCACTTTCCTGAGCCCGTCGACAGCCGTCGGGGGCAGCACGCCTGTCCTGAAGTCCGTGATCGACGCCCGCGACGGCAAACAACACGGCGTTCCCGGCGCGCTCCGGCCTCTGCTGGAGGCGATCCCCGAACGGGATCAGATGTGGGCGGTGAGCGCCGGCGGCCTGCCCGGCATCCGCATGGGCATGACCGAAGGCAACCGCCTGGGGGACATCGCGCAGATGCTGCGGGGCATCCAGGCGGTGGTGCTGGGAGTCGATGTCAGCAAGGGCTTGCATCTGACCGCGCGGCTCGATTGCCGCACCGAAGACGACGCCCGGCATGTCCACGACGCGCTGCGTGGAGCCATCGGCATGGCCCGTCTGAGTACACCGGATAATCAGCCCGAGCTGCTGAAGGTATACGACGCAATTCAGGTGTCCCAGGGGAATTCCCAGGTCGAGGTGAACGGCGATCTTCCGGCCGATCAGGTGGACCGGTTCCTGACGCTCTGGCTGGAAAAACGTCTTTGAAAACAGGGGAATACGGTGGTCGCCGGAGGCCGCCCCAGGGGAAGGTGTGCTGCCCGAACCCGTCACGCTCTTTTCATTGAAAAAATTGGTAAACGGTCTTTCATTTTTCGCCCGGTCGTGCGAACCTTTAGTTAGATAGGACGACACCGTGGTTTGGCCCACGTGGACGTAGCCAGGTAGCAGGGCGTCGGTCCGGTACGTTTCATCACTGGAGAATAGAATGCCCACTTTTCTTTTGACGGAGCGAGTGGTGCGGTCCGACGGGTCGGGTCCGGTCATTGGACTGGGTCCGGACGCCGGGAAGCTTCATGTTCTGACCCTCGGTATCACCCGGATTGTGGAGCACCAGAGCCTGGAGGTTTCAGTCTGGGGCTCGGCGGACGGTGAAGACTGGGGTCGCTATCCCATCTCAAGGTACCCGCAGAAACTGTATTGCGGTCTTTATTCAACACTCCTTAACCTCTCCGCTCATCCGGACGTGCAGTACCTCCGGGTGCAGTGGAAAGCGCACCGCCTGAGCAAGAACGATAGCGCGCCCCTGTTCGGCTTCTACGCGTACGTGGAAGAATCGGGAGCGCGGATCGTAGCCGCAGTCGCGTAGTTCTTCTCCCTGGGGCGGGGCCCGCGCGGCTTCCGCCCTGCCCTCAAAGCCGGTTAATCAGGCTGGCCACATAGCCCGCGCCGAAGCCGTTGTCGATATTCACCACCGTCACATTGCTGGAGCAACTGTTGAGCATCCCCAGCAGGGCTGCCAGGCCGTTGAAACTGGCTCCATAGCCGACGCTGGTGGGCACCGCGATCACCGGCGCGGATACCAGTCCGCCGACGGCGCTGGGCAGCGCTCCCTCCATGCCCGCGCACACCACCACCACGCGCGCCGCCATGAGCCGCTCGCTATGGCTGAGCAGCCGGTGGATGCCGGCTACGCCGATGTCGTAGATGACGTCCACGGTGTTGCCCATCACCTCGGCGGTGAGGCGTGCCTCCTCGGCGACGGGGATGTCGCTGGTGCCGGCCGAGACCACGGCGATGGAGCCCTTGCCATGGATGGTGCGCTCCCTCCAGACGCGAACCGCGCCGGAAAGCGGAAAGTACTCGGCCTCCGCGTAAATCGACTTCAGCCGCTCGGCCACGCCCTCGTCCGTCCGGGTGATCAGCAGGTTCTGCGATTTCTCCAGCAGGCGCGTGGCAATGCCGAGCACCTGATCCGCCGTCTTGCCCTTGCCGAAGATGACCTCGGTGAGACCGTGCCGCAGGGCGCGGTGGTGGTCGAGTTTGGCGTAGCCGAGGTCTTCGAAGGGCAGGTGGCGCATGCGGTCGAGGGCATCGTCCACCGAGGCCACGCCGGAGCGAACGTCGTCGAGCAGGCCGCGCAGAAGCTGTTCATCCATCTCTGGTCACGATACCAGACCCGGCGTGGCTCAGAAACTTACCGAAACTTACCGAGCCGCGACGGTAACGGAGCGGGCCATTTTCGAGACAGGCACGACGCAAGCTTACTTGCCTTTGGTGCTTGTCAGGGAATAACGAACCTCAGGCTTCCTGTTTCGTTGCGGTTATGCTGCCTCGTACTACTACACCGGAGAATCTTCGCAACGCGCGACGATTCGATGTGGGGCAGGTTTCCATCCTGCGGCCGGTTTTTGAACCGGCCTGCCCCCTGGTTGCGGTTATGCTGCTTTGTGGGGCAGGCCCTCGGCCTGCGGCGGCCTCTCAGGCCGGCCAGCCCTTCTCTGGAGTGGTTACAACGAGCCACTCCGGAATCTCCTGAACGGTGATCCGGTAACCGCGAATGCACGGCTTCCCGAACCGCACGTCAGAATCGATCGTGATCCGCTCAAGGAGTGAATCATGGACTGCCGGCATTTGTGCCCCCGGGAGCCATTGTGTACCGGTGTCGACCTTGCCGATCAAAGAGCGCATCGCGCGTGATACGGCCAAGCGGCGGTTGCGACCCGCATCAGCGGACCGCAGCCGACTTGCCGGTACCGATCCGTTCGGTGCCCATATCGAAGTAGATGCAGATTGTCAACCGCCCAGGAGTGGATGCGCGTCCCTGCTGGGTCTTCTGTCCCGGCTCCCGTGATAGCTCGCCGAGTTTTTGAGATGGGGCTTCTCCGGCTATACTACTGAGTGGAGTCGAAGCCGCGGGTCGCTTCCGGAGGGCGACTAGTAGTGCCTGCAATCAAAGTCAAGTACGCCGATTCGCTGGAAGACTACGTCTCATTCGTAGAAAAGTCGTCGACAGCGAAGAACAGGCAACTCTGGTTTCGCGGATGTGGAAAGACGTCTCACAAGTTAATACCCACGCTATACAGGCACAAACGAGAAAAGCTAATCGATGATATTTTGCTGTTGGAGAAAGATCTTCTCTCTCGTTTTCGGCAGAGAAGTATTCCGTTTCACACCCGTCCACTTACAGACGAATGGGAGTGGCTTTTCTTGATGCAGCATTTTGGCGTTCCGACGAGGCTTCTGGATTGGTCAGAGAGCCCCCTGATGGCGCTATTTTTCGCCGTCACCTCGGCTCCTCATAAGATCGGCAAGAGCGGCCGGCCGGTCTTCGGCGCTGACGCGTGCGTCTGGCTCCTGGATCCCGCGCGGTGGAACAAACGTTCCGTCGATCTCAAGAGTTTCCCGGGTTCGGTGCTGACGACAGATGATCCGAATGCCTCGGCCTACAAACCAGTCGCGAACGTCACTACGATGAAGCCGTTCCCTATCGCCCTTTACGGTTCGCACAACAGCCAGCGTATTGTCGCCCAGCGGGGCGTGTTCGTCTGCTTTGGGAAAGACACGCGGCCTATGGAGGTGGCGTATAGGACGGAGGACTTTCCTGCTGATTGCCTGGTGAAAGTGATTCTAAGAAGGGGACGGCTGCCGCACATTTATGCGGCGATTCGTCGGCAGGGCATTACTGACTCGGTAGTTTTCCCTGACCTAGATGGATTGGCGCGCGAGATCAAGCGTGAATACGCATTCGAGGTGTAGCCGTGTTTCAGATCCTAAAGCTTGAGCCAAAACCGGTGATCTGGTGGGCATCTCAACGCTCCAAGATCGACATGGCACCCGTATACCAGCGAGAGGGGCGTCTTTGGTCGCGAGCCGACAAGGCGTTTTTGATCGATTCGATACTGAACGGCTACGACATTCCCAAGATTTACATGGCTGATTTCACCGTGGGGGTCGTCAGCCTCAACAAAAGAAGCCTTCCGTACGCCATCATCGATGGCAAGCAGCGTCTCGAGGCAATTTTTGACTTCGCGGACGGTAAGCTGGTTCTCGACGATGAATTCGTTTTTCAGACTGATCCCAAGTTAAAACTTGGTGGACTCGGCTATCCAGACTTGAGCAAAAGCTACCCAGAAGTCGCCGACGTTTTCAACACTTGGCCTCTTTCGGTAGTTCACGTAGTGACTGATGAGCAAGAGAAGATCGACGAATTATTTGTGAGGCTCAACCGGAGTAAGCCCCTCACCGGTGCCGAGATTCGCAATGCGATGGCTGGCCCTGTAACCGAGCTGGCTCGGTTTCTTGTCGGGCACGAACTATTTAGATCATCCATCTCATTTCCGAAGAAGCGCGCTCAAGACAAGAACGCTGCCACAAAGATTCTTCTCTTTGAATATAACGGCAGGCCAGTAGAGACAAAGAAGGCAAGCCTCAACAAGTTCACCGTACAAGCAAGGAAGGAGCCCAAGGAAAAAGTTGAACTATCCGCCCGGAGGGTCCTTGACACGCTGGACCGTATGTCCGAGATATTTCTGCCTTCGGACCCCTTGCTTCGATCAGCCGGCGTTCTCCCCGTCTACTACTGGTTTGTACGTGAAAATGTCACCAAACAGGACCAGTACGTCAGGGAATTCTTGAACGCCTTTGAGACGGCAAGGAAGGCAAACCGTGAAAAGGCAAGCGACCCGGCGCGGGCAGCAAAAGCGGACAGCGAGCTTCTGACGTTCGACAGATTCAACCGTAGTACCGACGACGAGCGTAGTCACATGGAGCGGTACCGGATCCTCGCAAAGCGATTCGGGGAGTTCCTGGCGAAACCCAAGAAATAGCACGCCGACTGCTAGTCTTTGAGCCGTAACTCGCTGACGTGCATGCAACTGCTGGGGGTTTCATAATCGGTCAGATTGGTCCCGATAAACGCGTGAGCATCCAGCAATCCACATGGCCCTCTCGTCGCCCTCCCCGCAGAAGCACCTCCAGACGCTAACCCCCGCCCACCGGTCACAACAACCCGCCACCACCAAACCACCACATTCCAAACCCACTTCCACTTCGCCAACCCCGAAAACCCGCCGGCCCCATGCTACCGTCAGGGCGCGATGTCTACAGAATCCCAAATCCTGGCCAATCGGCGAAACGCCCAGGCCAGCACCGGCCCGCGCACCGCGCAGGGCAAATCCATTTCCAGCGCCAACGCCCTTAAACACGGACTCTCCGCCGGCTTCCGCGTCCTCCAAAGCGAAAATCAGGAAGAATTCGACGATTTAATCGCCGAACTCCACCGCACCTTCGCCCCCACCAACGCCTATGAAAGCATTCTCGTCGAGGAAATGGCCCACTCCCACTGGCGTCTCGCCCGCGCCCGCCGCCTCGAATCCTTAATGGTCGACGACATGTTCGCGGCCAGTCCCTGCTCCGACGCCGATGCCGCCCTCCTCTCCGCGCTGCTCAACGACCGGGCCGCTCCCTTCGTGGCCCTCCAGCGCTACGCCGCGGCCGCCGAGCGCACCGGCTACCGCGCCCTCAAACAGCTCCTCGCCCTCCGCAGGCTGGACGCCCAGGCTGCCCGCGACTCTGCACGACAAAACGAACCCAATTCTGCCTCGCCCGGCACCGCCTCCTCCTCCGCCCAGTCCCCGCCAACTCACGGAAATAGCTCGGACAACGGCGCCCCGCAAACCCGGGCCCCGGCCGCCGCGCCTCACTCCGGAATTGCCTGTGCGGTCCCTGGCGCGTTCCCTTCCAGGCGGTTGTTCACGAAAATCTACGACGGGTCGTCGCGCTCGCGGGCCCGCGCTGCCAGGTTGTGCAACGGCGGGCGCGTGGAGGCGCTGGCATCCTGAATGAGTCGTCCACCAAACCCGGGATTCTTTGCGACACGCGGCCGCGAAATTTCAGCCGGCCTCCAGCCGTTCCCGCCGTCCGCGGCGACGAGCGAAGGCCTGGGCGATCAGCGCATCTTTGTCTCTTGCGATATCGGTTCCGTCGGAACGGCCCAGGTCGAACACGAGCCTCGGGTTGGCCCTGGCAGGACCGCCGCCCGGATCGAGGGCCCGCCGGCGCGCGCGGCTCTGAGTTGCGGAGTCGGGAGTGATCTGTTTCCTTGCCATGTTGCCCCATCAGAACAGCGTGTAGATCAGCGGCGCGATCGCCGACACCTCCGACAGCACCAGCACCAGCCCAAACGCGCCCAGCATGATGCAGACGGGCAACAACCAGAACTTCTTCCGGCTGCGCAGGAAGCGCCAGAACTCGACAACGAACGACATGTCCCTCTATTCAGTATGCCGCGCGGCGTCGATCTCGGGGCGAACTTCCTGGTAGATCCGCGTGGCGATGTCCGTGTTCACCTCGTCGTAGACGTGCACCAGATCCCAGAAGGACGCTCGCGCCGGAAGGTACAGGCCGGCCATGGAGACGATATGCACACCCGGATACTCGGCCCGCATCGCGCGCACCTGGCGGTCCGCTTCCTGGTAGAAGAGCGCGAAGGCGGTGACCCAGCGGTCGGCGTCTTCCTTGCGCATGGCGAATCCGTGCGCGATGTAGGCGGACGCCCAGGCGCGGTCGAGGCCGGCGGTGGGCTGCAGCACGCACACCGGCCGGTAGTGATACGCGGCGGCCAGCGCGATCACCGTGCGCCAGTTGGCCAGATACGCGGCAACGTGCTCCCGCACCAGCGCGGGGTTGTCAATCGCCTGTTGCGGGCCCAGAGCGTTGGCGCCCAGGTAGAAGCCCTCGGCGGCCTGCGCGGCGGTGTTCGTGGGCGCGGCGCGGCTGAAGAGGTTGAACACATAGCTGCGCGAAAGGATGACGCGCCACAGCGAACCCTGCCGTTCGTCACGCCACGCGTTCCAGGCGTCTTCCATGGTCTGGAAATTGTACGGGTAATTCGGGCGCGATTCGTACGTGATGGGCAGGAACAGATCGTTGTATCCGTCGTACAGAATCACGATGTCCGGCTGGTACGGCGCCACCGTGAAGACAAGCTGCGCCACCGACTGGCGCGAGACCGCCGAAACGATCCCGCCGTTGATCACCTCAACGTCGCGTCCCGGCAAAGCATCGCGCAACACCGCCCGCAGCGATCCTGGCAGCGTGCTCTCCCACGTGCTTCCCATCTGCACCGCCGACCCGCCCAGCACGGCAATGCGCAGTTGCCCGGGCGGACGCGGGCGCGCCATCCGGTACCCAGGCGAGGGCACGCGAAACCCGTCAGCATTCGTGAAGTGCGTGACTCCGCGCCGATGGTGCGACATGTCGTACGTGGTGGCGGTGACGAACGACGCATTCTCCTGCGGCCGGAACATGACATACGGATAGAGGCGATTGTAGAAGGGAATGGCCACGCGGGCCGGAGTCCGTAGCCGCAGGTAGACCTCGCCGGCCGCCAGACCCAGCAGAGCCGCGCCGATGCAGACGATGGCGAGCAACGCGGCCTGTCGAAAACGTGTGCGCATCATTTCAGAACCGGCCTCAGAACCGGATGACATCGCCGGTCTTCAGGTGGTACTTCGCGACCAGGCCCGCGTTGAGCTCCAGCACGAACAGCGCCGGCTCATGGCCGCCGTAGACGGGACACTGGTTCGACGATGCGGCCTTGCAGGGCGGCGTGTTCGCGGAAATCTCCACGATGTGTTTGTTCGAGTCCATCCAGATGATGTCCAGCGGAATGAGCGTCTGAAACATCCAGAACGTCAGGGCCTCCTCCTTCGAAAACAGGAACAGCATTCCGCGATCGGGCGCCAGCGAGGTGCGGAACATGAGGCCGTGCTCCACCTGCGCTTGCGTCGAGGCGATTTCGGCGCGAATCACCTGCCCGCCCGGCAGCGTGACGTCGCGCGTGCCAAAGTCCTCCAGCTTGACGGTGTTGGGATCGCTGCAGGCGGCCAGCGAGAACAGAAGAGTAAGCGCGGTGACGAGCACCGAGCCGCGACGGTGACGGAGCGGTCCATGGTTAATCGTGATGAGACTCATTGAACTAAAATGTTATCCAATGCCGAACGCCGGAGGCGCGCGCCTGCTGCGACGCCTGGTCCTCACCCTCGAAATGATCCGGTTCGAGCACTCCGTGTTCGCCCTTCCCTTCGCGTTGACCGGCGCGCTGCTGGCCTTCCGCGAGGCGCCGCTGGACGCCCGCGCGTTCCTGTGGAAGCTGCTCTGGATCGTGGTGGCCATGGTGGGCGCGCGGTCGGCGGCCATGACCTTCAACCGGATTCTGGATGCCGGAATCGACGCGCGCAACCCACGCACCAGCCAGCGGCACATCCCCGCCGGACTGCTCGGCGCCGGCTTTGCCTGGGCCTTCACGGCCGTCTCCACACTGGTGTTCCTGTTCGCGGCCCGCGCGCTGAATCCGCTCTGCATGAAGCTGGCGCCGGTGGCCATGGCCGTGGTGTTCTTCTATTCGTTCACCAAGCGGTTCACGTCTTTCTCGCACCTGATCCTCGGGCTGTCGCTGGGCATCGCGCCGGCTGCGGCGTGGATCGCGGTCACCGGGTCGCTCGATCCGCGCATCCTGCTGCTCACGCTCGCGGTGACCTTCTGGACCGCCGGCTTCGACATCATCTATTCGTGCCAGGACTACGAGTTTGACATGACCGAGGGCCTGTTCAGCCTGCCCCGCCGATTCGGTATCGCGGGCGCACTGTGGATCGCGCGGGTGCTGCATGTTTCCATGATTGCCTGCCTGCTGCTGCTGCTGCGCGACTTCCATCTGGGCTGGCTGAGTCTGGCGGGAGTGGGGGCCGTCGCCGCGCTGCTGATCTACGAGCACAGCCTGGTGAAGGCCAGCGACCTGTCGCGCGTGAACGCGGCCTTCTTCACCGTGAATGGCTACGTCAGCGTGCTATTCTTGCTGTTTTGGGCGGCCGACATGTATGTGGGCCGGCATTTGTAATCATGCAGGTCACCATCCCGGTCACAATCGAAGACGCGCGTCTGCAGCCCATCCTCACGAAGGTCGAGGCGGGCGCGCGCCTCGATTTCGACGACGGCCTCGCGCTGTTCCGCAGCCCGGACATTCTCGCCGTGGGCCACATGGCCAACCTGGTGCGCGAGCGCAAGCACGGCAACGTCACCTGGTTCAACGTCAACCGGCACATCAACCCAACCGACGTCTGCGTGGCGAGCTGCCGGCTGTGCGCGTTCGGCAAGAAGGCGAAGGACCCGCGCGCCTACACGTGGTCGCTCGAAGAGATCTGGCATCGCGCGGGCGAGGGCTGGTCCGAAGCCATCACCGAGTTTCACATCGTGGGCGGGCTGCACCCGGAATTGACGCTGGCCTGGTACTGCGAGATGCTGCGCGGCCTGAAGCAGCGCTTCCCCGGCGTGCATCTGAAGGCATTCACCATGGTGGAGGTGGCGTTTCTGGCGCGGCGCGGCCGGCTCTCCATTCGCGAGACGCTGGAGAAGCTGAAGGCGGCCGGCATGGATTCGCTGCCGGGCGGCGGAGCCGAGATCTTCTCCGAGCGCGTGCGCCGCATCATCTGCGATCACAAAATCGACGGCAACGAGTGGCTGGAGGTGGCGCGCGAGGCGCATCGGCTCGGCCTCCGGTCGAACTGCACCATGCTGTACGGCCACATCGAGACAGAAGAGGACCGCGTGGATCACCTGCTGAAGCTGCGCGCTCTGCAGGACGACACCGGCGGCTTTCAGACGTTCATCCCGCTGGCGTTCCATCCCGAGAACACCCCGCTGCACCACCTGCCGCGTACGTCCGGGTTCGACGACATCCGCAACATCGCCGTAGCGCGGCTCCTGCTGGACAACATCGAGCACATCAAGGCGTACTGGGTGATGATGACGCCAGCCATCGCGCAGATCGCGTTGCGCTTCGGCGCCGACGATCTGGACGGCACGGTGGTGGAGGAGAAGATTTACCACGACGCCGGCGCCACCACTTCGCAGGCGTTACGGAGAAGCGAGCTGCTGCGCCTGATTCGCGAGGCCGGACGCGAGCCGGTGGAACGCGACACGCTCTACCGGCCGGTGCAGCGCACGGAGACGGCGTTCACGGTTCTGGTGTAGTTTCCACGCCGTGGAATTCGAGGTACTTCTTCGCCGCCTGCACGCCCATGTAGCGGCCCAGCGTGCGCCGGTCGGTGTGTGCGATGTCCACCACAATCAGGCCGTCCAGCGTATCGGCGAAGCCTGAGTCGACGTTGAAGGCCACCAGCCGTCCACCCAGCTTGAGATACTGCCGCAACAGGATCGGCACACCCTTCTGATCGGTCTCAAAGTCGGCGATCACGGCGGAGAGCGCGTCGATGTCCCATTGCGCGGTGCCTTCCACGATGTCGTCCACGTCGCGCCGCGGCTTCAGCCGGAACGGGTTGCGGGCGCGCACCAGACGCGCGAGGTGCTCGTCGCGGCAGTAGGCGTTGAGGAAGCGCACCATGAGCTGGCGGCTCTCTGGATGATAGTCGTTACTGATGCTCACCGGCCCGAACAACACCCTGTACCTCGGGTTGTTCGCCAGAAACTGGCTGAGGCCCTTCCAGAGCAACAGCAGCGCCGAAAAGCTCTTCTGATACTCCAGGCGCACGAAGGAGCGTCCCAGCTCTACCGAAGGTCCCAGACGATCGAGGAACTTCCGCTTCCAGGCGAACAGCGTGTTGGTGTAGAAGCCGCGCACACCGAATTGCGGCAGCACTTCCAGTGAGGGACCCAGCCGGTATGCGCCGGCTACTTCGCGTTCCTTGTCGTTCCACAACACCAGGTGCAGGTAGTACGCATCGAAGCGGTCCAGATCGAGCGGCTTGCCGGTGCCTTCGCCGGTCTGGCGGAAGGTGATTTCGCGCAGCCGGCCAATCTCGCGCAACGTGAACGGGATGGCCGGCGCACGCGCCAGCAGCACGCGCATGTCGCCGGCTTTCAGCAGCGTGGCTTCCGCGCCCAGACTGCGGATTTCCTCCTCCAGAACCGCCGCCGGAATTGCAGCGACGATGGGCGCCTGAGGCGGGGCCGGCTTCCGGAACCCCCACCAGCGCGCCGGCGCGTGGCTGGCCAGCGAGTAAGTGCGGTTGCGGATAAACGCGGTGGCGGCCCGCTCGTTCTCGAATCGCGAGAGAATCTCCGGCTCAATCTGCTGTCCGATGCGCATGGAGACGGGGCGGCCCCGCTTGTTCCACAGCTCGTGCGGCAGCATGGCCGTGCGCAGCGTCGGATGCACCAGCCCGAGAACGTGGAACAGGGCGCTGTTGCTGCCGGTGAAGCGCACCGGGAGAATCGGTGCGTTGACCCTGGCCGCCATGCGCACGGCGGAATCACTCCATTCCGGATCGGTGATGCCGCGGCGGGAAAAGTCGATGTGGGACACTTCGCCGGCCGGGAAAAGCACCAGC
>JBEKZH010000051.1:0-39739 GCA_049510065.1 Bryobacteraceae bacterium
GGTTGCCGCCACGGTGGGCCGCGCTTTACTGGTGGCGTTCTATGGATGGGGTCTGGGCGTGGTGATCGTCGCGGCGGGCCTGATGACCGTCAACGCCGCGAACTGGCATGGACGGATGCTGCTGCCGGGCGGTGCGTTCCTTGCCGCGGGTGCTTTGTTCAGCGCCACTGCCGCGCTCGCGGCCGTGATTGTCGCGGGATTGCTCGCGCACCTGTTTTCCGCCGCCACCGCCAAAACAATTCTGCGGCTCGTGTTTCTGGCTGCGCTGGTGGCCATGGTGCTGCTGGCGCGCGGAGCCTCTTCCGAATGGATGAGGGCGTTCTGGCGGCACATGGTCTCTTCGGAACTGTCCAGAATCGGCTTCTACGGCGGCGTCGCGCTTGCGGCCATCGACGCCGTGGCCCTGGCCGCGTTCGCGCGCCTGCGCCGGACTGGCTGAGAATCGGGCTGCTACAATGGGCCGGAAAGGAATCACGGAACACATGGAACGATCGGGTGCGACCACTCTTCGCGGCAACCCCATGACGCTCATCGGCCCGGAGCTGCGGGCCGGGGACGCCGCGCCGGATTTCGACGTTGTGAACGACAGCCTGCAGCGGGTGACGCTCGACACCACCGGGAACAAGGTGCGGGTCTTCAGCGTGGTCCCGTCCCTGGACACTCCGGTGTGCGATGCGCAGACCAAGCGGTTCAATGAGGAAGCGGCGCGGCTCAGCGGCGTCGACATCTACACCGTCAGCATGGATCTGCCCTTCGCGCAGAAGCGCTGGTGCAGCGCCTTCGGCGTCGACAACATCAAGATGCTCTCGGATCATCGTAACGGCTCCTTCGGCGAGCACTATGGCACGCTGATCAAGGAACTGCGCATCGAGAGCCGGGCCATCTTCGTCGTGGATGGCCAGAACAAACTGCGGCATGTGGAGTACGTGAAGGAAGTCGCGGACCATCCCGATTACGAGGCCGCGCTGGCCGCCGCCCGTTCGACCACGTCGTAGGGTGGAATCCAGCCGAGCCGCGACGGTAACGGAGCGGTTGCTTACGCCATGCCGCCGTAAGCACTCCGGAAGTACACCAGCGGAGAGCCTTCGGCGACGGACGCCGCCACCATCTCTCCCACCAGAACCCAGTGATCGCCCAGCTCGATGGCGTTGACCAGCCGGCATTCCATGGTTGTCAGCACGCCGGGAATCAACGGCGCTCCGGTTTCTCCCGCGAACCAGGCCTGGTCCTCAAAGCGGTTGTCGATGCGCCGGGCGAGGGCCTCGGAAAGCGTCTCCTGGCCGGAGGCGAGAACGTTCAAGGCAAAGAACAGACCATCGCGAAAATGGTCCAGAGCCTGTGATTGCTTGTCGATGCAGATCAGGGCCAGCGGCGGTTCCAGCGACACCGAAGTGAACGAATTCACGGTCAGACCGTGCGGCGCGCCATCGGCCGCGCGCACCGTGGCGATGGCCAGCCCGGTGGCAAACTGCGAGCAGGCCCGGCGAAAAAGTCCCGCATTCACCGGCGAGAGTTTTTGTTGCGCCCTTGACAATGGTTTAACCCCAATCTTATCATGAGGTTTGCTGGCTGGCGTGTGCGCGGGACAGGAGGGGCTCCCTTGATCAAGCTGGATATCATTAACGAAGTAGTCAACAAAACCGGCATCACCAAGACCAAGGCCGAGATGGCCGTCGAGACTGTCTTCGAAAGCATGAAGCGGGCTCTGGCCAACGGCGAGCGCATCGAGTTGCGCGGCTTCGGTATCTTCAACGTCCGGCCGCGAAAGACGGGCATCGGACGCAATCCGCGGACCGGCGCCGAGGTGGCCATTCCACCGGGCAAGGCGGTTCGCTTCAAACCTGGCAAGGAATTGCAGACGCTGTAGCGGTCGGGTGCGAAGCTTTCTGTGTACCCGTCTACCGCAAGCGGCGCTCTCGGCGAGCCGCTGCAATTCCCGCGAATTGTCGTGAAGCAGCGGCTGGCCCTGCACATCACGCTGCTGGTGCTGACGCTGCTCACGGCCACGGTGGTGGGAAGCGGGCTCGGAATCAGTTTCTACGGAAACCTTCCCCTGACCCTCGACACTTTCTGGAACACCCTGCTGCGTTTGCCCGCCGAGCCATCTCTGCTTTGGATTGGCCTGCCATATTCGTTGACGCTCCTGGGCATTTTGTTCGCGCATGAGATGGGCCATTATCTGGCCTGCCGGCGCTACGGCATTGATGCAACGCTCCCTTATTTTCTTCCGTTCCCCAGCCTGCTCGGAACGCTCGGCGCGTTTATTCGAATTCGTTCGCCCATCTACACGCGGCGCGCTCTCTTCGATGTGGGCGTGGCCGGCCCGATCGCGGGATTCGTGACGCTGTTGCCGGCCGCGGTGATCGGCGTGGCTCTCTCGCGCGTTGGCCACGGAGCGGGGTTGCAGGGCGACTGGGTGTTCTCGACGCCGCTGCTGCTCCGAGGCGTCGAAGCACTCTTGTTCCCGCACGTGTCCCCGCAGGACATTTATCTGCATCCGGTGGCGCGCGCGGCATGGGCGGGATTGCTGGCCACCGCGCTGAACCTCATTCCCATCGGCCAGCTCGACGGCGGCCACATCGTCTATGCTTTCTTCGGGCGCTGGCACAAACCGCTGTCGCGCGTTCTCATTGTGGGCCTGGTGGCGATGGGTTATGTGGCCGATTCATGGATCTGGTGGGTGTGGGCGGCGCTCTTGCTGTTCGCGCTGCGGCATCCGGTGATTTGCGACGAATCGGAGCTGGGGTCCACGCGGGTGAAGCTGGGCTGGGCCGCATTGCTGATCCTGATCCTCTCCTTCACTCCCGTCCCGGTGCGCGAGCGGGAGCCAGCCGGCCGGGACACGCGGCGCCAGCCGCGTTCTTGTTGTGCCAGGGCGGTCTCCCTCGTCATAGAAGACGCTGCCACGGCTACACTTCCAACCATTCTTCGACGAGCCGGTCCTCGACGGAGCCGTCAGCCCGAGCTTCCAGGGCCATTTCGGCCAAGCGCTTCCCCACGGCAACGCTTCGCGAGATCCAGGTCGAACTGCCAGCCTGAACCAAGCCGGGAGGATTTACCGGCGTCAACGGCACGAGCCTGATACAGACTTCTGGCGGCTACATCGGAGCATCGCCAGCTGCAAGCTGATTGCAAGCTGACCCGGGAGTAATCCGTGGAGGTGATAGAATCGGCGTCGCGCATGCCGACGATCGGCACGTTCTATGGCATCCTGATCCGGATGTTCTTCAACGACCACGAGCCGCCACACTTTCACGCTCGATATGGTGAGTTCGAAGCCACGGTCGACATCGGCATCCTGGAGGTCATCCAGGGCCAACTACCGCACAGGGCTTTGAACCTGGTCGAGGAATGGGCGATGATACATAGAGAAGAATTGCTGGAAGACTGGCGGTTCTGTCGCGAGAACACGCCGCCGGCGAAGATTGAGCCGCTGGCATAAACGGAGTGTTTGTTCGATGTATTGGGACGTAGTTGAAGTGAAGCCAGAGCCGCACTATTGCCTCTTTGTCCGATTCAAGGACGGACTGGCGGGACGTGTGCGATTGCGGCGAGAAGAACTGACCGGCGCACTCGCGCCGTTGCGAGATGAGCAGTTCTTCGAACATGTCTTCATCGATTCCGGCGCGGTTGCGTGGGCCGGTGACATCGATCTGGCGCCGGATGCAATGTACGCGCAGATCGCCAGCCAACTCCAGGAACCGCCTGAGCCGCAGCAGGCAGGTCCAGGGAAGAGTCACCGCTGAACGGGCTAGCACTTCTCTGAACCGTTCCGGGTCCGCCAGCCGCACGAGTCCGAGATGTCGACGTACTCGACCAGGTGGCCAGCTCCCAGACTCTACGTGTTGGATTCTCGGCGCTTTTGAGAAGTGACTGGCCGGGGACCGTGGCGCCCGCGACATCCCCACTCGCAGTTCTCGGTCTCCAAGCCTGAGCCGCATTTTCCCCTTGCTTACCGAGAGGAGTTAGGGTATTCTGGGCTCGGTAACCGATAGGAGAGGCCATGAGCAGACCATCCGACCTGGTCCAGGGAACCCTGGACCTGCTCCTTTTGAAGATTGTGGCTCTGGAACCGCTGAATGGCTGGGCGATCAGCCAGCGCCTCAAGCAGGTTTCGGGCGACGTCCTGCAAGTGAGCGATGGGTCGCTCTACCCCGCGCTGCACAAGCTGGAACAGGAGGGGTGGATCACCGCCGAGTGGAAGGCGAGCGAGAACAACCGGCGGGCGAAATTCTACTCGCTGACCCGATTGGGCCGCAGACAGCTTCAAAACGAAACTGCAAACTGGACACGGCTCTCGGATGCCATCACGCAGGTTGTGCGACTCGAGGAGGCATGAGCCATGCGCATGGAACACTGGTTCTACGCCGTGCCGCTGCGCTTACGGTCCCTTTTCCGCCGTCAGCGGGTGGAGCAGGATCTGGATGAAGAGCTGCAGTATCACCTGGAGCGAAAGATCGAGGAATACATCGCGCAGGGCCTGGCGCCCGAGCAATCGCGCCACGCCGCCTTGCGCGCGATGGATGGGCTCACACAACGCAAGGAGGAGTGCCGGGACATGCGGGGGATCAGTGCTATCGAAAATACCGTTCAGGATATCCGTTATTCACTGCGGGTTCTGGCGAAATCTCCGGGATTTACAGTGGTCGCGGTACTGACGCTGGCGCTGGCGATCGGCGCGAACGCCGTGGTGTTTGGCATCATGAACGGGCTGATCCTCCGCCCGCTGAATGTGCCTCAGGCGGAAAACCTCTACGGAACTGAGTACGGGGAAGGTTCGGGATGGCAGTCGTATCCCAACTATATCGATCTGCGCGATCGCAACCGCAGCTTCGAGAGTCTGGCAGCCTTCAATTGGGCCTTTGTAGGGTTGGACACGGGCAGGAATCCCTCCGCCGCCAGCGGCTTCGCAACGAGTGGGAACTACTTCGACGTGTTAAGAGTCAAGCCGTATCTTGGCCGTTTCTTCCACAGCTCCGATGAACACGGTCCTGGCAGCGCTCCTTATATCGTGCTGAGCTGGGCCTGCTGGCACAGCCGTTTTCAGGACGATCGCGGGGTGGTGGGCCGTACCGTTCAGCTCAACAAGCATCCTTTCACCGTCGTCGGTGTAGCGCCGCCGGGGTTCGTGGGGACTCTGTTGTTTGTCTCTCCCGATTTCTTTATGCCCATCGTCAACCAGGACCAGGTGAACGGGGGGTCTGAGCTGAACGCGCGCGGGAGCAACGGTGGGGTTTTCGAGGCCTTCGGACATCTGAAGCCGGGAGTCACTCTCGCGCAGGCTGTCGCTGACGTGAACTCCGTGGGCGCCTGGCTCTTGAAGTCCTATCCCAAAGACATTGGCCATAAAAGGTCCCACCTGTCACTGCAAGGCCTCACTGCTTTTGCCGGTCCGGTGCGGGCATTCGTTGCGGGACTGATGCTGCTGGCGGGATTGATCCTGCTGGCCGCTTGCGCAAACCTGGGCAATCTGTTTGCCGCACGCGCTGCCGACCGTTCCCGGGAGGTTGCTCTGCGGCTGTCGCTGGGATCGAGCCGCAGCCGCATTCTGCGGGGACTGTTTACCGAAGCCGTGCTGATTTCCCTGATGGGAGGCGCCGTCGGACTATGGGGCAGCGTAGAGCTGTTGCACGGGATGAGCGTATGGCAGCCTTTTCGTGGGGTTCCCCTCCATATCCCTGTAACTCCGGACGCAAGGATCTACGTGGTCGCTTTGTTTCTCGCCCTGGTGAGCGGACTCCTTTTCGGGATTGTCCCGGTACGCCAGGTGCTCAGGACCGATCCCTACCAGGTTGTGAAGGCCGGATCAACCGGAATGGGCCGGCGCCGGATTACCGTGCGGGACCTCCTGCTTGCCGTCCAGATTGCCATCTGCGCGGTGCTGGTGACTTCCTCCATGGTCGCGGTGCGCGGACTCGTACGATCGCTGCATAGCGACTTCGGCTTTGAGCCGCGCAACACCATGCTGGCCTCTACCAACCTGGCAATGGCCGGTTACAGCGCCGACAAAGTGCCCGTCATGCAAAGGCGCATGATCGAGGCGATAGAAACGATTCCTGGCGTGGAGCACGTGGGATTGGTGAATGGTTACCCTCCGCTGGTCTACACCGCCGGCGTCAGGGCGAATGTCTTCAAAGAAGAGGCAACAGATCTGCGGATATCGAATGCCGTTGCCGCGCCATGGGTGTACCAGGTATCTCCCGCGTATTTTCGTGCGGCCGCCACAGGTCTGCTGGCGGGCAGGAGCTTCTCCTGGCATGACGACAACAATGCCCCTCCGGTTGCCGTGGTGAATCGCGAGTTTGCCGGGAGAATCTTTGGCTCGGTGACTAACGCAGTGGGCAGGTATTACAAGACGCAGGATGGAGCGCGTGTCCAGGTGGTGGGGGTCGTCGAAAACGGGAAGTACGTGAGCCTCACTGAGGATCAACAACCGGCGATGTTTCTTCCCTTCCTGCAATCGCCGGCGAGCGCGTCGTATCTGGTGGTGCGGTCGACCCGCGATCCGCAACAGCTGGCCGCGGCCATGAGGCGCAAAATTCACGAACTGGATGCGGGGCTGCCGGTTAACACCCAGTCGTGGAACACGCTGATGGATGTCGTCATGTTTCCTTCGCGTGTGGCGACGATGGCGCTGGGCGTATTAGGCGCGATGGGCGCGATGCTGTCCATCACCGGGATCTTCGGAATGGCGGCGTACTCGGTCAGCAGGCGGCTCAAGGAGTTGGGAATTCGCATGGCCATTGGCGCGCAGCCCAGGCAAGTGTTGAGGGCGGCGCTGGGACGGTCTGTCAAGTTGCTGGCATTTGGTTCGGCGGCGGGATTGATCCTCGGAATTCTGGCGAGCCGGGTGCTGGCTTTCATCGTGTATCAGGCAACTCCCCGCGATCCGCTGGTATTGGCTGGTGTTGTTGTGGCGATGTTGTTGGTGGGGCTGCTGGCGACGTGGATTCCGGCGCAGCGCGCGCTGTCGATCGATCCCGTGAGACTGCTGCGCGAGGATTAACCGGCTCTATGGAAGGAGCTGAGTCCGCGACACGTGCGCGACCCGGACACGCGGCGCCAGCGTCGGCCACCCGGTGTGGTGTGGTACCAGGGCTTCGTCCAACGGCGGCTCGGGTAAACAACCGGGCGCATTCCCGAATCCCTCTGCTATGATTGCTGTGGAGCGTGTCTGCCCTGTTGGTGTGGCTTCCATATAATTGATCCAACAGTCAATGTCCAGGGGTCCTGCTCGATCGAGCGCTGGTGTGCAAGCTCCGGTGGGCAACCGCCATGGAGAAGCCTGAAGGCGACCGGGGGATTCCCGCCTCTGTTACCCAGGGGTCAATGACGGAGGTTGGCACGGCTGGTGTGGTGCGCTCCAACCCATCTTAAGATTGCCCCCGAATGAACATACTCTTTATTGGTGACATCTTCGCCTCGCCTGGGCGCAGGATTGTCTCCGAGCACCTGCAGCAGATCATCTCCCAAGAGAAGATCCAGCTCGCCATCGCCAACGTGGAGAACGTGGCCGGAGGATTCGGCGTCACGCCGCAGCTCGCCGAGGAGTTGTTCTCCATGGGACTCGACGTGCTGACTTCCGGCAATCACGCCTGGGACAAAAAAGAGATCTACGAATACCTGCCGCGACAGCCCCGGCTGCTGCGTCCGGCCAACTATCCCGGCGAGTTGCCCGGCAACGGCCTGGTGGTGATCCGTGCCCGGAACGGCGTGGAAGTGGCCGTGATGAACCTGCAGGGCCGCATGCACATGCCCGCCACCGACTGTCCGTTCCGCAAGGCGGACGAGATTCTGGCCGCGCTGGACCCCGCCGTGAAGGTGCGCTTCGTCGACTTCCACTGCGAGCTGACCAGCGAGAAGATGGCCATGGGCTGTCATCTGGATGGCCGCGTGTCGGCGGTGATCGGTACGCACACGCACGTTCCCACCGCCGACGAACGGGTGCTGCCGGGAGGCACGGCCTATCAGAGCGACGCGGGGATGACCGGTCCGTACGATTCCATCATCGGAGCGGAGAAGCACCTGGCGCTGCGACGCTTCATCACCGGCACGCCCATCCGTCTGGAAGCCGCCAGGAACCAGCCGGAGCTGCACGGCGCTATCGTCACGGTGGATGAGAACACCGGCCGCGCCACGGCCATCCGGCGGTACGAGATTCGCTGAACGGCGACGTGGGGCAGCACCGTGCGCTGCGGCGGACCCTCGGTCCGCCTCCGACCGTCACCTCGGATAATAGGCGAATGAGTTGATGCCGACTTCGTCCCTTCCGGAGATGTGCAGGCCAAATCGTCCCTTGTCGAATTTGCCGCTGGCATCGGACACCGGACTCATTGTCGTCCAGGCGGTTCCCTGACGAATCATGGTGGTCACTGTAGTCGCGCTCACTTCGATGCGCACGGCGATGGGCTGGTCGTGATCGAAGCTGACCTGCAACTTCGCGACTTCGCGGCCCTTTCCGTTCACAAACTGCTCGGCGACCAGGTTCTTCTTGTCGAGGCGGAACAGGATGTAGTTGCGGTCGTCGGTGCGGGCGATGAACCACTCCAGCCGCTTACCCTTCCGGAGGAGGGCGTTGAACTCGATGCGGCCGTTGACTTCCTCGGACTGGAAGCTGAGGAAGTTGCCGCCTCTGTGAATCTGCCATTCGCCTTCCTGGGCCCAGCCTTTGGCGTCGTCCCAGCGGTTCATGCCGGTGACCGCCGCGGGCGCTTTCTTCGCTTTCGCGGCGAGGGCGATTTCCACCGTCGCCTGGGCACCTGCGCCGATGGTCACCGTTCTCGCCGACGAGTTGTAATCCGGCGCCGTCGCGCTCACCACGTAAGTGCCTTCGGCAAGCGTGAGCGACTCCTGCGTCACCGCTCTGGCGGCGGCTTCGTGCTCCGCTTCCGCGCGGATGGTGACGTGGGCGTTCGCCGGCGAGACGTGCACCCGCAGCACGCCCTGGGCGGCCTGCAGGGCCAACTCGCCCGCGGAGAACTGCACAGTCTGTCCGGCGCCGAACTGCCGCTGGATGGTATGCGACTGCGCGCGGCCACTGCGTAAGGCCACCGAGTGCGTGCCCGGCGTGACCGTCATGGCGAACGAGCCATCAGCCTGCACCGAGCCCGCGGCGTTCTCGTCGAGGAACACCTGTGCGCCAGCCGGAGCGCCCTGCAGGCGGAGCGCGGCCATGCGGGCGGCCGGCCTGAGCTGGAACTGCACGCGCGCGTCCTCGCCCTTCTTCACCGTCACCTTCTGCTCCGCGGGAGACTCGAAGCCGTCTTTGACCGCGCGGATGGTATAGTCTCCTGGTTTGAGATTGCCAATGCGGATCTGGCCGTTTTTCGTCGGCCGCCGCTGCTGCTTCTCGTTGATGTAGACGGACGCGCCGTCCTCGCCCGTGAGCACCAGCACACCGCCAGTCTCCGGCGCGGCCTTCTGTTCGACGAAGGCGATGAGCGCCGGCGCCGGCCCGGAGGTGAAGCCGAGGTTCCGTTGCGAGGTTCCCTCGCCGATGGTCAGCGAGTGACTGCCCGGAGCGAGCGGCGGCAACTCGATTCCACTGGGCGTAGCGGTCAACGCGGGGCCATTGTCCACGGCCACCTGCAGCGGATCGCTCGCGTACAGCCAGGCGCGCGTTCCGAACTGGCTCAGCACCACGGCGTTGACGTTCTTTGTCTGCACCGGGCCGTCCATCACCGGAAGACTGCCCGGAGCGATCTCGAAGTCGAAGGCGGCCTGTCCCTGGCGGCTGGAGAGCGTGAGCTTGTGCCGGCCGCTGGCCACGCGATCCGCGGTGAACTCGGGAGCCGTGCCTGCCACGCCCTGACCATCCAGCTTCACGTCGGCGTTGTCGGCGTCGGTGGTGATGCGCAGAGAAGGAGGCAGCGGAGTGAGGTCGATCTGCACCGATAGCGGGGAGTGCGCCACCAGGGTCACCTGCCGGGAAGCGGTCCCATAGCCAACGAGCGCGGCCTCGAGGGAGTGTGTTCCTGGCGCGAGATCGAGGGTCAGAACGGAAACGCCGCGCTCCTTGCCGTCGATCGCGATATGAGCGCCAGGCGGATTCGTGCTCACGCTCATCGCAACGGTGGCCGCAACGGGCCGCTTCGGGGCGGATGGAGTGTGCGTGGAAATGTAGCGCGCGATGAAGGCCAGACCGACGATTCCGATTCCGGCCACCAACACCGCCTGCCACATGGGCAGGTGCCTGCGCGGCGCGTGCGCCGGCGGCGTTGGAGAAGGTGGCGGAGGCGCTTCGGCGATGGGCGAAACGGGCAGCGGCGAGGGTGGCTCCGACGGTGGCCTGGGGGATCGCATGCTGAGCTCGCCCGCGGTGTCGGCAAAGTGAACCTCGGACAATTCGCCCGCGTCGGCATGCAACGGTGGCGGGGTGGGCGCCTGCCGCGGTTCCACAACGGTCGCCGCCACAGCCGCCGCAGGCCTGGGCGGAGGTGGCGCTTCTGCGCGTTTGTTACCGTCCGCCTCCCGTTGCAGCGTGGCCGCCAGTTGCAGCAGGCCGGGTTCCTGGGACCACGTGGCCAGCCCCTCCTGTACCACGGCGAGCGCGCCCTCGAGGTCGCCGGCAGCTTGCAGACGCCGGGCCTGCGACGTGCACCAGTAGACAAACTCGGAACGCTGGGAGTCCTCGCGTTCCTTGCGCAGGTTGAGCGCGAAAGCATTATTGGGATCGAGATGCAGAACCTCGCCGATCAGCATTTCCGATCCCCGAGGGTCCTTGTCCACCAGCTCGCGGGCGCGTTCCACCAGAGCATCGAGCAGCGTTGCGCGGAGCACCGGATCGGCCGGATCGAGATCGAGCGCGGCGCGCATCAGGTTGAGGCCTTCTTCGTGCTTCCCCGCGAGGCAGGCCTGACGACCCGCCAGGAGCATCCCCGCCGCCTCCATGCCGGTCGCGATTCGCTTGCAGGCCAGCTTCTCGAGCTCCTTGATTTCGGGGTCGTCCGGAAACTCAGCCAGCGCATTTTCGGCGACGCCGGCGGCCTTTTCGAATTCGCGGGATTCGAGCAACTTGTCGATGCGCTCCACCCATACCGATCGTGCTTCGTTGCGCGCGGCCGAGTCGCGGCGTTTTCCCGCGCGCGCGAGTTCGTATTCGAGCCCCGGATACTGGCTGTAGATGGCCCGCAGCATCTCCCATGTTTCCAGAGCCTCGGGGTAACGGCCCTGTTCCTCCTGCGAGCGCGCCTTCTGCACCACCGAGTTCACCAGGTTACGCTTGTCGCGGGCCAGACGCAGCGCGCGCTCGAAATGGGGTTCGCCGGGATGCAGCCGGGAGGCCTCTTCCAGGATGCCGCAGCGCTTGTCGAGGTCGGGCTCGCTCTCCACGCGCCGATCCGTCTCGGCGATAAACGCCGACAGGTTCTTGCGGCGGCGTTCCTCGATGTCGAAGCGCAGCGCCTGGAACAACGCGTGGGCCGGGTACCTGGCCAGATAGTGATCGCAGATCTCCAGCGCCGCGGTGAAGTTCTGGTCGGCCAGCAACTTCCGCGCCTGGTCGAGGGAGTTCCGCAACGCTTCGTCTTCGCCGCGCACCTGGTTGTAGAAGTTCTGGCAGGAAAGCACGCGGGCGGCGTCGGTATCGGGCAACTCGCGGTCCAGCACCAGCCAGCGCTCCAGTCTGGTGAGAGCGGAGTTGACCTCGCCGTTTTGCCACGCCTCGACGGCGTCGTCGTACAGCTTCGATTTCTCCTGGCGCCGCGTCTCGAATTCCTGCGCGCGGCGGTTGACTTCGGCCAGCAGATCGAGCGCGCCCGCGTCGTTGGGTTTCAGTTCCAGCAGGTTCTGGAGGGCGCCTCGGGCATGCTCGAAGGCGTTGTTTTCCAGATGCTGGCGCGCCAGTTGCGACCACTCCTCGAGCTGCTTCGTACGCCGGTTCCGTTCCACCTGGCTCTTCAGGGCCAGCGCCTCGGAATCACTGGGATCGAGCTGCAGCGCTTCCTGGATTTTGCGCAGGGACAGCGAATACTCCTCTTCCTCGTAGAAGCGCCGGGCGCTCTCCAGAATCTGCTTGACGGTGACCTGGCGTCCGGCCTGCTCCACCTGATGCCGCAGCATGGCGATCTCCGGGTCGATGTGCCCCTCGCCTTCGAGCTCATCCAGAATCTCGGTGGCGAACTGGTACTCGCCGCGCTCGAACGCCCGCGAGGCGCGCTCGATGCGGGGCAGGACGCGGGACCGGTCGAAGAACGCAATGGGCTCGTTGTGGATGGCCCGCAGCAGCGTGTCGCCGAATTCCCGGGCGCTGGAGTAGCGGTGCCAGGGCTGCTTCGCCAGGGCCTTGTGCACCACCTGGCTGAGAAGCTGACTCACCGTCGGGTTCAGATCCGAGGCCGGCGGCGGGTTCGTGCGCAGCACGGCATTGCTGATTTCCGTGTCGTTCTTCCCCTCGAACGCGCGCCGCCGGGTGAGCACTTCCCAGGACACCGCGCCCAGGGAAAAAATATCCGTGAGCACCGAGGGAGGCTTGAGCTGCAGCAGCTCCGGAGCCATGTAGGGCAGGGTTCCGCGCATGGCCGTGTGCGTGGAGCCGGTGTCGGTGAAGGCGATTCCGAAGTCGATGATCTTCACCGAATCGTCGGCCATCACGAATACGTTGCTGGGCTTGATGTCGCGATGGATCAAGCCGCGTTCGTGCGCCGCCTGCAGGCCGCGGCAGACCTGGTTCATGATCTCCACGGACCGCTCCACGGTCAGGCGGTGGCTGGCGTTCTTAATCAGGTCCGACAGCGAAGAGCCCGGCAGCAGCGGCATGACGAAATAGGGGCGGGCGACGCCAGCGTCCTCGAACTCGCCAATATCGTAGATCTCGATGATGTTCGGATGGATGATGGAAGCCTGCAGACCCCATTCCTTGTAGAAGAGGTCGAAAGCCGCCCGGCTGTGCACGTCGAGAATCGTCTTCAGCGCGACGTCGCGCTTCATAAGCGTGTCCCAGGCGCGATACACCACGCCCATGCCGCCCTTGTTCAGTACCTCTCTGAGTTCGTACCGGGAGCGGACTTTGGTGGAGGCTGGCATACGGACGGCGGCGCGCCAAAAGGACTGTCGTCTAAGTAATATAACAAGATGCTGCGCCCGGTCCTATCGGGTGAACAGAGGAGTGAGACAACGGGCCGGACAGAAGCGGCGCCAGCGTCCAGGAGGAATCCCCTCCTTTACCGCTCGATCAGCATCTCCGCTCGATGAAGCGGCTCCGGCCGGGCGAAATAGAAACCCTGGGCGACGTCGCAACCGAGTTCCCGCAGGCCCCGCACCTGTTCCTCGCTCTCGACGCCTTCGGCGATGAGGCCCACTTCGAGATTCCGCCCAAGGGCGATGATGGAGCGAAGAAGAGGAGCGTCGGAGTCCGGCGTGGTGATTTCCTCGATGAACCGCCGGTCGATCTTGATGGCGTCGACAGGCGTGTTGAGCAGACGGCTGAAGGAGGACATACCCGTCCCGAAGTCGTCGATGAGGATGCCGACGCCCAGGGCGTGCAGTTGCTGCAGGCGTTCCCGCACCGCCGCCTCGGTCTGCACCATGCCCGCCTCGGTGACCTCCAGCTTCAGACTCTCCGGCGGGATGGAATTGGCGTCGAGCAGGGAACGGACACGGCGAAGAAGATCGGGATCGCCCAACTGAACGGGACTGAGGTTCACGGAAACCCAGGGTTGCCGGGAGTTCCGTTGCGCCCAGCGGCCGAGTGTCGCGCAGGCTCGCGCAAGCGTGTCGTATCCGAGCTCCACCATGAGCCCGATATCCTCCGCCGCCATCAGGAACTCCGCCGGGAGCAGCAAGCCTCGTCTGGGATGGGGCCATCGCACCAGCGCCTCGAAGCCCTGGACTCTGTGGGTGTTGATGTCGACGATGGGCTGGTAATACAATTCGAGCTCGTGCCGCGCGACCGCCCGGCGCAGATCGGACTCCAGACGAAGCCTGGAAACCGCATCGTGCCGCATGGACGCGTCGAAAAACTCGGACCGCGCGCGGCCGGTCTTCTTGGCGCGGTACATGGCGGTATCGGCCTCCCGCAGCAGATCGCGAGCGGACCGCCTGGTTCCGTTCTCCAGCGCGATCCCGATGCTGGCGGTGAGGTACAGCGACGCGCCAGCGATGTTGAAAGGCCGGGAAAACAGCGAGTGGATGCGCTCCGCGATGGCTCTGGCCTTGTCCGGATCGCCCGCGCCGGGGGCGAGTATGGCGAACTCATCGCCGGCCAGACGCGCCACTGTCTCCGATTCGCGCGAGGACTTGCGCAGCCGGGACGCCACCGCCATCAACAGAGCGTCGCCCGCCAGATGCCCGAAGCTGTCGTTGACGTGCTTGAAGCGGTCCAGATCCACGAAGAGAACGGCCAGAGGACTCTGCCGCCGGCCGTCCGCGCGGCGAACTTCCTTCTCGGCGTGATCGAGGAAGAGGGCCCGGTTGGGGAGGCTGGTCAGCGAGTCGTACAGGGCGTGCCAGGAGAGCTGCCGTTCGAGCGCCTTCTGCTCGGTGATGTCCACCATTACGCCGCGCAGGCACTCGGTGTTGTCGCTTCGCCGCGCGCTGGATACATAATCGGAGACCCAGACCGTCCGTCCGTCCGCCGCAATCATGCGGTATTCGAAATGGCGCCGGTCTCCGGTCCCCGCCGGACGCCGGCGGACATCGGGGGCCCAGTCGCGATCGTCGGGGTGCAGGTGCTCCACCCAGAAATCACCGTTCGCGGTCCAGGCCTGCAAAGGGTAGCCGAACAGGCGTTCGGCTTGTTCGCTCACAAAAGTGAACCGGAACGTCTCGATGCTGGCCTCCCACACAACGCCATTCACGGTGTTCATCAGATTGGCGTACTTCCGGGCCTCCTGCCGGGCCAGACGGCAGGCCGTCTCCGCCCAACTGAACAGGCGCATGTTCTCGAGGGCGATGGCGGCGGCATTGGCCACGGTTTGCACAGCGCCGACCAGGTCGGGATCGGCCAGACGCCGTTCTTTCCAATAGACTCCCAGAGCGCCGATCGGGTCCGCCGAGCGAATCGGGAACACCGCAAGGCTCCTGGCGAAAGTGCCCGCGCATTCCGCGACGGACACGCGAGGATCGTTGAATACGTCTTCGACTACGGCGCACTGGCTGTTGAGGATCGCCCAGCCACCGATACACGAGTTCAGCGGGAAACGCTGACCTTTCCAGAGCGGCTCCACGGCGTCTTCGTCGACATAATGAACTTCGCCGCCCTCGCGGAACATGACGGTAGCGCCGTCCGCCGCGGCTAACGTGCGCACGGCGCTCTTGAGAACACCCACAGCGCCCTGAGTGGTGCGAGCGCAGGATAATTGGTCGAGGATATCGAACACAACCCTGGTCTGGTCGGCTTGCATGGCTGATTATGAAGACCGCGGCGTACACACTATTATGATGCCGCCGCCCATGATAAACGCAAGTATTATTGGGATATACCAGGAATAATGCCGATACTGCCACGGGGTTGGAGGGCGAAGACTGTGTTCTGTCCGACGCAACAATTCACCATGGACCGCTCCCTGACGGTCGCGGCTCAGTAAGGAGTGTTCGTGTTTGCAGGCAGTTGCCGAGCACCATCGCCGGGCAACGGGTTATGCGATGGGGAATAAGAAGCAAAACTGGATAATCGCCGGTCCAGATGGCCAGGACACGCGATACTCCAGGTACGCGTCGCCGCCGCACGCCTACGCCGGGCGCCAGCGGACGATCGGTTTGCGGGCCGCCGTCACTTCGTCGACGCGGCCGGTGCGAGTGCTATGCGGCGCGGTGCGCACCAGGTCCGGGTTCTCTTCGGCTTCCTCGGCTATGGCGATCATCGCGTCGGCGAACAGGTCGAGCTCCTGTTTGCTCTCAGTCTCGGTGGGTTCAATCATCAGCGCGCCGTGGACAATCAGCGGGAAGCTCACCGTGTAGGGATGGAAGCCGTAGTCGATGAGCCGCTTGGCGATGTCGCCGGTGCGCACGCCGTGCTTGGCCTGGCGCTCGTCGCTGAACACACATTCGTGCATGGAGGGCGATGGGTACGGCAGATCGTAGTACGGCTCGATGAGTTTGCGCAGGTAGTTGGCGTTGGCCACCGCGTCCATGGTGACGGCGCGCAGGCCCGGTCCACCGTGGGCCATGATGTAGGCCAGCGCACGCACCAGCACGCCGAAGTTGCCATAAAAGGCGCGTACGCGGCCAATCGACTGCGGCCGGTTGTAGTCCCAGGTCCAGCCACCGTCGTTTCGCGCGAGCCGGGGCGTGGGCAGGAACGGCTCCAGATGCGCCTTCACCGCCACCGCGCCACAGCCCGGCCCGCCGCCACCGTGCGGGGTGGAGAAGGTCTTGTGCAGGTTCAGGTGCATCACGTCGATGCCGAAATCGCCGGGCCGCGCCACCCCCATCAGCGCGTTCATGTTGGCGCCGTCCATGTAGACGAGCGCGCCTTTGGAATGGAGCAGGGAAGCGATGCCGGTGATCTGCTCCTCGAAGACGCCCAGCGTGTTGGGATTGGTGATCATCACCGCGGCGACGTCTTCATCCACCACGCGTGCCAGCTCCGCCAGATCCAGCATGCCGCGCTGGTTCGACGGCGCGTGGACCACCTCGTAGCCGGCCATGGCGGCGGTGGCCGGGTTGGTGCCGTGGGCCGAATCGGGAATCAGGACCTTCCTGCGCGGATTGCCGCGCGATGCCAGCAGCGCCCGGATCAGCAGAATGCCGGTCAGCTCGCCATGCGCTCCCGCGGCCGGCTGCAGCGTGACTGCGTCCATGCCGGTGATTTCTGCGAGCGCGGCCTCCAGACGGGCGACGATCTCCATGGCCCCCTGCGATAACGATTCCGGCTGATACGGGTGCGCCCACGCCAGGCCGTCAATGCGCGCCACCGCTTCGTTGACGCGCGGGTTGTACTTCATGGTGCAGGAGCCCAGCGGATACAGGCCAAGGTCGATGGCGTAGTTCCAGGTGGAGAGGCGCGTGAAGTGGCGGATGGCCTCCACCTCGCTCACTTCGGGGAACCCTTCGATGTCGGTGCGCGTGTTGCCGTCGCCCAGCGCCTCGCGGGGGTCCACCGCGGGAACGTCAAGCGCGGGCAACTGATAGCCGCGCTTGCCTGGCGAGCTCGATTCGAACAGGAGCGGCTCGTTCTGGGTGGGATGCTCGCGCACTTTCCGGATCATCGCGCGCAGGCCTCCGCGGCGGCGAACACGCCGGCGACAGCGTCCATCTGCTCGCGCCGGTTCATCTCAGTGGCGCAGAACAGCATGCAATCGGCCAGCTCGGGATAGTATCGGCCCAGCGGCAGGCCGCCGATGATTTTGTTTTCCAGCAGGCGGTCGTTCACGCCCTCCGGCGCCCGTGCCACGAACTCGTTAAAGAACGGACCGCCGAAGCGCAGCGGCAGTTTGTTGGCCAGGTAGTGCGCTTTGGCGAGGTTCTGTTCGGCCAGCTCGCGCAGGCCGGCGCGTCCATACACGGTCATGAACACGGTGGCCATGAGCGCGATGAGCGCCTGGTTGGTGCAGATGTTCGAGGTGGCCTTTTCGCGGCGGATGTGCTGCTCGCGCGTGGCCAGCGTGAGGCAGAAGGCGCGATTGCCGCGCGTGTCTTTCGTTTCGCCCACCAGACGGCCCGGGATTTGCCGCATGTACTTCTCTCTGGTGGCGATGATGCCGGCAAAAGGCCCGCCGTAGCTCGGCGAAATGGCGAACGATTGCAGTTCGCCGGCGACGATATCGGCATCGCGCGGCGGTCCCAGAATCCCCAATGACACCGCTTCCGTGAAAACGACGATCAGCAGCGCGCCCGCGGCATGGGCCATCTCCGCCGCGCGCCTGGCGTCCTCCACCACGCCGAAGAAGTTCGGCGATTGCACAATCACCGCCGCGGTGTTCGGCCGGAGCGCGCGCTCGAGCATTGCGAAATCGATGCAGCCGGTATCGTGGTCGTACTCGAATTCCGCCACCCGCGCGTCCTGATGCTGCATGTAGGTGGCCAGCACTTCGCGGTATTCCGGATGCAGCGAGCGCGAAACAGCCACGTGCTCGCGCCCGGTGATGCGCATGGCCATCATGGCCGCCTCGGGCACCGCGGTGGAGCCGTCGTACATGGAAGCGTTGGCCACGTCCATGCCGGTAAGCTGGCAGATCATGGTCTGGAATTCGAAGATCGTCATCAGGGTGCCCTGCGAGATCTCCGCCTGATACGGCGTGTACGAGGTGAGAAACTCGCCGCGGGAAATCACCGTGTCCACCAGCACCGGCCGGTAATGGTTGTAAACGCCCGCGCCCAGAAACGAGGCGTAGCCGTTGGCGTTCTCCGCGGCGCGCGCGCGGAAGTAGTCGACGATCTCGTACTCGGATTTGCCCGGCTCGATTTGCAGCGGCCGGCCGAGACGCGTTTCCGGCGGCAGATGAGCGAACAGATCTTCGGCCGAGGACACGCCGATGGTATCCAGCATCTGCCGGCGTTCGGAGTCGGATTTCGGTAGATAGCGCAAGAGACGGCCCTACTGATCTCCAGTGTATTTTTGGTAATCCTCGGCGGAGAGGAGTTCCTTCAATTCGTCGGGGGAGGACAACCTGATTTTAACAAGCCAGGCTTCGCCGTGCGGATCTTCGTTCAGCTTTTCGGGGGTGTTGGCGAGCATCTTGTTCACCTCGACGATCTCGCCGGATACGGGCGCGTAGATGTCCGAGACCGCTTTCACCGATTCCACCGAGCCGAAGGTCTTGCCCTTTTCCACCACCGTGCCCGGCTTCGGCAGGTCGACATAGACGATGTCGCCGAGTTCCTTTTGCGCATGGAAGGTGATGCCAATCACACCAATGTCGCCTTCCGCGCGTACCCATTCGTGCTCTTTCGTATATCGGTATTGTTCCGGATACATGATCACGCTCGCTTGTAGAATGGCGTCGGCACCGTGACGGCGTCGACGGGTTGGTCACGAATAACAATCTGAATTGACCGGCCAGGCTCTGCAGCCTCGCGCGGAAGATAACAGAGTCCGATGTTCTTGCCGAGAGTGGGCGATGGTCCGCCGCTGGTCACCCAGCCGGCCGGCGCGCCGTCGATGTGCACTTCGTATCCGTCGCGGGCAATGCCGCGGCCGCGCATTTCGAAACCCACCAGTTTGCGCCGGATGCCTTCGTTCTGCTGGCGTTCCAGCGCGGCGCGGCCCACGAATTCGCCCTTGTCCATTTTGACGATCCAGGCCAGATCGGCTTCCCACGGCGTGGTGGAAGCCGTGATCTCGTGCCCGTAGAGGGCCATCGCCGCTTCAAGCCGCAGCGTGTTGCGCGCGCCGAGTCCGCAGGGCCTGATGCCGAACTCCGCGCCGGCGGTGAGCAGATCGCTCCAGATGCGGCAGGCCTCGTCCGGAGCGACGTAGATCTCAAAGCCGTCCTCGCCGGTGTAGCCGGTACGGGCGATGCGCGCGGGCGCCGACGAAACCTCGCCGTCGGCGAAGTGGTAGTAGCGGATGGCGCCGAGGTCCGTGGTGGTGAGCTTCTGCAGGGTGGCCAGCGCCCTGGGCCCCTGAACGGCGAGCTGCGCGTAGCGGTCGCTGGCGAACTCCACCGTCGCGGTGGTCCGATTCAGCGCGCGAATGTGCTCGAAGTCCTTCTCCTGGTTGGACGCGTTCACGCAGATGAAGTAGTGATCGCCGGCCACCTTGTGCACCAGGATGTCGTCGACGAATCCGCCATGTTCGTAGAGCAGCCCCGAATACTGTGCCTGGCCGACCGTCAGCCGGGCCGCATTGTTGGTGGCGACGTAGTTGACGAGGGCGAGCGCCTGCGGGCCGCGCACCTCGATTTCGCCCATGTGGCTGACGTCGAACAAGCCGACGGCGCGGCGCACCGCGTGGTGCTCGTCGAGGATGCCGGAGTATTGCACCGGCATGTCCCAGCCGCCGAAATCCACCATCTTCGCGCCCAGCCGCCGGTGAGCGGCATTGAGCGGGGTGAGCCGCAGGGTCCCGGGTTCACTCATGAAACGCCATTGTATCAGCCGGGGGGAGAAGCTATTCGATCACCAGCCAGAGTTGCAGCGCGTGATCGATTCGCTTCATCCGCACCGCGTCCACACGGCCGATGACGCTGGCGATTCTCTCGCGCCTGATGGCCATCATCTTGTCGACCATCACCTGCGAGGGAGCTTCCAGTCCGGTCTCGGCCGAAGGGGCCAGCGCGATGCGAAACAGTGGCGCTTCGACAAGATGTGAAGTGATGGGGCAGACAACGATGCTCGCGTGAGTCGCGTTAAACGCGTTGGACTGTACAACCAGTGCAGGCCTGCCCTTGCCGCGATCGCCAGCCAATACCGCTACGACAATATCGCCCCGCGCTATTTCCATCCGCTCGTGTCGGCGTGCTTCAGCCAGACGTCGTCATCGTCGCCGCCGGCAACGCTTGCGAGGATCGACTGTCTTCGGGCGTCGTCCAGAAAGCGCTGGCGGCTGACCTTGTCCAGGTACTCTTCCAGAGCCTGTATGATGATCCGGTTCTTTCCACTCTGCAATTGCCGCGCGGCCTCGTCGAGCCGGGCACGCAGTTCGGCGGAGATGCGGATGCTGGAAGTGACAGACATCACGGAACTACTGTACCACAAGTGCAACACAGGCGCAGCCGATCGGCGAGTTACTGCCTGTCTCCACCCGTCTCTTGCTCCAGCAGATCGTGGAGAACCTCCAGGTCCGTCATGACGCGGATGCCACGAGCGCCGCAGAACTCCAGAACCTCGGGCGCGTTAAAGTGACGGGTGTTTCGGGTGCAAAGGACGTCGGCCTTACCGTCCGCGGCCGTGTACAATACAGGATCGTCGGCGGGATCGGACAGGATTACGGGCCGGGTGATTACCGGCTCAACCAGGTGCGCCGCATCCGCCAGGCTTCCGCTGAAGCGCGCCGCTTCTTCCGCCCTGATCCGATAGCGTTGCTGGATACGCGGATAAAGGAGCACGCGCTCGAACCTCGTCGAGAATGAATCGCGACAGAACCAAAGTGTGGGCGCTGAGAACGATATCGAGGACACGCAATGCCGGTCCGCGCGGGCTGGTCAAGGCCCGCACAAGAATATTGGAATCCAGCGTGAATCTCACCCGCGTTTGCCGCGGGTCTCGGTGAACGCCTCGGCGAGAAGCGCGTCAGTCTCTTCCTCGGAGACGCCACGAGCGCGTGAGCCAATCTCGCGGGCCTGAGCGATAATGCCTCGCCGGAGGGCCTCGCGTTCGTCACCAACCGGCGCCGGGTGCGGCCGATACGCTTTCAGGCTGATCGTCTCGTCACCGGAGAGGGCGCGGCCCAGCCACCGTTCAACAAGCAATCGCTCGTCACCGGCCAGGTCGCTCGCTTTATGCACGGAATGATCGGGCATCTCACTGACTCCATTCGTTAGCATAGCGAACTCAGCCGAAAGCCGGGCGCTCGGGCGGTTGGAGATGCTACCCGGCCGTCAGCAGGAACCAGAATAGCGTTCCGGCAACGGAGATCAACCCGACCGCCACGAAGATGGCCGACCACGATCCCGCACCGATGGCGGCCACCAGTCCGGTCTGCTCCTTCGGATAAGCCGGGGCGCCGGTGCGCAGCGACAACACGGTGAAGCCGCCGTCGGCGAACATGGCGAGGAGCCATCGCGAGGGTCATGCCGAGGCGCAGCCCGATGCGGTCGAGGATCGCTCCCCAAAAGGGATTTGCGAGCATGTGGGCGATGCTGAACGCGCTGATTACCTGGCCGCAGGGTTCGGCTTCAGGTGCGTCCCGGCGGTCGAGGTGACTGAGCAGGGAGCAGAGCATGATCATGACGCGGCGGGCCGCCACGACGCCGGCGCGACATCGGTTATCACGACGCCACGGGGTTCACTCGCGCGGAAACCCATGAACGAACAGCCGCCGTTACTCTGCCTTACAGTGCGTCACTTGTCCGGTGCGCCGGTATGTGATTCAATAGGCGTTAGTTGGATTCGCCCAGATTCGGTCCGCGGGCTGTTGCGACGCGTGGCACGGATCTGCCTGCGGGACCTCACCATTCGGAGCTCACTGTGGAGTCTGGAAACCGTAAACTCATTCGTCCTTCAATCAACGAGGTGAAAGAACCGGGCGCAGTCCGCCGGCCGCCGCCAGCCGGGCACCGGAACACGCCTCCCGATCAGACGAACGCCGAAAACTTCTACTACATGAAACAGATGCAGTCGAAGACCCCGATGGTCATCGTGCTGAAGGACGGCGAGACGCTGGAAGGCGTGATTGAGTGGTACGACAAGTGTTGCCTGAAGGTGAATCGCGAAGGCGCCCCCAATCTGCTGATCTTCAAGTCCAACATCAAGTACATGTACAAGGCGGGTTAGCTCAGCGGCCCGCGCCGTTCGGCCTGTTCCCGTTCGCCGCGGTTTCATCGGCGGGAGGGACGGCCACCACTCCGCCTTCCGTTATGGTGTAGCCGCGCGCGCGATCCTGCTCCGGATCGTAGCCGATCAGAGTGTTCTCCGGGACCAGCAGGCCGGGCGGGATGATGGCGTTGCGGATGCGGCTGTAGCGGCCGATTTCGCAATCGGACATCAGGATGGAGTGCTCCACCTCGCAGTAGCTGTTCACGCGCACCCCCGGTGAGAGCACGCTGTGCACCACGCGCCCGCCCGAAATGATGCAGCCCGGGGACACGATGGAATCCAGCGCCACGCCCATGCGGCGGCCTTCGTGGGCAAACACGAACTTGGCCGGCGGCTGCTGCACCAGGCGCGTGCGGATGGGCCATTGCTTGTCGTAGAGGTTGAACTCGGGGTTCACCGAGACCAGATCCATGTTCGCGTCGTAGTAGGAGTCCACCGTGCCCACATCGCGCCAGTAGCGCACGGTTTTCCGGTTCAGATCGCGAAAATCGTAGGCAACCACGTTGGCCCGCGCGAGCCACTTCGGCAGGATGTCCCGGCCGAAGTCGTGAGTGGACGCGGGATCTTCGGCGTCCTCCAGCAGGGCCTGGCAGAGCATCGCAGTGTTGAAGACGTAGATGCCCATGGAGGCGCTGGCCATCTGGGGATTGAACATGGAGCGCGCGGGATGGCCGTGCTGCGGCTTTTCCTCGAAGCCGATCGCGCGATGACTGGTGTCGATCTCGACGATTCCGAAACGCCCCGCTTCCTCCGGCGGAACCTGGATGGTGGCGATGGTGATGTCGGCATGGCGGCGCTGATGCCAGCGCACCATTTCGTGGTAGTCCATCTTGTAGATCTGATCGCCGGCGAGGATGATGGTCATCTCCGTGTCCGCGCTGCGGACGCTTTCGATGTTCTGGTAGACCGCGTCGGCGGTGCCCAGGTACCAGTCCGCGTGGATGCGCTTCATGGGCGGAATCACTTCGATGAACTCGTTCAACTCGCCCGTGAAGATACTCCAGCCCTCGCGGATATGGCGGGTCAGCTCCAGAGCCTTGTATTGGGTGAGAATAAAAACGCGGCGAATTCCGGAATTAATGCAGTTGGAAAGAGTGAAGTCGATGATGCGATACGTCCCGCCGAACGATACGGCCGGCTTCGCGATGTTGAGCGTCAGCGGGGCGAGCCGTTCTCCGGCTCCGCCCGCCAGCAGGATGGCAAGCAGGTTCTGCATGTCTGGTAGCGGCCCGTGGGCCAAACGATAGTTGTGCGGGCAGGGCCCGCATTTGTATCATGAAAGAAGCTTCGCCGCTCTCTCTTAGGATGATATCGTCTTTGATGAACGTTCGTTCATCGGGAGAGCGGAAATCTGAGTGTGGAGGAGGTGAATCGAATTGGCTGAAGTGTACGTGCAGGAGGGCGAGACTCTCGAGAGCGCTCTCCGCCGATTCAAGCGCAAGGTCCAGACCGAAGACATCATCAAAGAGATCAAGCGCCACTCCTACTATCTCAAGCCAGGCGAGAAGCGCCGCACCAAAGCGGCGCTGGCGCGCAAGCGCAACCGCAAGAAGCGCAACAGGGAGTCCGAGTAGTCGCGGGCCGGGTTCGCCCGGCCCTCCTCAGGTGTCGAATTCTACCACCCTCACTGTGGAAAACTTCTACACATATAGGCCCGCAGTGGTCCGCCTTGTTGCGCAAATCACACAGCTCTTATAAACTCCTGGTCAAACAGTGTGTACAGGACAATCCTTCTCGCTTCCCTCATATTCCTCCAGATAGCGGTCCGCGCTCTGGCGCAAACGCCTGCCAGCGATGCGGCCACCTGCGGCGCGTGTCACGAAGAACAGCCAAAGAAGGTGGCCGCGAGCGCCCACGCGCCGGTGGCATGTTCCACGTGCCACCCGCATCACGAGGAGTTCCCGCACCCGGAAGGCATCCCCAAACCGCAGTGCGGCAACTGCCACCAGCGGGAAACCCGTTCCTACACCATGGGCGTGCACGGACGGCAGCGCGCCAAAGGGAACGCCGCCGCGCCCGACTGCGCCGTCTGCCATAGCGATGCGCACGAAACGCAGCCCACCGGCACGGAGGCGTTCCGCAAAGGCGTGCCCGGTCTGTGTGGGACCTGCCACGCCGACATCCAGAGCGAGTACGACCAGAGCGTGCACGGGCAGGCCGTAGCCAGGGGCATCCTGGCAGCCCCCGTTTGCACCTCCTGTCACGGCGAGCACGAGATTCAGCCGCCGCAGAATCCCGCCTCGTCGGTGAATGCCATGCACATTCCCGAAACCTGCGGGCACTGCCACGGCGACGTGCAACTGACCGGCCGGTTCAACATGCCGCGCGACACGCTGGTGAGTTACGAGAGTTCCTTCCACGGTCTGGCGCTGAAGGCCGGGCGCGAAACCGTGGCCAATTGCGCCAGTTGCCACGGCGTGCACAACATCTTTCCGCCGGAGGACGCGCGCTCCACCATCAGCCCGAAGAACCTGCCGAAAACCTGCGGGAAGTGCCACGCCGGCGCAGGCCGCAGCGTAACCCTGAGCCGGGTGCACTGGGTGGAAGGCCGCCAGGAACCGAAGCCGGTGCAATGGGTCAGGGTGGGGTACGCCATCATCATTCCGCTGGTGATCGGCCTGATGCTGGTGAACGTGGGCGGCGACTGGCTGCGCAAAATGGTGGTGCTGCGCTTCCGGCCCGGGCACACTCCGGTGCTGCGGCCGCGCGCGCCGCGATTCCGCATGCCTCGCACCGAGCGTCTGCAGCACGCGCTGCTGATGATCACCTTCACCGTGCTGGCGTGGAGCGGTTTCGCGCTGGTGTATCCGGATGGGTGGTGGGCGCGGCCGCTGTCGTATTGGGAAACCAACTGGCCGGTGCGCGGCACCGTCCATCGCTTTGCCGCCGGCGCATTCGTGGCCCTGTGCCTGGTGCATGTGTTCGAGTTGATCGTCAGCCGCGAATCGCGGCGCCGCTGGAAGACCGTGCTGCCGCGCCACCGCGACATTCCGGAGGCGGTGGAAACGTTCGCCTACAACGTGGGCCTGCGCGGTACGCCGCCCCTGATCTGGCCGCAATCGTGGATCGCCAAGATGGAGTACTGGGCGCTGGTGTGGGGCGCGTTCATCATGTCGGTGACCGGGGCGCTGCTGTGGGCCAATACGTTCTTCCTGCACTGGCTCTCCAAGCAGTGGTTCGACGTGGCCACGGCCATCCACTTCTATGAGGCGGTGCTGGCCACCCTCGCCATCGTGGTTTGGCATTTCTACTATGTGATGTTCGACCCGGAGGTCTACCCGATGAACCCGGCGTGGCTGACCGGCTTTAGCATCCGCACGCGCAAGATCGGGCCCAACGGGCAGTAGGGGCTGTCGCCATGATGGCACTTTTGCTATCATGATGGCATCATGGTGCGCACCCAGATCCAGTTCACGGATAGCCAGATCGAGTCCTTGCGACGCCTCGCTGCCGCGACGGGCCGATCAGTAGCCGATCTGGTACGGCAGGGGGTCGATCAGTACCTGGCCGTTAAGAGTCAACCAGATCTGGAGGAGCGTAAGAAGCGGGCGCTTCGAGTGTTGGGCAAGTTCCCGTCCGCTCCCTCCGACGTCAGCATCAGGCACGATCACTACCTTGCGGAAGCGTTTCGGCATTGACCGTATTCGTCGACACCTCGGCCATCTACTCCGGCCTCGATCCGAACGACATCAGCCACGCCAAAGCGAAGGCGGTTTGGACAACGCTCATCGAAGAGGCCACGCCGCTCCTTACCAACAACTATGTCCTGTTGGAGACGGCCGCACTGTTGCAGAATCGTCTCGGCCTGTCTGCCGTACGGGCCCTTCACGAGGAAATCCAGCCGATTCTGGAAGTCGCCTGGATCTCCGAACACGAACATCGCACGGGCGTGGCCGAAGTGCTCGCGGCCGGGCGAAAGAAGCTGTCGCTCGTGGATTGCGTGAGCTTTGAGACGATGCGAGCGAGGGGAATCCGCACGGTCTTCTGTTTCGACGCGCATTTCCGCGAGCAGGGATTCAAGGTTCGGCCATAGCCTCCGCGCCCGCCCCGCATTCGATACAATGCGCGCTTGGCGAACCAATACGACGTAATCATCATCGGCGGCGGGCACAATGGCCTGGTCGCGGCGGCATACCTTGCGCGGGCGGGTCGCAGGGTGCTGGTTCTGGAGCGGCGCGAGCTGGTGGGCGGCTGCTCAGTCACCGAGGAACTCTGGCCCGGGTATCGCGTCTCCACCGCGGCATACCTGACCAGCCTGATGCAGGAACGGATCGTGCGCGAGCTGGATCTGCCGCGCTTCGGCTACCAGGTGGATGCCAAGGACCCGGCATTCTTCTCGGCGTTCCCCGACGGCCGGCATCTCTTCTTCTGGCAGGACGGGCGGCGCACGCTCGAGGAAATCGCGAAATTCTCGAAGCGCGACGCGGAACGGTTCGGCGAATACGAAGAGTATCTGGAGCGCCTCGCGCGGGTGGTGGAGAGCCTGCTGCTGGTGACGCCGCCGGAGTTTCCGCCCCGCGGCGTGGGCGATCTGGTGGAGTATCTGAAGCTGCTGGCGCGGTTCCGCGGGCTGGACCGGCGGGACACCATCGCGCTGGTGAAGATCTTCACCATGCGCGCGACGGACCTGCTGGACGAGTGGTTCGAATCGGATCAGGTGAAGGTGACGCTCGCCACCGACGCGGTGATCGGCGCCAACGGCGGGCCGCGTTCGCCGGGCACCGCCTACATCCTGCTGCATCACGTGATGGGCAGCGTGGGCGGCAAGCGCGGGCTGTGGGGCTTCGTGCGCGGCGGCATGGGCGCGGTCTCGGAGGCGATTGCGGCGTCCGCCCGCAGCCATGGCGCCCAGATTCGCACCAGTGCGGGCGTTTCGCGGATCGGCATTCGCAACGGGCAGGCGCACTCGGTGGTGCTGGAGGGCGGGGAAGAGATTGAGGCCGCGGTGGTGGTCAGTGATCTCGACCCGAAGCGCACGTTCCTCGGCCTCGTGGACGCCAAGGAGTTGCCGCCGGAATTCGCCGAACGCATCCGCACGTTCCGTTCGGAAGGGACGTCCTGCAAGATCAATCTCGCGTTGAACGGCCTGCCGGACTTTCGGGCGCTGCCCGGAGCGCCCGCGGCCCAGCACAAGGCTACGATGCACATCTGTCCGTCGGTCGATTACGTGGAGCGCGCGTGGGACGACGCGAAGTATGGCCGGCCGTCGCAATCGCCCATGCTGGAGATGACCGTTCCCACCATGTACGATCCCACGCTGGCGCCCGCGGGCCGGCACGTCATGGGCATATTCCTGCAATACGCGCCGTACACACTGCGCGAGAGCAACTGGGACGAGCTGCGCGAGCCGTTTGCCGAGCGCGTTTTCGACATTATCGAAGAATACGCGCCGGGGTTCCGCTCGCTTATCGAGCACAAACAGGTGCTGACGCCGCTGGATATGGAGCGGCGTTTTGGACTAACTGGCGGCAATATTTTCCATGGAGAGATGAGCCTGGATCAGATGTTCGTCATGCGCCCGGTGCCTGGGGCGGCGCGCTATCGGACGCCCATCCGCGGGCTGTACCTGTGCGGTTCGGGCACGCATCCCGGCGGGGGAGTGATGGGAGCGCCCGGCTACAACGCCGCGCGGGAGATTCTAAGGGGCTGACGGAAATGCCGGCCGGTTTGTCGCCGAGAAGTACTGACCTAAATCTACAAGTGGCGAATCGAGTTCCACGATTGCCACCACAGCTGGCGTAATTGCGGCATAAAACGTAAGGAAAGCGATCATTACCGAATCGTTTTCGTCTTCGTTCTTTTGATCCTGGCGCGGTTCAGTGGTATACTCTGGGCACATTCCAGAGATAATGTGTGTCCGAGTGCCGGCGCGTTGTGCATCGCCTGTCACGGCGCCCGCCCCGTTCGACACGGCAGGAGGGGCGCGATGCGCATTATCGGATACGGTGCGGCGGAGCCAATAGAGTTGGATCGGGAACAGTGCCGTGGTGCCGGGAGCACTGGCAACAGCGCTCGTATGAGCCGGAGGTTTTGGGGGTTCTGGCGGGTGGCCCTGGTGCTGGGCATGGCGGCAACGGCCCTGGCTCAGACCAGCTACACGGCAATCGATCTTGGCACGTTGGGTGGGAGCTGGTCCGTGGCCAACGGCATCAATGCCAGCGGGCAGGTGGTGGGCGTGGCAGAGACCTCCACTGGAAACGATCACGCTTTTCTGTACAGCGGAGGGACCATGATGGACCTTGGTACGCTCGGTGGGCCCATGAGCTCGGCCACTGCCGTCAATGCCAGCGGGCAGGTGGTGGGCTGGTCGGACAGATTCGATGGATATGAGCACGCGTTTCTGCACAGCGGCGGGACCATGATCGACTTAGGCACACTGGGCGGGCTCGCTAGCGATGCCAATGGCATCAATGCGCGCGGACAGGTGGTGGGCTGGTCGGACAGATTCGATGGATACGAGCACGCGTTTCTGTACAGCGGCGGGACCATGATCGACTTAGGCACGCTGGGCGGGTTCAATAGCGATGCCAATGGCATCAACGCAAGCGGGCAGGTGGTGGGCATCGCTGAGACTCCCCCTGCTGAAGGACACTTTCACGCGTTTCTGTACGGCGGCGGGAACATGATCGACCTGGGCACGTTGGGCGGGAGCGTGAGCCCGGCCCTGGGCATTAATGCGAGCGGCCAGGTGGTGGGCTGGTCGGAAACATCCGCTGGAGAAGAGCACGCGTTTCTGTACAGCGGCGGGTCCATGATCGACCTGGGCACGCTGGGCGGAACCTATAGCCAGGCACAGGGCATCAATGCCAACGGGCAGGTGGTGGGCATCGCTTATACCTCCACCGGAGAACACCACGCGTTTCTGTACCGCGGCGGGGCCATGACCGACCTTAACAGCCTCGTTACGCTTCGCACTGGCGTCTACCTGTGGGAGGCCGTCGGCATCAACGATAATGGGCAGATCACCGCGAATGGAAGTGACGGGCATGCTTACCTGTTGACGCCGGCTTCGGGCGTGAAGGTCACGAATCCGTACGCGCCATACGCCTCAGGGAAGTCGGCTCCTGGGGCAATCGATGCCACCACGGCGCTGAATGCACCAGTTGCGACCGGCGTTGCCGCGGACGGTCTCTCAGCGGTGGTTCTCGCTTTCCAGACCACGTCCAGGCAGCCTGTGGATTTCACCATCGCCGCGACCGGAACAGGGTTGGCGCCAGGCACGCCTGTGGGTTCGCTGTCCACATTCGATCCGAACTACCTGATAAATCCAAGTCCGCCGGCCAATAACTCGCGACAGGAGCTGGAGGTGCGAGATAGTACCTGTGACGCCAGTGGCACGTGCACGTTCCTCGCGTTGTTGTGGGGACCGAACGCGATGCCCGTGCCCAACAGGTTTCCCCTCGTGCTGCTTGCTGTGACTGCGACGCAACAGGGAGGCGCGAGTTCCAAAACCGGTGTCACTCTCATTCCGCCGCCGCTGTTGCTGGTTCACGGTATATGGTCGAGCGCGGCCGGGGCCGGGTTCACCGCCGGTTCGCATGGCTTTCATGATTGGATTGCGAGTGAATACCCGCACGGCCAGATTTTTGGGGTCGATTACAGCGCGGAGAACTCCAGAGAATTCGACGATCCGGCGACTCAGGAGGCCCTGCTGCAATCGATGGGAAACGCGCTTGCATCGGCGGCAGCTTCCGGAATGGCCGCGCGCACTGTCGATATCGTAGCGCACAGCATGGGAGGACTGGTGGCCCGGTATTTCCTGAGCACGGCGGGCTCTATGGGCAATCCGGCGCTGCTCCCGAACTCGGTCCACAGACTGATCACCATCGGGACTCCGCACCATGGTTCGCAGCTTGCGACGACCCTTGTGAATAACCAAAACCAGACAACCGTACTTGTTGCGGCCAGCCCCGTAGTGTGGGCGTTGTGCCGGGCTTTTTCCTCCTGCACGCTCGGGGATGTGATGGGCGTGATCGGTAAACCTGTGGACACGGGCGCGCAATCCCTGGAGCCTGGCTCGCCGCAGCTCGGGGACCTGTCGGCGTCGAACGAATTCAGCGCCATCGTTGGCCAGGCGCCAACCCCGCTGTCGTTGACGGAGGTCGTGCTTGACGTTTTGATTAAAGCATTTCTTCCCGGGCAGACCGTCGCAAGCATCCTTGGCAACAAACCCAACGACACGATCGTCCCCGTCAACAGCCAGAATCCGGGCTCCGCCGGGCAGACGGATTCGGCCACCGTCAGCGGAATCGTGCACGCGAGCATTTGCCTTTGGAGCGCGTGCACGGACGTGGATGAGACACACAGCCAGAGCGTGTGGGAACAGGCTTTCTACTGGCTCACTGGCGGGAGCGGACCAGCACCCGCGGCCAATCTCGCTCGTGAGAACGCGTTGACGCCGGCGACGGTGGCTCCGCCAGTGCTCGATCTGACCGGGTACACCCAGGCGTCGGCCTCCAATGTAACCATCTCGCCCGCGACGGGGTCCGTCCTGACCATCAACAGCGCCACCAACATCACGGCCACCTCATCCACCAAAACAATCACCGAGGTGCTTTTGCTGCAAACCGTTGCCGATCCCACGGACACGCCTTTGATGTTTGCAACGCAGTCCCCGTTCATGATCGCGTTTACGCCAACACGGCTCGGATCGGCGAACTTCGCCGCAATCACAGTTTTTAGCGACAGCACTTATGCGGTGACCCCGTTGAGTTACACCCTCCAGCCTCCCGGAATCCCCCTGACGCTCACCCTGGTGAACGCACCGGTGGCGAGCGTGGTTGTGGGCACCAGCACGGTGGTGGGCGCAAAGGCTGTATACGCCAGCGGGCCGTTGGATGTGACGCAGGCAGCGACGTACACGACGGGCAGCGGCACGTCGAATGTATTTCAGGTGGGTGCGGGAGGAACGATCACGGCTACGGGTAATGGGGAAGACCAGTTGAATGTATCCTACGGTGGCCTGACGGTCTCGGCCTGGATCAACGCAGGCTCCTGCACGTATTCACTCAGTCCGTCCAACCAGATTGTTCCGAACACAGGCGGTCCGGTGACGATTCAGGTGACGGCGCCGGCCGGATGTGCCTGGACAGCGATGGGCGGCAGCAGTTGGCTGAGCCTGATGAATGCCAGCGGCGTGGGGAACGGAAGCATCAGGCTGACGGCCGTTGCGAACAATAGCGGGAACACGCAGTACGCCACGATTACGCTGGATGGTATTCCGGCGGCCGTGACCCAGCCGGCGACGGCGTGCACCTACGGAGTGTCCCAAAGCCAGATCAACGCCCCGGCGGCGGGAACGAGTGGCACGATCACAGTGACCACATCGTGCCCCGTCGTGGTGTCGAGCGATGCCAACTGGGTGACCGGCTCGGGCGGCAGTTCGCCGGTGAGCTACGCGGTGGCGGCCAACAACGGGGGATCTCAGCGGACGGCGACACTGACGGTTGGCACGCAGGCCATTCCGGTTGTGCAAGCCGGGTCGGTCATTCCTGGATTGACAGGTTCCAGCCTTAATCCCGGTTCGGCGGCAGCAGGAGGACCGGCGTTTACGCTGACGGTCAACGGCACGAACTTCGTATCGGGCGCCGTGGTGCAGTGGAACGGCGCCGCGCTGGTCACTACCTTCGTGAATGCGACGCAGTTGACGGCTGGCGTGCCGACAGTTCTGATCGCCTCGGCGGGCATGGCCACGGTCACGGTAGTCAACCCTGGAGGCGCTATCTCGGGTGGAGTGGGCTTCACGATCGTCACCGCCCCGCTGCGTTTCATCCCCATGACCCCGTGCCGCATTGTCGACACGCGCAACCCGGCGGGCCCCTTCGGAGGTCCGGCCATCGCTGGCGGAACCGCGCGGGGCTTTACCCTGCCCAGCAGCACCGCCTGCAACATTCCCACCAGCGCGGCCGCCTGGTCGCTGAACGTGACCGTGGTGCCCCCGGGCCAATTGAACTACGTGACCGTCTGGCCGAGCGGACAACCGCAGCCTCTGGTCTCCACGCTGAACTCGCTGGACGGACGCATCAAGGCCAACGCAGCCATCATTCCGGCGGGAACCGGCGGGGCGGTGAGCGTGTACGCCTACAGCGACACCGATCTGATCCTGGATATCGACGGCTATTTCGTACCGGCCACTGACCCCAGTGCACTGGCCTTCTATCCGCTGACGCCCTGCCGGGTGGCCGACACCCGCGACAGCAGTTACGGTTCGCAATTGGGGCCGCCGGCGCTGAGTACCGGGGAGAACCGCACCTTCGCGATTCTGTCCAGCGCCTGCCACGTGCCGGCGAGCGCGCAGGCGTACTCGCTGAACTTCACCGTGGTGCCGCCCGGGCCGGTCAACTACATCACCACGTATCCGACCGGGCAGGCGAGGCCGCTGGCTTCCACGCTGAACGATCTGACGGGGACCATCACGGCCAACGCGGCCATCGTGCCGGCGGGGGCGGGCGGATCGGTGGATGTGTACACCTACAGCGCCATGGATCTGGTGATCGACATCAACGGGTACTTCGCGCCGCCGGGGGTGGGAGGGCTGTCCCTGTACAACCTGACGCCCTGCCGGGTGCTGGACACGCGGCTGCCCGCGGGGAGCGCGCCGTTCAGCGGAGAGCGGGACGTGAACGTGACCGGGAGTGGGTGCGGGGCGCCGGCGGGGGCCCAGGCGTATGTGTTCAACGCCACAGTGGTGCCGCCGGGGCCGATGAACTATCTGACCCTGTGGCCGCAGGGCGGGGCGCAGCCGTGGGTATCGACGCTGAATGCGCTGGATGGGGCCATCACCTCGAACATGGCGCTGGTGCCCACCACCAACGGATCGATTGCCGCCTACGTGTACGTGCCTACGCCTGCGCATCTGATACTCGACATCTTCGGGTATTTCGCGCCGTGAGGGGGGCGGCTCTACGGCCCTTCCTTCTCGAACCTGAGCGCGGCCGAGTTCATGCAGTAGCGCAGGCCGGTAGGCGCCGGACCGTCGGGGAAGACGTGGCCGAGGTGGGCGTCACAGGCGGCGCATAGCACCTCGGTGCGCTCCATGAACAGGCTGCCGTCACTCTCGGTACGCACGTTTTCCTCAGCCGTTGGGGCGCAGAAACTGGGCCAGCCGGTGCCGGAGTCGAACTTCTCGCTGGAGTGAAACAGCGGCGTGCCGCAACACACGCAACGGTACACGCCCGGTTCGTGATGATTCCAGTAGCGGCCGGTGAACGCGGGCTCGGTGCCCTTCCGGCGCGCAACCGCGTACTCCTCCGGCGTGAGTTGGGCGCGCCACTCGGCGTCGGTTTTCCTGACCTTGTCGGGCATGCCCATAGGATGCCTGACGCGGCCCTTCCGATGCCACCAGCTACCGAGCCCGCAGCGGAGTGCGTGCTTCGTAGAGCGCGATCCTGCCGTTGAGCGTCTCGACGAGCTGCGCGTTGTTGTGTTGCCGGGCGAGGGCCACGGCACGGCGTTCGGTGTCCACCGCCTCCGCGAAGCGCCCGGCTTCAGCCAGGGCCGCGGCCAGCGTATCCAGAACCAGCGCTTCCTGCCCGCCGGTCAGCCGGACAGCGCGTTCGGCCAGTTCCACCGCCTCGGCGCCGTTGCGCGCCCCGTCGGGACCGGCCGCCAGCACCCGCGCCCTCTGGTTCAGTGCCGCCACATGGTTCGGGTCCAGGCGCAGCACCGCGCCCCACTGCGCCAGGGCATCCGCGGTTCTCCCCTGCATCGAGTACAGCGATCCCAGAGCGTAGTGGCCGTCCGCCGAGCCGGGGACCATGCGCAGGAATCCCTCGAAATGCGGGATGGCCTCCGCAATCCTGCCTCCCTGCGCCAGGGCCGCGCCCAGGTTTCCCTGAATGGTGGCGTTGTCCGGCATGATTTGCGCGGCCTTCTCCAGATGGGAGATGGCCTCGTCCACGCGGCCCGCGCTGGTGAGGGCGATGGCGAGGTTGGCGTGCAATTGCGCATCGCCCGGCTCGGCTTCGAGCGACGCGCTGCAGCGGGCGATCGCTTCGCCGCTCCGGCCCGCGATCATCGCCAGCGCGGCGCACAGGTTGCGTTGGGAACCGGCATCTCCGGGGTTGATCGCAAGAGCCTTCTCGAGATCGGGAATCGCTTCGTCGAACCTTCCCATCCGCGCCAGCGTGACCCCAAGTTGCGCGTAGGGGCCGGGGTTGCCCGGATCCATCTCCCGCGCCCTCTGGTAGTGCGCGATCGCCTCGCCGGTCCGGCCCGTCTGCGCCAGAGCGCTTCCCAGGCCCATCTCCGCCCGGGCATCGTCCGGGTTGAGTTCGATGGCTTTCGTCCATTCGGGAAGGGAAGCCTCCCACTGGCCCTTGCCCGCCAGTTCCGCGGCCACGTCGTACTGGCGATAATAATCGGCGGCGGGCACCTCGATTTTCATCGGCGTGTCGGGTGGAATATTCACAAATTCAGGAATATTCACCGCCCGGTTTGCCGCGGTGGAATTCTCGATCAGGATCGCCGGGCTGTCGTTGCCGTCCTCGTCGATGTGCGTCAGAAACATCTGCGTGTACGGCGAGCGGCTCTTGGAGGAGAACACCAGCCAGCGGCCGTTGGGCGAGAAGCTGTGCCACGAGTTCATCAGCGGCGTGTTGCAGCGCATTCGCCGCGCCGTGCCTCCCGCTGCCGGCACGATGTAAAGCTGGCTGTCCGGACGCATCAACTGCCCGTTGCGGTTTTGGACAAACACAATCCAGCGGCCATCGGGCGAGACCTTGGGAAAGTTATTGCTCATGCCGTTCCGCGCGGCGCCGGCAATCGGCTCCGGCGGTCCGCCCTGGCCGCCGTTGAACGGAACACGGTAGAGGTCGTACTGAATCTGCGGCTCGTTCGGATCGTTGGCGAACTCGGCCTGCTTCCAGCCCTCCGGAAAGGGGTCCTTGCCCTCGGCCCGCGCGAACACGACGAACTTGCCGTCGGGGCTCCAGACGCCGTCGGTCTGGGCGTAGCGAGCGTCGTCGGCGCCGGGGAGAGGCCGTACCTGGCCGGTGGCGCGATCATACCAGGCGAGAATACCGCGGGTCGGATAAAACACCTGCAGGAAGCGGTAATCCTTAAAATTGGTTATGAAATACGTGCTGCGAAAATTCGCCTCGGGTCCGTTGAGCCGAGTCAGGATGTACTTGCCGTCGGGTGACACCTGGGACATGAAGCCCACGCGGTCCGACAGGGCCGGCTTCTCGTAGCGCGGCCGCCAGGAGATCACGTCGGCGTTGCCGATGGACATCTGTGCCTTCACCGGGACTACTCCGTACAACCCCTTGTCGTTCTGCGGGCCGTCCAGATCCATGCCCATGGTTTTGCCGTCCAGCGAGAACGAGTGGCAGTTCGCGCAGGTGTGCATGCCGGTCAGCGCCACGCGGCTGCGCGTCTCGCTGATATTGCGCAGCCGCCACGCGATCAGGGGCAGGGCACTGGTGGCCAGCGGCTTGATTACCCCTTGCTGCGTCTCCGACGGCATCAGCGGCACGTCGCGGTAAAAGATGGGCGCGCCCACCGGGTCTTTCGACGTCCGGACGGCCACCCGGCCCTCCGAGACCGGCTGCTGATTCGCGAGGCCGGTAATCGTCACCGTCGCCGCACCCGAAACCGAGTGCCGCTTGATGGCCTCCCAGGTCGCGGCATCGGGCGACCAGGTGTGCGCAGCGGCCTGCTCCGGCGTCAGCGTGGGCGGCTGATTGGTCTCGCCGACTGCGCGCGGATCGATTTCGCCGACCTTCATCAGCGGGCCCGGCGCCTTCACTTTGAGCGGCTTCGCGCCATCGGCAAACCGGACCTCGATCCGCCACGCGCTCGCCTCCGGGTTGGCGTCGCGCCACAGGAACGTGGGAGCGGCGATGTCCGGCGGGAAGATGGATCCCTCAGCCGGATAGTCAACCGTAATGTTCGCCGGCCGTTCCGCCGCCAGCCGCTCCACCAGCGCAACCGACGCCACCAGCATCGCCGTGATTAATATGATGTAGCGGCTTCGCATCAATTCACCCGGACCGGGGTCCGTGCTTCGTACAGCGCAATTCTGGCCCGCAGCCCTTCGGCCAGCCGCTGGTCCCCATGTCCAATGGCCAGGTCCAATGCCCGGCGCGCGGTCTCGACGGCCTCCGGGAACCGGCCGGCTTCGGCGTATGCGGCCGCCAGGGTATCAAGAAGCGCCGCCTCCTGATCCCCGGCCAGCCTGGCCGCCCGCTCGGCGAACTGAACCGCCTCGGCCCCGTTTCGCAGAGACGCCTGGCTGCTGGTGGCCAACGCCTGCGCCAGCCGGTTGAGAGCCAGCACGTTGTCCGGCTGAAGGTCCACCGCCTTCCGCCACTCGGCGACGGCCTCCACCACTTTACCCTGCATGGAATCAGCGACGCCCATGTGATAGTGCGCCTCGGCGGAATCCGGCGCCACCTGCAGGGCCTTCTCCAGATGGGGAATGGCCTCGCCGAGCCGGCCCTGCAAAGCAAGCGCGGCGCCCAGATTGGTTTGCACGGCGGCATCGTCCGGAGCAAGCCGCGCGGCCTTATCCAGGTGCTCAATCGCCTCGTCCACCTTCCCCGCGGTGGCCAGCGCCATAGCCAGGATCGCGTGGGTGGCCGCGTCGTCGGGACGGATCTCCAATGCCTTTCGGAAGTGCGGGATCGCTTCCTCCACTCTCCCCTGCTGGGCCAGAGCGGCGCCAAGGTTGCTCTGATAGCCGGGCTCTTCCGGCGCCAGTTCCGCGGCCCGCTGGAAATGCAGGAAGGCCTCGCCCTCGCGGCCCATCGAGGTCAGAGCCACCGCCAGGTTCTGCTCCACGCCGGCGTCTTTCGGATTGAGCGCGAGCGCCTTCTCGAACCAGGGAATCGCTTCCGCCGCCCTGCCGGATTGTACCAGGGCGAGTCCCAAACCGCCGGGCTGCCGCGGATCGCGGGGCTCGAGTCGTACCGCCTTCTCGAAGACGGGAATCGCCTGATCGGGCTTTCCCATGGCCAGCAGGGCGGCCGCCATGCGGCTGAATACAGCGGGGTTTCCGGGTTCGATCTCCGCGGCCCTTTGATAATGGACGATCGCCGCGTCCGCATGGCCGGTCTGGCCCAGCGCAATCGCGATGTTCACGTGGGACAGGGCATCTTCCGGGTCGAGCTGCAGGGCCTTTTCCCATTCGGGGATCGCCGCCGCGTACTCGTGTTTCTCCGATAATGCGAAGGCAATGTCGAACTGGCGGTAAAAGTCGACGGCGGGCACGTCGATCTTCATCAGGCCATCCGGTGGAATGTTCACGAACTCGGGAATATTCACCGCCCGGTTCGCCGCGGTCGCGTTCTCGATCAGAATCGCCGGGCTGTCGTTGCCGTCCGCGTCGATGTGCGTCAGATACATCTGCGTGTATGGTGAGGGACTCTTGGAGGAGAACACCAGCCAGCGGCCGTTGGGCGAGAAGCTGTGCCAGGAGTTCATCCGCGGCGTGTTGCAGCGCATCCTCCGGGCTACGCCTCCCTCCACCGGCACGATGTAGAGCTGGCTGTCCGGCCGCATCAACTGCCCGTTGCGGCACTCGACGAACACGATCCAGCGGCCGTCGGGCGAGACCTTGGGAAAGCTATTGCTCATGCCGTTCCGCGATGCCCCGGCAATCGGCTCCGGCGTTCCGCCGCGGCCGCCGTTGAACGGAATCCGATACAGGTCGTACTGGATCTGGGTCTCGTTCGGGTCGTTAGCGAACTGGGCCATCGGCACGCCGGGCGCATAGGGGTCCTTCGTTTCCGCGCGGGCGAATACGATGGTCCGGCTATCCGGACTCCACACGCCGTCGGTCTGCGCGTAGCGAGGGTCGTCGGCGCCCGGAAGCGGTTGTGCCTTGCCGGAGGCGCGGTCGTACCAGACCAGAATGCCGCGGGTCGGATAGAAGACCTGCAGAAAACCGTAGTCCATGAAATTGGCCACGTAGTAGGTGCTGCTGACAGTCGCCCCCGGCCCGCTGAGCCGGGTCAGCACATACTTGCCCTCGGGCGACACCTGCGACATGAAACCCACCCGGTCTCTTGCTGTTTCCTCCTCATACGGCGGCTTCCACGAGATCATGTCCTGAGTGCCAATGGACATCTGCGGCCGGACCGTGGCCAGGGCATACACTCCCTTGTCGTTCTTCGGTCCGTCCAGATCCATGCCCAGGGTCTTGCCGTCGAGGGAGAATGAGTGGCAGTTGGCGCACGTGCGCATGCCCGTCAGCACCACCCGGCTCTCCGTGCTGGCGACACTGCGCAACCGCCATGCGATCAGCGGGACGGCATTGGCGGCCAGCGGCTTGATCACGCCCTTCTCGGTCTCCGACGGCATCAGCGGCACGTCGCGGTAGAAGATGGGCGCGCCCACCGGATCTCTCGACGTCTGTATGGTGACGCGGCCGCTCGAAACCTCCTGGTGGCTCGCGAGGCCGGTGAATGTCACGGTCGCGCCCGCGACGGAGTGCCGCTTGATGGCTGCCCATGTGCGCGCATCGGGCTGCCAGGTATGAGAGGCGGCCTGTTGCGGCGTCAGTTCGGGCAGTTTGTTCGACTCCCAGACGGCGCGCGGGTCGATCTCGCCAACGCGCATCAGCGGGCCCCGGGATTGCACTTTGATCGGCGCGGAGTGGTCCGCGAACTCCACCTCGATGCGCCACTCGGTAGCGTTCGGGTTGGCGTCGCGCCAGAGGAAAGTGGGGGCGGTGATGTCCGGCGGGAAAATGGATCCTTCGGCGGGATAGTCAACCGTGATGGCCGCCGGCCGCTGAGCGGTGAGCCGCTCCACCAGCGCCGCCGATACCAGCAGCACCGCAGCCCCCACCAGAACGCCGGTTCGACACCACAACACCTGTTCCCAACCCCCTCTGCTTAAAAAGACCCTAGTGCAGGTGGATGGCCGACGCTGTATGAGCTGTAACTTGTTGATTTGTGGTGAGAGGGTGGGATTGGCCGGGCACCGGGGTGGGGCATTTTCAGCACCGGATCAGGCGTTTCCCGAAAACTGCAACAACCACGACCACCGCAGCCTTCACGTGGCCCACCCCGTCCAGCGTCTGCCGGGTGAAGTGAGTGTTGGTGGTGGAGGTCAGCGTGGACGGCTGGCCGGTCTGGCTGTAGACGGTGTACGCGTTCGTGGTGGTGGCCCCGTAGGGCGAGACGGTGGTGGCCGGGAACCCGTTGCCGTCGTAAGAGATTTGCGCCGTGTCGCCGTTCTGGCCGGTGTTCTGCGTCAGGCCGAGGAACGAGCTCCATTGCAGCGCGGCCGAGTTGCTCCCGGTGGCGATGGACGACGGCACCACGTAGTTGTGACTCGGGTCCATGGTGATGCTGGTGGAGACGCCGTTCACGGTTTGCCCGGTGACGTTGCCGTAGCTGTCCCAGGTGTAGGTGGACGACGTCGTCGGGGTCGTCGA
>JBEKZH010000052.1:0-39401 GCA_049510065.1 Bryobacteraceae bacterium
GCTTCTCGCCGACCAGGTCCGCCCACCACACCGGTCCGCGGGGCTACTTCCACCGCCCTCGGAGACGGTGCTCATTCGTCCGGTCGGCCGAAAATCGGGCGGTTTAGACACGGGCTGTTAGCGTTGGCGAATTGATCCCCAGCGCGAGCAGCTCTCGCGCGTCGGTGAGTTCCGCGCTGAAGTCGCCAATGTCAAACTCGTCCATTCCCGATACGTCGATGAACAGCTCGTCTTTGCGCGCTGCGTCTACAGCACCCAGCACGCGTTTCATCGTCTCTTTCACCGCGTCGCCATAAGCCCGCAACACTTCCTGAGTGATCGCGAAGTCCCGTTGCTTGCTGAGACCGGACTGCGCACCAGCCCCTCCCAGATCTCCGCCAGCCTGTGACGTGTAACACACTCGGTAGATTTCCTGCTGCAGGCGCGCCAGATTGTCCGCGGCGATCTGAAACACGTGCCCCTGCGGCTCGGTCCAGCCGAATTTGTCGTCCTTCCCGAGCTGTAGGTAATAGGATTCCCCGAGTAACTGATTCCAATCCCGCTCCGAGTAAATCACCGGCATTGAAAACAGACCCATGGTCAGCGCCCACGATAGCGCATTGGATTTGTTGAAGTGCTCCAGTTGCAGAAGCGCCGCTTTGTTCATCAGCCACAGACCCTCCGGCACCACCAGGTCCACCAGCGGGACTCGCTGTAACTTCGCCAGACCGTGCACGCCGGCGTCCACCAATTCGGCCTGTTTGCCCGCATCATCGGACCAGGACCACGCAGGAAATGTTGGCGCCGGCCGTCGTTCACTGTAGACCCGATAGGTTTCCTTGTCGAAGTAGGCCCATCGCGTCTCGTACGTCCATGCAGGGTCCTCCGCGCTTTGCTTCCTCAGACCGCCGCTGCGAAGTACCACCCAGTCGTAGTTCCCGTGCTCGTCATAGCTCCAGTTGATTAACTCATCCGGCGTATAGTGCAGCAGATACGCCCTTGAGACACCGGCGGCGTCTTCCTCCGCCCGGGTCCCTACGCTTCTTATGGCCTTCGGAAAGTCGATCAGTATGTGGCTCCGGCCGAAGACCAGCGCCTCGATGAGACGGCTGCGAAAGAACTCGGCAAAGTGCGTTCCCTTCAAGTCGCAGTCCCCGATAAAGCTGCTGAAGAACCTCCTGGCCGCTTCGTTTTTTCCCTCGAACGTCAGCATCGGTTCCCGTCGGAAAAGCGTCGCGGTGTACCAGTCGATGATCGATCCTGCGTAGTTTTCGTAGAACACCCGGCTCAGCCGTTCTGCATAGACCTCGTTGGGTTCCCTGTTTCTTCGGACCAGGTAGTCTCCGGCGTTCGCCTTCACCTGTTCACCACCCGCGTACAGGTCGCGATGCATGCGCCACGTCGGCTTCCTGACCCGGTATTCCGGATGTTCGCGTACGATCTCAACAATGCCTTTGTCCATGGCCGTGTTCTTTTCCCGGGATCCTAAAACAACCGTTGCCTCTGCTCCCCGAACGGTGGCTGGCTCCTGCATTCCTGCCACACCAGATAGCCCAGAGCGTCCGAAAGGTGGGTCCGCTTCGAGTCCCGGTCCTTGTCGATTACCGAGCTCTCCGGCTTGAATGTGACCTCTTCAAAATCCTGAATCAGCTCCCGGCAGCGTGGATGTACGAACAGCCGCGATACCCCGTCCGCGGCTTTGAACTGCGTGTTCATAAGCGCTACCCGGTCTCGCACGCTCGGATTGCTCAACGGAACCTTAAATTGGACGTTCTCATAGCCCTGCCTTCGAAAGAACTCCCGCAACATCGTGTAGTCGCTCATTCCTGTGGTCTGCATCGTTTTGCCCGACGCATCTCCGAAAACCACCACACCCGCCGCCTGATACGGATACCTCGACTGAAATTCCTCGCAAGCGTCCATCGTGCTCGCGCGCGGCAAGACGATCTCGCCGATCACGGAGACTACGTCGTCTTTCTTCTGGACGATTACCGAGCTCATCGGATCGACGTTGAAGTCGAGCGCCCAGAGCAACGGACTCAGCGGGTCCATCTCCGTCTGGCGTACGTTCACGTTGCGATCAAACGCGTGATAGACCAGCCCCGAATTCAGACTTAGATATGAGCCCAACGCCTCCTGCTCGTAGAACCGCGCGTCGTAGCTTCGCTTCAACCGCTCATAGAAATCCGGGACCTTGTCCAACAAGTGCCGGTTCTCGAAAGGCCTGGCGATGACTGCTTCGTAACCTTCTACTGGCGCTTTGATGAACCGGCGGAACACCCAGTCATAACCCTTGGGCGTCCATACTGCGAAGCCACTAAGCCGCCCGGCCGAAGGGTCGCGCAGGCGGCCCTCCAACCGTAACCAGGCCTCCTCCGCCGTGTAAGTCAGCTCGTCGATGCCGAACCACGCCAGGTTGGTCCCTCTCAGCCGCTCGAACTCGTCGAGCGAACGAAACAGAACCCTCGACCCCGTGTCCTTCATCGTCAGCAGGTTCTCCGCCTTGTTGTACTCGTACGGAATCCGGTTGGCATGGAGAATGTCTCCATAACTCGCCAGCGTGGCATCCCGTAACATCGGATAAGTCGGTGCTCCGATTAACCCCAGTCTGCCGGGGTTCAGATAAGTAAGCCTGATTGCCTCGTGACATAGCGCCTGACTTTTTCCCGATCCGATCGGTCCCGAGAACCCCTTGAATCGCGCCGCCGAGTCGTGGAATCGCTTCTGCGACGGCAACGGGCTGTATGTTATCTCACGGACTCGGACGTCACCTGGGATTCCACCCATGTCACCTTGATCTCCCTCGGTGTCTCCTCGTCCGCCAGTTCCTTCTCCAATTGCACTAACCGGATGAAATCTCCCAGACTCGCCTTCGGCGTTTCCTCTTCCAGCTTCTCTTCGAGCCTCTGCAGTAACTTCGCGATCTTGAGCCTCGGCGTCAAGCGCCCCTCCGTGTCGTCTCCTTCAGCCTTTGTCGTCCTTTTTCTGTCTGTCTTTTCTTTCTCGGCCGTTGTGACTTCCACAAGCCCTCCTGACACGACCCGAGCATAGCAACAGCATTCCTGAGTCAGTCTGGCGGCGGCCGCTAACTGGTTGACAACGCGGATAAAAAACTCATAGCTATCATGTGACCAGGTTTGTGGGGTGGGCAATCTTGCCCGCGGCCGGCCTTTCAGGCCGGCCAATAGGCGGGGTTCCTACGTCTTGCGCGCCGTTACCGAGCGCGCCGGCTGGCACCACAGAAAGGAAAGGGAAGAGAGACTCACATCGGCCATGCCCAGCCGTTTGAGCTGCCGGGCGTACTCGGCCGTGTGTCGAATGTCGAATAGCGCCAGCCGGCCTCCCGGCTTGAGCACCCGGACCATTTCCGCGATCGCCTGGGCGCGTTCGTCGCGCTCCTCGATGTTGTGAATCGTCAGGCTCGACAACACCACGTCGAAGCTCTCGTTCGCATACGGCAGCTTGCGCGCGTCGGCGTCCTCGATGCGGATGCGATCGGCCACGCCCTCGGCCCTGGCATTGGCACGCGCCGCGTCGGCGCTATTTGACGACAGATCGTCGGTGGACCAGATGTCCACTCCTGTGCACCGTCCGCTGGTCAACCGCCTGGCCGCGGCAATGAGCAACAGGCCGCGCCCGCAGCCCACATCCAGCACCTTTTCGTCGCCGCGGAATTCGAGCGAGCTCAACACGCGGTCGCGAACGCGAAGCTTGCCCACCCGGCTGCTCCAAACCATCGCCGCCGCCACCAGCAGGTACACCACGCCAATGGCGCCCAGCACGCCCAGCATCGCCACCGCGCGGCCCGGCGCCAGCGTGCGATTCATGTACCAGATGACCGCGCCGAAAAGCGCAAACACAATGCCCCGGGTAACCATGCTCTTCAGCACGTCGGGCGCGTCGATTCCGTAGTTGGCTTTCGTGGCGGTTGCGGCCATGTTCTTATGCGGGCTGCGGCTGGGGCTGCTCAATCGGGTGCTTGTGCTTGCACTCGGCGTTGGGACATTGCGCCACCGGCCCCGCCTTCAGCCACTTCTCTATCAGATACGGCGACCCGCAATCCGGGCACTTCTCGTTCATCGGCTTTCCCCACGCCACGAAATCGCAGTCGGGATACCGATTGCACCCATAGAACGTCTTACCCCGTTTGGAGCGGCGCTCCACCACTTCGCCCTGCGAGCAATTCGGACACGGCACCCCGATGGTTTTCTGCTTCACGTATTTGCACGCCGGATAGTTGCTGCACGCCGTAAACTCGCCGAAACGCCCCTGCTTCAGCACCAGATGGTTGCCGCACTGCGGGCATTTCTCGTCCAGCGGCACGTCCGCCTTCTTCTGCTCGGTGGCGCCGATGCGCTTGGTCGTCTTGCAGTCCGGATACCCCGAGCACGCATAGAACGTCCCGAAGCGGCCTTTCTTCAGCACCATGGACCGGCCGCAGTTCTCGCAGTACTCGTCGGCGTCCTGCTCGGTCAGGTCCGCCGTGTCCACATCGGGCAAATCCACCGTCAGCTCGCGCGTGTTGGTGCACTCGGGGTAGCCGGTGCAAGCGATGAAGCTGCCATGCTTACCCCACTTGATCACCATCGGCTTGCCGCACTTGTCACACACCAGATCGGTGGGCTTCTCCATGCGCTTGATGTCGGTCATGTGGCGTTCGGCATGGTCCATGTCCCGCTCGAAGCGCTGATAGAACTCGGCCATCATCGCGCGCCAGTCGATCTTGCCTTCCTCGATCTCGTCCAGCTCCTCTTCCATGCGCGCCGTGTACGTCACGTCGAACAGGTCGCTGAAACTCTCCAGCAGCAGGTCGGTCACCACCATTCCGAGCTCGGTGGGAGTGAACCGTCCGCCTTCCTTCTTCACGTACTCGCGCTCCTGGATGGTGGAAAGAATCGAGGCGTACGTCGAAGGACGCCCCACCCCGTCCGCTTCCAACTCCTTCACCAGCGTCGCTTCGGTGAAGCGCGGCGGCGGCTCGGTGAAGTGCTGTTCCGGCTCGATGGAACGGAACCGCAGCTCTTCGCCCTCGGCCACCACTGGCAGCCGGTTCTTCAACTCCTCGTCCTCTTCGTCGCGCTGATCCTTGCCTTCCTCGTACACTTCGAGGAATCCCTTGAACTTCGGCGTGCTGCCGGTCGCCCGGAACAAGTAGGTTGCCCCATCCTGCCCCTGCGCGGTCAATTCAATGGTGGTCTGATCGAACACCGCGGGCATCATCTGCGACGCCACAAACCGCATCCAGATCAGCCGGTACAGCTTCAGCTCGTCTTCCTGCAGGTACTGCGCGATCTCGTCCGGCGTGCGCAGCGCGGACGTGGGCCGGATCGCTTCGTGCGCGTCCTGGATGTCCCTCTTGCTCTTGAATACATTGGGCGTTTCCGGCACAAAGTCCGGACCGTACCGCGTGGCCACCAGCCCGCGCACTTCCTCCAGCGCGTCCTGGGAAACGCGCGTGGAATCCGTGCGCATGTACGTGATCAGGCCAGTGGAGCCTTCGCTCCCCAGTTCCACGCCCTCGTACAGTCTCTGCGCCAGCCCCATTGTCCGCTTCACGCTGAATCGCAGCTTCCGCGCCGCTTCCTGCTGCAGCGTCGAGGTGATGAACGGCGGCACCGGATTCCGTTTCTTCTCCCGCAGGTTCACCGAGCGGACAACGTACTTCGCGCCTTCGAGCTGCCGCACGATGTTCGTGGCGGCTTCCTCGCTTGAAACCTCGATGGTCTCGTCGTTCCTTTTCGCGAAGTGCGTGGTCAGCACTGGCGGCTTCTTCGCTTGCAGGCTGACGTCGATGCTCCAGTACTCGCGCTTCTGGAACGCCCGAATCTCCCGCTCCCGCTCCACCACCATGCGCAGGGCCACCGTCTGCACGCGCCCCGCCGAAAGACCGCGCCTCACCTTGTCCCACAGCAGCGGCGAGATCTTGTATCCCACCAGCCGGTCCAGAATGCGGCGGGCCTGCTGCGCTTCCACCAGATGCAGGTTCACCGCGGCCGGCGTGTCAAATGCCTTTCGCACGGCGCTGGCCGTGATCTCGTTGAACATCACCCGGTAGAACTTCGGCCCCGCTTCTTTCTTCGACGGGCGATTCTTCAGTGAGCGATGGTTCAGCTCTTCCTGCAGGTGCCAGCAGATGGCCTCGCCCTCGCGGTCAGGGTCAGCCGCCAGGTATACCGAGTCCACGGTCTTTGCCGCCTGCCGCAGCTCGGCCATCAGCTTCTTTTTGCCTTCGATAATCTCGTAGTGCGGCTCGAAATCCCGCTCCACGTCCACCGCCAGGTCCTTCTTCGGAAGGTCCTTCACGTGCCCCAGCGAGGCCATCACCACGAACTGCTTTCCGAGATACTTGCCGATTGTTTTCGCCTTCGCCGGCGACTCGACGATGACGAGAGATTTAGCCATTGTTTGAGATCCGTACGCGAGTTTCACGGCCGATGTGGGCCGGAATCTATAGGACTACCACACTTTAACAAAGTTCCGTCCGGGGAGCTGCCGGATCAGCCCCAGCATCTCCAGATCGAACAGGGCGGCTATTATCTCTGATGAGGAACAGCCCTCCAGAGTTTCGAGCAGCTCGTCGGTGTGGGTGGGCTTGTCGATCTGAAGGCGCCCCAGAACATCCCGCGATGTCTTTGTCAGTTCAGGACTTACCTTGCCCGCCGCTCCGTCCTCGGCAGCACTGTCGTCGCCATCCAGACCCGGCAAAAGACGTTCACGGCCCCGCCGGGCCAGTTCCCGCCGCACCGCCTCCGGCAGCTCCTCCAGCACGTCGTTCCAGTCCTGCACCAGCTTCGCGCCCTGCTTGATCAGCAGGTTAGGCCCCCAGCTCATCTTCGACAGGATGCTCCCCGGCACCGCGAAGACCTCTCTCTGCTGGTCCAGTGCCAGCCGGGCCGTAATGGCCGATCCGCTATACTGCGCGCCTTCCACCACCAGCACGCCCACGCTCATGCCGCTGATGATCCGATTGCGAATCGGGAAGTTCTGCGGGTATGCCGGCGCGCCCATCGGGAACTCGGACACCAGCAGCCCCTTTTCGGCGAGCTCCGCCGCCAGTTTCCGGTTCTCCGCCGGGTAGACCAGGTCCACGCCGCACCCGAAGACGGCAACCGTATCGCCCCCGGCCCCGAGCGCGCTCCGATGCGCAGCCGTGTCGATTCCTCGCGCCATCCCGCTGGTGATGGTCATGCCCGCCAGCGCCAGATCGCCCGAGAGCTTGTCCGCCACCGCGCTACCGTACGGCGTGGGCCGGCGCGTGCCCACCACGCCCAGCATCGCCGACTGCAACAACTCCATCCGGCCCCGCGCGAACAGCACCACCGGCGGGTCGTAGATTTCCCGTAGCCGCGGCGGATAGCGCGCATCCGCGATCGGGATCACCGCCACACCCTGCTCGCGCGCCTTCTGCTGTTGGTCCACGGCATCTTCGAACGCGCACCCACCGGCAATGCTCCGCGCGATGCTGCCCGAAAGGCCAAAGCCTTCCAGTTCCGAGCTGGAGGCCCGGAAAACGGCTTCGGGCGTCCTGTACCTCTCGATAAGCTGCGACGCCTTGCGCGTGCCCAGCCCGGGGACCATCGTAAGCGCGAGCCAGTGCAACTCCTCCTCGGCGGTGAGTGTCCCGGTCACGCCCAGGTGGTGCGCGGCAAACCGCCGAAATCTCAGTTGGGACGCGTTCTGCTACGCCGCGCCGTGGGGCAAAGGCAGGGAGGCTACCGAACACCAGAACTGTTCAATCGACCGCACCGTGTCGAAGAAGCGATCCAGCTCCATCGGTTTCTCGATGTAGCAGTTGGCGTGGTGGTCATAGGAGAACTGCACGTCCACCTCGGAACGGGATGTCGACAACACCATCACCGGGATCCGCCGCAGCTCCGGGTCCGCCTTGATCTCCATCAGCACCTCGCGGCCGCTGCGGCGCGGCAGGTTCAAGTCCAGCAGGATCAGGTCGGGCGGCGCCATGGTGCGCAGATAATCCAGCGCTTCCACGCCATCGTTCGCCACGTGCAGGGTGTTAGGAAAGCGGCTCTCCTTCAGCGCTTCCATGGTAAGCCTCACGTCCCCAGGATTGTCTTCCACCAGCAGAATATGGATGGGACGCGTCATCCACTTCGAATTGTAATGCGGGCGTCACTCCCGCGCAAGGCATGAGATCCTGTACCTTACTGCCGCCATGCGACGAGAACGCGACTACTTCGCCGATCAGGAACTCGATCTCCTCTACATCGCCAAACGCCTGCGTGAAGCCCTGCGGCTCGAGGAACTCCTCACCGCCCGCGGTGTGGACTATCTGGTGGAGACGGACCGTTACCTCGGCGGCATCATCTTCCGCAGCGAGCGCGTGGGAGCCTTCTTCTACGTTCTGCCGGGCGCGCTCCAGACCACCCGCGACCTGCTCACCGAAAACGGTCTCCGCCCCTGGCTCCCGTGACCTTTACTCCCCTTACTCCTTCTACTCCCTTTACTCCCTGTTCAAAAAAAAGCCGGGCACTGGTCAGGCACCCGGCTGAGGAGCACCCACAGGCCGCTCGGAGGAGGCTGCCTGTGGTAGTGGAGGAGTTTGGTCAGCCGAGCAGCCCGCCATGCCCGAGGCAGGCGATCTCCCAGCCGGAAACTCGGTACCGCGCCAGCATCGGGGGCAGGATCAGATCCAGCACATTGGGCTTCGCTGACCGGAAACACCCCGGCGCCGACACAATCGGAATATCGTCCTTGTAACCCAGCAACAGCAGATTGCCAGGCTCCACCGGAGCGAGAAACCGTTCAAAATGACACCCCGTGCGGCACATCGCACGGCCAATCACGTCTTCCGGACCCGCCGGCGCCGTCGTCGACGCCACCAGAATCACCGCGGGCTGCGACCGCAGCAGATGCTGCAAACTCCTCGCCACGGCCCCTTCTTCTTCGAGCGATGCCAGCACGAACCCCGGACTGGCGCCGAACCGCTCCAGCCGTTGCCGCATGATCGACTCAAACATCTGCCTGGCCCGATCGCCGCTGCAGGGATCGGTGTACAGCACCCCTACTCCCGGGCTCCGAATCGGCCGGGCCTGCAGGATGGGGCCTCTTTCTTTGAAGATCGATAATACCGCCTCGAGCTGCGGTTGCGCAACCGCAAACGGCGCGCTTTTCACCGTGGCGATCCTCTGGCCCGTGGGCGCAAAGGAGAAGTTCAGCGACGTGGAGATCACCATGCTCGCCGTGCAGTTGATCTGTTTCAGCAGATCGTCGTCCACCAGCACGCAGCTCGGCTCCATCGCCACCAGGTTGGCGCGGCCCCCGGCGGCGAGCCGGATCTCCACCGCCCCGCAACCCATGGCGTTTCCCACCAGCGAGACCGCCTCGTCTTCCCCGACCTCGCCCTCTTCCAACTCGGTCACCCAGACCTGGTTCATGCCCTCGGTCTCGAGCAGCCGGACGTCCTCATCGCTGATCACATGCCCTTTGGCGAGCAGCTTCCTGCCGCCGGGCCGAAAAATCGTACAACAAAGAATGCGTCCGGCAGACTCCTTGATATCGACAGTCTGTGCCTTCATGCCCGCCTCCGGCCTGCCTTAGGTTTATAAAGGTTGAGTTAAACAGGATTATACAGGAGTTCAGGCAGCGAGAGTAGAAGATTTCCACACAGGCAGGAATGGTACTGCTACCTGTGCACGGCAGGTAGTTGAATCAACTCGGCGAACGGTTCGACGGAACCCGCTCGCGCGCGGACGCCTTCGCGAAGGACCTTCAGCATCGCAACCTCGTCGCAGCACTGGAACTTCGGGCAGCGCAGGCAATCCCGCCAGGCCTTGAGCGGCAGTTCCCCCCGCTCCACCTCCACAAACCCCAGCTTCCGGAAGAACTCCTGCACGTAGGTGAAAGCAAAGATGGTCTCGAGGCCGGCGTCCAGCGCCTCCTGTTCCAGCGCCCTGGCGATGGCCCTCCCGGCGCCGCTCTGCTTGTACTCCTCGGCTACGGCCAGTGATCGCACCTCCGCCGAGGTGGGCGTATAGAAGTGAAGCGCGCCGCACCCCACCAGTTGCGAATCGGAGAACGCTACCGTAAAGTCGCGGATGTTCTCCGACATCTCGAATTCGGTGCGCGGCAGCATGATGCCCTTCCCCGCGTACCCATTAATCAGATCGAGTAGATCGTGAATGTCCGGCATCACGGCTTTGCGGATGGTCAAAGCCCGATCCGTGCGCGAGGTGGGCAGCAGAAAGGCGTTCTTCATGAGATTCGCGTTCCCACTGGTTTGCCGCCAACCAGTTCGTTGACGATACCCCGCCGCGCACCCGGCGCAATCACCACCTCCACGATGCCCGATTCCAGCCCGAAGATCGCCGATTCCAGTTTCGCCTGCATGCCGCCGGTCGCAACCCCGTTGCGAATCAGTTCGCGGCACTCCTCGGCCGAAAGCGCGGGAAGGATGTCGCCGGACGCCGACCGCACCCCGTCCACATCGGTGAGGAACAGCAGCTTGTCCACCCGGAAGGCGCGTGCGCAGGCCACGGCCATCTGGTCCGCGTTCACGTTGTACATGTTCCCCGCACGGTCCCCGGCCACGCAGGCCACCACCGGCAGCAGCCGGTTCGCCGTCAGCACCTCGAGCACTTTCGGATCCGAGCGCACCGGTTTCCCGACGAATCCCAGCTCCGCGCTCACGGACTCGGCTTCCGTCAGACCCGCATCCACGCCGCTGAGCCCTACCGCCGGCGCGCCCACCGCGGCAAACGCGGCCACCAGCTCCTGGTTCACGCTGCCGGCCACCACCTTGATCACCGCGTCCAGAACCTCCGCCGTGGTCACCCGCAAACCGTTCACGAACTGGCTTCGGATGCCGCGCTCCTCAAGGAACCGGGTCATCTGCTTCCCGCCGCCGTGCACCACGACAGTTTCCACACCGGAGCGAAACACCTCGGCGATCTCGCCCGCCAGCCGATGCCGCGATTCGGAGGACTCCAGCAGCGTGCCGCCGATCTTCACCAGCACCCTCACGGCTTTGCCCTCACAGAAGCCCCTCGGTCTCCGCGAAGCCCAGCATCAGGTTCATGCTCTGGACGGCCATTCCGGCGGCTCCCTTTGTCAGGTTGTCGATCGCCGCCACCACCACACCGCGCCCGCTCGCGCCATCATAAACAACCCCGATATCGCAGAAGTTGGTCCGTGCCACGGCGTGGAGATCGGGCACTTTCCCCGCCGGGTAGATCCGTATGAAGGGCTCGTCTTTATACCGTTCCAGATAGATCGCCACCAGATCTTCGGCCGAGCTGACCTGCTTACCGCGAAAGTAGATGGTCTCCAGAATGCCGCGATGAATGGGAATCAGTTGCGCGGCGAAACTGAACTCGTGCTCTTCCAGCCCGGACGTCATCAACACCTCCGGGACGTGCCGGTGATGCAATATCGAGTACGCCGTGAAGTTCTCGGTCACCTCGCAGAAGCTGGTCTTCAGGCTGGGCTTGCGCCCGGCGCCGCTCAGGCCCGATTTCGCGTCGCACACGATGCCGGCCGCGCGGTCGATGACACCGGCTTCCAGCAGCGGCCGAATCGCCAGGTTGGCGGCCGTGGGATAGCACCCCGGGTTGGCCACCAGCCGTGCCCCGGAGATCTGTTGCCGGCAGAATTCGGGAAGCCCGTATACGGCGTCCGCCAGCCACCGCGGGGCCGTGTGCTCGGCGCCATACCAGCGCGCATAGCGTTCCACCGTGCCCAGACGGAAGGCTCCGCTGAGGTCCACCACCCGTGCCCCGGCGTCCAGCATGGCCGGCGCCAGATCCATGGAGACCTCCGCCGGCGTGGCCAGGAAGACCACCGTAAGCTGTTCACTCTTAACCGCTTCCGGGGTACAGGCAATCGTCGGCCGCGCGCTCTCGCCCGACTCGCTGCGGTGCTCCATCAGCACCGGCTCGACCTGCGGATGTCTGTCGAGAATGCGGACCAGCTCGGCCCCGCTGTACCCTCGAAATCCCACTACCCCCGCTCTGACGCTCACTGGTTACTTATTCATCCTTATGAATAATTATACCATCAGGGCTCGGGTTTGTGGCCTCGGGCGAGTTGGCGAAAGGACCATGACCTGGCTACGAGGTTCGTCTGGCAATGACTGGGGAAGTACTCGTTGGTAGTGCCCCCCTCAATCCTCGCCGCGTACACAATCACATCATTCCCAACGGTCAGAAGGCCAGGCAGAAAACCGTAACACCAAGCGCTCGATTCGATTCCCGGCATCTCGAATCTCTCACCGACGCGTCCCTTCCAGACCCGCATGACCCTGAAGATGACAACGCGGTCATTACCAGAGCCACGGAACCTTTCGACCGTACCTCTGAACACGACCTCGGACCAACACTTCGCTTCTTTGGCGGAAACCTCCTCACAATCGCATTGCGCGAACAGAACCGGGGCCATCACGAGCGTCAGCGCGAGCCGAACAAACACGACGATATTCTACATCGCGCACAAAAAAACGGCGAGCCGTCGAGCCCGCCGCTTCCGAGGATGAGCTATCGAGGTGGTCTACTACTGTTGCGGACTCGTATCGGTGGAACGGTCGCTGGAACCGTTGGTACCGTTTTCCGGCATCGCACTACCGGCGCCCATGGGCTGGTTGCCGGCGTTGAGATTCAGCGTGTAGACGCGGACGTCCACGCGGCGGTTTTCTTTGCGCTCGGCGCGGGTGTTGTTCTCGGCGTTGGGGTCCTCGCTGCCGATGGCCACAACGTGGATCTTGCGCGGAGGAACGTTGTGCACGGCCAGATAGCGAAGCACCGCGTCGGCGCGATGCTGGCTCAGAGCGACGTTGGAGTCTTTGCTACCGGTACGGTCGGTGTAGCCTTCCACCTCGATCACGTAATTCTTCGCGCTGGCGAGCGTCTGAATGGCGTCGGCGAGTTTCTCTTTCTCATCTTTGGTGAGAACGCTCTTGCCAAAACCGAAGTAGACTTTCGCGGTGTTAGTCAGTTGGTAGTTGTCCAGGTTGGCGACGGTCTGATCCAGCCGGGAACCGACCTGATTCGCCGCCGCATGGGCGTTGTCGGCACGCTGTCCCGCGTCCTGCGCGAGGCTGGTGGCGCGCCCCGCCGCATCCGCCGCTTCCTTGGCGCGACGTCCGGCGTCAGCGGCCTTCTCGTCCACGCCGGCTACCTGCCGGTCCAGATCGCCGATAGCCTGTCTGTTGTCGGCAGTTTGTGTCTGCACGGTGTTTACCTGAGCCTGTACGGGCGTAATCTGCTCCCGCACGTTCTTCTTTGTCGCGAGGCAGCCCTGATTCATCAGAGCGAATCCGGCGACGGCAGGTACCAGGGTCAGTTTCCAGATGTTCATAACCTCTCCCTGGCGCTCGTCTTGTGCACGAGCCATTCCACATGTGCAAGCTGATGATTCTCCGCTTTGTGCGAGTCCGGAGGCGGGCAGGATTTACGCCCGATGATGAAGAAACTTACTCGGGGTTTTCCGGCAGTCACTTACTTCGACCAACAAAGGAAACGGCGGGCATGAGGCCCGCCGTATCGTATGAAATGAGTTTTCGAGCGAGACTAATTCTTCGCCGCGAGGTCCATAGTGTATAGGCGAAGGTCCACGCGACGGTTTTCCTTGCGGTCGGCGCGCGTCTTGTTCACCATTTTCGGATCCTCGTTGCCCACGCCCACCACGTGGATCTTGCGCAACGGAACGTCGTGCAGCGTCAGGTAACGGAGAACCGCGTCGGCGCGGTGCTGGCTGAGCACGAGATTGTAGTCCTTGCCACCAATGCGATCGGTAAAGCCTTCCACTTCGATCACATAGTACTTTGCGCTGGCCAGCGACTGAATCGTCTGATCGAGCTTGGCCTGCTCGTCTTTGGTCAGGTTACTTTTGCCGCTGGTGAAGTAAATCTTCTGCGTGTTCTGCAGATGATAGCTGTCCAGATTCCCGATGGCCAGGTCCAGCTTCGCGCCCACCGTATCCGCGGTTGACTTGGCAACGTCGGCTTTCTGGGCAGCCTGAGTGGCTGCGTCGTTGGCGTGAGCCGCCGCCTCGCTGGCTTTCTGCGCGGCTTCCGCGGCCTGCTGCGCGCGCTTGGCGGCTTCCACGGCCTTCTCGTCCACGCTGGCTACCTGCCGATCGAGATCGCCAATGCCCTGCTTGTTCTCGGCACCCTGTTTCTGTGCCTGGTTAACCTGCGCCTGCACCGGCGCAATCTGTTCCTGCACGTGTTTCTTCGTTGCAAGGCAGCCCTGACTTACCAGAGCCAGCCCCACAACGGCAGGAATTACGGTCCACTTCAATATGTTCATAGCCTCTCTCCTGAGGATCGCCCGATGCAAAGGGCCGGCCCAGCACACGCCGCCGTTTCGCCTGCGTTGGCTGGCAGGAAAATAGTACTGCAGATGCGCGACAGCATCCGGCGCCATTGCATTAAGCAGTTTTCATTAAGGCGCGACCGTTATCGTCCAGATCCCACGTACGAGAGGGCACACGGTCTCTCACCCATAAAAGAGTCAGCCGAGGGTAGGAAGTTTCTTAGGGCTTCTGACCCCTCCGCAACTTCCGCCGCTGACTCCTATAGTCTACTCTTGCCGCCCCTCGAAGTAAACCGCGTCTTTCCAGCGGTTTACCGGAAAGTCCAGGAATCGTGCTATAATCGCGGCGTAGTCATGCGTGGCGTGAACATCTCGTGCATGGCGCTGCTTCTTCTGGCGGCGCTGGTGGCTGGGCCTTGTGTGGCCTGCTTCGCCGCCTCGCATCCCTGCTGCACCCACTGCGAAAAAGCCGGTAAGTGCGCGGCCTCGCCGTTAAACCTGAACCATCTGCAGACGGTCCAATCCGACGTCAGCTTCTCTCTCGAAGAGAGCGGCGTGGCGCTGACCTGGTCCCCGGTTCCTGAGGCTTCGCGCGATGCGCTCGCGGTGGAGGCGCCTTACTCTCCGCCGGATCTCTACCTCCGCAATTCCGTCCTGAACATCTAGCGCCCACCTCGTCACCATCGTTCGTGAATCGAGGGAGGAGCTATGTGTATTCGTCCGTTACTGCTTTTGGTGGCGGCGGCAACCGTGAGTGCTGCCGAACCGCCGCTGGAGTTACACCAACTGGTGGAGGAAGCGCTCCACCGCAACCCGGAGATACTAGCCGCTCAGGAGCGTCTGGAGGCGGCCCGGCAGCGCCCGGCACAGCAGTCGGCCCTGCCTGATCCAACGGTGTCCTTCGGTTGGAACAGCAGCGGCAATCCGCTGCCCGGGGCCGGGCTGGGGAGCCAGCCCACCGCCAACATCGGCATCATGGCGTCGCAGGAGTTCCCGTGGCCGGGCAAGCTCCGGCTGCGCGCCGACATCGCCAGAAAAGAGGCCGGCGCCGAGGCCGAACAATACCGGGCCGTGGAACTCGGCGTGGTCTCGCGCCTCAAGCAGGCTTACCACCGCCTGCACCACGCCTACCTGATGCAGGACTTACTGGAGCGCAATCGCGATCTGCTGCGCAACCTTCTCAGCATTACGGAAGCGCGTTACTCGGTAGGCAAGGCGCCACAACAGGACATCTTCAAGGCCCAGACGCAGCTCTCCGTGATGGAGACGCGCGTCATCCAGTTGGAGCGCGAACGGCACGCCCGCGAAGCCGAGATCAACGCGCTGCTGGACCGCCGTCAGGATTCGCCGCTTGGCCGGCCACCCGACGAACCACCCGAACCAATCGGTTTCACTCTCGATGAGCTGCAGGCGAAAGCCGGCGATGCCGCGCCCGAGTTGCGCCGCGACCAGAAGATGCTGGAACGCGCCGAGACCGCGCTCAACCTCACGCACCGGGATTACTATCCCGACACCACGCTCAACGCCGGTTACTACAACATGGGCGCCATGCCACCTATGTATATGTTCCGCGCGGATGTGCGCATTCCCATTTACTACCGTCACAAACAACGCGCCGCCGAAACCGAGCAATCCGCCTTCGTCGCCGAAGCAAGGCGCACCTACGAGGCCGGCTCGCAGTCTCTGCTCTACCGGATCAAAGACGACTACCTGACCGCCCAGACCGCCGCGAAGCTGATGGGAATCTACGACAAAACCATACTGCCTCAGGCCCGTTTCGCGGTGGATTCGTCACTGGCTTCCTACGAAAACGGGACCACCGACTTTCTCAACGTCCTGAATAACTATATGGCTGTCTTCGACGCCGAAATGAGTTACCACGAGCAGATGCAGGAGTTCCACCTTGCCCTCACGCGGCTGGAGGAACTTACTGGCGTCGAGTTGATGCACTGAGGCGATCCTCATGAAGAATACGTTTCTTGTCCTGATTACGCTCGCCATCGGCTTTGCGGGAGGTTATGCCTGGACGCGCTGGCGGAACGCCAACGAACACCACGCCACCGCACCGCCCGCCCGGAAGATCCTCTATTGGGTGGATCCCATGCATCCGGCGTATAAGTCCGACAAGCCCGGCATCGCGCCCGACTGCGGCATGAAGCTGGTACCCGTATATGAAGACCAGCACAAAGCAACAGAGGCGGCTCCGGCCGGCGCCATTCACGTCAGCTCCGACAAACAGCAACTGATCGGCGTGCAGTACGGTACCGCGTCTTTCACCACAAAGACGGAGACTATTCGCGCCGTGGGCCGAGTGGCCCAGGACGAAACGCGTCTCACCCGCGTGCACCCGCGCATCGAGGGCTGGATCTCGAAGACCTTTGTCGATTACACCGGCCAACTGGTCAAGAAAGGCGACCCGCTGCTCACCATCTACAGCCCGGAGATGCTGGCCAGCGAGCAGGAGCTGTTACTGGCGTTGCGCGCGCGCGACCAGATGAAAGCAGGTCCGGTGAAGGAAGCCTGGGGCAACAGCGAAATGCTGCTGGAGGCCACGCGCCGGCGTCTGGAGCTCTTCGATCTGAGCCGCGCACAGATTGACCAGGTGGAGCGCACGCATATGCCGATCGAAAGCGTGACGCTGTTCTCGCCGGCCACCGGCTACGTGGTGGCGCGCAACGCGTATCCCAGCCAGCGCGTGACGCCGGAGACCGAGCTTTACACGCTCAGCGACCTCAGCCGCGTCTGGATCATGGCGGACATCTTTGAAGCGGACATCAGCCGTATCCACCAGGGACAGAGCGCCGTGGTGACGGCGACCAATGGCGAGGCAGCGGCGTTCAACGCCCGCGTGAGTTACATCCAGCCGCAGGTGGACCCGCAGACGCGCACCATGAAGGTGCGCCTCGAAGCGGCCAACGCCAGTCTTCGCCTGAAGCCGGAGATGTTCGTGAACGTGCAGTTCCCGCTGGGGGCCGCGCCGAAGCTGACCGTGCCGGCCGACGCGGTGATGGACTCCGGCACGAAGCAGACGGTCTATGTCGACCGCGGCAACGGGTACCTCGAGCCCCGCGCCGTGCAGATCGGTGAGCGTCTGGGCGACCGCATTGAGATACTCGCGGGTCTGAAGTCCGGCGAACGCATCGTGACCTCGGGCACGTTCCTCATCGATTCGGAAAGCCGCATGCAACCGCCCGCACAGGCAACGGCCCCGGAGCACCATCATGATTGACCGCATCATCGAGTTCTCCGCACGCAACCGCTTCCTGGTTTTTGTCGTGGCCGCCTTCGCGATGGCCGCGGGCATCTGGTCCATGCGGCACATCCCGCTGGACGCGATCCCCGACCTCAGCGACACGCAGGTGATCGTCTACTCGCGCTGGGACCGCAGCCCGGACATCATCGAAGATCAGGTGACCTACCCCATCGTCACCGCCATGCTGGGCGCGCCGCGCGTGAAGGCCGTGCGCGGCTTCTCCGACTTCGGCTATTCCTTCGTCTACGTGGTCTTCGACGAGGGCACCGATGTCTACTGGGCGCGCTCGCGCACGCTGGAGTATCTCTCGAGCGTGCTGCCGAAGTTGCCCCAGGGCGTAAACACCGAGCTGGGTCCGGACGCCACCGGCGTCGGCTGGGTGTTTCAGTACGCGCTGGTGGATACCTCGGGCAAACACAATCTGGCCGAGCTGCGGTCGTTGCAGGACTGGTTCCTGCGCTACCAGCTTCGCTCGGTGCCGGGCGTGGCGGAAGTGGCGCCGCTGGGCGGCTTCGTGCGCCAGTATCAGGTGAACGTGGACCCGAATCGCCTGCAGGCGTACAACATTCCCATCTCGCGTGTGGTGGACGCCGTGCGCCAGGGCAACAACGACGTGGGCGGGCGGTTGCTGGAGATGGGCGGCGCCGAATACATGGTGCGCGGACGCGGCTATGCGCGCTCGGAAGATGATATCGGCAACATAGCGCTGCTGTCCTCGCCCGGCGGCGTGCCGGTGCGCGTGCGCGACGTGGGCAACGTGGTGCTGGGTCCCGACCTGCGCCGCGGCGTGGCCGATTGGAACGGCACGGGCGATACCGTATCCGGCATCGTCATCATGCGTCAGGGCGAGAACGCGCTGGCCGTGATCGATCGCGTCAAAGAGAAGATCCGGGAGATCGAGCCCGGCCTGCCCAGCGGCGTGAAGATCGTCTCCGCCTACGACCGCTCAGAGCTGATCCACCGCTCCATCGACAACCTCACGGATACATTGATCGAAGAAATTGTCATCGTCTCGCTGGTGATCCTGATTTTCCTCTGGCACATTCCCAGCGCCATCATTCCGGTGGTCACCATCCCGGTGGCCATCGTGCTCAGCTTCATTCCCATGCAAGCCATGGGGCTGACGTCCAACATCATGTCGCTGGGCGGCATCGCCATCGCCATTGGCGCCATGGTGGACGCGGCCATCGTGGTGGTGGAGCAGACGCACAAGCAGCTCGAAGAGTGGGAACGCGGCGGGCGGAAAGAAGACTACCACCGCGTGGTGATCGACGCCGTGAAATCCGTGGGCGGCCCCAGCTTCTTCGCGCTGTTGGTGATCGCGGTTTCCTTCCTGCCGGTGCTCACGCTGGAAGCGCAGGAAGGGCGCCTGTTCAAGCCGCTGGCGTACACCAAGACCTTCTCCATGATTGTGGCCGCGGTGCTGGCCATCACGCTGGACCCGGCCATGCGGCTGCTGTTCACGCACATGCAGAACTTCAGCTTCCGGCCGCGCTGGCTGGCGCGCGTTACCAGCGCCGTGTTGGTGGGCAAGATCCACTCCGAAGAGAATCACCCCATCAGCCGCATCCTCATCCGCGTCTACGAGCCGGTGTGCGCGTGGTGCCTGCGCTGGAAGTGGGCGGTGATTGTGGGCGCGGTGGCGCTGGTGGCGCTCACCGTGCCGGTGTACCAGAAGCTCGGCTCGGAGTTCATGCCGCCGCTGGATGAAGGTTCGCTGCTGTTCATGCCGTCCACGCTGCCGGGCATTTCACTGGACGGGGCGCAGCGTCTGATGCAGGTGCAGGACCGGCTGATTCGCCAGTTTCCGGAGGTGGAGAGCGTGCTCGGCAAAGCGGGCCGCGCGGAGACATCAACCGATCCGGCGCCGCTCTCCATGATGGAGACCATCATCGTTCTCAAGCCGCAATCGGAGTGGCCGAAGACGGCAACCTGGTACTCCCGGTGGGCGCCGCACTGGCTGCTGCCGGCATTGCGCCGCATCACCCCCGATCACATCTCCACCGACGCGCTCATCAACAGCATGGACGAGGCGCTGCGTCTGCCCGGCGCTTCGAACGCGTGGACCATGCCGGTGAGAAACCGCATCGACATGCTGACCACGGGCATCCGCACGCCGGTGGGCATCAAGATTTTCGGCGCGGACATCAACGCCATCGAAAAGATCGGCACCGAAATCGAGCGCGCGCTCCCGGCCGTACATGGCACCCGCAACGTGTTCGCGGAGCGCACGGGCGGCGGCTACTTTCTCGACTTCGATTGGAATCGCGACGCGCTGGCCCGCTATGGGCTCACCATCGAGGACGCGCAGGGCGTGCTCATGAGCGCCGTGGGCGGCGAAAACGTGACCACCACTGTGGAGGGCCGCGAACGCTATCCGGTGAACGTGCGCTACCAGCGCGGCTACCGCAGCGATATCGGCAGTCTCAATCGCATGCTGGTTCCGGTGATGAACGGGCAGACGCAGGTGCCGGTGTCCGAGCTGGCCACCATCCGGGTGCGCTCGGGTCCGGGCATGCTGAGGGACGAGAACGGCATGCTCGCCGGCTATGTCTATGTCGACGTCGCCGGGCGCGATGTCGGCAGTTACGTGGATGAGGCCAGGCGGCTGGTGCGTGACAAGGTGACGTTGCCCGCCGGCTACACGCTGGCCTGGAGCGGCCAGTACGAATCGATGCAACGCGTGAGAGAGCGGCTGAAGGTGGTACTGCCGCTGACGCTGTTCCTCATCCTGATGCTGCTGTACATCAACACAAAGTCGGCCGCGAAGACGCTGATCATTATTCTGGCGGTGCCGTTCTCGGCGGTGGGCGCAATCTGGCTGCTGTACCTGCTTGGCTACAACGTGAGCATCGGGGTGTGGGTAGGGCTGATCGCGCTGATGGGCGTGGACGCGGAAACGGGCGTGTTCATGCTGCTCTATCTCGATCTGGCGTACCATCGCGCGCAGGCGGAGGGCCGGCTGCGCAACCTGCGCGATCTCCAGGACGCCATTCTGCATGGCGCGGTGAAGCGCATCCGTCCCAAGTTCATGACCGTGGCCTGCATGTTCATGGGCCTGGTTCCGATCATGTGGTCCGTCGGCTCGGGCGCGGACGTCATGAAACGTATCGCAGCGCCGATGATCGGTGGCATCTTTACCTCCTTTGTGCTCGAGCTGATGGTGTATCCCGCAATCTACGAGGTCTGGAAATGGCATTTCGAACTAAAGAAAACTGTCTCGCAATCGTGATTCTGGCGGCTTCGCTTGGTGCCCAGCCGCTGACGTTTACAGCGCGGAAACACACGCTGACGGTGGACGACTCCGGCGTGACGCTCGACCAGCGCCACTGGACTTACACCGACATTCGGCGACTTACTCTGGCTTCGAACCGGCTCGCGATTCTGACTTATAAGAACCGTAAGTGGCACGCCGTCGATCATCTGCCCGACGGCGCGGCGGCGCAGCTTTATCCGATGTTCCGCCAGCGCATGGATCAGCGCTTCGTCGCGGAACTGCCGGATCCGGACGTGCAGCCTCTCTGGCGAATGCCGGCGAAGGTGGAGCGCGGGTGGAAGGGCGCGAACGGCATGCTGATTGTCGGAGCCGACCGCATCGTGTTCGAAACGGCCGTCCACGACGCGTCGCGCACGTGGCGCTATACCGACATCGCCAACATCAGCCACTCCGGCATTTTCGATCTTTCGCTGAGCACGCATCTGGGCACGGAAGTTCGGTTTTCACTGAAGGAGCCGCTGACCGAGGAGCGCTTCCACGCCCTCTGGCTGCGGCTCGAAGAGGTCAACGGCCTCAGGCCGTATCAATCCATACTCGGTCAACACAAGGAGAACTAACCATGAAGAAAACTCTGTTTGCCTTTCTCGCTTCCGCCGCGCTGTTATCGGCGGCCACCTTTACCGGCACCATCACCGACTCGATGTGCGGGAACGATCACAAGGCCATGAACGTCAGCCCCGACGCGAAGTGCGTGCGCGAGTGCGTAAAGGGCGGTTCGAGCTATGTTCTGTTCGACGGAAAGAACGCCTGGGAGCTCAGCGACCAGAAGACGCCGGAGCGGTTCGCCGCCCAGCGGGTTCGCGTAACCGGCACGCTCGACGCGAAGACCGGCGCGATCCGGGTGGACAAGATCGAGCCGGCGCGCTAACGGGCACCCTACAACTGCCAGGAGCGGGATGTGCCGGTGGGCAGCGGCAGGGGCCAGGAGAACAGCGCGAGGTGGTCGAACGCCCAGAAGTTCACCAGCGAGACCATGTCGATGGCCAGCAGATACTCGCGCGTCCATGGGCAGCCGCCGTTGAACCAGGCCACCAGCCAGGCAACCGAGTCCCTCGGCCATGCGTTCGGGGGCGTCATCGGGAAGGCTATCGAAATTTTCTGCTTGTCGTGGTTCCGCTCCTGGCTGGTGAACGAAAGCGCCTCCATCTTGAAGCGATCCAATCCGGACGTGGCCTTCGCGGTGTACTCGGCCGGAAGGTTGACGTAGTGGTTCAGCCGGCCGCCGATGCCAAAGCGGTTCGTCACCGGGTAGTTGACGTCGTAGGGATAGAGCAGCTCGAACTTCGTTCCGGGCGTGGCCGCGAGGACGGCGGCGCGCAGGGCGTCGATGTGCGCCTTGATGCGCACGCGCAGGAAGTTCGCGTCGGCGGAACCGTTGATGGACGGATCGTCGTTGATCGTGTCGAAGTAAGCCAGCGGCCGGCCGAGGGCCGCGAGTGCCTGCGCGGTGGTGTACGCGTCATAGAAGGCCATGCCGGCATGCTGATTGCCGCCGGGCGTGGGATACCAGTCGAAGAACCACCACAGGAACTCGCCGAACTGAATCCAGGGAGGCAACCCGGCGGCGGCCTGCAACGCGGCGAGTTCCTTACACACCTCCGTCTGGTACGCCTGTACGGCCGGGGCGAAGGTGCACTGTGTGGACTTGAGGCTCTGGAAGCCGGTATCGGTGAGGACTGCGGTGCCGTCGTGGAAGCGCGCCGCATACTCGTCAGGCGGGTTGACCAGCTCCATGGAAATGGCGCTGACAATCTGGAGCCCGCGCGCGGCGGCCTCGCGGAACAGGTCGGCGTGCCAGTCCGTGGCGGCTCGGTTCAGCGCGGGCGAGATCGAATCGTCGATGGCCCACTGACCCTCGTCTCCGGCATTGAGATCGCCACCGGTGATTACCGTGCCGGCCGTGCTGGCCGCGCTGGCGGTGAAGGTGAAACCCCAAATGGGCGTACGCGTGGTGATGGTGAGCGTGGCCGACGCCGCCGTGGAATTCGCGGTCACCGCGGCCCACACTCCAACATAGGTCTCATTCACGAACGCCGCAAAATGCTGGGCGATGGTGAGTGAGTTGTCCGACGGGAAAACCGACTTCCCCATGGTGCCGGTGGCCGGGTCTCCAATGGCCACATACACGGCGTCCTGGTGCGCCCACGTGCCACCCAAGGTGACCGTCCACGCGTTGAACGCCTGCTGGCCGGGCGCGAGCACTCGCTTCCTCTGGTTCCACCAGAATACGCCGATGTACTCGTCAATGGACCCGCGAATACCGAGTGTATAGAGGTTCCAGATGAGCCGCTGCGGGCTGAGCTTGTAGCCGTGGTCGGTATCGTAATCGAGGGCGGGCGCGACGGCCGCGTACGTTTGCGAGCTGGGCTGGACATCGCCGGGAATCACCGCGTCCAGGAAATCGAAATAGAACCAGGTTCCCGTGGAGGCGGAGTTGTCGCCGCTCAGGGTGATGGTTACTACATGGTCGCCCGCCGCGACGCTGGCGCGAACCTTGCGGCGCGTCTGCACCGCTGGTTCGCAGTTCAGGTAGCAATCGAGGCTGGTGGCCGTATCGCCGTCGAGCGAGACGGAGACGATGCCGCGGTCCCGATATAGCGAAGTGCCCACGTACAGATCGTGAGCTTGCTGGCAGTAGTATTTCACAGTGACGGAGTCGCCTGCAGTGCTCGCGACCCGGCAGAATCCGCGGTTGAAGAACCCCGCCTGGATCGCCCAGGACGTGCCCGGGTACTTCACCGCCGAATCCGCACTGCCCACACGCACGCTGCCCGGACCGGCGATGCGGAGCGGCCGTTTGCCCTGGGGGTCCGACACGGTCCAGTTGGAGAACGTCGCGCTCCACTCGGCGTCGGCGAAGGCCGCTGAATCGGCGAGCGCGGGCGCGAAGGTCAGCCAGGCCTGGCGAAGCTGATCGATACCCAGCGCGGTGAAATCGAGGGTCACGCGCCAGGTGGCGTCCGAGCTGCCGTTCCGGAGCTTGACGGAGGCCTCAGCGGTGGTGAGCGTGTCCGTCTTGTGCGACGCCAGAATGGTGACCATGTTGCCGTCGTTGCCGCCGCGTGGCGCCAGATGATTCGCGCCGGTCTGGCTGGGAGCGGTGGAGGCGAGGGTCACCTGGGTGGGCGAATCGACGGAGGCTACTGCGTAGGCGGCCATCGTCCCGGCAGTGCCGAGCCAGATTGTGTCGCCCACTTGCAGCCCCGAGAATCGGGTGCCGCTTGTCCAAGTTACGGTGGCGTCGGCGACATTCACTTTACCCGCGCGCGCGGCGGTAATGGTGAGGGTGCCGTCCGGCGCGGCGGCGGCCATGATGGAATTAACCAGCTCGGCGCCGGCCCAATCATATTGATTGATGGACTCGGCCAGCGTCGCAGCCACGGTGGCCGCCGAGAGCTGGTAGAGCGTGGCCGCCGCGTTGCCGTCGGTGGCCGAAACCGCGATACTCCGGGCACCGGCCGCCGGCCTCACTGCGAGCTGTACCGCGTTGGAAACACTGCCGATAGTGGCGATCACCTGGGGGTCGCCTGCGCCTGCATTAATGGCCGCGACGAGCGCCGCAGCCTGGTCCGCGCTCGACTCGCCAATTGGGTTCGTTTCGTTGTGGGAGTAAACAAGCCCGCCGATGGTGATGGCGTGAGTGGTTCCGGTCCCGGCCGCGAAGAACTGATATTCGACTGACGAGACCGTGCCGCTCGGGGGCAGTGGCGCAATAAAATCGAAAGCCAGATTTTGCAGCCACAGCGTGAGCCGGTCATACGGCTGAATGCCGTCCGTCCCGGCCTGAATGTGGAACACGCCGGAGGCGGGCGTGTATGTGCCGCCCACCAGCATGGCGTTGTCGAACAGGCGCGCGTACTGCGGCTGGCCGGCCGCGCTGATGCAATCGAGCGTGGCCCAGTCGATCCAGTTGTACTTGGGCGAGTCGATGGGCTGCAGGCCCTGGTAGTGCAGGTCGAAGGTGAGCGCCATGCCGGTGAAGTCGAAATCGGGCAGGTATTTGATGGAATAGTGTTCGAAGAAATCGTCGGCGTCCCAGAGGATGAGCACGGCGAAATCGGCCTGATCGCGGAACACGCCGGTGACCTCAAAGCCGGTGGGGCTGGCGTGATGAAGGGCCGCCGCCGAGCCACGGCGGTCGAAACCGCGCAGATGGATGGTGCGGTCCGGCTGCAGTTTGTTGATGACTTCGCTCATAGGAAGGGATGGCTCACGCCGCGAGGGCGGCTGCCGTGATTATAGAGGTCGGGTGCGGCGGGATGGGGGTCTGAGAAGCGCGATCCGGGCTGTTGGGAAGGCTGTAGGTGGCTGAAGTGGAAAGGCTTATCGGCTGGACCGGGCGATGTTCTTAAACCGGTGACTGAGGGCCGTCAGGCGGCCACTTCCACGTAGTCGACCGAAGAACTCGGCTCGGGAATCGGCTCCCCGACCTCGCGCCTGGCCTCATCACGACCGCGTATCTTCTGGCGCTCATTTCAAACCTGCCTTCCTGAGTATATCGGGCAGCGTTCCGGGAGGGAGTTCTTTGACCCAGCGGGCACTCCTGCTTGACGACGACATACCGCTGCCGTTTGCGTGTTATTTCGGGTGAGGAATGACATCTTCAATGCGGTAAATGTCATCCGTGATCGTGAAATAGAAGCGCCAGTCTTTGTTGACCCGTGCTTGCCAGAGATCCCTGGTCTCGTCGTACTTTTTGGCGTGGAGCGAGGGGTGTTGGATGTTCCCAACCAGAAACCGCAATTGCTTTTCAAAAGCCCGCCGAACAGCCGGTGGAGCGTCTGTCAAAGCTTCGATTGCGCGATCGGATAAGACGATCTCCATCGCTTAGGTCGTCTTGCGCCTGGCCGCTTTCCGGTTCCCGATCTCTTTGCGGAGAAATGTGATGGCTTCGTGAGCAGTTTCAAACGGTCCGTAATACGGGCCTTTGCGGGCTTCTTGCAGGCGGGCGTCAATCAGGCGCCGAGCTGCCGGCGTGTATTCATCATCGGCGGACGGCAGTTTCGGAACGATGTTGATTACCCCGCCGGAGACCTTGAACTCCACCTCGTCGCCATGTTTGAGGCCGGCCCGCCGTCGGACCTGGTCCGGCACCATGAGCGGTGTTTTGTTTTTTACGGTGACAGTCATGGTGATGCCACAATTCGAAACTCCGCGAGGTTTCACCTTCACCATAGCAGGTATACGTGGCCCGTCAAGGCGTCACGGAAATGGCGTGGTGGCTCGGCCGCGGACCGAGCCACCTGCTAAACTGATCTCTTGCGCCCATCCGCTCTACCGAGGGTCTGCGCGGTCAGCTATCTCAATACCGTTCCGCTGGTTTGGGGGCTGCTGCACGGCGATCAACGCGAGAAATACGACGTCTCGTTCGCCATCCCCTCCGAGTGCGCCGACCGCCTGGCGGACGGACGGGCGGACATCGGCATCGTACCCGTGGTGGAGACCGCGCGCCTGGGGCTCACCATCATTCCCGGCGCCGGCATCGCCTCGAACGGGCCGGTCCGCAGCATTCTGCTGATCTCGAAGGTTCCTTTCCGCGACATTCGAACGCTGGCGGCCGACACCAGCTCGCGGACCTCGGTCCAGCTCGCGCGCGTGATTCTGGCGCATCGCTACGACGCCGAGCCCGCGCTCATCCCACACCCGCCGCAGCTCGCGTCCATGCTGGAAGCGGCCGACGCCGCGCTTATCATCGGCGACCCGGCTCTGGCCATCGACCCGGCCGCGCTGGCCTGGCGCTGGCTGGACCTCGGCGACGAGTGGAAGCGCATGACCGGCCTGCCCATGGTATTCGCGGTCTGGGCGGCGCGGCCCGGCGTGCCCGAGACCCATTACTCCGCGGACGATTTCGTCGATTCCGTGCGCTTCGGCATGGCCGACCTCGACCGCATCGTGGACGAGGAGCACCGGAAGCGCGGCATGGCTGCAGAACTGGTCCGCGACTACCTGACCCGCAACGTGGTCTTCGATTTCGGCGACAATGAACGGATGGGCATGCGGAGCTTTCTCACGCTGGTGAGCGAACTGCCGTCCGCCGCCCCCGCCGTGAAGACATCCGTATGATGACCCGAAGCGAAGCCATCGACCTGTTCCAGAGCGACGACCTCATCGGCATCGGCATGGCCGCCGACGCGGTCCGCCGCAGGCTGCACCCGGAAGGCGTTGTTAGTTACATCATCGACCGCAACATTAACTACACCAACTTCTGCACCGAGTACTGCAGCTTCTGCGCCTTCTATCGGCCAATGGGCCACAGCGAAGGCTACGTCCTGCCGAAGGAAACGATCTTCCAGAAGATCCAGGAGACTCTCGACCTGGGCGGCACCGGCGTCCTGATGCAAGGTGGCCTGCATCCGGACCTGAAGATTGAGTGGTACGAGGATCTGCTCAGCTCCATCAAGGCGCGCTTCCCGCAGATCTGGCTCCACTGCTTTTCCGCGCCGGAGATCACCAACATCGCCGAGGTGAGCGGTCTGACGCTGCGCGACACCATCGCGCGCCTGCGTGACGCGGGGCTCGATTCCATCCCCGGCGGGGGCGCGGAGATTCTGGATGACGCCGTTCGCCACCGCATCAGCCGGCTCAAATGCAGCGTGGATGAGTGGGAGAACATGCATCGCACGGCGCACTCGCTGGGCATGCGCACCACGGCCACCATGATGTTCGGGTGCGGCGAGACGATGGAGCAGCGCATGAACCACTTCGACCTGGTGCGGCGGATTCAGGAAGACACCGGCGGATTCACGGCGTTCATCCCCTGGCCGTTCCAGCGCGAGAACACCTCGCTCGGCCGGTTCATCAGGCAGGAAGCGACGGCGGTGGAGTATCTGAAGACGCTGGCGATTTCGCGCCTGTATCTGGAGAACATCGAGAACATCCAGTCGTCGTGGGTGACGCCCGGGTTGAAGACGTGCCAGATGGGGCTGCGCTTCGGCGGCAACGACGTGGGCAGCATCATGATTGAGGAGAACGTGGTGTCGGCGGCGGGCACGCACCATTGCGCCACCGAAGAGGAGCTGCGCCGGCTGATCCGCGACGCCGGGTTCGTTCCGAAGCAGCGGGACACGTTGTACCGGATGTTTTTCCTGAATTGACGTGGCCCGCTATCATCGGACTGTGACGCTGTCGATTGAACTGGAGCGGGAAGACGACGGGCGCTGGATCGCCGAAGCGCTCGAGATACCGGGTGTGATGTCTTACGGATCGACGCGTGAAGAGGCGATCAGCAACACGGAGCGACTGGCTATTGAGGCGATCGCCGACCGGGTCGCGCATGGCGAAATGCCCGCCTCTGCTTTCAACGTGACATTCGTCGTACTCGATGAGCAGATGGCCCGCAACTAAGGCGAGACGCGTTCTAGCGGCTTTACAGCGGATTGGCTGGCACGTCAAACGACAAGTGGGTTCGCACCGACTTCTGGCCAAAGAGGGTTGGCGCGATTATGAGCGCTGCCCGCGCAGGCTGGTGCCGGACGTTCGACATCACTGCCAGCGCAATTCCCGAGATTGAACGGCAGTTGTTTCGGAGGGACATTCACGAGCAGTCGCTGTTCCCGGACCTGACTGGCCGCGCAGGTCTCATTGGGCAGGAGATCAGGCTTCACTGGCGATAGAAGCTCAGATTGTTCTACGCTCCGAGCAAGTCTGGGAGCCTCGCCAGCTCGCCGTCCGTACTGTCGTTTGGTACAGAGCAGCCCGGGGTCAGGATGAAGCCACGGCCCACTTGCTGCGCGGCCAGCGTCCACTGGCGTTTCAGGTCGCTCTGGCTCAGCGCGCGGTAGTTCACCTCGTCAATGCCGCCCATCAACACGCCCGAGAACTTCGCGCGGGCGTCGGACATGGGAACGCCCGTGGTGAACGTCGAGTAGTTGATGGCCACCGACGGCCAGCCCTTCCAGAAGCGGTCGAGATAAACTTTGTCGCCGTGCAGGTGCATGGTGTTCAGTGGCAGACCGTCGACGGCGCGAAGCACCATGCGGTCGAAGGGCTCGCTGAACTTCGCGTAATCGGCCTCGCTCATTACCTGCGGCTCGGCGTTGGCGATGGCCAGGAACATGCCGGCCGCACCAGCCTGCGCGGCCCGCCGCGCGTGGTTCGCCTCCGACTTCGCAATCGCCTCCAGCGCGTCCAGCAGCTTCTGCGGGTTCTTTTCCTTCAGTTCGCGAACCGCGTCCGGGGAAGACAGATTCTCCGCCACCTTGTACGGGTTGAAGATGGTCTCCAGGAAATACGCCTCGCCGCCCAGACCGTCACGGATCAGCTCCAGCGCGCGGATCTGCCGGGGGAACGGGTTCTCCTCCACCTTCGGTTCGTACCAGAGGCCGGCGGGCTTCGGGTAGTCGTAGTCGCTCATCACCTTCACCAGGTCGGTTCGAAACTTCCTGTGAAAGTCGAGGGTGACTCGGGCGTGGGCCTCGCCGGGCTTGTCCTTGTCCAGGAAGTGGTGCCAGAAGGAGAACGGAGGACGGTCCGTCTCCTCGCCGCGCAGGACGCGGTCGACGCGCTCGCGCGAGGATATCGCCGCGCCGCGAAGAATCGCCGGCGCCGCGAGAGTCGCCGCGCCCGCCAGAAACTGCCGTCGTGAAGTCATGGGAACCTCCCGTCAGAGCGACTGGATGGAGCTGATGTTGTCCGGGTCCATCCAATTGCGCGAGCCAATCACCTTCTGGACCACTTTGCCATTGCGATCGATGACGTACGTCTCGGGATACTTGTATGTCCCGTAGCTGTTGGCGATGCCCTCATCCGGGTCGCGCGCCGTCTGGAAGCTGGGGCCGAAACGCTTGAGGAACTGGCTGTAGAGTTTCGGGTTCTTGTCCACGCTGACGCCTACCACTACCACTCCGGACCCCGCCACGCGCTTCTGGAATTCGTTCAGCGACGGCACTTCTTCCACACAGGGAGCGCACCAGGTGGCCCAGAAATTGAGCACCAGCACGCGGCCGCCGAAATCCGTGGGGGTGATCCGGTGGCCCTGGTCGGTGGTGATGGAAAAGGAAGGGGCGGTGTCCCCGACGTCGGTGATGTGGTCGCGCAGGCTGCCGGTGATTACCAGCGCGAGCGCAACCAGCAGGACACCAATGCCGGCCTTGAGGACGAGATCCAACTTCGAACTATTCATTTCGTTCGCGACTTACTATAGATTGTAGGATACTGGCGCCGTCCGGGTCCTGTATCCGGGCGGCAACACGGCGCATCCAATCAGGGGACCATGCTGATTACAAGGAGGGTGGAGTTCTCGGCGTCGCACGTCTGCGCCAATCCGGCGTTGAGCGTGGAGGAGAACCGCGCGTTGTACGGCGCCGCGGCCAACCCGCATGGACACGGCCACAACTACGTGCTGGAAGTCACTCTGCGGGGCGATCCCGACCCGGTGACAGGCATGGTGTTCGATCTCAGGGAGCTGAAGGAGATCCTGCAGCGCGAGGTGGTTGGCCCGCTGGACCACCGTTTTCTGAATCGCGAAGTGGCGCCCTTCGAACGGATGACGCCGACCACGGAGAACATCGCAGCCGAGATCTGGCGTCGCCTCCAGCCGAACTTCCGCGGACCGGCGCGACTGTGGAACGTGCGCTTGTACGAAACCGAGGACCTGTTCGTCGATTACTCGGAGGACGCTCCGTGACCCGCCTCACACGCCGCTACCGGTTCTCCGCTTCGCATCGGCTGCACGCGCCGGCGCTCTCGGACGACGCCAACCGCGAGTTGTACGGAAAGTGCAATAATCCCTGGGGACACGGGCACAATTATCTGGTGGAAATCAGTGTAACCGGAACGGTGGAACCGGACTCCGGACAATTGGTGAGCGTGGACGCTCTGGACGATGTGGTGCACCGGGCGGTGCTCCGCGATTTCGACCATCGCGATCTGAACCGCGACATCGCGGCCTTCGGTGAGGTGGTGCCCACGTCGGAGAGCGTTGCGGTGGAAATTCGGCGCCGGCTCGCGCTTGCCTGGCCGGCGAGTTTTCCGAAGCTGGCCGGGGTGCGATTGTGGGAGACGAAACGAAACATTTTCGAGTTGACGCATGAAGAGCAATAAGGCAGTGGTGAAGGTTATCCGGCCGAAGGTGGACGGCGAGCCCATTACGGCGCACATGAAGAGCATTCTGGAGCAACTGGGCGAGGACCCCTCGCGCGAAGGTCTGGTGCAGACACCGCAGCGCGCCGCCAAGGCCCTGCGCTACCTGACCAGCGGCTATGAGATGGATGTGGAAAGCATCGTCAACGGCGCGCTGTTCACGCACGAGTGCGACGAGATGATCATTGTCCGCGACATCGAGTTCTTCAGCATGTGCGAACATCATCTGCTGCCGTTCTTCGGCAAGATCCACGTGGGCTATCTGCCCGATAAAAAGGTGATCGGACTGAGCAAAATCCCGCGCATTGTGGACATGTTCGCGCGCCGCCTGCAATTGCAGGAGCGGCTGACCCAGCAGGTGGCGGAGACGTTGCGGGACGTACTCGAACCGCGCGGCGTTGCCGTCATCTGCGAGGCGCGGCATTTCTGCATGATGATGCGCGGCGTGGAGAAGCAGCACTCCGGAACCATGACCAGTTCCATGCTGGGCGCGTTCCGCAGCCGGAAAGAGACCCGCGACGAGTTTCTGTCGCTGGTGCGCAAGCAGCAGGCCTGGTAGCTAATTCGGGGACGTACACCTCTGTCCCCAATTACGTGGCGGAAAAACGGGGACAGACTTGCTGATATGGGTTGAGCCACCAAATGCGCGCGCAGTAGTCTGTCCTCCGTTTTGCCCCCGTAATTGGGGACAGAGGTGTACGTCCCCGAATTAGCTCGCCAGGCTAGAATTGTTCACAGATGCCCGAGACGTACCGGAAATTCCAGGCAGGCCCCGACCCGTTCGGCCGCGTGTGGGACGTCGAGTTCCGATGGCTGCAGACCGCCACCTCCATCCGGCACGCCGACACCGTGGACGTGAAGTTCGCGGCCGGCGTGGACGGCGAGACGAAACACGAGAAGGTGATCGCGCTGCGTCACCCCGATTTGCTGCGGCTCAGTAAAGAGACCGATCGCGCCCTGACCGACGCCTGGTGTCTCAAGCTCGGCGCGCTGCACCTGAAGCACATGATCGAGACCGCGGAGGACATGGAGAAGACGCTGGTCACCGTGGGTCTGGACGATCTGCGCCGGCTCAGTGCATGAACTCGCGCATGGTCTCCACCAGGCTGCGAAAGTAAGCGCCGGCCCGGGGGTCCGCGCGTTCCAGCGCCGCAATCTGAGGCGCAAGCCGCGCTTCGCCGTGTCCGTCCAGAGTGCCCCACCCTTTGCGGCGCCCGTTGATCCACGCGCGAACGGCTCGCTGCACCGTTTTCTCCAACACGGCATCGGTCAGGCGCCGAGACAGCCCGGTGGAAGCGAACGCGGCATCGGCGGCCACCAGCGTGGGAAACAGGGCATGCCCCGCAAGCGTAATGGCAGCGTCGAATCGGGCGCGCGCGCCGGGCGGGATCAACACGACCCGCACACTTCGCCCAAGCAGGGGACGCAACTCGCGTAGCGCCGCCCGTTCCCCTTCGAGCACGAAGAAACGCTCTTCAAAGCCCGGCATGGCGGTGATCACGCCGGTGACGGCGCCGAGTTCGTGCAGCGGCGCCAGCCGTTCGCCATCGTCGCCGATCAGAATCACGGTGTGGTGCTTCCATTCGAACGGCGCGGCGGTCAATTGCGCGACGGCCGCATCCACAGCCCGATCGGGGGCGGAGATCAGGACCACATGGCAGGCCTCGAACGCGTCCACCGAGGGCACCGCCCGGCCCGCTCGCATGGTGTTCGCGATCCGGCTGGCCACACGGAACGAAGTGGACGCCACCGGCCCAATGGCCTGAGCGGCGCCGAGCGCACGCAGCACCGGAGACGCCGCCGCACTACCCGATGCCAGCAGCGCCGCCAGACGCGGCTTCCTCATACACCTCCAGGATCTTGAGAGACTTGATGCGGTCGCGGAAGCGGGCCGCCTTTTCGAACTCGAACTTCTTCGCCGCCTCACGCATGCTCGCTTCCAGGTCGTGGATCAGCTTCTCCCGCTGCTCGGCGGTGAGTTGCTCGGCGGGCTCGGTCTCGAGGGGCACGGTGACGTAGTCGCCTTCGGCAATCGCGATGAGACTCATGTCGATGGGCTTGATGATCGACTGCGGCGTGATGCCGTTCGCCTCGTTGTATGCCGTCTGGATGGCACGCCGCCGGGTGGTTTCGTCAATCGCGCGCCTCATGCTGTCGGTGAGCACGTCGGCATAAAGGATGGCCCGGCCATTCAGGTTCCGTGCCGCCCGGCCCATGGTCTGGATGAGCGCGCCGGTGGAGCGCAGGAAGCCTTCCTTGTCCGCGTCCAGCACGGCCACCAGCGAGACTTCGGGAAGATCGAGACCCTCGCGCAGCAGGTTCACGCCGATGAGCGCGTCGTAGTCGCCGCGGCGCAGGTCGCGCAGAATCCTGATGCGATCCAGCGTGCTTACCTCCGAATGGAGATACGCGCAACGGATTCCCACGCCGGTGTAGTATTCCGCCAGATCCTCGGCCATGCGCTTGGTCAGCGTGGTCACCAGCACGCGCTCGTTCTTCTCCGTGCGCAGGCGAATCTCATTCAGCAGGTGATCCACTTGTCCGCGAATCGGACGGACGTCGATTTCCGGATCCACCAGACCCGTTGGCCGGATGATCTGCTCTACCACCACACCAGCCGTCTTCGTGAGTTCATAGGGGCCGGGTGTCGCTGAAATATACATCACCTGGTTGACGCGATTTTCGAATTCCTCAAAGGTCAGCGGCCGGTTGTCGCGCGCACTGGGCAGCCGGAAGCCATACTCCACCAGAACATCTTTGCGCGAGCGATCGCCGTGGTACATACCGCGTAACTGGGGAATGGTCTGATGGCTCTCGTCGATGAACAGCAGCGAATCGTGAGGAAGGTAGTCGAGCAGGGTGGGCGGCGCTTCTCCGGGCAGGCGTCCGGAGAAATGGCGCGAGTAGTTCTCGATGCCGTGGCAATAGCCGATCTCGCGAATCATTTCGAGATCGAACATGGTGCGCTGATACAGGCGCTGCGCCTCAATCATCTTCCCGGCATTGGTCAGTTCGCCGTGCCACCAGGTCAGCTCTTCCTCGATACTCTGAAGAGCCTTTTCCCGCGACTCGGGCGTCATCACGTAGTGGGTCTTCGGATAGATGGGCAGCCGCAGATAGGTCTGCTTCACCTGGCCGAGCAGCGGATCGATCTGACTGAGGCTCTCCACCTCGTCGCCCCACAACTCGATGCGGTAGGCATTGTCGTCGTAAGTGGGGAATACCTCAATTACGTCGCCGCGCACGCGGAAAGCACCGCGCTGGAAGTCGCCGTCGTTGCGCGCGTAGAGAATGTCGACAAGCCGCGAGAGTATCTGCTGCCGCGAGATCTTCTGCCCCTTCTCGAGCATCAGCAGCATACCGTAGTAGGCTTCCGGCGACCCGAGGCCGTAAATGCAACTTACGCTGGCAATGATGACGCAATCGCGCCGCTCGAAAAGCGACCTTGTCGCGGACAACCGCAACTTATCCAGCTCGTCGTTGATGGTCGCTTCCTTTTCGATATAGACGTCGCCGGAAGGGATGTAGGCTTCGGGCTGGTAGTAATCATAGTAACTGACAAAATACTCGACGGCGTTCTGCGGGAAGAAGGTGTGGAACTCGTGGTAGAGCTGGGCCGCGAGCGTCTTGTTATGCGCCAGAACGAGCGCGGGACGGCCTGTCTTCTCGATGATCTTGGCCATCGTGAAGGTCTTGCCCGAGCCGGTGACGCCCAGCAGCACCTGGTTCCGCTCGCCGTCCAGAATGCCGCGGTAGAGCTGATCGATCGCCGCCGTCTGGTCGCCGCGCGGGCTGTAATCCACGGCGAGGTGAAAGGCCATATCTATTCAGGATACCGTTCAGGCGCGGAAGCGTTCGTCGATCTCCACCTGCCAGCCGCTGGCCAGGCGGTTGGTTTCGTTGGCCATGCCCACCACGGCCATCAGCTCGCCGAACATCGCCTCGGTCATGCCGGCTTTGCGGGCCGAGGCGGTGTGCGTGGCGATGCAGTAACCGCACTGATTGGTGACGCTGACGGCGACATAGATCAGCTCCTTGGTCAGGGGGTCCAGCGCGCCCGGCGCCATGATCTGTTTGATGCTCTCCCAGGTTCGCCGCAGCGTTACCGGATCGTGGGCGAGCGCCTTCCAGAAGTTGTTGATGTAGTCGGTCTGGCGCGTGGCCATGATGTCGTCATATACCGCGCGGACTTCCGGACTTGCGTCCGCGTATTCGATCAAACCCAATGTCGCCATTCGTGGTTCCTCTCCTTGACGTCATTCCTGACCCCGCTCCATAACTGTCGCGGCTCGGTAAGTACCTGCAAGCTCGTATCTGCGTTTCCGAGCCGCGCGTGTGAACAAGCGGTTCTACAGTGGCGCTATCGCGCAGCCGGCTTCCGCCGAAGCTCGTCCATGACGCTGGCCACCAGTTCTTTTGCCTGGTCGAGGCTTCTGGTAATCATCTGAATATCCATCGCCGGACGGCCGGGCTGCCGGGCGCTCTGACAATACACGCCGTGCTGCCCCACCAGCACCAGGGCATCGGTCAACACGTCGAGCGCCACTGCCAGGCGCCCGCGCTCCAGACCCATGGCGAACTCATTCTTTTCCAGTTGCTCGCGAAGTTCCGTGTAGACCGACATTCTCCTATTGTAGGGACCGCACCGCCTCCTCCACCTGGCGGGCCAGAGCCGCGTAGTCGTCGCCGGTCAGATGAAGAGGCGTGCCGATGGTCACGCGCACGCGGCCGGGCCGGGCCATGCGCCAGCTCTTGTGCAGGACTCGGTCGAGCCCTTCGATGCGAACCGGCACCACCGGCACCGTGAGCCGCGACGCCAGCATGCCCACGCCGGGCTGGAACGGCGCGATTTCGCCGCGATCGGTCAGCCTGCCTTCGGGGAAGATCACCAGGCAGTTGCCAAGGTCGGCGAGCTCGCCGATGTAGCGCATGGTTTCCAGCGTTCCGGACTCGCGCCGCGGAATGGGGAAGGCGTTGAAAAACAGCGCCGCAAGGTAGTAATTCAGGCTGTTGGTGAACCACTCCCCCCACGAATGCTCGCGCGGGTGAAAGTGCGCGTGGAAAAAATCCCGTGCCATGGCCGGCGCCATGCGATATCGCCAGGGCGCGCCAGCGGCCGCCATGAGCACCGGCACGTCCATGTGGGTCTGGTGGTTCGGCGCGAAAATCACCGGCCCGCGCAGGCCGCGGAGGTTTTCGCGGCCGCTGACGCGAATCCAGGCAAACAGGCGCGTGGCCGGCAGCAGGATACACGGAAGAGCGATTCGCCGGACGGCTCGCGCCCACCACGAACGGTTCCATGAGGGGAAAGCCGGGAACGTCACCGGCGCCGGGACCGCGGCATGGTGCTCAGCCTTGCGCCGCAGCTCACCTACGGTGGACGCTCCGGCGAGGGTTCCTTCCTCCACGTCGAGGGTCACCATGAGTTCGACGCGCTCCAGTGAGCTGAGCGCATCGAGCGGCGTTTCGGGCGCGAAGCGTTGCTGCTCGGCGCGGGGCGGTGGCGCGGCGCCGCGAGCGATCTCGTGCCGCTTCAGTTTGCGCGTGCCCTCCGTGCGCGGGAACTCCGGCCAGGGCCACAGGGAGGCGCTGTGGATCTTCTGGTGATCCGCGAGGCGCGCGTTGGCCTGGTGGACGATATCGTCGACGTCCGCGCCGGCGTCCGCTCCAGAATGGAGCAGCAGGACCGCATGCACGCGATCCGTACCGATCACCGCCGCGTCGCGCACTCCCGGCAACGAGTGCAGCACGCGCTCCACGTCCTCGGGAAAAACGTTCAGCCCTTCTGGCGTGACGATCATTTCCTTCTTGCGGCCAATGATGGCGAGCTGGCCCCGCTGGTCCATGGTTCCGATGTCGCCCGTGTGAAACCACCCGTCGGCATCGAAGGCCCGTTCCGTCTCCGCCTCGGCGTTGTAGTAGCCCTTGCTCACGTTGGCGCCGCGCACCAGGATCTCGCCATCGCCACCGATCTTCACCTCCACACCTGCGATGGGCTTACCCACGGTCCCCCTGCTCGCGTGGAACGGGTGATTCAGCGTGACGATAGGCGCAGTCTCGGTAAGGCCGTAGCCCTGAATCACGAGGAAACCGAGATTCGCCCAGAATGTCTCGACGTCCGGAGCAAGCGGAGCCGCTCCCACAATGAACGCCCAGAATTTCCAGCCTAAGGCATTGTGAACGCGGCGATGCTTCCACCAGCGCCGGTACCACGTGCCCTCGCCGGTGGGAGGATTCGTACGCAGATCCGGAAAGCGCTGCAGGATGTGCTCGCGCAGCACTTCGAGGATCATCGGCACCGAGACCAGCACGGAGATGCGCCGGGTCCGGATCTGCCGCAGGATCTCCGCCGGGTTGTAGCCGCGCATGAAGACCACCTCGCCTGCCAGCATGGGCGGAATGAACGTGGCCATGGCCTGACCGAACATGTGGCTGAGCGGTAGCAGGTTCAGGAAGCGGACGGGGAAGAATGGCCACGCCCATTTTCGGTGCTTACGCACTTCGCGCTCCACCGGAACGACGTTCGCCAGGATGTTGGAGTGCGTGATGAGGACGCCTTTCGGATCGGACGTCGCGCCGGAGGTGAAGATGATCTCAGCCGTGGTCTCCGGGGTGATGGCAATGGAGCAGGCCGCCGGTTTGCCGGGACTCGCCACGAGCGAAACGAGCGGCATGACGCGAACCCCGCCGGCCGACGTGGTCATCGTGGGCGGCGGCACCTCTACTCCCGTCAGCACCAGCCGCGCGGCGGTGATCTGGCAGACGCGCCGGACGAAATCCTGCGGCGACCGGAAGTCCACCGGAACGACAATCACGCCCTCCAGCAGACATCCCCAGAACGCGATCACCCACTCCGGCCGGTTTTCCCCATACAGCACCACCTTGTCGCCGGCCTGAAACCCTTCACTGCGAAGCCATGTGGCGAACTCGCGCGCCCGCCGCACCACCTCGCCGTAACGGAAGGTCTCGCTGCGAAAGCCATCGTCGTAGATGAGAAAGCGCCCGGAGTTCTCGTCGAAATCCGCGAAAAAGTCGAGCAGCGTATCGCGCCGCATCCATCTCAATGTTGCCACGCGCGGCACCGTGTCACACTGAGAGCGTGATTCCGCTCAATCGCCCCCCCCATCGTCCAATCGGCGTGTTCGATTCCGGGGTCGGCGGACTGACCGTTCTGAAAGCCCTGCGCGCCCGCCTTCCCGGCCACGATTTCATCTACTTCGCCGACACCGCCCGCGTACCCTACGGCCGCAAGCCGCGCGAGATGGTGACGCAGTTCGCCTGGCAGATCGCGCAGTTTCTTCTCGAGAAGGACGTGCGCGGCATCGTGATCGCCTGCAACACGGCATCGGCGGCAGCGCTGCCCGAACTGGCTACGCAAACCCCTGTGCCGGTGTGGGGAGTCATCGAGCCCGGCGTGGAAGCGGCGCTGCGGACCACGCGGAGCGGCCGTGTCGGCGTCATCGGCACGCTGGGCGCTATCGCCAGTGGCGCATATCAGCAGCGGCTCGCCGCGCGCGGCCTGAGTGTCTGGGCGCGGGCCTGTCCCATGTTCGTCCACCTGGTGGAAGAGGGTCTGGCGGACTCAGCCGAGGCGGAGTTGCTGGCGCACCACTACCTGAACGACCACCCGCGTGTCGACACCATGATCCTCGGCTGCACGCACTATCCGGTGCTCAAGCCAGTTCTCGCGCGCGTGCTGGGGCCCGAGGTGGAGCTGGTCTCCAGCGACGAGGTCACCGCCGAGGTGGTTCGCGACGCGCTGATCGCTTCCGGCGATCTCGAGGAAGGCGGCACGGCAGGCCGGGTGCTGCACTACGTGACCGGCGATCCGCTGGCCTACCGTCATACCGCGGCCGTGATTGGCGGAACCGACGGGAAGATCGTCGCTCTGGATGTGACCACGCTCGCCTGGACCGCGGATTCCGAGGAGTCCGTCGCCGTGGAGGGATGCTGACGGCAACAGCGGCGGGCCGGGGTCAGTTCACATCCAGGCCGAGAGGGCGCTTGAAGTACTGGAAGACGCCCAACCAACTGCCACAGTAGACCCAGCCATCGGCCTCCAATTGCGTTCGTATGGGCGCGTGCAGGACACCCGATATTCTGTGGTACTCCCAGGGCTCGCGCAAGTGCTCGTCCTCCGGGCGGCGGAAGCGCAGGTAGCCGGGACCGAACCCGACCATCTCCCAGCCCTCCCGGCCCATGCGGGCCAGGATGTCCACCTCATCCAGCGCGGTGGCGAACCTGTCCTGGTATTGCCAGGTGGCTTTCAGTACGTTCATCTTGTCCTCCAATTCGGCGAGGAAGATCTCCTCAATGGGTTTGTTGAAAACCCACGCGATCCGGAGCGCAAGCGGCAGGCCGGGTTCCGTGCGGCCGGACTCGATGCCGATGACGGTCTGGCGGGAAACACCAAGTTTTTCAGCAAGTTCGGCCTGGGACCAGCTTTTCTCGGTTCGGAGATCGCGAATTCGGTTGTTCATAAGACTCCAGCGCGCTGTACTCTACACTGATTAGAGCATGACTCAATAGACATGTCAAGTCTGCT
>JBEKZH010000053.1:0-39039 GCA_049510065.1 Bryobacteraceae bacterium
GGGGCGGATCTGACGTCGGAGCAGGTGTACAACCTGGCGGTGGCCGGGGACGAGAAGGCGAAGCGGATCTTCGAGGCGATGGGGCGGTATCTGGGAGTGGCGCTGGCCACGCTGGTGAACATCTTCAACTTCCCGCTGTATCTGCTGAGCGGGGGGCCGCTGCCGGCGTGGGAGTTCTTCGCACCGGCGATGCTGGAGGAGGCGCGCTGGCGGTCGTTCACGTTCCGGCACGCCGAGACGAAGGTGGAGAAAGCGATTCTGGGCAACGAGGCGGGTCTGTTTGGCGCGGCGTATCTGCCGCTGCTGGAGCGCAGGAAATAACATGTTCTGGCTGGGAATCGATATCGGTACCGGGAGTTCCCGCGCGCTGCTGGTGGACGACCAGGGACGCGTGAAGCATGCGGTGAGTGTGGCGCATGAAGACATTCGCATGGACCGGCCCCTGTGGGCCGAGCAGCGTCCGGAGAACTGGTGGGACGCCGCCCAGCAGGCCATTCGCCAGGTATTGCGCGAAGCCGGAGCCAGCGGAAAGGATGTGCGCGGCATCGGCCTCTCCGGCCAGATGCACGGCCTCACCATGCTGGATGCCGCGAACCGGGTGATCCGCCGGGCGCTCATCTGGTGCGATCAGCGCAGCCAGGCGCAGGTGGACGCGATCAACGCCAAAGCGGGCGCCGACATGGTGTTGCGCTGCACCGCCAATCCGGTACTCACCGGCTTCACGCTGCCCAAGCTGCTGTGGGTGCGCGACAACGACCCGGCCAGTTTCGAGCGGCTGCGGCACATGCTGCTTCCGAAGGATTACGTGCGCTTCCAGCTCACCGGAGAATACGCCAGCGAAGTCTCCGACGCCTCGGGGACGGCGCTGTTCGACGTCGTGAATCGGCGCTGGTCGTTCGAGCTGGTGGATGCGCTGGGCCTCGATCGCGGTATCCTGCCGAAAGTGTATGAATCGCACGAGGTCACCGGATTCGTGAGCCGGGCCGCGGCGGAGGCCACGGGTCTGGAAGAGGGCACGCCGGTGGTGGGCGGCGGTGGCGATCAGGCCGCGAGCGCGGTGGGCAACGGCATTGTGGAATCCGGCGTGGTCTCCTGCACGCTGGGGACATCCGGGGTGGTCTTCGCGCACATGGACCAGCCGCACTACGATCCGCGCGGCCGCGTGCACACGTTCTGTCACGCGGTGGCCGGCGCCTGGCACGTGATGGGCGTCACCCAGGGCGCGGGGCTGAGCTTCCAGTGGTTCCGCAATCAGCTTGCGCCGGGCGCCGATTACGACGCGCTCACAGCGGAGGCCGCATCCGCTCCGGCCGGCTCCGAGGGCCTGTTCTGGCTGCCCTATCTGATGGGCGAGCGCACCCCGCATCTGGACGCCACGGCGCGGGGCGGCTGGATCGGCCTCACGGCGAAACACACGCGGGCGAGCCTGATCCGCGCGCTGCTGGAAGGCGTTTCCTACAGCCAGAAGGATTGCCTGGACATTATCGAGGGCATGGGCGTGCCGTTGTCATCGGTGCGCGTGTCGGGCGGCGGAGCGAAGAGCGCCTTCTGGCGGCAGATGCTGGCCGACGTGTTCGATAAACGGGTGGTGTGCCTGGAGTCGCAGGAAGGTTCGGCGCACGGCGCGGCGTTGCTGGCGCTGGTGGGAACGGGGCAATACGCGACGGTGCAGGAATGCTGCAAGGCGGCCATTCGCGAAGTGCTCTCGGTGTCGCCGCGCCCGCCGGAAGCGGCTGTCTATGCCAGCGGCCATCGCGTGTATCAGTCGCTGTATCCGGCGCTGAAGCCGTTTTACGAGATGGTGTAGGCGGGAACTGGAACGCGCAGAACACATGAGTCCGCGTATTACTATCGATCAGCTTTTCGCCTTCACGTGGTACCTGTCTTGGGCAGACTTGCAGGGGGCTGTCTTTGAAGACGAATTCGACCGGGAAGTAGATACGGATGATCCCGAGTCGCTGAAAGAACATCAATGGCGGTGGTTTGGGTTGATGAGCTACTGGTACGCCAGCCTAAACGCGATGCGGCGGGTCAGCCGAACAGCTCGCTATGTGAGCCGAGCCGCGCCAGACGCAGAGTGCCGGCGTCGGGCCTGCGGTAGATCAGCAGCAGGTCGGGCTTGATATGGCATTCGCGGTAGCCCACCCGATCACCGCTCAAGGCGTGGTCACGGCTATTATCAGGTAAGACCTGATCGGACAGCAGCAGCGCCACAACGGTTGACACAAGCGAATCCAAATCTCTGCCGTGGCGCGGTGTTGCCTTCGCGCGCTTGTAGTCACGCTTGAATGCCGACGACCGTTCAATCGTCCGCATTCAAGTCCGTCATCAGTGCGTCGACGCTGGTGAAGCGCTTGCCTTTCCCCGCTTCAAGCTCGGCAATCGCCCTGCGGGTCGTCGCGTTTGGCGCCTTGACTTCGAAGGGCAACCGACGCTCATCCACGATACGCAACATCAGCAGGCGGATCGCATCCGAAATGGACAGTCCCATTGCTGCCAGAGCATCGGCGGCGCGTTCCTTGGTGGCGCTATCGATGCGAGCGCGAACGTAGGTGTCGGCGGCACTCATGGTGATCCTCCCTGGAAGCCCGTTCCTCACGTCCTATTGTAGTCACGTTGCGACTACAGCTCAAGTCGCCTTCACTCCGCGCCCCGGTGACAACAACCCACACCAACCAAACCGCCACATTACAGGCCACTTCCATGCATCGCCCCGGAATCTCCCGCCCGCCCCGTGCTACCGTCAGGGCGAAATGTCAACTGAAGCTCAAATCCTGGCCAATCGCAGAAATGCCCTCGCCAGCACCGGCCCGCGCACCGCGCAAGGCAAATCCATTTCCAGCGGCAACGCCACCAAACACGGCCTCTCCGCCGGTTTCCGCGTTCTTACCAACGAAAATCAGGAGGAATTCGACGAATTAATCGCCGAGTACCACCGCACCTTCGCCCCCACCAACACCCACGAGCAGTTCCTGGTCGAGGAAATGGTCCAGGCCCGCTGGCGTCTCGCCCGCGTCCGCCGTCTCGAAGCCGCCGTGATCGAGCAGATTGTCGGCCTCGCCGACCCCGCCAATGCCGACTCCGCACTCGCCGCCGCGCTCATCAACAACGCCACCGGTCCCTTAATCACCCTGCAACGCTACGCCGCGGCCATCGAGCGATCCGGCTACCGAGCCCTGCAACAGCTCCTGGCGCTCCGCAAACTGGAGGCCCGGGCCCGTGACGCCGCACGACAAAACGAACCCAATTTCGCTACAAGCCCTTCAGACCGCAGTGAATCTCCGTGTCCTCCGTGCCTCTGTGGTGATGTGCGAAGCGGAGTGAGCCCACCGCTCAACTTTCACGGATCAAACCCCGTAATCCCTTCGTAGTCCCTGCTTAAGGGGGTTCCGTCAGCCATGCTACAGGACGTACGTTTTGGCATCCGGACGCTTCTGAAAAACTGGGGATTCACGCTGGTGGCGATGCTTTCGCTGGCCATCGGAATCGGAGCGAACTCGGCCATTTTCAGCATGGCCGACGCTCTGCTGCTGCGCCCGCTGCCCGTTCCGCGGCCGGGCGACATCGCGACGGTGCAAACGACAACGCCCAGCAATCCCAACGGTGGCCTCTCCTACCGGGACTACGTGGACCTGCGCGACCGCAACAAGAGCTTCGACGGGCTGGTCGGCTACTCGCTGACGCCGTTCGGTTTCAGCCCGCAACCCGGCGCGCTGGCGCAACGGAAGTACGGCTTTCTGGTCACCGGCAACTTCTTCACCGCCCTGGGCGTCCAGCCGGAACTCGGCCGGGGATTCCGCGCGGACGAGGATCGGGTGCCTGGACGCGACGCCGTAGTAGTGTTGAGCCACGACCTGTGGGAGAAGCAGTTTGGCGCGGACCGGGCTGCGATCGGCCGCACCATCCGGCTGAACGGCATCGACTTCACGGTGGTCGGCGTCGCCCCGGAAAACTTCACGGGCATGGATCAGTACTTCCGGCCGGCGCTGTACGTTCCGGTGGCAATGGGGCCGCGACTGTCGGGCGATGTGGATAACGCCGCTCTCGAACACCGCGACCAGCGTTCCCTCACCGTCAAAGGCAGGCTCAGGCCCGGCGTCGGCATCGCGCGGGCGCAGGCCGAACTCGCGGGGCTGGCGAAAGGCCTCGAGCGCGCGTATCCGGACACCAACCGGAACACCAGCGTAGCGGTAAAGGACGAGTTGACCACGCGCATCCAGATGTCTCCCGGGGACGCCGCCATGGTAGGCATGCTGATGGTGCTGGCCGTGCTGGTGCTGCTGGTGGCCTGCGCCAACGTCGCCAACCTGCTGCTGAGCCGGGCCCGCGCGCGGGTTCGCGAGGTCGCTATTCGCCTGGCCATTGGGGCGGGGCGAATCCGGCTGATCCGGCAACTGCTCACCGAAAGCCTGCTGATCGCGCTTGGCGGCGCCCTGCTGGGCCTGCCGATGGCCTCTGGCGGACTCGCGTTCCTGGGCACGTTTCAGGTGGCCAGCGACCTGCCGATCGTGCTCTCCGTCAGCATGGACCATCGGGTTCTGCTGTTTGCCATGGCGGTGTCCCTCTTGAGTGTGCTGCTGTTCGGGCTGACCCCCGCTCTGCAGACGACACGGACGGACCTTGTGCCGGCGCTCAAGGCATCGGCATCGGACCAGGCCGGGAAGCGCCGTCGGCTCGTTGGCCGCAATCTGCTGGTGGTGGGACAGGTGGCGGTGAGCCTGGTGCTGCTGGTGGTGGCCAGCATGCTCTATCGCGGATTCCAGCGATACCTTACCGGTGGGCCAGGCTATCGCACCGACCATCTTCTGCTGATGAGCTTCGATCCCACCCTGCAGCATTCCACCGAAGCGCAGGCCATGCGGTTCTTCCGGCAGGTCCGCGACCGCGCCCTGACGGTGCCCGGGGTGAAGTCCGCGGCCCTGACCTCCACCGTGCCGATGTCTCCCATCATGGACTCCAGCACGATTGTTCCCGAAGGCTACCAGCTTCCACGGGGCACGGAAACGCTCGACGTGTACGCCGACACGGTTGACGAACACTACTTCCAGGCCATGGATATCGGGATTGTGCGCGGCCGCTGTTTCAACGCCACAGATACGGCGGACAGGCCGCGCGTCGCCGTGGTGAATCAGGAAATGGCCAGGCGTTACTGGCCGAACCAGGATGCCATCGGCAAGCGGTTCCGCCTCGGCGATCGCAACGGCGCGTGGGTGCAGGTTGTGGGCGTCGCGCGCACGGCGAAATACGTGTGGATTGCCGAACCGCCGACGCCGTATCTCTACCTGCCGCTGGCGCAGAACCCGAAACCGCGCATAACGCTGATCGCCGAATCTTTCGGAGACGCCGCGGCGCTGGCGGCTCCGTTGCGCGAAGCAGTGCGGGCGATCGACGCCGACCAGCCAATCTTCTACGTCCGCACCATGCAGGAAATCTTCGAGCTGCGGGCTGTGAAGACGCCCAACATGATCATCGAGATTGTGGGCGCCATGGGTTTGATGGGCCTCGTTCTGGCGATGGTCGGACTCTACGGACTGGTAGCGTATTCGGTGGCCTGCCGCACGCGCGAGATTGGCATTCGCATGGCCATTGGCGCCAGTCAGGGGTCGGTGCTGCGGCTGGTGCTCAAGCAGGGTCTGGTGCTCGCTCTGAGCGGGATCGCCATAGGCCTGCTGATCGCGGTTCTTGCCGGCAAAGCCGTGATGGCGGCCTTCTACACCACCAATGTGGACCTGCTGAGCTATATCCTCGTGCCGCTGGTGCTGCTGGCGGTTACGCTGATCGCCAGTTGCATTCCGGCGCGCCGTGCATCGCTGGTGGAGCCGACCAGGGCGTTGCGATTCGAATAACGTCTACTGGAACGTGATGGTCACCGGGTTCGCCGACTGGTTATTGACGAATACCTGAACGGGCACTTCTCCGGATCCGGCCAGCGAACTCGGCAGTTGCACGTTAATCTGATCTTCTCCCGCCCATGAAGGCTGCACGCCCGCATAGTTCACAATCACGGGCGTAAAGTTGACGGTCACGCGGGTGTTGTCCACCGTCGCGTTGTCGAATCCGGTGCCGAATAGCTCCAGAATCAGTTTGTCGCCATTGAAGGAGATGGGGACCGGGATCCGCTTGCCTTGTGCCGTGCTGTACACGAAGACGAGTTCGGGCGGCGAGACAGTGCCGTCCGGCAGCACCCGCTGGATGTACCCCGCGGCCACGCCCTGCCCGTCGGAGTTCGCGGAGAAAATGCCCGGAGCGATAGGTTGCACCTGGAGAATCCCGCTGGACACCGCCATTCCCTTGTCCAGAACGCTCACATTCGCAAGACCGGCGGCCGCCCCGGGGGGCACCAGATAGTTAATCTGGCGGCCCGATACAAACAAAAGTTGGGCCAGCGATCTATTCCCGGCGGAATCGGTCACCTGCACCTCGGTGTCTCCGAGTTCCGTGGGCAGCGGAACGGTTGTCGCTTCCTGCAGCCCGGCGGCGAGCCCGTTGCCATAACCGGCCACCCAGGAGTTTGGAGCTACGGCATAGCCGTAAGAGGCGGCAGCCGAGGTGGTCCGAAGTAAGTCGGGCTGCAGGTGGTTTAGAAGAGTCTGTAACTGCTCCCGGTCGGTAGTGAAATTGCCTGTCGGCTGAACGGAGAGAGCATAGTCGCCCCACCATTCTCCTGCCGCCCAGTAAGTGCCCGGCATGCCTGCTGCGTCAAGCGTCGTAAGAAAGCTATCCAGCACGGCAAGCCAGCGAGCATCATTGTTGGGGATGCCGTACTCGCCCAGGTAACACTTCACGTTGTTCGTAACGCACCAGTTCACGAACGGAGTAAGTCGAGTAACTCCGATATTGGCCACGTTCGGATTGGCTGTCAGCTCCTGGTCGTAACTCCATGCGTAAGTGCCGCTGTAATCGTGGTCGAAATACTCGTGACCCTCGTACCAGAAGTTGCCGGCGGGGTCGTTGATCCAGCTTGTGGCGCCGTTGATGCTCGCCCAGTTCGTGGCATTGCTCCAGGAGTTTCCCGGCACCATGATCAGCTTGTCAGGGTCCTTCAGCCGAATGGCGTTCACCGTCATCTGAGAGATCTGATTCCAGTTGGCCACGCCCATGTCGTGCGGCTCATTCATAATGTCGTAGGCGACAACGCCCGGCTCATCCTTGAACACGTCGGCCATCTTCGACCAGAAGTCCGCCAGGTGCGCGCCGGTCACCTTTATCGATCCGTTGCAGGGATTGTCGATGATACAAACGGTTCCATTCACCGTGTAGCGGCCATAGTTCTGCAAGAGGATGCTGACTTTGGCGCCGGCCGCCTTCGCCCAGGCGATGTCGTTCTTGAGATACCCCAGATTGTCATTGGGGTTGCCCGGGGCGAGCGGGCCGCCAGGCGTCGGCTGCAGGCGTTCCCACAGAACCTCCAGACGAATGAAGGGCAGGCCGCGGGCGGCGAAATAGTCGAAGGTCGGCGGGCTCTGATACCAGTAATCCTGACCGTACACGCCCGGTATGCGGCCGCCTCCGTTCTCGCTGTTGGAGCCGAACTCGGCGCCGGAAATGTTGACTCCGCGCATGTACTGGGCCGGCGCAACGCCGGTGAGCGCCATAAGTGCGGCTGCCAGAAACAAGGATCGGTTCATGATGTGGCCCCTGAAATAAGGGCAGTATATCAGGGATCACGGTTGTGCCGTCGCGGCTGCTGCCGCTTTACTGCGCCGTCCAGCCGCCGTCGATGACGATGTCCGTACCGGTGAGGAACGAAGCCGCGTCCGAGCACAGGTACAAGGCCAGCGATCCGATGTCTTCCGCCTTGCCCCAACGGCCCACCGGAATGCGCGACGTGAACTGCCGATTCACCTGCGGATCGTTCAGCAGCGGCGCGTTCATTTCGGTGGCGAAGGGCCCGGGGCTGATTCCCACCACGGTGATGCCTTCCGGGGCGAGCTCCAGCGCCAGAGCGCGCGTCATCCCCAGCAGTCCGGCCTTGCTGGCGGAATAAGCCGCGCGGCCAGGCAGAGAAACGTGACTCATCATCGAGGTCATGTTGATGATGCGGCCGTAGCCCTTGCCCTTCATATGCGGCACAAAGGCGCGGCACATCAGGAAAGCGCCGGTGAGATTGGTGCCGATGACGCGGTTCCATTCTTCCAGCGTGAGTTCCGTCACGCTCTTCCGAACGTTGACGCCGGCGTCGTTGATGAGGATGTCGACCGTGCCGAAGCGTTCGACTACGGCCTTCTCCAGCGCGCCCACGTGATCCTCGCGGGAGATATCGAACGGGAATGCGGCGGCCTCGATACCACTTCCGCCGGCCTCGCGCGCCACCTCGTCGAGCCGGTTGCGATCGCGCGCCACCAGCGCCAGCTTCGCGCCCGCGCGACCCAGCGCCAGGGCCATCGCCCGGCCCAGCCCCCGGCTCGCGCCGGTGATCACCGCCAGGCGTCCCTGCAGGATTTGTTCCGCCACCGGGGTTACTCTACCTCGGGCGTCGCCTCGTGGCCCTCGTGCTCGTCTTCATCTTTGGGTGAATAGTACGAGTGGTAGTACGTGTACTTGCTGTACAGTTCGCCGCGGCGCGCGCCGTTCACGACGATGCCCAGCACGTTGTTCTGGCACAGCGACTGCATCGCGCGGGTCACCGAATCGATGGTGGTGGCCCCGATCCGCACCACCAGGATGGTGCCGTGGCACAGCGTGGCCAGCAGGTTGGCGTCGGCCGCGAACAGCAGTGGCGGGCTGTCCAGGATCACCCAGTTGAACAACCTGGGCAGGTGATCCAGCATGTGCTTCACTTCTTTGAGATTGAGCAACTCGAGCGGGTTGATCACCGCCTCGCCCGCGGGCATGATGTACAGATTCGTACCCTGCACCCTGCGCATGGCCTGGTGCAGCTCGATCTTTCCCTGCAGGTAGTCGGTGAGGCCGGGGCTGCGCTCCGTCTGCAGCAGGTTGTGAACGATGGGGCGGCGGAAATCGAAATCGCAGAGCAGGGTGAGATTTCCCGCCAGTTGCGCCTGCGAGAGCGCCAGATTCACCGCCGCGAAGGACTTGCCCTCGGCGGGCGAAGGACTGGTCACCACCGCCGTGTGAATCGGCTGCAGACTCTGCATGTGGTTGAGCCGGGTGCGCAGCGTCCGGAACTCCTCGGTGGGGGCTTCGTGCGGGTGGGCGGCGTTGATCAGCAGAGCTTCCGGGGACGGCAGAAACGGAATCTCCTCCACCTTCTCCAGCAGCCCCTCCATAGGAGCCTCCGCGGGAGCAAATACCGTCCGGATGGCGGTCTGCACGGCCGAGGCGGCCCGTTCGGGGACCGCCGCCCCGGCAGGACCCCCGGCGGCAGGTGCGGGCAGGACACCGTCGGATACCGGGGCGGGCCTGGCCGCGGTTGTGCCCAGACCCTGTTCCGCTTTTCTCAACGCGTCATGAACTCTGCTCATGCTATCCCTTCAGACTCTCGTTGCGTAGTAGTACACCACCGAACCGGACATGATCACCGCCCCCAGCAGACACGCCGTGGACCAGGCCAGCCAGGCAAGCCTGCGCCGCCGCCGCACCACGAGGTCGTTCTCCAGCAGTGGGATGCTGCCCAGGATCGGCAATCTCGTATAGGCCCGGACGTCTTTCAGATTCTTCAACGAGGTGTCCTTCATCTCCCGCGCGCCGGCAAACAGGAGGCCCACCGCAAAACCGATGGCCGCGGCAACGGCGATGATGACGGGCCGCTTGGGCTCGGTGGGGGTCTGTGGCAGAGAGGCCGGATCGAGCAGATCGAGCGTCTCGCCCTGCTTGGTGTTTTCCAGCTTCGTCGCGATCTCGGATTTGTTCTTCTTGCCGTTGAGCTCGTCGTATTGCCCCCGCGCCAGGTCGCGGTCGCGGAGCAGATCCGTGTATTCCTTTTCCCCGACCGGCACGCCCTCGATTCGCGCCTCGAGCGTCTTCATGGCCGCGGTGAGACGAGCCATTTCGTTTTGCCGGTCTTTCATCTCGAGGTTCCTGGCCGCGATCTCGCCCTCGATGCGGCGGATGTTCGCTTCCAGGTCCAGAAGCTCCCGGTTCGCCACGGGTCTCCTCACCGGCGCCGCGGCCGGATCCGGCTTCTTCTCCGCGTCTTCCTTCAGGAGTGTGTCGCGATCCTTCCGGGCCTGCGCCAGAAGCGACAGGGCGCGCTGCACGTCGGGGTAAGTGTCCTTGTAGCGCTCGCGGAGAATCGCCAGCGTGTTCTCGAGAGAGACGATCTGGCGTTCTTTCTCGGCGAGCTGGTCGTTCCTCTGCACCGTGGCCACCGTCTGCTCGCCGCCGCCGGACTGCCGGATGGAGTTGTAGCGATCCTTCAGAATCCGGAGCTGGTTCTCGGCCAGCAGCTTGTCCTGATTGATACGGCTGATGGCGGCATCGAGCGTCGTCATCTGCATCTGCATGCTGCTCAACTGTGCCTGGTTTGAGTTCATCTGATCCGGCAGGCGGCCGATGTTCCGGACGCGGAATTCGCTCAGCCGCTGCTCCGCCGCTTCCAGCTTCGTCTTGGCGTCCTCAAACTCGCCCGTCAGGAACTCCGTGGTGCTCCTCGATGCCTGCGACCGCTCCTGGATGTTCTGGCTGATGAAGCGGCTGACGATGTCCTCGGTCACCTTCTGCGCGGTCAGCCGATTGCTGTACCGGAAGCTGATCTGGAAGGCCGTGACCGCTCCCCTGCCGGCCACCTGCTGGTTTTCGACGGCGCCGATCTTGACGTCTTTGGCCTGCATCCGCTCGATGATGTCTTCCAACGGCTGGCGCGCGCGCTCCTTTGCGTAGAGGTTCTGCGTCATGATCAGGCTGGTCAGGTTGCTGCGGCTCAGAATCGACTGCGCCATGGACATGATGTGATTGTTCATGTCCTGGTTCAGGTTGCTCTGTACGTAAGCCTCGGGCACCTGCGGAGGCACCACCTTGATCACCGCGCTCGACACATACGTGTCGGGCCATAGAAACGCGGCCACCACGCCGCCTACGAGAAAGGCGAAAGCCGGGCCAAAGATCCAGCTCCTGTGCCGCCTCATGACGTCGATGTAGTCCTCGACGTCCATGGCGCGGCGCGTTATGGTTACAGAATCGACAGGCTGCATGCGCACTCCTTCACGGCCCCGGCCCGGCTCAGGGAACCTCCCTCAGGGCACAATGATGTGGTCCCCGCTCTGGAGCAGGATATTCTGCTCCATCTTCTTGCCGTGGCTCACTTCCTTGTAGTTGAATTTCAATGTGTCGGTGCCACGCAACACTCTGATCTTCCTTGTTTTGGCGAATTCCCGAAAGCCGCCCGCTTCGCTGAGCGCCTCCAGAATCGTGGTGGGCGTCACCAGCTTATACTCTCCGGGCTTGTTCACTTCGCCGTCGATATAGTATCTCTTGCTGTTGACCGCCAATAGCGAAACGGTCACCTCGGGGCTGTTGATGAGTTTCGTGAGCGCCGCGGTGATGTCCTTGCCGAGCTGATCCGGGGTCAGACCCGCTGCCTGCACCTCGCCGACCAGGGGCAGAGAGATCTTCCCGTCGGGGCGGACCACCTTGTCGCCGGTAAGGTCGGGTTCCCGCCACACCAGCACATAGATCACGTCTTCGGCCCCGATGAGGTACTTGTGCGGGTCGACGGCCAGAGGCAGCGCCGCACCTTTGTTCGCGGGGGCGCCCTGAGCGGCATTGGCCGGCGTCTGCGCGGGTTGGGATTGCTCCCGTGGACTGCGCCCGCTCACATCGGGCGCGGTCTGGGCGGCCGCACAACAAGCGGCGAGAACGGGGATCAGCAGAGGGAAAGCCAGATACAGGCTCGATCTTTTCATTGGCCTCAACCTTCTTCGCAGGCTGTCAAGTGCCACGCTGTGGACCGGTGGACAATCTATTTTACACTGTCCTCCGGAGAGCGCTCCGGGCGCGGTCCTGCTGCCGTGGTTCGTACTGACAGCGTAACTGCCTGAACGGGAGCATTTTGCGCACTTCCCCACGAGGGTTCGAGCGCGCGTAAAATCCAGCATTCCTGCATACTATCGGAGGGGGCGAGTGGTTGCTTTAGTTTGCGGCGTCGTGGGGCGGACGCCTCGTCTGCAGCGGGCCCCCGGCCCGCTTGTCGCAGGGCGGGACGGGGCGTCCCGCGCGGACCATGGGTCCGCCCCACACCAACGTCGAGGTGTCTTATGAACTGGTCCGGGACCCTTCGGGACATCCGCCACGGCATTCGGGTGCTGTCGAAGACGCCTGGCTTCGCCACCGTGGCCATTCTGACGGTAGCGCTGGGAATAGGCATGAACGCGGCCATGTTCAGCGTGGTGAACGCGCTGTTGCTCAAGCCGCTGCCGTACCGCGATGCCGGCCGCATTGTCATGGTCTGGGGCATGTGGCCACAGAAGGGCTTCCCCCGGCTGCCCTTGTTCAACCCCGAGTTCCTGGATATCCAGCGCGGCAACCACGTCTTCGCGGACACCGCAGGGTTCAAGCTCTACAGCGCGAATCTGACCGGCGCCGGCGAGCCCGAACGCCTGGATGGTGCGCGCGCATCGGCCTCGTTCTTCTCCATCCTCGGCGTTCCGCCGCTCGCCGGGCGCACGTTCACCGCGCAGGAGGACGTGCCGGGCGCAAATCGGGTGGTGATGCTCAGCTTCGGATTGTGGCAGCGGCGTTTCGCCGGCGACCGCCGCGTGATTGGACGCACCGTGGCCCTGGACGGCGCAAACTACACCGTCATTGGTGTGATGCCGCCGGAGTTTCGCTTCAGCATGAGTGTGAACCTGAGCAAGCTCACGTATCCGCCGGTGGATTTCTGGACGCCGCTGGCGATGACGCCGGCCGAGCAGCAGGCGTACGGTTCGGTGAGCATGTACACGCTGGCGCGGCTGAAGCCCGGCGTGACCATCCCGCGAGCGCAGGCTGAAGTGGCGTCGCTGGCGCAGGCGCATTTCAAGGCCAACGATCTTGACCTGGGCATGGGCACTCGCGTGGCCCCGCTGCCGGAAGAGATTCGCGGCGGCATTGGCACTCCGCTGTGGATCTTGTCGGCGGCGGTCGGCTGCGTGCTCCTGATCGCGTGCGCCAACCTGGCCGGATTGCTGCTGGCCCGCGGAACATCCAGGAGCCGGGAGATGGGCATACGCATGGCCCTGGGCGCGGGGCGCGGAGCCGTCGTCAGGCAGTTGCTGGTGGAGGCGCTGCTGCTCGCCGTGTGCGGTGGCGCGCTGGGGACGCTGGTGTCGGTGTGGGTGGCGCGTTTGTTCCTTGTCCTCAGCCCCACGGATCTGCAGCAGCTCGCCCACCCCGGCGTCGACTACCGCGTGCTTCTGTTCGCCGCGTGTCTCACGGTGGCCACTGGGATTCTCTTTGGTATCGCTCCGGCGCGCAGGTTGTCCGCCGCTGACGTCAACAGTGTGCTCAACGAATCGGGACGTACTTCGACGGGCGGGCGATCGGAGGTGCTGCGCGCGGCTCTGGTGGTTACGCAGTTGAGCTTCGCCGTGGTGGTGCTGGCCGCGGCCATGCTGCTTGTCCGCAGCCTGATGCACGTGCTCGCCAACGACGCGGGCTTTACGCGGCACAGCATCCTGACCATGGACATCCCGCTGCCAGCGTCGCGGTATCCGGACGCGCAGAAGCAGTCGGAGTTCTTCGAACGCGCGCTGGGGCGCGTGCAGGCCATACCGGGCGTCGTTGCGGCGGCGATGGTGGAGAACGCGCCGTTCACGCCTGCTCCGGAGAGATTCATCGTCATCGAAGACAAGCCTGTCGCGAAGATCGGCCAATTGGCGATGGCTACCACGCGCTTCACCAGCCCGGACTACCTGCGTGTCACCGGCATCCCGCTGCGCATCGGCCGCTGGATGAACGACCGCGACCGTCGCGGCACGCCCGGCGTCGCCGTGGCCGACCAGTTGTTCGTCAACGCGCACTGGCCGGGCGAGAGCCCCATCGGGAAGCACATTCGCATCGGCGGCGGCAGCACCGGGCCGTGGATCACCATTGTGGGCGTGGTGGGGCCGACCCGCCAGTACGGGCTTGACTCCGACGCGCGGCCCGCTCTCTACCTCAGCTACCTGCAGGATGTCCGCAGTAAGATGTCGCTGGTGGTGCGGTCCGAGGGCGAGCCGCTGGCGCTGGCGGGGGCGGTCCGCGATGCCATTCACAGTGTCGACCGCGACCAGCCGGTGGCCAACGTGAAGACCATCGATCAGCTTGTGTCGCGGTCGGTGTCGAATCGCAGCTTCCAGACGATTCTGCTGGGGACCTTCGCCGGTGCCGCGCTGCTGCTCGCGGCGTTGGGGATCTTTGGATTGCTGTCGTGGTCGGTGGCGCGGCGGACGCGCGAGATTGGGCTGCGCATGGCCCTCGGCGCCACGCGCCGGAACGTGCTGTGGCTGGTGACGGGCCGGGCGATGTTGCTGGTGGGCGCGGGCCTGCTGATTGGTTGCGCGGGTGCGCTGGCGGTGACGCGCGTGCTGCGGAGTCTGCTGTATCAGGTGAGCTCCACCGATCCGCTGGCGTTTGCATCGGTGGCGCTGGCTATGTTCGCGGTGGTGGTGGTGGCGTCGGCGCTGCCGGCCTGGCGCGCGCTTCGTGTTGACCCGGCGGAAGCTCTGCGGACCGAGTAGGGAACGCGGCTACCGCCGGCCACAGGCTGAGGCCCAGTCTTCTGGTGAACGGGGCCGCCGCGAGCGGGGCCCGTTTTTTCACGGGGCTTCCGAGTAGCCGATGATCCAGGAGTTGAGTGACTTCGTTCGACATTACGGCGTCCGGGATACGTCGCGAATGTAGTCGCGTGAAAAAGACCGGGAACGTTGGAGACCTGTACACCGTAATCGCTCAGGAGGGTGAAGAACTATATGCTGCGCTGCAGTCAGTTAGGCGGTCCTGCACTGTTTGTAGCACTGCTGGCTCCACTTTATTCACAGCAGTCCGGCTCCTGGCGGGACCCATCCCCCCACACCGTACGGTTCGTAACCGTGGACAAGAACGTTCGGCTGGAAGTGCTCGATTGGGGCGGTTCTGGCAGGCCTGTGGTCCTCCTGGCCGGGGGCGGGAACACGGCGCACGTATTCGACGAGTTCGCACCGAAGCTTACGGCCAACTGTCATGTTTACGGCATTACGCGGCGCGGGTTCGGCGCGTCCGGGTTTTCAGCCTCGGAGAACGCGGTCGATCGCCTTCGTGACGACGTGCTGGCCGTCATCGACGCGCTCAAACTCAACAGACCCGTGTTGGTGGGGCACTCCATCGCAGGCGCGGAATTGAGTTCGGTAGGAACCTCGCACCCGGACCGGGTTGGGGGACTCGTCTACCTCGAGGCTGGATATCCATACGCATTCGACAATGGCACGGGGCTGACGATGAAGGAGTTTCAAGAGATCAGAGGACCTCAACCTCCAACTCCAGGCGACTCCGATCTGGCCAGCTTCAGCGCACTGCAAAAGTGGGATGCACAAGTATATGGATTCCTGACGCCGGAGGCGGAGTTCCGCCAGACCTGGGATTCGGCCTCCGACGGACGACCCGGGAAGGCCCGCGATTTTCCGGGCTCGCAGGCGTTTATGGCGATTATGACGAGCACGAAGAAGTATACGGGTATCCCGGTGCCCGCGCTTGTCATCTTTGCGATCCCCCACGTCCAGGAGAACTGGATCAACAAGAGTACAGATCCCGCGGTGCGGGAGGCGGCCAGAGCCTATTTCACAACGCTTGATGTTTTAACAGAAAAGCAGGCGAAGGCGTTTGAAGGTGGCGTGCCCACCGCGCGTGTGATCAGGGTACGGGGTGCGCATTACATATTCTTGTCCAATGAACCGGACGTACTGCGTGAAATACGTGCCTTTCTTACCGGCCTGAAGTAGCCCTGAAAGCCACTTTCCAGAAGATAGGATGTTGCACCCGCCGAGTTCGTCCAGCCTCACCACAAGCACTCGCTGCACGAGTTGCCTGCAATCCGGAGCTGGCCCACCTGGTTGCGGTAGTCGACTCGTAGAAGTGCCGGCGACCGGTGCGTGGCCGGTAATCACCCACGGGTAGTCGCCCAGCGTTCATGGGCCGAGGGCAGAAGCCCACGCTATCATCGAATCGTGCGGCATCTTGTCCTTCTCGGCCTTCTGGCGCTGTTGCCGCTCAGGGCGGATGACCACTGGATTTCGGTTCACGCTGGACCGTTTCAGGTGTTCTCCAGTGTCGGGGACAAGTCGGCGCGCGACGTGCTCAATCAACTGGAGCAGCTTCGCTATGCGCTGGGCGCGGCGCTGGCCAAACAGGACCTGCCGCTCGTGCGGCCTATCAAGGTCCTGGTGTTTCGCCACGGCGGAGCCCCTGCGCCCCTCGCCGGGCTGGCGCTGTCCCGCGATGCCTGGATGGTAGCCGTGGACGAAAAAGCGCTCCTGACGATCCCCCTGAAGGGCCGGGTCACTCGCCGCCTTCTCGACGAGAACACGCACAAGCTGCCGGACGCCGTCGACAGCGGACTGGTGGCGCTCTACTCCACCCTAAGCGCGAACGGCACGCGCGTCACCGTTGGGGAGCCCGTCGCTAACCCAACTCGCGACTGGGCGCGCCTGCAGATGCTGGTGACCGACGAGAACACCGCCGGCGAACTGCACATCTTCCTTTCGAATCTGGAACAGGGCGGCGACATGGACGTGGCCTGCCGCAACGCCTTCCGCTTCAACGCGGCTGAGCTGGAACGGCGACTGACCGCCTATCTGGGTGCGGGGCATTTCGCCGCGCGCACGTTCGGCGGCGCCGCCATCAGTCCGGACCGCGACTTCCACGTCACTCAGCTCGACGCCTCCGACGCGAAGCTGCTCATGGCCGACTACCTGCTGGCCGCCGGTTCGCCCAGGGCCGCGGATCTTTACCTCCAGGTGCACGGGGTCGAAGCGGCAGAGGGTGTGGGGCTGGCCGCGCTGGCGAACGGTGATCGCGCCGGGGCGCAAAAGCACCTGGCCGACGCCATCGCGCAGAACTCGAAGAACGCCCGCGCGTGGTACGAAGCCGGACTGCTGGAATCGGCCGTCGAAAAAAAGAGGGCGGACCTGGTGAAGGCGGCCGAGTTGAACCCGAAGTGGGCGGACCCGTTCGTGCGCCTTTCCGAGACCGAGCCGGGGCCCGTACGGCGTACGTTCTGGTTGAAGAAGGCGGCCGAAGCGTCGTCGCGGGACATCGCATTGTGGGAGGCGCTGGCCCGGTCAGCCGCCGAGGCGGAGCAGTTTCAGGATGCCGCTCGCGCCTGGGCCATGGCGGAAAGAGCGGCGGGCAGCGACGACGAACGGCAGAAAGTGCGGGATGAGCGCCTGCGCGCCGAACAGGAGCGTCTGGATGCCGCCGATGCCGCCCGCAAGCGCGAGGAGGAGGAACGCCAGCGCGACCTCGACCGCGTTCGCCAGGCATCGCTCGCGGAGATCCACGCCGCCGAGAGCAAGGCAAATGCGAAGCTCAACCCGAACGGCCAGTTCTCGAAGGAGGGCGCGGTGGAGTGGAGCGAACTGGAGAAGAGCGCCCCATCTGTGGACGGCGTCTTCGAGCGATTCGACTGCCTGGGCCAGCAGGGGCGCCTCGTGATCCACACCGCGCAGGGCAGGGTGGTCCGGCTGCTGGTCACCGATCCGTCGCAGGCTTCCATTCAGGGAAGTGATGGCGCGCTCGCCTGCGGGGCGCAGAAGCCCGCGCGCAAGGTCCATGTCAGCTACGACCAGAAGCCAAACCAGAAGACCGGGACCAGCGGCGAAGTTCGCGCCATCCAGTTCGTTCAGGAACCGTGACCACCATTCGCAGAGCCGTCGAGAGCGACCTTCCGGCGATCGCGGGAATCCAGCGCGCTTCCCCCGAGGCGGCGCAGTGGAGCGTGTCCGACTACCTCGGCCACGATTGCTGGGTGGCAACCGTGGGCGATCGCCTGGCCGGATACCTGGTGTGCCGCGCCGTGGCCGAGGACGAACGTGAAGTGTTGAACATTGCCGTGCACCCGGAGTTCCGCCGGAGTGGGATCGCGCGGGCGCTGCTGGAGGCGGAGTGCGACCGTAATTTGTCTTACTATTTTCTGGAGGTCCGCGCGTCCAACAAGACTGCGAGGGCGTTTTACAGTGTCATGGGTTTCACTGAGGCAGGGGTAAGGCCCGCGTACTACGAGGACCCACCCGAGTCGGGGATTGTCATGAAAAGGCGTTCATGTTATCGTCACAATTGTCAGGAGACCGCAAGCGGTCGTCGAGTTTGAATCGCTCATGTATCTCAGCCGTCCTACCGAACCGCTCCTCCCTACACAGGGGCGGACACGGACATTCCGCAAGGAGACAAGCCTGATGGAGAATATGCAGGAAGATCTGAAGGCGCACCTGATGCAGACGGACGACGAGTTCCGCCAACTGGCGGCTCGGCATTCGGAGTATCACCAACAGCTCGAGACTATCGAGTCGAAACCGCGGCTCACTCCGCAAGACGAAGTGGAAGAGCATCGGCTGAAGAAGCTGAAACTGCGTTGTAAAGACCAGATGACCCAGATCATGAACCGGTACCGCATGCAACAGGTGCAACAGGTTCAGTAAGTATCGGGTGCGCGCAAGCGAGGTAAGGGAGCCCGGTCCGGACATGTTCGGATCGGGCTTCGCATTTTTTGGGGACGCTCAGCAGGCGGCGGTCCCCCTTTTGCCGCTGCGCGGCTCGAAGCTGATTCGCAGGCGCGATCCGGTGGCCGCAGCCAGGCGCTCCAGCGTCCGTATGGACGGGCGCGTTCGCCCGCTTTCCAGGCGGGCCACGACAGGCTGCGTGGTTCCCATTTTCCGAGCCAGTTGGGCTTGCGTAAGGCGGGCGCGATTCCGCACATCCATCACCGCCGAAGCCAGAGCGAACTCTTCCTCAAGCGCCTCGTAAGCCTTCCGGTACTTCGGCTCTTTCATCCACTTCTTGTGCATCTCGGATATGCGTGCCATCGCTATCTCCGTTGACTCATCGCGTCATTGAACCGATTTCGCGCGGGACAGGGCCAGATCGATCTCGCGGCGGGGCGTCTTCTCCGTTTTCTTCACGAATACCCGCACGATCACTACGCGCCTTGCCACTGCCGTCACGTACAGCGCACGCGAAATTCCGCGGCGACCCTTCAGCCGCATCTCCCACAGCCGGCCTTCGACATGCTTGACGAGCGGCTCGCCCACACGCTCCAGACCCTTGTCCTCGATGAGCCAGGCGATACGTGCGAGCCTCGCCCGCATGTCTTCGGGCAAGGTCTCGATCTCCGCGTCAACGGTTTCGTTGAGCGTCTCGACCGTCCAGCTCACATTTCAACATACCATAAAAGTCATAATCCCATGCGCCGCATCCGATGCCGTTTCGAATCAATGCCGCCGCTACTTCATCGGCGAACTGTCCAAGGTCAGTTGTCAGCAAGTGTTTTGCTGCCGGGTGGCGCGACAATGGACGTGACAGGTACGCATTGTGACGCGTTGTGTGTACCGCGGGAAGGAGGCGGGGCAAACAAGAGACCACGTGCCTCCGTCGAAGGTGGTAGTGGCGAGGGCACCTGCGGGCCAGCCTTCACCTGCCAACACTCGACTGATGGGCCGAGCGGATGGGAGTTCACTCCGTTCGATTCAGTACGCTTCGTTGTCCTGCCTGCCTGACAAAGCGCGATCCTGTCCTCGGGAGCCGCAGGACCCTCGATACCCTGCCATGATAGGGTACATGCGAATTCTTCCCGTCACCGTCGCGCTGCTCGTTTTGTCTTCGGCGGCCTGGGCACAGGCGCCGAACGACAAACAGACCGAGGTCTTCGGCCAGAAGATCCACTACATAGAGGCCGGCTCCGGGCCGAACGTGATCCTGCTCCACGGCCTCGGCGGCGAATGGCACAACTGGGGGCCGACGATTCCCGCGCTGGCGGCCGGCTACCACGTGCTGGTTCTCGACCAGATCGGCTTCGGGGCCTCCGACAAGCCGCTGATCGATTACCGCGTGGCGACGCTGGTGGATTTCCTCGAGGCCTTCTGCAAAAAGACCGGCGTAAGCAAGGCGACCGTGGTGGGCAACTCGCTGGGCGGCTGGGCCGCCATGGCCTTCACCCTCGCGCATCCGGAGCGGGTGGAGAAGCTGGTTCTGGTCGATTCCGCCGGCTATTCGTTCTCCCCGCCCCCGACGCGGGAGCAGTTGCTCACTCTGAATCCGTCGACCGTGGAAGGGGCGAAGGCGGTGTTGCGTCTGATCTTCGCGCGCCAGTCCTGGGCCAACGAGGCCTCCGCGGAAGGGCTGCTGGCGCGGCACATGAGCAACAACGATGGCTATACCATTGACCGCTTCATCGATTCCATGCTGCGCGGAGAAGATTTCCTGGATGGCAAGCTGGGCGGCATCAAGGTTCCAACCCTGGTGGTGTGGGGGCGCGAAGACCGACTGATCCCGCTGGCCTCGGGCGAGCGCTTCGCGCATGACATCGGCGGCGCACAGATGAAGGTGCTCGACGGCTGCGGCCATATTCCGCAACTCGATTGCGCCGGAGAGTTCAACGCGGCGCTACTGAAGTTCCTGGGGACCGGAAACGCGGGACAATAGATCCGTATGCGGCGAGCGGGTTGGTTGTCGCTTCTGCTGGCGGTCCTCGCCATGGCCATCTTCGCGGCCACGCGAGAACCCTCGCGAACCCTCCGCGCGGTGCAGTTCGCCGGTGGCCGCGAGAACCTCGCAGCGGGCGCGCTGCTGGTGGCGGCTAACTATTCGCTCTGCTCCTCCACAAGCTGCTGGAATAGCGCCGCGCTATCGAAGGGCAGGGGGCCGGACGGAAGGGCCAGCGAGGTGAACTGCGTCTGCAGCAGCGAGCCATCTTCAAAACGGAATGCGACGAGCCGCTCCGGATCCAGCAGGAGAACGTGGCGCACTCCGATATGCGTGTAGTCTCGAAAGCGATCGAGTTGTGCCGGCATCCTGTCGTCCGGTGAGAGGATCTCAATGATCGCCCACGGGACCGATGCCATGACTTTGCCGGCGGATAGCGGCACCGGGCAAAGCATGATGTCGGGGATGCGATAGCGGCTTCGCTCGACGATCTGTGTTCGTACCTCGGGAACCGGTCGAAAGCCGAGCGCCTTCTGATACCGGGCGAGGTATTGAATCAGGATCATCTGCAAGAGGCCGTGTGCAAACGTCGGTATGCCGCGCTCCACAAGGACGCCGTCAACGTACTCCATGTCCGGCCGATAGCTGGAATTCAGGTATTCCTCTGCGGGAACAAGGGGCGGGATGGGAGCAACTGCCACCGGGGCACGTCCTCTCACTAATGTACTCCAGGACCGGAGAACGGTTCGGCCGCGACCGGCTCATTCGTTGTTCATAGTGGGGCGGGGGCCCGCCTCGCAGTGAGCGTTGACAGTCCGGTGGTCGCGGCTTTGGTTCTGCTCACTACGGCTGCCGCAGCCCTGACGGGAAGCCGAGGACGTACTGGCGGGGTTCACCCTGGACGACGAGACCGATCCCCGTTCAGTGAGCTTCGACGTAAGAACCGACGTAAGCTCCGATGAGCGGACTCTGGATGGCTCGTTGGGGATGATGGCGGCCGGCTGCTTGCCTGGCGCAGCTATTGCCGCTGTTCGCCGTCTGGTGGCATTGCATCCGGTGTAGGTTGAGCATTCGGCTGAAACGTACCTCAGGGAGCTCTGTAAACCCGCTCGGCGGAACGAGCGACAATAGATCCGTATGCGGCGAGCGGGTTGGTGGTCGCTTCTGCTGGCGGTTCCGGTCCTCGCGGTGGCCATCTTCGCGGCCACGCGAGAGCCCACGCGCACCTTCCGCACGGTGCAGTTCGCCGGTGGCCGCGAGAACCTCGCAGCGGGCGCGCTGCTGGTGGCGAAACCCGCGCTGAGCGACCCGAACTTTGTCCGCACTGTGGTGGTTCTGGTTCAGTACAGCGAGGAGAAAGGCGCTTTCGGCCTGGTGGTCAATCGCCGCACGGCCGCCACGCTCGCGAAGGTGTTGCCCGATCTGAAAAGCGGCAGCACGCATCTGGTGTACGAAGGGGGTCCCGTGCAGACCGACCTCATGCTGGCGCTATTCCGCTCGCGTACGAAGCCGGAGGAAGGCCAGCTCGTCACCGGCGACGTGTACGAGACCGCGAACTCCGAGGCCATCGAGAAGATCGCCGGCGCTTCGGCCCCGGAACGGTTTCACTCGTACGTCGGTTACTGCGGATGGGGCGAAGGCCAGTTGGAGAACGAAGTCCAGCTTGGCGCATGGTCGGTGCTGACGCCCGACGCCCGGCTGCTGTTCGACGACGATCCGGATTCGTTATGGCAGCGGCTGGACCGCAGGAGTCAGATGCGCATCGCGCAAATCCTCCGGCATGAACTTCATTTTCTGAAGTGAGTTGTTGATTTACCGTTGAGCGTCGGTGCGGAAATGGTTGCCGAGGATTCCGGAGGTGGGAGTTCAAGGCCGCCTCTGAACCCGCCGAGGCGCGGGTGGCAGCTACATTTACACACACTAAAGTCTGTACTACCTTTTATCAGAAGCTTGTCGGCATATGGTGGCATCAGCCTGTGTTGGCAGCGCATGGCGCTGCTCCACAGAGCGTGCCCACTACTTCTTTGGCTCCACGGCGTCCAGCCGTTCTCGCAACACGCGGACCGCCGTTTCCGCCTGATCGGCCCGCGCCTTTGCGCGATCCACCTCCCCGCGCAGTTCGACGTTCTCCTTGCGGAGGCGATCCAGTTCGGCAGTGTCGTGCTCGGGCTTCTGGTGGGGCGGCACCACGCCGAGGAAGTGCGCGGAGGCGCTCAGCGGCTTTCCGGCGCCGTCGAAATGGAGGGAGACCTGCACGTCGCCGGATTTTCGCGCCCATGTGAACGAGCCCGTTTGCGCTTCCGCGGCGGACAGCGCGATACTCACCCTGCTACCCGCGTCGGTGACGGAAATCTCGCCGGCGCGTACACGCTGCAGTTCCGGCCGGGAGCGATCCCATTCGACGACAAGCTGACCGCCGCGGTCGGTGACGGTCATCTCGATTGGCGTCACCGCGGGTTCGGGCGCGCGGTTCCGCGCCAGATAGAGCCATCCGATGGCCACCAGGGCAGCTACGGGAAGCGCGATCCACCTCCAGCTCCGTTTGCCGGTGAGGACCGGCTCACTCTCGCCGTTTGCCGGAGGGGTGGCCACCGGATCCAGCTCGGGAACGTCGCCGCGGGTGGTCTGTACGAATGCCGACGCCGTATCCACGGGCGTGGAAGCGGCGCCGCGGCGCCGTCGTTCGGGCGGCGCGGAGATCTCGGCCGGGTGCGCGGGAGTGCGGTCCACGGGGATGGAAGCCCACCCGCCCTCTCCCTCGATGTTGAACTCGAGCAGGCTGTGGTCGCTCTGGACTGCGCCCTCCGGATCGCGGAAGAAGAAGCCGGCGCGTGCAGCGCCATGGCGCCCGGGCCGGAGCACCAGAGCGACGTCGGAGGCGGCCGGAAAGAACTCCTGGTAGAGGTTCAGGTCGGACTCTCGCAACGAAATGTCGCTGCGGGTGTGAGACAGGAACCAGCCGACTGGCTCGATACCGGCAAGGTCGGGCAGGGTGGCGGCTTCGTCGAGGAACTTCTTCAATTCGTCGCGGTCACGGCCGGAGAGGACCAACGCGGGGCCGTTCGCGTGTTCGCAGGCAATCGGCCGCCAGGCGCGGATGGAAGGGCCGCCGGCGGAGCGCGTGCCGAGCAGCACCCCGCCAACTTCCATGCCGCCCCTGGTGAACGCCTGCTGCCCGTAAGCGACCGCGGCGCGCAGCTCCTGCATCAGACCGTGCCGGTATTCGACGGTGAACGGGCACTCCGGCACGCTCCACTTCTCGAATCGGGCCTGCGTTGTCGCCGAGTCACTCACAGATGCTCGCCTGTTGCGGGCCGGTCGGGGACGCTGACCGAAGTGCTCGGGTTCTCGTCGGTGTCCGAGTCGTCGGCAGGCTCGTGCAGGTGGTAGTAGTACGTGATCAGCCCCATGGCCGCCACCAGCGCGAGAACGGCGCAGAACCAGCCCAGCGAGCGCCGGGTCCGCCACTTACCCGGCCGCGCCAGGGCCGCCGAAAAACGCACGAAGGCCCAGCAGGCGCCGCCAATCGCGGTCAGCTTGACGTACCACGGCATAAGATCCAGGTGGCCCTGTCCGCCAATCTCCTGCCATGTGACGGTGACCGCGATCAACGCCACCAGGAACTCGATGGCCAGTGCCAGGCGCAGCCAGTGCGGCGCGATCGGACTCTCCGGAACGGATTCGACTTCTGCCGGTTGTTCTTCTACGATTTCCTGAACTTCCTGCTCCACTATCTCAACAACGTAACACTTATGGGGCTCTCAATGGACATGCGGCGGCAGCCGCGTACTCGTCTGGTGCCGCAAAAACGCGGCTCATCGCCGCGTGTCCCCGCTCCTCCGCGCGATCGCCACCAGCGACAGGCCGTGCCACGGCAGGAGAAAATCGACGCGGCGCCAGAACCACACCGTCTTGTCGAAGACCTTGAGGATCAGCTTGTTGATCTGCCGGCGATGCAGCAGGCGGCTGAAGAGCCACCATGCGGGCGCGCCAATCTTGTTCAACTGGCGCGTGCCCGCCACCTCGAAGCCGTATTGCGACAACAGTTCCCGCAGTTGCGCGGAGCTGTAGCGGCGCTTGTGGCCCAGCGTCCGGTCGAGGCTCCCAAACAGCGCTCGCCCCTGGGGAACCAGTGCGATCAGCGTGCCGCCGGGCGCGGTCCAATCGAAGACGGCCTGAAGAAACGCCGGGGTATCGATGTACTCGATCAGGTTCACGCAGAGGACCGTATCGAAGGGGCCGCCGAGCTCCTCCACCGGCGCGGGCTGGTCCGGGTCGAACTCCCTGACCGAGACGTTGGGCGTGCGCAGGAAGCGATTGCGCAGCGCGTGCAGGTACAGCGGGTCGCGTTCGGTGGCCACGTACTGGAGGCGCCGGCCCATCAGTTGCCCGGCGAGGGTGCCGATGCCGGCGCCCAGTTCGAGAATCCGGTCGCCCAGGTAGGGCCGCAGCAGCCCCGCCATCCAGTTCAGGTACTGCGGCGTGCCCTCCAGATTGTTGAGGAACGCGCGTCCGTAAGGCTGCGCATAGAGATCGTCAATCAGCCAGAAACGCAGGATCACCCCGAGCGCCTGGAAACCGTCCTTCCATCCGATCTTCTTGCCTTCCTCCCAGGTTCGGCCATGGTAGCTGATGGGCACCTCGTAGATGCGCAGCTTGCGCTTGGCCGCTTTCATGGTGAGCTCGGGCTCGATGCCAAAGCGCTGCGAGCGGATGGGAATGCTCTTCAGCAGGTCGGTGCGGAAGACTTTGTAGCAGGTCTCCATGTCGGTGAGGCTCAGGTTGCTGAACATGTTGGAGACCGCCGTGAGCGTCTTGTTGATGACGGAGTGCCAGAAGGGCAGCACGCGCATCTGTGCGCCGGCCAGATAGCGCGAGCCGAACACGGCGTCGGCGTGTCCATCGAGGAGTGGCCGCAGCAGGCGCGGATACTCCGCCGGATCGTACTCCAGATCGGCGTCCTGGATCAGGCAGAAGTCGCCACGGGCATGCTCGATGGCGGTGCGGACCGCGGCCCCTTTCCCTCCGTTCACGGGCTGGCGAAACAGACGGATGCGCGGTTCGGAAGCGGCCAGCGTGTCGAGGATGGCGGAGGTTCCATCGGAGGAACAATCGTCGACGACAATCAACTCGCGCTCCATGTCCTCGGGCAGCGGCGCGGCCAGAACCTGCGCCAGACACCGCTCCACCACCGTGCGTTCGTTGTACACCGGGATCAGGACCGACAGGAGCATGTGAAGACTCAGTATATAGGGCGGTGGACAAGGCAGGAAGACGGCAAGTCAGACGCCACGACTGCCAAGCGGAAACTCTCTTAGCAACTGAGCATGGAATTTTACGAGCCACGGGCTCGGCCTGTACCCGTCATGGACTTCCTCCACTAAGTTGCGATAAAGTAACTGCCCTATGTCCAAGTCAGGCTTTCCAAAACCCATTTCGGAGAGTTCTCTTTGCACGTCCATCTTTGGTCTGCCGGGGCAATCCAGAATTCTTTTCGCTGCAAATCGCTGAGAGTATGTTAGTAAGCTGAAATCATTTCTGATGGAGTGATACATCGGCAACTCTGCTGGCGGAATAGGTTGCACATCGTTGTCCACGCGGATGTTTGATGTGCCTGTGAGCCACTTGGCCGGAGACATGAACACAGCTCCTTCTGCGACCGTCTCTGAGAGCGTGACTGTGAGGAATTTCTCTCTTCCGTAGTAAGGGTCCTGCCCGTGACACAACTCGTACTGATTTACCGCCACAAGTTCTCCCGCTCGTAACGCTTCAATCACGGGCTTCACGTCAACATGATTTCCGTCCGGTCCTCCAAAGATAGCCGACTCCAGCTTTCTCCCCACGGTATTCCGGTCCGGATAGAATGGCGCGTTCCAATACTCCTTTACCACTTTGTGCATTTGCGGTGAGGACTCTTGGCTTCGCGCAGCCCCAGAGGTTTTTGGTTGTGGCTTAGCGCGAACTGCCATGAAATGCAGAATGCCAGCTACGATCAGGGCCGCGCAGAGACAGGACGGCATAATCCACCGCACTAGAGGCCCCCTTGCAGGTGCCAGCATAGGAATTACAGCGACTGCGACCAGAACGACTGTGAGCACAAATGTGCCAATAGAACAGAAGTGATGTGCCGTTTCCAGTTTAGGTACCATGCTTCGATTGTCCCACGGCGCTTTCGCATGTGCCACGGACCAAAGGCACCTTCCCCTGGACTTGTCAAGTGCGAAAGCGGCTGGGCGTGTTCAAATGGACACACTACCAAAACTCGGCGATGTCAGAAACGAAAACTGCTTGGGATTCTCGTGCATTTGCCTAGGAATTAACGACGTGGGTTGCAATCACGCGCGGTTCCAATAGGTTTCGCGCTCCCCATGCGGCCAAGCAAGGCGATTTGTTGACTCCGACCTCGACCGATTTGTAGTCCCGCAGCGATGAACTCAGAACGCGTTCCGATAGTTCGATGATGTGCTGAACGGCCATGTGGAGCGTTAGACGAGCCGGGCCATGCTGGTCGGATTGTGAGCCGGGAGGCGGAGAACTCGTCATTGCACCGGCAATTCTACGTCCTTCGCATGGTATGGTTGTTGGTATGGCAACCACCAAGATCACCATCACGCTTCAGGACGCTCAGGTACAGGAGATCCGTGCGCAGGTGGCAGCCGGAGCGGCCGCAAGCGTTTCTGCCTTCGTCCAACATGCGGTTGGCATTGCTCTTCATGATGCAGCGGGGTGGAGGGAGATGTTAAGAGACGGTCTGCGGCGAACGGGTGGCCTGCTGACAAAGAAGGAACGTGCGTGGGCCGACGCGCTTCTCTCTCCGCGGGAACGGAAGAGAGTCTCCGGAAGAAGGAAGGTTGCATGAGCGGTATCACTTTCGATACTGGCGGGCTGATCGCACTGGACCGGGACGACCGCCGGGTGCTCACACTGCTCGCTCGCGCGGCAGAACGCGGCCTGCGCATTACAATTCCCGCGACGACGCTGGCACAGGCCATGCGTAACCCGGCAAAGCAGGCCCGCCTTTCCCGGCTCATTCGACAGGCCGGCACAGACCTCATTGCGCTGGACGGACCGGACGCGACGAGTGTCGGTCTTCTGCTGGCACAGACCAGGACGGCCGATATTGTCGATGCTCACGTCGTCGTCTGCGCGCAGAGGGCCGGGCAGAGCGTCGTCACCAGCGACGCTGACGATCTCAGGCGACTCGCTCCCGGCTTGCAGTTGCTCGTCGTCTGACAACCAGGTAGTGGGTCAGTTTGCCCTCTGGCCGCAGGATTGTCACACCGACTAAAGTCTGTGCCACCTGTTGCTCAGAGTTCTGTCATCGGGTGGTGGCACAGGCTTCAGCCTGTGCGGCGCAAACTGACCCACTACCGACAACTGGCTGTTATCGTGATCCCGCACGCCTGCCCCGGCCATTTGCGAGTATGCTGGATTCGTGCAAATCGGGAATCTCGTCCTTCCGGTTATCATGGGCACCGTGAGCTTGCCGGCGTTTTCACAATCCAGTCTCGGAATCTTCACCGATACCGCCGATGTTGGCGTCGTCGAACATCGGGGCGCGGCAAAGTACGACGCGGCCGCGAGCAACTACACGCTCACGGGCAGCGGCGTGAACATGTGGGCCACGTCAGACTCGTTCCGGTTCGTGTGGCGGAGACTGGCGGGCGACGTCAGCATTACCGCCGACGTGGCCTGGGCCACCTCCGCGGGAGAGCCGCACAAAAAGGCCGGGGTCATTCTACGCGCGGGCACGGCCGCCGACGATCCCTACGTCGACGTCATGTCGCACAACGAAGGCCTGCTCGCCATGCAGTATCGCGCGGAGAAGGGCGGGCCTACGCTCGACGTTCGTACGCCCATCCAGGCGCCCGCCACGCTGCGCCTCGAGCGCACCGGCAACGTTTTCCTGGCCGAGGTGGCGTCGAAGGACGGCGTCTTTCATCCCATCGCCTCATTCAGCCTCCAGTTGCCCGAGACGGTTTACGCCGGCCTTGCCGTTTGCGCGCACAATCCAGCCAACATCGAGACCGCGACGTTCTCGAATGTGCTGCTACGCAACGACGGTGTGGTGACTGAGAAAGACCGGGCGATTGAGAGCACGCTGGAAGTGGTGGACATCGACAGCGGTCTGCGCCAGGTGGTGCGCCGCGCGCGTGAGCATTTCGAAGCGCCAAACTGGTCGCACGACGGCCAATGGATGTACTACAACAGCGGCGGTGGGCTGTACCGGCTGGCGGCTGCGGGCGGCGAGCCCACGCGCATCGAGACCGGCCACGTCCAACTGAACAACGATCACGGCTTGTCGCCCGATGGGAAACTGATCGCCATCAGCGCCAGCACCGCCGGCGGGCAATCGCAGATCTGGATCATCCCGGCCAGCGGCGGCGAACCGAAGCTGGTGGTGAAACCGCAGCCTTCCTACTGGCACGGCTGGTCGCCCGATGGGAAGACGCTGGCATACTGCGCGCAGCGCAACGGCAACTTCGACGTCTACACGATTCCGGTGGAGGGCGGGGAAGAAACGCGCCTGACCACGGCCGAAGGGCTGGACGACGGTCCCGACTACACGCCCGACGGGCAGTGGATCTACTTCAACTCCGTACGCACGGGTCTGATGCAGATCTGGCGCATGCACGCCGACGGCTCCGCGCAGGAGCAGGTTTCGCGCGGTCCCGCCGGGGCGGACTGGTTCGCGCACCCGTCACCCGACGGCCAGTGGATTTCCTACATCAGCTACGACAAGTCCGTGAAGGAGCACCCGCCGAACAAGGACGTGGTGCTGAAGCTGGCGCCGATTGCCGGTGGCGATCCGAAGGTGCTGGTGACGCTGTTCGGCGGCCAGGGGACGCTCAACGTCAACTCCTGGGCGCCCGACAGCAAGCGCTTCGCCTTCGTCTCCTACCGGCTGGTGGCGCCGCGTGGGGCGGAACCGCTCACCGCTCATTGAGCACGGCCAGCATCCAGATCCACACGCGTTCAGTTCCTTCTTCGCCGCTTTGTGCCGGATAACTTCTGCTTACTGCTTGATGGACCGCTGCCTCAGAAGCTGTGAAAGACTCGGCATGACCGCTCCGTAACCGTCGCGGCTCGGCTACGGCTTCTCAAGTTTGCAGCATGTTACCGAGCCGGCTATCGTCAGGGAGTGGTAGTCACACAGATCAATCCTGACGAAGAGCGACCACCGGCTCCACGCGCGCGGCTCGCCGGGCCGGCAGCCAGCAGGCCAGCAGCGCGACGGCCAGCCACACCGCCACGGCCGCGCACCAGGTGGCTGCATCCGTTGGACTGACCCCGTATAACAGGCTCGCCAGCAGCCGCGCCGCCATCGCCGACAGGAGCAGTCCCATGGCGATGCCCGCCAGAGTAACTCGCAGACCCTGACCGATCACCAGCCGGAACACGTCGGCGGGCCGGGCGCCAATGGCCATACGGATGCCGATCTCCTGCGTGCGCGCCGTGACGTGGTAGGAAATCACACCGTACATTCCGACAGCCGCCATCAGCAGCGCCAGCATCCCCAGGATGCCCAGCACCCAAAGCTCGAAGCGGGCCTGCCAGAACGAAGTGTCCAGCGATTCGCTAAGCCGCTCGACGCCATAGGTGCGGAAGTCCAGGTTGGCGGAGACCAGTGTTTCGCGCACGCGCTCCATCATGGGGCCGGGATCGCCCGCCGTCTCTACGACGATGAATACGATGCCGCCGTCGTACGCCTGCGAGAACGGCAGGTACACGTGCGGCAGCGTGACTTCGTTGAGCGAGCGGATTCTCGAATCGCGCGCCACACCCACCACCTGCAGCGTCCGCGCATGGTCGCATCCGAACAGAAGACTGTGGCCGGTGGCAGGCTGGTTCGGCCACAGCCGCCGTGCCAGGGCCTGGTTCACGATGGCCACCGGCGGCCCATCGGCCTTGTCGGTGGCACTGAAATCGCGTCCCTCGATCAGCGGGATTCTCAGCGTGTTCAGATACCCGGCCCCGACGGTCGTAGTGGTGGCCGGCGCCGGCTTGTCCGTATCGCGCGCGACGCAACTGCCGGCGATGCCCGCGGCATACAACGGCAGCCTGGTGGTCAGCGCAGCGCTGCGAACGCCCGCGAGCAAGCGCAGGCGATTCAGTGTCTGGTCATAGAAGACTCTGCCAGACGCGGCGGTGAACTGCGGATGCGGTACGAAGGCTGGCGCATACAGGCGATTCGCGCTGGCGAAGCCCGGATCGGTGTTGTGAAAGCGCAGAATGAGACGGGCGAACAGTCCGGCCGTCAGCAGCAGCACCAGGGACAGAGCAATCTGTGCGGTCAATGTCACCAGGCGCAAACGCAACCGCCCGCCCGCGACGCCAGCGCCTTTGAGCACGGTGGCCAGATCGTCGCGGCTTCCCTGCCAGGCGGGCAGAAGCCCGAACAGCAGCGCGGTGAGCAGGGCCACGAAACCGCTGTAGAGGAGGACTCGAACGTCCAACGCCAGGTCGAATCGCAGCGCTTCTCCGAACGGCAGCGCAGTCATGCCCGCCTGGATCAAACGGTTGCTCGCGTACCCAACGAACACCCCGGCCGCGCCGCCCAGCAGGCCCAGCGCCAGATTCTCCGTCATCAACTGGCGCAGCACGCGCGGCCGGCTGGCGCCCAGAGCGAACCGGACGGCCATCTCGCGCTGCCGCCCCACGCCGCGCGCCAACAGCAGATTACCCACGTTCACGCAGGCGATCAGGAGCACCAGCGCCACCACCGTCATCAGCAGAACCACCACCGGCATGGCCATCCGCCGGCTCACTGGGTTGGGAATGCCGCGCACCAGTTCCACTGTGAGGGGCGCATCGAAGTCCTTCGCCAGCGCCGGGTTCTCCCGGTGGATCTGCGCGGCCGTGGCATTGAGCTCCGCCGCCGCCTGCGCCACGCTGACGCCGCGCTTCAGGCTGCCGAACACCATGGCGCGCCGGTGGTCCGCATCTTCCCCCGCCCAGAAGTGAAACGGCACCCAGAGATCGATGCGCAGCGGCATGTAGATGCCGGCGAACTCCGGCCCAGCGACGCCCACCACGGTGTAAGAGTGCGATTCGGAGCGAACGGTTTTGCCCAGCACGCCAGGATCGCCGTGAAACATCCGTTGCCAGGCGGTGTAGCTGATCACCGCCGCCGGTTCGTCTTCGCGGTTGAACCAGCGGCCCAGCAGCGTTCGCGCTCCCAGCACTGTGGCGTAATTGCCCGATACGGGTTCGGCGCCAATCAGGGCGGCATTGCCCTGGTAGCTCAGGTCGGATTCTTCCGGATCCGACGCCGCCAGCCCGTCCAGCGACTGGTTGCGATCCCGCAGGGCGCGATACTCGGGGTAGGAGAACATCGGGTTGCCGCCGCGGCTGAGCACCACCACGCGATCCGCGTTTCCGACGGGCAGCGGCCGCAGATAGACGGAATCCAGCAGGCTGAAGATGGACGCGTTGACGCCGATGCCCAAGGCCAGACACAGCACCGCCAGAAAGATGAACCCCGGTGATTTCGCGAACAGACGCAAGGCCAGTCTGATGTCCTGCATAGCGTCGTAGACACCGCCGTGGGCGGGTTTGTTCCCGAATCTGGTAAGGTGGCCCATGTGGAACGCGTCGCCGCACGAATCGTCGCCGCCGGAGCGGTGTGCGTCGCGGTGCTCTTGTCCGTGCGCGCGCTGGAGGGGCCGTTTCAACTCGGGCGGGTTTGGGTTCGGTCTCCGCTGACGCTCGAGACCGTGTTCACGGTGCTTGTCGGCGTGCTGTTGCTGATCGTCTGTCGCCGGCGCGATGGCCTCGCCGCAACCCGGGTATCCGGGAATCTGGCGCTGCTGCTTTTGGCGCTCGCCCTGACCGCGTTCGCGTTCCTCCCGAATCTCCGCGACCCCTTCCTGAGTGACGACTACATCCACGCGCGCGGCGCCACGCTCGACCCGCAGCGCATTGCCCACAACTCCGTGACGCCCGGCGGCGACGGGGCCTTCCGCCCGCTTGGCTACATCTGGTACGGCCTTGTCCATGCCTTCGCCGGCGTTCATCCGTGGGCATGGCACTCCTGCATGCTGGCCCTGCATCTGGTGAACTGCGCGCTTCTGTTTGCGGTGGTCCGGGCTCTTTGGGGAAACGCGTTCGTTTCGTTCACCGCGACGCTGCTGTTCGGATTGCACGGGACGCGCCCGGAAGTGGTCACGTGGGCCTCCGGCAGCTTCGACCTGCTGGCCTGTGCGCTCTCGCTCACCGCGGCGTGGCTCCTGTTTCGTCCCGCGGCGAGGAGGTCCTGGGTATCGGCGGCGCTCGCCCTGGTTCTGTTGACGATGGCCATCCTCTGCAAGGAGAGCGCATACGCGGCGCCGGTAATCATCTTCGCCCTGGCCGCTGCTGCGGGAAGGCTGCGCGACCGAACGGTGCGACTGTTTCTCGCTGGTTCGGTGGTGGTCTGCGTAGCATTGTTCGCCTGGCGCTGGTTACTGTTCCACGGCCCGGGCGGATATGTGGACCCGTCCACCGGGCGCCCCGCGATTCTTTCGCTGCACCTGGTGTCCACCCTGAAGGCGCTATGCCTGCGGTTATGGACCATCCTGCTGTTCCCGCTCAACTGGACCGAACCAACGGGCGGCTGGGTGGCGGCGGCGCTCCTGCTCGGGTGCGGGGCCGTTCTCTTTCTGCTGTGGAGCAGCGGCGGCCTGCGCCCGGGGCTGGTCCTGACGCTGCTCGCCGCCACCGCCTGCGCCATTGTGCCGGCGCTTCATCTGGCGCTGGTGGGAGAGTCGGCGCTGGGATCGAGAATCTACTATATTCCCGCGCTGCCGTTTTTCGTGCTGGCCGGCCACGCGGTGGCATCGGTGACGTCAAGGAAGCGCGCGATCCTGGGGCTTGCGGCGCTGGCGCTGAGCACGGTAATCCTGCTGGAGCACAACCTGCGCTTCTGGCATCGCGCCGCGCTGGTGGCGGATCAGGTCTGCGACGCCGCCGCGCATGGAAAGCCCGTGTCTGTTAGCGCCGATGCACTCCCCGGCATCCTCTCATTCGGAAATGGCTTCAAAGAGTGCGTTGAACTGAAGCGCCAACAGGAGGTCGGCCGATAGCTACGGGATCCAGCGCCGCTTCCGGGTGGAAATCATAGCCGGTCATGAACCGTGCGATGCGCGCCGGGCAGCGCTCTTCTCACGCAACCGGGCTATCACTTCGTCGCCGGGGATGAGCTTCACTCTGCCGCTTTTCAGGTCGTCATAACGGCTGTCGAGCATTTCGCGCGTCTGTACAAGCGCGGCAACGTAGCCGGCCACGGCGTCCTCGACCAGCTTCTCGGGCGCACGCCCGGTTTCGGTGACCAATTGGTCGAGCCTGGCTTGCAGGTCCGGGGCGAGATTCACTTCCATCGCCTTCAGAGTACGGGAAAGCCTCACCGGAGGCAAGTCGAGCTACGCGCGCAATTCCGCCACATGCTGCCGGCGAACCTTGATCCTGCTTCCGTTCCTAAGGGCGGCGGCCAGGTCCCAGACAAGCTGCATCCGCAACCACGTCTCCTCCGTGGTGCCGAAGGCTTTGCTGAGCCGGATCGCCATTTCCGGACCGATGCCGGTTTGCGTGACGCTGGGAGCCTTTGCCCCCGCAGTCACCGAGAGGCCCAAAGGCTCCGGACAATCATGCCGGACAATGCGGCCGGGGTGGGGCGGGTTTTTCATGGGCATGGTGTTTGTCTCTTTCGTTAATGGCAGTCAATCAGTTCCACGTCAAAGGCGTCCGTTCCCACCCGTTGCTTGAACGCAACAGATGTGTTATGTTCAACCACGACGAGCGCGGAGCTCAAGCGATGGCTGGAACGCCAGGGCTGCGCCTTCGAGTCCGGCAAAGGCGGCCATCTCCTGGTTCGACTCGGCAATCGGCAGACGGTCCTGCCGATGCACGGAAAGAATCACGAGTTGCCCAAAGGTACGGTATCAGGAAAGCCCTGGGGCTGAAGTGAGGCGAATCATGCAATATCCCGTGACCTTGACCAGGGAGGACGGGCGAGTCCTCGTTGCGTTCCCCGATTTTCCGAACGTGCATACATTCGGCGATGACGAACCGGAAGCCCTTGCGCGGGCCGTGGACGCGCTGGAGAGCATGCTCATCGCAATGATCGAGGATCGGGACGAGATCCCTTACCCGGGTCCGATTAAGCGCGGACGCAAATCCATTCTTCTCCCCGCGCTCAGTGAGGCGAAGCTCGCGCTGTACCGGCAAATGCGCGCACTGGGCGTCGGAAAGGCCGAACTGGCCCGCCGCCTCAATTGCCACCTGCCGCAAATCGACCGCCTGCTCGACCTGCGCCACGCTTCCCGGCTCGACCAGCTCGAACAGGCGTTTCTTCGCCTGGGAAAGCGGCTGAATATTTCGCTGGAAGACGCCGCTTGAGCCGACAGGAGGCCTTGTTTGGTTCTGGCCATGCCAGGTCAGGCGGAGACCCGATGCTCAACCAATTGAGCTACGCGCGCAACGCCGCAAACCTTGCCGGATAGCTGAACCTCCTACCGGTCCTGAGCGCCGTGATAAACCCGCAAGACTTCGATGCTCCGCTCCTTCACGCGATAGACGGCGATATAGGGCAGCGGGGGGAACAGAAGCTCTCGTGTTCCTTCTTCGCGCCCGACACGGCCACGATGCGGCCACTCTTTCAAGGATTGGATAGCGTCATACACCTTGCGCAGGGTCGGCTGCCGGTAGTGCGGATGGTGGTCTCTCAGGTAGTCGCTAATGTGCTGCAGATCCGCTGCGGCGGCTGGCGTCCAGCGAATGCGCATTCTTATGAGCGCAGCATCTGCTCCAGGCGCGCGTCCATCTCTTCTTCTTCAACGAACTCCCCCCGGTCGGCCTGTGCAAGACCCTGCCGCACGGCGCCACGAAAGCGGGCGTCTTCCTCGAGCAGACGCAAGGCGGCATTCTTCACCAGCCGTTCGGCGTCGGAGCCTTCCCTGGTGGCGATCTGTCCAAGTTGCGCTTCCTGCTCAGGGGTGAAATAGACTTCCATCGTCTTCAGACTACGGGAAAACGTTGCGGGTGGCAAGTTGATCTACGCGCGCAATTCCGCCACATGCTGCCGGCGAACCCTGATCCTGCTTTCGTTCCCGCGGGCGGCGGCCAGGTCCCAGGCAAGCTGCATCCGCAACCACGTCTCCTCCGTGCTGCCGAAGGCTTTGGTGAGCCGGATCGCCATTTACGGGCTGATGCCGGATTTGCGTGACGCTGGGAGCCTTTGCCCCCGCAGTCACCGAGAGGCCCAAAGGCTCCTGACAATCATGCCGGACAATGCGGCCGGGGTGGGGCGGGTCTTTCATGGGCCACATCACGCCACGCTGCGCACCTGAATGTCCACCTGCTTCCCCAGCGCCGCGAATGCCCCCTCCATTTGCTCTGGCCTGCTGACGTGCTTCAGGTCAAAGAGCCGATCCACGTTGGCCCGCGGCATGCCCAACCGGTGCGCCAGTTCCGCCTTCTTCACCCCGGAATGCAGCCAGGTATCGTAGAGTTCTACCTTGAGTGCAACGAAGAACGGCAGGCGGATGGAACGGTGGCCGCGCTTGCGCACTGACGGCGGCGGGATGGGACGCCCCAGACGGATGTATTCGCCGAGAATCAGCTCCAGGCAGTCCGCAGCCATCTCCATGCCCTCTTCGACGCTTTCGGCCTGGGTCACGGCTTCGGGAACATCCGGGAACGAGATCACGTAACCGCCGGCCTCGCGGTCGGCCGTAAACCTTGCCGGATAGCTGAGCATAAGAACCTCCTACCGTTTCGCGGGCGGCTTGAGCCCCAACTGCTTCATGATCGACCGCAGCGTCCCGGTCTTGACCTCCTGACCGACATGCCGCGGAATCGGCGCGAAACGCGAGCCCAGACGGGCCAGCGTGTGACGCGTGCCGTCCTCGAAGACCACGCCCTGCGCGCTGAGCCACCGCTTCAGCTCGCCCACCTTCACGATTCAATTGTAATCAGTTGTGATAGCAGTGGCAAGCCGGCTGACCCGGCCAATCCGGCGCTTAAGGCCAGTCCTGCGCGCCGTGGAAGATTCGCGAGATCTCAACGGCGTGCTCCGTGACCTGATAGACCACAATGTAAGGCAGAGGTGAAAAGACCAGTTCCCGTCGTCCGGCCATGCGGTTGCTCGCTCTCCCAAGTCGGGGAAAAAACCTCCAGGCGCGCAGCCGTCATAGATGGTTCGGGCAACATGGCGCGCAGCTTCCGGATTGTCGCGTTCAATGCGCTCGCAAATGCGCTCCAGGTCTTCCGCCGCGGGCAGCGACCAGCGGACTTCCATCAGGGTCGTTGCAGAAACCGCTGAAGGCGCTGGCCGACTTGCTCATGGGTGAGATACTCGCCCCGCTCGAGAGCTTCCTCGCCGCGCCTCAGGGCCTCCACGAAGCGGGTTTCCTCCTCGAAGTAGCGCGCAAGAACACCCTGCAGAAGTTCGTCAGGCTTGCAGCCCTGCCTGGCGGCGGTGTTGGTCAGCTTTGCTTCGAGTTCATGCCCGAGGTTTACTTCCATCGCTTCGGCTCCCTTTAACATCGTAACGCGGGGAAACCGCCGCTGGACCACTACACCTGAGAATCGCGAGCCGCGACGATTCGATGTGGGGCAGGCTCGTAGCCTGCGGCGGCCTCCCAGGCCGCCCTGCCCGTGGGTTGCGGCTATGCTGTTCTGCGTAACACGGCGGGCAATTGAGCTACACGCGCAATTCCGCGACATGCTGCCGGCGAACCTTGATCCTGCTTTCGTTCCTGCGGGCGGCGGCCAGGTCCCAGGCAAGCTGCATCCGCAACCACGTCTCCTCCGTGCTGCCGAAGGCTTTGCTGAGCCGGATCCCATTTCCGGACTGATGCCGGACTTGCCGTTGATGATGTTGTTGAGAGTCTGCCGCGTGACGCCCGGAACCTTCGCCCCCGCGGTCACCGAGAGGCCCAAAGGCTCAGCCAATCATGCCGGACAATGCGGCCGGGATGGGGCGGGTTTTCAAGGGCATGGTGTTTGTCTCTTTCGTTAATGGTAGTCGATCAGTTCCACGTCAAGGGCGTCCGTTCCTTCAAACCGTAAAACGATGCGCCAGTTTGCCCGCACGGTCACGGAAGCTTTTACGACTTCGCTACTTCGGAACGACGGCCCAATGATCCATGCTGATGCTGCCTCCGTTCGGTAGTTCGACTGAACACCGAAAGATGCGACCACGCGTCTCCACTTCAAAACGTGACACGATGGTCCCGCGCACGACGCGCACCTGAACTGTTCCCGATAGTTTCATCTGCGCGATACGCTCATGGTTCATCATGACGTCTCTGTCGGAATAGACGCGTGATGCTTCAAACGTCAACGGATAAACCCCCTCCGCCACCGACTCTGATCGAAAGCGGTTCTGTCGTTTGCTAATCTCCTCATTGCTCCATTCGTTCACATAAGCACTCAGATCAAGCACTTTACCGTCAATGGTGAAAGACGCGGTGCTCAAATCAACAATTGCTGTGGTCCCATATGCAATCCCCTGTTCGATGCAGCATGTTATATCTCGCGACTCCACGACAACGGCGTGGAAGCATTGGATCGGCACCGGCACCTCGTCCAAGGGCAGTTCACGTGCGGACAAGAGTTGGATTCGTGGTTCCGATGATGCCTGAGCCTTGGCGTCGCGCGTGAAAGACTTAGCGACGAAAAAACCCGTCTGGGCCTGCGCGGCTTTGATCTTTTCGGCGAAGGCAACGATGTCGTTCTTGTTCACCTTGGCCTTCTGGTTCTTGCACTCAAAAATGAAGGTTGCATTATACCCATCGCCTATCTCGACGTTCACCCAGATGTCGACTTCGTGATGAACTCCGCCGATCCTGATGATCCTCTTGCCTGCGATGTGAAACGTCTTCTCGCTGTAGCCGGGCGAGCGCCGCAGGATTGCCGATTCAAGTGCGTGCACGGCCATTTCAAGCGAGTTGCCCTTCTGTTGCGATGGCGTCATCGGCACTGCTCTCTCCTCCTTCGGATCCTATGAGCCAGCTCCATTCTAAACGCCGAGCGGCCTCCGCATGAGGAGGCGCACGTGGTCACCTGCAGAATTGGGGATGCCTTATCTGTTCGGGAACGTCATAGGCGCGAGCGACGGTCACAAAGGACCTTCTGCAAAACCGGCCTCAGCGACGAAGGAAATATCGATTCTCTGGAACGAGTTCCTTGGGGATTGAATAGACCGGCTCTCGACCCCGTCCGATGTCTAGCTCTCCGCTTGGCTCGACGTGACGCTTGGGGCAGTAAAGGTGCCAGAGCGCTTGCGTTTGATCTGCACGCTCACGAAGCACCAGTCGCATGTCCGTGCCTTCGCCGACGCACGTGGGACAAAACGGCCCATCCTCTGACCCGTCAGGGAGTGTTCTCCAATTGACGGAATGATGGAACACCACTACTGTCCGGCTAACGGAGAGTGGGCCGTCAGCAAGCGATTGTAAGGCAGCAGGTTAGGGGGGTTTCGGCTTGCCGCGATTTGAGTTTGCGGACCACGCGACCGCCCAGAATGGGGCA
>JBEKZH010000054.1:0-37863 GCA_049510065.1 Bryobacteraceae bacterium
TTGACCGCGTGATGGTGTGCTCTTACCGGAGACCGCTCCCTTACGGTCACGGCTCAGTTCCGAGCCGCGCGCGTCAGCAAGCGGTTTCCATAGCACACCGAATAATGCGGTCAAAGACCTAGATTCTCACCGTTGCGGAGGAGCGCCGAGACGAATCTCGGCGCGGCAGGCACGAGTGCCTGCGCCACATCAGGCAGCCACAGTCAGTGCCGCTCGGCGGCGTGCTGCTTGTCGCGCTCGACCCGCCATTTGTCGTATTCCACGCGCTGCCGGTCATTGAGAATGGCCCGCACCTGGTCGTCATGCTCGGTTCGCAGCGCGGCGAGGTCAGGTTCGATTCTGTTGTGGATGTCGTGGAAGCGAACGCCCGTGGCATCGAAAATCCCATTCAATTGCGCCACCTGCGACGGCTGCAGATTGAGCCGCTTCTGCAGTTCCGCCACCAGCCTGCTACGGTACTGCTCCGGGGTCAATCTGGCGTGCGCCGGACGAGCCACATAGAGACGATCGGCAAATCCACCGACAGCCACGCCGGCAAGAAACACCAGCAGGAGATAGCCCACCACCACCAGATTGGACTTTCTGTTCATCGCTGGCTCGCTTCGCTCGTCTCGCTGTGCATCGCGTCCATCATGCTGTCGGAGGCGTGGGCCGAGGCGAGAGCGTCGAAATAGCTTTCACGCAGGTCGGGTGAGGTCCGGTTCTCCACCAGCACGAAGAAACCGGCCATGAGGGTAAACAGAACCGCCGTGGCTCCGAGGAAGGCGCGCGCGAGGTGGCGCACACGGAACGCGAAGCTCCGGCGCGCTTCGATTTTCTCCCAGACGCCGGGCATGAATCCGCTGCTCGCGTCCACGTCAGCGAACGACTGGCGATACGCTCGAAACAGCTCATCCAGTTCTGATTCCAGATTCCTCATCGCCCACCACCTCATCTCCCCGACTGCGCTTCATGGCCGCGAATGCTTTCAGCACACGCTGTCGCGCCCGGAAGAGCCGCACCTTCAGGGCATTCCCCTTCACGCGATACACATCCTCGAGCTCCTTCAACGACAGGCCTTCCACTTCCTTAAGGAGCAGAAGAATCCGGTCGTCCTCGGAAACCCCCGTCAACAACTCATCCAGCTTCTCGCGAATCCCGGTGCGCCGCCGCCGCTCGACATCCCGCACCATTCCCGCCGCCGCGTCCGCCGAGATCATCTGCTGCTCGCTCAAATCCGACATGCGCCGCTCCGCGCGGCGCTTCCGCTTGCGCAGGTAATCGTACGCGGCGTTCACGGTCATCCGGTACAGCCACGGCTCAAAGACCTCCGGCGTGCGCAGCCGGCCGAGCGCGTAGTAGACGCGGACAAACACCTCCTGCCCGACGTCCTCGACATCGTCCGGCTGGCCGATCAGCCGGGCGATGGTGCCGAGCACGCGCTTGCGGTACGCGGCCACCACACGGCCGAACGCGGCGTCGTCACCCGACCGCGCTCGCTCGATTTCTTCGAATTCCACCAGCATGCGGTCAGGCCAGCCGGGTGGTGCGCTTCCAATATGAAAGGCGCTTCCCCAAATACTCAGGTTACAAGGGAATGAGTGCATCTCGCCCGGCTCCGGCGGCATCTTTGAGTCATGAGGATCGGATTCATTGGACTCGGCGGCATGGGTCTCGGGATGGCCGCCAACCTGATTCGCGCCGGCCATCAGGTGACGGTGTGGAATCGCACTCCGGACAAGGCCGCTCAGTTGCAAGGGGCGGAAATCGCCCACACGCCCGCTGAGGCCGCCTCGGCGGGCCTTGTCCACACGATGCTGGCCGACGACAGCGCGGTGGAAGAGGTGACTCTGGGACCCGGAGGTATCCTCGCCGGGCTTCCCCAAGGCGGCATACACGTCTCGCAGAGCACCATCAGCCGCACTCTCTCAGAGCGTCTGGCGAAGGCCCACTTCGAGGCCGGCCAGCAGTACGTTGCCGCCCCCGTATTCGGGCGTCCCGAAGCCGCCGCGGCGGGAAAACTGCTTGTTGTGGCCGCTGGCAGCGAACAAGCCATCGAGCGCTGCCGGCCTGCTTTGGAAGCCATGGGCAGAAAACTCGTCGTGGTGGGCCAGGAACCGTGGATGGCCAACGTGTTTAAGCTGGCCGGCAACTTCACCATCGCGAGCATGCTGGAGACGATTGGCGAAGCCTACGCGCTACTGCGCAAGTCGGGAGTCGATCCGCGCCTGTTCCACAACGTCGTCAACGGCGATCTGTTCCAGTCCCCCGTCTACAGCAACTACGGCGGCATCATTCTCGACGGACGGTTCGACCCGCCGGGATTCCGCGCACGGCTGGGGCTCAAGGACATACGCCTTGCTCTCGCCGCCGCCGACACCGCCGAGACCCCCATGCCGTTCGCCAGCGTGCTACACGACGCGTTTCTGACCCTTGTAGCAGAAGGCCACGGGGACACCGACTGGTCCGCCGTGGCGCGTCTGGCAGCGAGGCGGGCCGGGCTGCACTAAGTGATAGACTCATCAAGCGATGCCCGCAACCCGATACCTGCTGCCTCCTCGAGACTGGCGTACCCTCTACACATGAGCTGGCTTTCTATGAGTCTTTGTACCGCTGACGTTTCTGCCGACCGGGGTTCCACCGTTCGTGTTCTTTGCGCTTCAAGCACTCGGCCACCTCGCAAGTGCACTGCTATCGAATAAGTTCTACTGGTGGTACGGAAGAAGGGCCTCTCCCAGTTGGGGCCGAGTGACCCTGAGCGTGGCAGGCTGCGCGTGGCTCGTCGCGGGGTACCTGGTGGGACGATAAACCTCGAACGTCGTGCTAGAATAGCTAAGGCCCTTTATTTTCATGGACTTCCTCGCAGGTTTGAACCCCCAGCAGCGCTCTGCCGTGATGCACGTTGAGGGGCCTTTGCTGCTGCTGGCCGGCGCCGGTAGCGGGAAGACCCGCGTGATTACGCATCGCATTGCCCACCTGGTGGAAGCTCACCACGTCCCCGGCCCGGCGATTCTGGCGGTCACCTTCACCAACAAGGCGGCCGGCGAGATGCGGGAGCGGGTCCTGAAGCTGCTGGGCAACCCGGAGTACCGTTCGGCCCCGCTGGTTTCGACGTTTCACTCCTTCTGCGTGCGCATGCTGCGGCGCGACGGCAGCCGGCTGGCGGACATCCGTTCGGGCTTCACGCGCCAGTTCAACATCTACGACGACGACGACCAGGTGGCGCTGATCAGGCAGATCTTCCGCAACGTGGGGCTGGACGAGAAGTTCATGCAGTACCGCGCGATGTCGTCCTGGATTTCGCATGCCAAGAGCCACAAGCAGTCGCCGCAGGACGTGTACGGTTCGTCGAAGGACCCCAAAACGTCGCGGCTGGCGGCGGTCTACGAGCAATACGAGGGGCGCCTTCGCCAGGCCAACGCGCTGGACTTCGACGATCTCCTGTTGGAGGCCGTACGGCTGCTGGAGCACGACGAGGATCTTCGACGGCAGTATGGCCGCCGCTACGAGTTCCTCATGATCGACGAGTATCAGGACACCAACCGCAGCCAGTACGAGCTGATGCGGCTGCTCTCGGAAGGGCACCAGAACGTCTGCGTGGTGGGGGATGAGGACCAGTCCATTTACGGCTGGCGCGGCGCGGACATCCGCAACATTCTCGATTTTGAGCGAGATTATCCGAACGCGACCGTGATCCGTCTGGAGCAGAACTACCGTTCGACGAAGCACATTCTGGAGGCCGCCAGCGCGGTGGTGGCGCACAACACCGAGCGCAAGGGCAAGTGGCTTTGGACCGACGCGAGCGAGGGCGAGAAGGTGGGGCTGTACGAGGCGCTGGACGCCGAGAACGAGGCGCTGTTCATCGCCGACACGGTGGAGCGCATCATGGCGGCGAACCCGGGCGAGCGCGTCGCCGTGCTCTATAGGACCAACTTCCAGTCGCGGCAGATTGAAGAGGCGCTGCGCCGGTACGGGCGCAAATACCTGGTGGTGGGCGGCTTCAGTTTCTACCAGCGCGCGGAGATCCGGGATCTGCTGGCGTACTTGCGGGTGCTGGTGACGCCCCACGATTCCATCGCGCTATTGCGCATCGTCAACACGCCGGCGCGAGGGATTGGCAAGACCACTATCGAGCAGATAGAGCAGTTCGCGCTGGCCAACGAGCTGAGCCTGTGGTCCGCCCTGCGGCGCATGCTGGAAGAGCGGGCGTTTTCCGCGCGCGCCGAGGCCGCGTTGCGCGCATTCGAGCGGATCATCGGCGAACTTACCGATTTGGTGAACCGGGAACCTTTGGACGAGATCCTGCGGCAGGCGATGGAGCGGACCGGGTACGGGCGTATGCTGGAATCGGACAACGATCCGGAATCGGAATCGCGCCTGGCCAATCTGAATGAACTGGTGAACGCCGCGGCGGAAGCCGCCGAGCGGGGCGAGACGCTGACCGATTTCCTGGACCACGCCGCGCTGGTGGCCGACAGCGACGACCTGGACGAGCGGGCCGCGGTCTCGCTGCTCACCATGCACAACGCCAAGGGTCTGGAATGGCCGGTGGTGTTCATCGCCGGTCTGGAAGAGGGCCTGTTCCCGCACAGTCGATCGCTCAATTCGAACGCGGAGATGGAAGAGGAGCGGCGGCTCTGCTACGTGGGCATGACGCGCGCGCAGAAACGCCTGATTCTGAGCTGGGCGCGATACCGGCGGCGCTTTGGGGGCGGGCAGCCGGAGGCGCGCACCGCGTCGCGGTTTCTGAAGGAAGTCCCAGTGGCGCGCATCGCGAAGCTCCGCCAGGATGCCGGTGGCACGCAGGTGGACCTCTACGCGGAGCGCCACGAGGTGCGCGAAACGGTAAAGCGGAATCTGTATACCGGCACGACGTATAACTCGCTGGACAACATTGCGCAGTATTTCGCCGAACGCGGAATCGCCGCGCCGCGGCCTCCCGCGCCGGTGACCGCGCCTGCGGCGCAGGTCCCGCCAACGCCCGTTCCGAGGCCCGCTGCACCCGCCGCACGGAAGAAGCCGGTGGGTCCCGGCTCCTCGGTGAATCATCCAAAATATGGCCGGGGCATGGTGCTACGTCGCGAAGGCGATGGCGAGGACGCTAAACTTACGGTAAGCTTTCCAGGTTACGGATTGAAGAAACTGGTTGTCAAATACGCAGGGATCAAACTAGACGAATGAACACAAAAAACATTGAGGACACGGCAGAGCGCAAGAAGGTGAAGCGCGCGGCAAGGAAGAAGGCGGCCCCGAAAGCGCCGCGCGCGGCCGGCGTGGCGCGAGGCTCGAACAAGAAGAAGGTCAAGAAGATCGCCAAGGGTCAGCGTAAGCGTTAATTCCCAGTGCCCTCCCAGCGTTTCAGAAGGCGCGCGCAACGGAACGCGCCGGCGGCGTCTTCCTCGAGTGCAGGGAAGCCGGCCGCGTCCTGTGCGCTCTTCCGCAAGAAGGGCATTGACGATCTCATCCGGGCCTCGGAGGATCCAGCCAGACGGCTGCGCAAAACTCTGGGGCCCTGGAGTCTGACGGCGCTGGGCATCGGCGCGGTCATCGGCTCGGGTATCTTCACGCTCACCGGCACGGCGGCGGCGGGCAAGGTGGACAATATCCGGTCCATTCTGCACGCGCCCCTGCTGGATCTGCTGATCAGCGGCGCACACGCAGGGTCCACCATGGGCCGCCCGGGCGCGGGGCCGGCCATCACGTTGTCGTTCGTGCTGGTGGCCATCGCCTGCGCTTTTGCAGGCCTGTGTTATGCGGAACTGGCGTCCATGATTCCGATCGCCGGGAGTGCGTACACGTATGCGTATGCCACGCTGGGCGAGATTTTCGCGTGGATCATCGGCTGGGACCTGATTCTCGAATACGCCGTGTCGAACATGTCGGTGGCGGTGGGCTTCTCGGCCTACCTGCAGGATCTTGGCGATAACCTGTTCGGAATCCACCTGCCCGCCGCGCTCGCCTATCCGCCTTTCCCGGCGGCCGGCCAGCCCGCGGGCATCTTCAACGTGCCCGCTCTGGTGATCACCATGGCGGTGACATGGCTGCTGGTGCGCGGGGTGAGAGAGAGCGCCAGGGCCAACGCCGGGATGGTGGCCATCAAGGTGACCGCCATCGTGATCTTCTGCCTGGGTGCCGCGCGCGCCATCAACACTGCCAACTGGCATCCGTTCGCGCCGCACGGGTTCCCCGGCATCCTGACCGGCGCATCCATCGTCTTCTTCACCTACATCGGCTTCGATTCGGTATCCACGGCCGCCGAGGAGTGCCGCCGTCCGCAGCGCGATCTGCCTATAGGCATCCTGACCACGCTGGTGGTTTGCACTATTCTCTACGCGTCGGTATCGCTGGTGCTCACGGGCATCGCCAACTGGAAGACGCTGGGCAACGACGCGCCGGTGGCCACCGCGCTGAAGGCGCTCGGCTTCAACAATCTGCGTTTGTGGGTGACGGCCGGGGCGCTGATGGGCATGCTCAGCTCGCTGCTGGTGTATCAGTACGGGCAGGCGCGCATCTGGTTCGCCATGTCGCGGGACCGGCTGCTGCCGAAGATGTTCTCCGCGGTGCACCGCCGCTATCAGACGCCGCACATCAGCACGTGGATCGCGGGCCTGGTGGTGGGGCTGCCGGCGGGGGTGTGGGACATCGATACGTTTGCCGAGCTCTCCAACATCGGCACGCTGTTCGCTTTCGCGCTGGTATCGGCGGGGGTCATCGTGCTGCGGCGGACCGATCCGGACCGGCCGCGGGCGTTTCGCGTTCCGCTGGTGCCTCTGGTCCCGGGTCTCTCTATTCTGTGCTGCCTGCTGCTGATGGCGGGTCTGCCGCTGGAGACGTGGCTCCGCTTCTTCGTGTGGCTGATCATCGGGCTGGTGATTTACTTTGCCTGGAGCAGGAAGCAGAGCGAGCTGCGCGACACGGCGTGATTTTGGGTTTAAGTGGCGGGTTGCCTCGCGGAGGACCCGGTGTCATGAAATGATCGCCGTCAGTGCCGGATGACTGCCGGCGCCTCATAGGGGCCTTCAAAGGCCGGGAGCACTGGATGACTATTTGTACGGCCATCGTCACGCAGCCGCCGGGCGCGGTCGGGATCTCGCGTTCATCGCTGTCGACGACACAGAACGTCCGGTCTGGGTGGACCGCCCGCAATGCGCGGACACGCTCCGCCACCAGCGGACTCGTCGTTTCACACTGCAGAAGCTCAATCTGAGGATTGCGCCGGACTAGTCCCGGAGGCCGAATCTCGTTCCTTAGTAGACTGAAGAGGCGCAAAGCAGCGGACAGATGCCGGGGCGCGATCCCCGCTCCTGGTTACCGGCGGTGCCAGCTGCACAGGAAGTCACGCCAGCAGCCTTCTGTCGCAGGCCGGGGCTCCGAGCTGAACAGGATGAGAGGCCGAGGTTATGATCGACATTTCAGTCTTTGAATCAGATGTGCAGGAGGCGGCCGGAACCCTTGCCGTCGCCCCCGACATTCACGCAGAGGATTTCATCTTTCAATTCCTGATCGAGAATCGATCCTTTCAGACCACGAAGGATGCCGTGAAGTACTATTTCTCGGATGGCCGCAAGTCTGCCGAAAAGCTCGAGTCTCTTGTCACGGAGTACCTCTGGACCAGGGAGCGGCCGATCCGGCTTCTCGAGTTCGCCTCCGGCTTCGGGTGCGTCTCGCGTCATCTCGTGCGCTCTCCGATATTGAATGTCACTGCGTGCGACATTCATCAGAAGGCGACCGAGTTCGTCCGGGATAGAATCGGTGTCGAGGCCGTTCTGTCCAGCAGCCACCCTCGGGATTTGGTCCTGGGCCGGACGTTTGACGTTTGTTTCGCCTTGTCGTTTCTGAGCCATATGCCCGATTCGACGTGGGGCCCGTGGCTTCGCAAGTTGTACGACCTTGTGAATCCAGGCGGGCTTCTGATCTTCACGACGCATGGTTACAGGAGCCGGCGATTCTTCGGGAGCCCATCTCTGAACCGCGACGGATACTGGTTCGACGAAACCAGCGAACAACAAGACCTTTCCATAACCGAATACGGGCAGATGATCGTAACACCGGGATATGTCCTCAACCAGATCCATCTCATGAACCAGATTCCCGATCACGCTGGGGCGGATCTTGTGTTCATGCAGGAGGGGTGCTGGTGGTCGCACCAGGATACATACGTTCTTCGTAAGCAGGCACCCGACTATCTTGCGGGATAGACTCCGCGCGGAGCGGGCAGGACCCGACGAGTGGGGGCCTTCAAGAAGCCCGGCGCAGTGTATGATCGAACCTTCGATTTAGCGAGCGGTCTCGACAGGGCCGACGCGAAGGTAAATTGTACTCATTTAGCGACAGTGTTACCGCCCTCTACGGCGCGAAAACGACTACGCGGCGGGCAGAGGCACGTATGGCACGCCCCTCGAGCAGGTCGACGAGCGTGCCATTGCATTGGTTCAACGCGACCCAGGTTAGTCTGCTCTCCAGCTGCGCTTCCGCAACCGGCGTGGATGATCGCTGTCAACGATACAGGAGAATTCGCGTCACGAACCTGGAGACCGACAGCCGGGCGGTGGCGCGCTTTTGCAGCAAGCGGGGGACGGCAGAGCAGTGGATCAGGGAGGGCAAGCAAGCGGTGAAGATGACGCGACTGAGCTGCCACCGCTTCCGGGGCTTCCGGTCCAACGAGAGCGCAGCGTGGTTGAGCGTGATAGCATACAACCTTGGGGAATCTCTGGCGACGGCTGGTGTTGCCAAACCGGATCGGCAACTGGTCGTCGACGAGCTTGCAGCAGCGATTGGTGAAGACGGGTGGCCGATCGGTTAAGCACGCCCGGTATTACTGGCTGCTGTGGGCCGAGAGCCATCTGACCGAGGCGGCTCTTCGGGGCGATGGTGGGAAGGATCGCGCCTTGCCGGTGCCGACGGGGCAGACGCAGGCGATGGGCGCAGCGAAATCAGGCGGCCAGGAGGCGAGGGTTCGGCTGGACGTTTGTGGAATGCGCTGGAAAGACAGGATTTCCCGGTTTTGGGTTTTTCCGGCAGGGCGACAACTGCGCCTTGCGAGGGCGAAAATGGCTTCCGGAGGAAGAATGCAATTCGCAGGATCAAAGGAAGGCGGCTGGGTGTACACTGGATCGGACCCGGGAGTCCAAAATGGAAATCCCGACTGAGAAGTCTCTCCCTGTTAAACCTCCGCCACGCGACATCGATGCGCGATGGGGATACTTAGTTCTCGGCCTGTTGCTTCTGCCAACCTTGATCCTGGTCTTCAAAGATAGACACGTCTGGTATTATGACGAGGCGCTCTACGGTTTTTTTTCGGCCTCTTTGTTTCAGATCCTGGTACACTCGCCGCTTAGTTGGCCGGGAGCAATGGTTCACGCTGTCAGCGACCGGGCGCCCGCGATAGCGTGGCTTGGCCAGTTTTTCGTACCGCTAGGTTACAAGCTGCCTTTGTTCCAATCCGCCTTGCTGCTCTTCATCTGGATGACACAAGCTGCCTCGGTCACGATGCTCTACCTTGCGCTCCGCAGAATGTTTCAAAACACGCTGCCGGCGCTACTGGCATCCGCCATCGTGGCCACAGGGCCCTTGTTCACGGGGTTAACTGTCTACTATTTGGTGGAACCGCTCCAGTTGCTCAGTATTGTCTGGTTGTTTGCACTGACGGCATACCGCGAGCGGATGAGTCACCTCGTTCTGTTCCTGCAGGCAACTGCAGCGATCGCGTTCGGTCTGCTTGTCAAGACCTCGACACCGCTGTTCGCCTTCCCAGTTCTTTTGTTCCTGGTCTACGTCTCGTTGGCCAGGGAATCTCGTTTCGCCACGCATTTCCAAACGGGCCGCAGAAGCTATTACATGAGCCTTGCCAGTGCTTTGCTTGCTTTGCTAATGGTTCTGGGCGCGATTGGATGGTACGCGATTAACTACCAGGCGGCTATACGGCATGTGATGGAGGCGTCATCGGGGACCTTTGCTCTGTATTATGGCAGTAAAGGCGACCTGCTGACTAAGCTTCCGTTTTGGCTAAAGCAGTTTCAAGGAAGTTACTTTTACCTTCCGTTGTTGATTGCGACGGCTCTGATGGTGCCGCGCGCGATAGTAGTCCGCTTGCGTCGTGCAGGCCGCTTGAATTGTGTGGACCTGCTCGGGTTGATATCCATAGTCTGGATTGCTGCTATTTTACTGCTGTTCTCCTGTAATATCAATGAGAGCTCTCGTTATCTTCTGGGGCTCGCTCCTTACGTTGCATTTGCCCTGTGTTGGCTCGCCGCACATCTGCAATCCCGCACAATGTTATTCGTCCTTGGGATTGGCTGCATCGGGCAGAGTTTTGTTGTAACGGCATGCGACTACGGCCTTATTGCGCCGCAAAAATATCTCAGCGAATATGTGCAGCCCTACGTCCGCGACGAACAGCCGTTGCGCGATTCCATGTTTTGCGCCAGGAATACTGCGGATAGCTCGCCGGAGCATGCGACCATGGTGGGGACGGAATTGATGGATTTCAATCCTGAAGGCGTGGAGTTTTACCACGCGATTCTGCTCGGCCAAAACGGAGGAGCGCCGTCTTATCGAGGAGCACTGTCCTATCGCTGTTATCAGCGTCTGAACGTGTTCCAGACCGACCCCGAGGTCGAATGGCGCCGGGTTCGCGAGAGCGGTTGCCGATATTATGTCTACCGGAAACACGATCCTGCTCAGGATTCCGAGGCGTTTAATCAGTTGTCAACTCCTATCCTTGCCAGAATCGCGGCCGATTCTGAGTTTCGATTCCGGCCGGACAAGAGCAACGAACGCGTGTTTGTGTTTGAGAGAGGCCATGGTGGTCCAGGATTCACCGGGATGCCCGGGGTGGTCGGCGGCTTTCAAAATGTGAACCCGGAATATAGTCTTCCATTTGGCTACCTGGACTCTCCCCGGATTGGCGAATCGGTGGAGGGCGGGGTGCCCCTGGCGGTGTCCGGATGGGCGGTGGCCCCTTCAGGAATCGCTGCCATTGTAATCCAACTTGACGGGCGGCGCGTCGCCGACGCCACCTCCACGAACCGGCCCGACATCGAAAGGGCCTTTCCAAAACTGCGATCCACGGGTTATTGGGCGAGTCTGTCTACGAGTTCTCTGTCGGCTGGGCGCCATGAGATCACGGTGGTGGCTTATGCCCGCGATGGCACCTTGCGGATACTTGCCAGGGTGCCGGTGGCACTAAGAGTTCCCGGCTTTCAAGGGTTGAAACCGGAGGGTAGTCTTCCATTTGGTTTGCTGGAATCCCCTAAGATTGGCGATTCGGTGGAGGGCGGGCCACCGCTGCTGGTATGGGGAAGGGCGGTAGCCCCTTCAGGAATCACCACCGTTGAGATTCAACTTGACGGGCGCCGCGTCGGCAGTCTGCCTGCGCGTTCTCTGCCGGCCGGGCCCCATGAGATCTCGGTGCTCGCTCATGCCCGGGATGGCGCCTCGCGGGTACTTGCTAGGATACCTATAAATACGTTTGCTACCCAGCCTAAGTAAACCCGAGTCCCCCAGGAGCCACTGTGACTTGAGAATCGGTCGCCCTGCTGCCACGGTCGCGCTCTCTCCGCAACGTTCAGGCGGAAATCCCAATCATGGCAAAGCCGCCTCGAAGGTGCCGGCACCATTCTGGTGCAGCACGGAGAACGCCGCGACTGGTGGCACCATCCTCGGACCGCAGCGCCCGATCGGTACCGGCAGGGCGCCAGATTCATCCGGGCCAACTATAGCAAGCAACGAGTACCGGATCCCCATGCGCGATGGCAAGCACCTATTGACGGCCGTGTAGGTTCCGAACGCCCCGCGCGACCCTGGGACACCATCGAGTGGCTGCTCGAACACGTGCGCGGCAACAACGGAAAAGTCGGATGAAGCACACTGAAGCGTATTTGCGTTCATGCAGGAAGGGTTCTGGTGGGCGCACCAGGATACATACGTTCTTCTTAGGCGGGCGCAACCCGACGAGTGGGGGCCTTCAAGAAACCCGGCGCCGTGTATAGTCGAACCCTCGCGACGCAAGGCCTGCCCGGTAGGACTCAAATGCCGCCGAACGACGAGGTACGACGCAACGTCCGCCGCGTGAGTGGCTTACTTGTAACCGGCGTCTTCTCCCAAATCCATTCTTCGTAGTGCCACTGATTACCCGATCGGGAATCACTGCGTTATGGCCTATGTGCGACGAACACGACTACGCGCCGGGCAGAGACACATATAGCACGCGCATCGAGTAACTCGGTGCGCGTGCTATTAGTTCAACGCGACCCAGGTGCTAGTCTGGTCTCTAGCTGCGCTTTCGCAACCGGGGGATCAGTCCCAGCGCCAATGCGCCAATGCCGAAAAGGACCATTGTACCCGGCTCTGGCACCGCATCGGCGTACTGGAAAAGCGCGAAGCGGCTGTCGGGCAGGCTGGTTGCAACCCCGTTCACGTAGGCCGGCAGTGAATTCTGCGAGTAGAAGAAGGTGTTCGCACCAAGCTTGAAGATGAGCCCGAAGCTCGAAAAGCTGGGTGTAAACGAGGAACCGACGACATTTACGCCACCCTGGATGATCCATTGAGTGGCGCCGTTGGCGGTATTGTAGATTCCCAACGACTCGTCTGTATTGCCCACTGTACTCGTGATGCCTCCCAGAAGGATAGTCCCGACCGGCCCGCTGAACGTGAAGGTGAAGGTGTTCGCTGGCAACCCCTTGCTTGAGGTAGCCGAAAGATAGTCGGTGACGGGCGGGTTGGCGGTACCGCAATTGGCCGTGGTCAGGCAGTAGCCGATGTTCTTGGGCGTATTGACTACGGGTAATCCCGGGTCATCGAGAGAGTAGTTGTCCCAGAACGGATTGGAGGGCCCAGCGCCCGATTCATTTACGATGCCACTGTTAAATGCTGACCATGAACCACCCGGCGTCGTCGCCGTCAGCCCGACGGCCGAAAACTGGAGCATCAGATCGTTGTAGTCACCGATGCCTTCGTTGATATCGGTCGCAGAGGGGTTGTTCTCGACTCCCACAACGAATGTGTTGGCGAAGGAGCTAACGCCACACATTCCCCCGACCAGCACTGCTGTCATCAAGATGCGCTTAATCATAGTGTTTGTCCTGGACCTGCGTTGTTACTCGCTCATTCTACCCTGGAACCCCTGGCGATGGAAGACTTTTTTTTGGTAACAAGTCACACCGAAGCCGCTCCCAAAGTACTAACAGTACCGAAGCGCAGCCATTCGAGGACCGTCTCATGCCGGACCGGTCGCCGCATGACGGGTTCGGAAGCGCGGGCGGGCTCAGATTCGCTGGACAAACAGGCGGTGGATGCGCGTGTCTGTAGTAAGTTCGGGATGAAAGGTAGCGACCAGGTGGCGACCGTCCGCCACCAGAACTGGCGTTCCGCGATAGAATGTAAGTCCACTTACAGTCGGACCCATTCGGCGAATTATCGGGGCGCGGATGAATACCGCCTCGAAGTCGCCGCCGCCGTTCTGTAACCTGCCCCACGGTAGACGAGCAATCCGGCTGTCGAGCTGGCGGCCGTAGGCATTCCGCTCCACTGAGATATCCATCAGACCGAGAGACCTCTGCGCAGGGTTCAGCACCTCGGTGGCCAGCAGAATGGCGCCGGCGCAGGTGCCAAAGATCGGCCGTTCCTGGCCGAAGCGCTGGAGCGGCTCGAAAAGGCGCTCTTCGTCGAGCAGCTTCAGCATGGTGGTGCTCTCTCCACCGGGGAGGATCAGGCCGTCGACGCCATCCAGTTGCGCGGCCGTGCGGACTTCCACCGCCTCCGCGCCAACGCGGGCCAGCGCCTGCTTGTGGGCTTCGAAGTCGCCCTGCAGCGCGAGCACGCCGACTCGTTTCGCGCCAGCCACTACCAGCCTCGGGTCTGCAATAACTCGGACTCGGGGATCTGCGACACATCGAGACCGGGCATGCCCATCCCGAGGTCGTGACTGGCTTCGAGGAGCTTCTGCGGATCGTTGTAGTAAGTGGCGGCTTTCACGATGGCGCGGGCGCGCGCTTCCGGATCGGAGGATTTGAAGATGCCCGAGCCCACGAAGACAGCCTCCGCGCCGAGCTGCATCACCAGAGCGGCGTCGGCCGGCGTGGCGATTCCGCCCGCAGAGAAGTTGGGCACCGGCAGCTTGCCGTGTTCGGCCACCCACTCCACCAGCTCGAGCGGCGCCTGCAGCTTCTTGGACTCGGCCACCAGTTCCTCCTTGCCGAGGACGGTGAGCTGCTTCATCTCTTTAATGATGGTGCGGATGTGGCGCACAGCCTCCACGATGTTGCCCGAACCGGCCTCGCCCTTGGTGCGAATCATGGCCGCGCCCTCGGCGATGCGGCGGAGCGCCTCGCCCAGGTTGCGCGCACCGCAGACGAAAGGCACTTTGAAGTCGCGCTTGGCGATGTGGTGCTCTTCATCGGCGGGCGTCAGCACTTCGCTCTCGTCGATATAGTCGACTTCGAGCGCCTCCAGTATGCGGGCCTCCATGAAGTGCCCGATGCGCGCTTTGGCCATCACCGGGATGGTCACCGTGGCCATGATCTCGCGGATCTTCGAGATGGGGGCCATGCGCGCCACGCCGCCCTCCTTGCGGATGTCGGCGGGCACCCGCTCCAGAGCCATTACCGCGACCGCGCCGGCCTTCTCGGCAATCAGAGCCTGCTCGGCGTTGGTGACGTCCATGATGACCCCGCCCTTGAGCATCTCGGCCAGGCCCACCTTCAAACGGAATTGATCGTCAACGTACATCGTCGTTTCTCCTTCGGATCTCTGGTAACTTGCGCGGGTTATAAACCCGCGCGCAGGATACAATCCCAATGCCACTTAGTTTTCGAGTCTCCCCTGCAAGTGATTGATTCTCTGAGTTTGTGGGGCAGACTTTCAGTCTGCAGCCGGCTTTCAGCCGGCTCGGCGCCGCGTGGAAACGCGGCGGCAGCCAGGATTGGCTGCCCCACCGATGGCACCCTCCATCGGACACAGGTTCTGTTTTGAACATAAGAGCCGTGAATTGTTGGACTTGCGAAGCTGGCATACAATCGTGCCCCACATTTTCAAACCAGCGCGGGAGCGGGATCGAGCCGCGCTTCCTCGCGCACCCGCTCCAGTTCGCGCTGGAACAGGCGGCCCAGCGTGGCGATGCCAGCCGCAATGCGCTCCGGCGGAAGCTGGGCGAAACTCAGACGCAGTCCGCCGGGTTCGGTCCGGCTCACCGCAAAATACTTCCCGGGCATGTAGCTTACGCCCTCGCGAACGGCCTTCGGCAGCAGTTCGGCCGTGTCCAGCGGCTCGGGCAGGCTGACCCAGAGGTTCATGCCGCCGCGCGGCCGGGTGAAGCGCGACCCGGCGGGCAGGTGGTTCTCGCAGGCCTCCAGCGCGGCGTGCAGACGCTCACGTCCCGCCTCCAGCATCCGCCGCCGGTGCGCGTCGAGGCGGCCCGATTCGGCGAAGCGCAGGAGCACCGCCTGGGCCAGGTGGTCGGTGTGCAGGTCGCTGGACTGTTTCGCTTCGGCCAGACGCGCGATCAGACGCGCTGGTCCGACCACCCATCCCACCCGCAGCCCCGGAAACGCCAGCTTCGAGAAGCTGCGCAGCAGCACGGTGTCGCCGGTTTCGTCCAACTGGCGTATGGTGGGCTCGCGCGGACCATGGTAGACCAGGTCGCCGTAGATGTCGTTCTCCACCAGAATGGCGCCGGCCCGGCGCGCTACCCGGAGCAGGCGGCGGCGCTCCTCCACCGGCAGACTGGTACCGGTCGGATTCTGGAAGCTGGCTGTGACCACCAGCATGCGCGCCGGCCCGCGCTGCAGGACGCGCTCGACGTGGTTCACGTCGATGCCGTTCATGCCCACGGGGATTCCGATGACGTTGGCGGCGGCGCGGCTGAACACCGAAACGAGGCCCGGATAGACCGGATCCTCCAGCAGCACCGTCTCGCGGTGCGCCACCAGCACGCGCTGCAACAAGTCGAAGCCCTGCTGGCACCCGCTGGTGATCAGGATATCGTCGCCCTCGCGCACGATGCCTTCCTCGCGGCCGCGTTCCAGCAGATACCGTCGCAGGGGCGCATAGCCGGCCGGAGACCCGAGTTGCAGAATGTTCTGCGCCTCGGGGGACTGAATCACTTCGCTGCAGGTGGCGCGGAACGCCTCCAGCGGGAAAAGAAACTCGGATGGCCGTGAGGTGGAGAAACTGATGCGCGCATCGGGCGCGGGAGTGCGCGGTGCGCTGGCCGGAAGCAGGCCGGCCCAGTCGACGCCCGCTGTCCGGGGCGCCGCCGCCGTCACAAAACTGCCTCGGCCGACGTGTCCACTGATCAGCCCGGCGGTTTCGAGTAGATCGTAGGCGGAGGAAATGGTGGCGCGGTTCAGGCCAAGTTGGCCAGCCAACTCGCGGGTGGCTGGCAGGCGCTCACCCGGATGCAGCGTGCCCAGTTCGATACAGCCCTTTATGTGCTCATAGAGTTGGCGGTATATAGGCCTGGACGCGTCTTCTTCGAGAATCGGACGGGGAAGCATCGAGTCTGCTGTAGAGCATACCATATTGGCTGGCTCGGAGTGATCCATTGAGTTGCTTTCCCGGCAGGCCCGAGTTGTGGGATCGCCAGTCGTGCCAGCGAGCCGGTCTTCCGACCGGCTGGACCCGCTGAAAGCGGGTCCGCACAGGCTAAAGCAGGCTGAAGCCTGTACCACTAGACCTTTGCTTCTTTGCCTTTGCTAACTGGTTGAGTTGATGGACACTGGTTCGGGCGGAGGTGAGTACAGCAATGAGGATGGCTCAATCGAAGTTTGCGGCTCATGGCTGCGCAACGGCGCCGCCGCTCGGCAGGCGAGGTGGGCGCGGTGTCGTACAGTACGGCAGGGCTTGCAGATCCCGGTTTCGATAAACTGTTGCATGGCGTTCTCCTGTGTCGCTGAACTGGAATCTCAACGACACGATCTAAACACAGCGTCATAAGTACTTGCGCATCCGCTCCCATTACTGTCGCGGCTCGGAAACGCAGGCACCGAGCCGCGACGGTGACGGAGTGGTTCTATCCGCAATCACTAATGACGCCGTGTGTAACAAAGGAGAACGCCCGTTCTGTCTACTGGTCTATTTGCGTCGAAGCCGCGCTGTGCCGCCCTGTGCTACCAGATTTGCGCGGTACAGGGGTCCGCCCGGGTCCCGCCCCACGACGCTATTCGACGATGTCTACGCGATACTCCTCGATTACCGGGTTGGCCAGCACGTCACGCGCGATCTGGTCCATTTCCGCGGCGGCTTTCTGGCGATCCGTGCCCGGTGCGAGTTCAATCTCGAAGTACTTCCCCTGGCGCACCGATGCGATGGATGCATGCCCCATGCCCGCCAGGGCCGACCGTATGGTCTGGCCCTGCGGATCGAGCACCGTGGGCTTGAACGAAACGTATACGAGTGCCTTCATCCTGTCGGCCTTTACCTCTCACGCTCCCACACCCGCGCGCTACGAATACGTCCGTCGTGGTAGTCCACGCTGCACTCGAAGCGGAATCTCAGCCGGTCACCGCGACTCCGGGCGGCGGCTTCGCCCACCACCCACTCGCGCCGGCCTTCGTCCACGCGGACGCGGAAGAACTCCGCGTCGTGGGCATGATGCTCGTCCCGGATGCGATCTCTCACCACGTCCTGGCACATTGCAATCGCCCGATCGTCGCCGAAGGCGGGAGGCGGAGGAGGCCCGGGCCGGTCATGGTCGCGTTCACCCTCCCAGTCGCCCCAGTGTTCGCGGTGCTCTCTTCGCCAGCGGAACTCCAGCGTGTATTTGTGATCGCCGTCTCGTGGATCGACCACGTGAATCATCAGGCGCCCGTCCGCGCGATCGGGGCTGTCCACCACGTTCGCGCGCCCCGGACCGTCCGTCTGGCGGAAATCAAAATCGACGATGCCCCGTCGCGGCAACGGCGACGAGCATTCCGACCCGACGTCATAGCTCGGGCGGCCCCGAATTGTCCTCAGAGTGACGCGGTCGCCAAACATGATCACATCGGTCACGTCGTCCACGCGAACGCGCAGTTTGCAGAAGCCTTCGCGGGCGTCCCGGTCATAAGAGGTGAATCGTGGCTGAAAGTTGCTCTCCTGCGCCTGAAGGCCGAACGGGGCCAGCACGAGAGGCGCAATAATAGTAATCCCCGCAAACAAAGAGAATGAGATTCTCATAGTGTTCTTAGTGTATCGGATGGACATGCGGCGCAGTTTGTGGGGCGGGCAATCGTGCCCGCAGCCGGCTTTCAGCCGGCCCAACGCCGCGTAGAAACGCGGCGGCAGCCATGATTGGCTGCCCCGCAGAGCAGCATAGCCGCAACCAGGGGGCAGGGCGGCCTGAGAGGCCGCCGCAGGCTACGAGCCTGGCTACGAGCCTGCCCCACACGGAATCGTCGCGCGCTGCGAAGATTCTCGGGTGTAGTAGTACAACGCTTGCCCCCATCCACAGTCAGTGCCCGAGGGCAACCAGCACGCGCTCGGTGATTTCGTGAATCATGGCCGGCAGCGACGCGTCCAGAGCCACGGTGATGGCTGCGCGGACGCGCTCCACATCCACCTCCGGCGGCGGCTGCGGCCCCTGCGGAGCGTCCGCCGAAGGAGGCTGCGGCGCGCGCGTTTCGGCGGCGACGGTCTCGGCAAAGAGTCCCCGCGCAAACTCCGCTTCGTGGAGCAACGGCCGGATGGTCTCCACCACCACGGAAGCCTCGAACGGTTTCTTCAGGATGGCGTCGCAACCGGCTCGCCTCGCCTCGTCCTCGTCGAAAGGTTCCAGCATGCCCGCTGTAAGAACCACCCGGGCGTGGCGATGACGGGGATTGCTCTTCACGTAACGGCAGATGTCGAAGCCGGATTTTCCGGGCAGAAAGACATCGGCGAGAATCAGGTCGGGGTCGACATCGGCCAGCCGGAGCAGGGCCGTTTCCCCATCGGTGATGCTGACTACTTCAAAGCCCTCTTCCCGCAGAATCCGCTCGCCCATGCGCTGCGCATGCGGGCTGTCGTCGGCCAGCAGGATCCGGCTCATCACTGATTCGAGGAGGAGGAGGAAGGCGGTGGCGTGGTGCTGGCGGGGGGCGTTGCCGCCGGCTTCGGGGCAGCGCCGGCAGGCTGTTTCTTCGCGTTCTTCTTCTGCTGCTCCTTGAACTTCTTCTCCAGCTTCTTTCTTTCCTTGTCGCTCAACGTGTGGTTGGAAGGAAGCTGCGCCAGACGCTCGTTGGCGGTCATATGCGCGTCGGACACGGTCTCGGACTGCTGCGTTCCAGCAGCCGGCGGCGACAAGCGCGCGTCCGGCTTCTTATCCAGATCGGAAGAGCCGGAAATGGTCTGTGCGGAGACGTCCCCCTGGAATCCCTCGCGCTGTTCCACCACCGCGGGTATGCTGACGGGCACGGTGGGGCGCAGACTGGTCATCGCCGGCGCGCCCGATTTTGCCGCGTTGTGCACATCCGGCCCGCGACGCATCATGTCCTTGCCGCGGCTCATCAGGCTCAGCTTCGTCCGATGATCCTGCTCGTACTTCATGCGCGCGTAGGCGGCGGGATCGGCCTGAGGAATTGGCATCTCCAACTCCTTCAGCTTCTTCTTTGCGCCTTCCACGTAAGCGCTGAGCGGATAGTCTCGCACAATACGCGCATACGCGTCGCCGCTCTGCTTGCGGAAGCGGTTTCCCATCCTCGACCAGGAGTCGCCCAGCTCCCACAGGGCCTCATCGGCCCGGCTGTACAACGGATACTGCTCCACCAGCCGTGTCAGGCGGTTGGCCGCGGCGGGGTTGCTGCCCTTGACGTGGTAGAACGTGCCCACGCGCATTTCACCCTCGGCCAGCGCTTCCTGGATGTTACGCAGCCGCTGTTGCGCCTCCGGCACGAACTTGCTATTGGGATACTGGACGATCAGCGCCCGGCACTCGTCTTCGGCGCGCAACGCCTGGGCGGCATCGCGGTCCGGCTTGTCCATCTGCTTGTAGTGAATCAGGCAAACGCGGTTCTGCGCCTCGGCGGCTTCCGGCATGGTGGGGTAGAAGAGCTCAAAGTCCTTGTACTCGGCCTCGGCCTCGGCCAGTCCGTGCGTGCCGCCCTCGCGATACCAGGAATCGGCAATGGCCAGCTTGGCTTTGGCCAGGTATTCGCTCTGGTCGTAGGTGTTGATCAACGTGTTCAGCGTGATCCGAGCCACCTCAAAACGGCCGTGCTCGATGTCCGTGACAGCTTTGTCGAACAGCACTTTGTCCGGCTGGCTGGTGTTTTTGCCGATGGGGTTCTCGTACTTCTTGTGGTAGCAACCCACCGAGGCGAGCAGGCCGAGCCCCAGCAGGACAGCAAAGACTCGGGCGGCGAATGTTTGATGACGAACCATACTGGACTTTTCCCCGTACAATACCACACGCGCCGCGGCGGCGTTCAGGCGTGCAACGCCCGCGCCCCTTCGGCGGCCTTGCGCATCTCCGACGTGGCCCGTTCCAGATCGCCAGTGTGAAAGATCGACGACCCTGTCACGATCCATTCACAGCCAGCCCGGACTGCGTCGGCGACATTCTCGAGGGTGATACCTCCATCAATCTCGATCGGAAACCGTAAACCCAGTTCCCTCTTCCGCGCGTCGAGCGCGCGCACCTTCGTGAGCGAATGCTCTATGAACTTCTGCCCGCCGAAACCGGGGTTCACGCTCATTACCAGCACGTAGTCGGCCAGATACAGGACGTCTTCCAGCGTTGAAACCAGAGTGGACGGGTTGATGACCACTCCCGCCAGGGCTCCTTCGCCCTGGATCATACGCAACGTCCGGTCCAGATGCGGACACACTTCCTGATGGACGGAGACCGAGTCCGCGCCGGCTTCAATAAAGAGCGGAGCAAAGCGATTCGGATCCGTGAGCATCAGGTGGACATCCAATTTTGCCCGGGTAAATTTGCGGATGGACGCCACCACCGGCGGCCCGATGGTGAGGTTGGGCACAAAATGCCCGTCCATGACGTCGAGGTGAAAACGCCCGGCCCCGCCACGCTCCGCGGCAGCGATCTGTTCGCCCAGCCGCGTAAAATCGGCCGCAAGAATAGAGGGAAGGATCTCAACCATTTGCGGGCAATCCCGATGTTAGCACAGCGGCAAAGAAGCCGTCCCCCGCGCCGGTACCAGGAATTCGCCGGTGGACGCTCCAGTTTCCTCCGACCTCGGCGATCACGTCTTCGTTCTCCTCGCGCTCCAGAGAACAGGTGGAATAAACCAGCACGCCGCCGGGCGCGAGGCACGCCAGCGAGTTCCGCAGGATGGCCACCTGTCGCCGATGAAGGTCAAGTAAATCAGTGGGTTGGACGCGCCACTTAATCTCCGGGTTGCGGCCCAGCGTGCCCGTTCCGGAGCAGGGCGCGTCCACCAGAACGCGGTGGAACCCGGCCGGGAAAGGCAGCGGCCGGGTGGCGTCCACGACGACGCGGTGGCAGGGGAGATCTGCGAGGGCGCGTAAGCGGTGAAGGTGTAGGTCGCAGGCGACGGCCTCGGCGCCAGCTTCGATGGCCTGGGCGGTCTTGTTGCCGGGGGCGGCGCAGACGTCGAGGAAGGTTTGGCCGGGCTCGATTCGGAGCAGCGGCACAATGGACTGCGCCCCAACATCTTGTATGCGGCCGGTGGAGGCGATGTGCGTCTGGGGCGGCTGGAGGGCGGCTTCGGCGATGACGGTGGCTGCGGCGAGGCCGAACTGGCGTTCCCAGCTTTCCAGCAACCAGGCGGGACAGGACAGCGCGGTGGCGCGATCGGGCCAGTCCACCTCCCCGGTTGGGGCGCGGCGGAGCACTGCGTTTACCAGGCCGGCCGCCGAACGTTTGCCCGCGGCCTTCGCCAGCTCCACCGACTCGGTGACCGCCGCGTGCGCCGGCACCCGCTCCAGATGGCGCAACTGGTACAACCCCAGGCGCAAGGCCACACGCACCTCGACGTCGAGCTTTCGCGGCGCGAGCAGGCCGATGATGAAATCGAGCTGTGCCTGGCGGCGCAGAGAGCCGAGGACAAGCTCCCAAGCAAGGCCGGCGTCGCGCGCTTCGAGCTGCTGCGTGTGGGCCACGAGCAGTTCAGAGGCCCAGGCACCCGCTTCGACGCGGGTCAGGATCTGAAACGCGGTGCGGCGCGCTATGTTCGGGACGGTCACCCCGCGCCCTGTCGCATTCGAGTTATATTATGACGTATCGCCGCCGAGGCGACGGAGGCACACTGGCTCATGCTCGGTTCCCACAAACTCATCGCGTTCCTTGCGGTAAGGAACGCCGACACCGCCAGGGCGTTCTATCGCGACAAGCTGGGTCTCCGGCTGGTGAGCGAAGATCGGTTCGCCCTGGTGTTCGATGCCAACGGCACCATGCTGCGGGTGGTTCCCGTCGGCGAGATTCCACAAGTGCGCTGGACGGTGCTCGGCTGGGAGGTTCCCGATATCGTCGCCGCCGCGCAACAACTTGAGGCCGGTGGCGTGAAGCTGGAGCGCTTCGAATGGGTGAAGGATGAACGCGGCATCTGGACCGCGCCCGGCGGCGACAAGGTGGCGTGGTTCAAAGACCCCGACGGCAACACGCTCAGCATCAGCCAGCACACGGCGCCGGCATGAATCGGGTGACCTGCGTGGAGATTGAATGGCGCTGCTCAACACTTAGACCGGCTATTACAGCGCAGCCAGCTCACTGAGGCTGAGCCGGCCCGTGTAGACCGCCATCCCCAGGGCCGCGTGGATGCCGAGGCGCTGCAGTTCGCGGATCTCGTCGAGGGTGGTGATGCCGCCCGCCGCGGTGATTTCGTGGGTGGTGGCGGCCCTCAGGCGGCGGAACCAGGCGAGGTCGGTGCCCTGCATCATGCCTTCCTTGTCGACGTAGGTGCAGAGAAAGCCCGAGCACCAGCGTTCGAAGCGCTGCAGCACCTCTTCGGCGGTGAACTCGGTCTTCTCGCGCCAGCCCTTCACCACGATGCGGCCGCCTTTCGAATCGAGCGCGACCACCACCCGCTCGCGGCCAATCGCGCTGCAGATCTCTTCGAGCGCGGGGGTGAAGGCAGCGGTTCCGACGATCACCCGATACGCGCCCTGCTCGATCAGCTTGCGGGCACGCTCGACCGACCGCACTCCCCCGCCCACGCGGCAGGTGGCTCGCGAAGCCAGCAGCTCCACCAAACCGTCGTTGGCGCCGCTGCCGATGGCCCCGTCGAGGTCGATCACCTGGATCTGCGGGAACGCCGCGAAGCGCTGTAGCATGGCCAGCGGCACATCGCCCTCCAGCGCCTTCTCGCGGCCCTGGATAAGCTGAACCACCTTGCCGCCCATGAGATCGATGCAGGGGAAGATCATGCGGGGGGCCTCACTGGCACGCCGCACCCAGCGAGGTAGCGCTTCAGGTCGCCAACCGTGTAGGTGCCGTAGTGAAAGATGGAGGCGGCCAGCGCCGCATCGGCCAGGCCCTCGGTGAGCACGCGGCTGAAATGCTCGAGCTGGCCGGCGCCGCCGGAGGCGATGATGGGAATGTGCGTGGCGCGCGAGGCGGCCGAGGTGAGAGCGCAGTCGAAGCCCTGCTGCACGCCGTCGGTGTTCATGGAGGTGAGCAGGATCTCGCCCGCGCCCAGCGCTTCGCCGCGCTCGGCCCACTCGATGGCGTCGATGCCTTCGTCGTCGCGGCCGCCGCGCGTAAACACGTTCCATCCGCCGTGCTGGTTGCGCCGCGCGTCGATGGCCAGCACCACCGCTTGGGCGCCGAACTCCTCGCTCAGCTCGTGAATCAGCTCGGGCCGGCGCACCGCGGCCGTATTCACGCTGACCTTCTCCGCGCCGGAGAGCAGCATCCTGCGCCCGTCGGCCACCGTGCGGATTCCTCCGCCCACGGTGAGCGGGATGAAAACCTTGCGCGCGGTGCGGGCCACCACGTCGGCCATGGTGTCGCGCGCGTCACTGGATGCGGTGATGTCGAGAAAGACCAGCTCGTCGGCGCCCTGGTCGTTGTAGCGCTCGGCGAGTTCCACCGGATCTCCGGCATCGCGCAGGTTCACGAAATTGACGCCCTTCACCACGCGGCCGGCGGTGACGTCGAGACAGGGGATGATTCGTTTGGCCAGCATCAGAGTTCCACGAAGTTCTTCACGATGCGCAGGCCGAGCGGCCCGGATTTTTCGGGATGGAATTGCACGCCGAACACGTTGCCGGATTCGAGCGCCGCGGTGTAGGGGACCGTGTAGGTGCAGGTGGCGGCCGTGGCTTCCACCACCGGCGCGTAGTAGCTGTGGGCGAAGTAGAGATACGGGCTCGCGGCCACGCCATTGAACAACCGCGCGCCCGGTTTCACGTCCAGGTTGTCCCAGCCCATGTGGGGCACGCGCGCATCCGCGGCGAACCGCTGAATGGTCCCCGGGAATAGTGCGAGGCCGGCGCATTCCGGCGCCTCCTCACTGCGCTCGAACAGAGCCTGCATCCCGAGGCAGATGCCCAGGAACGGCACGCCGGCGCGGATGCGGTCGACCAGCGCGTCGCGTACCCGTAGGGAATCGAGCGCACGCATGGTTTGCCCGAAATGGCCTACTCCCGGCAGGATGATCTTCGTGGCGCGGGCGAGCGATTCGGCATCGCGAACCACTTCTACATCCGCGCCGATTTCGGCCAGCGTGTTTTGCACGGAGCGGAGATTACCCGCGCCGTAGTCGAGAATCGTGATCATAAACAATCAGCCACCGATGAACACGGATAAACACAGATAAGAGTCCGAAATCGGTGTTTATCTGTGTTCATCGGTGGCCAGTTCCTTTTCACAGCAGACCTTTCGTCGACGGCAACTGGTCTTTCAGCCGCGCATCCTTCGAACAGGCGTAGCGCATGGCTCGCGCGAAGCATTTGAAGATCGCCTCGATCTTGTGGTGGCTTGACCTGCCGTAGAGAACCCGGGCGTGCAGGTTGGCGCCGGCGTGGTTGACGAACCCGCCGAAGAAGTCCTCCACCAGTTCCGCCTGCAGATCGCCGACCAGGCGCACCTTCACCAGGTCCTTGTAGACAAGCGCGGGGCGGCCCCCCAGATCCACCGCCACCACGGCGAGCGTCTCGTCCATGGGCAACACGAAGTAGCCGGCTCGATTGATGCCGCGCCGGTCGCCCAGCGCCTTTGTGAAGAGCTGGCCGAGCGCAATGCCCACGTCCTCCACCGTGTGGTGCTGGTCAACGTCGAGGTCGCCGGTGGCTTTCAGCTTCAGATTGAAGGCACCGTGTTTCGCGAACAGCTCCAGCATGTGATCGAAGAAGCGGATGCCGGTGGAGATTTCGTACGCGCCGGCACCGTCGATGTTCAGCCGGCCGGCGATCTGCGTTTCTTTGGTATTCCGCGTTATGGAAGCGCGACGCACAGCAGATCCTCCAGTTCGTTGATGTCCGTCAGTACCGCGACTGCGCCTTCGCGATCCAGCAGAAACGCGAGCTCCTGGTCGCCGGCGGTGATTCCGAAAAAGGACACACCGGCCGCGCGGGCGCTGCGCGCGTCATCCACCGTGTCGCCGATGTACAACAGCTCCTTGCCGGGCCTGCGCGTGATGATGTGCAACAGACCGTCGGGTTCGGGCTTGGGCTTCGCCACGTCGTCGGAAGAGACGATGAGGAACCGGCCCTGCCAGCCCTCGCGCTCCAGCGTGATGCCGGCTTCGAGCTGGTTGCGGCCAGTGAAGATGGCCAACTCGTACCGGCTGGCCAGACCTTCCAGCAGGCCCGGTCTTGCGAGCCATCGCTCGCGATGGATCAGCCCGCCGTCGAGGAACAGATGGTTGAAGTACTCGACCACGGTGTCGTATTCGACCGTAACGCCGAGGTCGGCGCAGATTCGTTGCGACAGCTCCCAGTCGTTGTTCCAGCCGCCCTGGTTCTTGTACCGCTGAATCACGACGCGCTCGATGGTGCGCCCGGTAAAGTGCTCGACGGTGCGGACGATGGTCTCGCGATACGATTCGGAGACGTCCACCAGCACGCCGTCCATGTCGAAGACGATGATGTCCGGGTTGATCACCATATCTGCTGCAACTCCGAGAGGAAGCGGCGAACCTGATCGCGCGTGCCCACGGTGACGCGCACGCAGCCGGCGATCTCGTAGCTGCGATCGCGCACCAGCACGCCGCGGCTGCGCAGTTCGTCGCGGATGGGGATGGCGCGCTCGCCCGCCTGAAACAATACGAAGTTCGCCTGGCTGGCGAAGTAGGGGATGCCCAGCTCTTCGAGCCCCACGTACAGCAGCTCGCGAGCGGCCAGCACTTCGGTGGCGTACTTGCGAATGTAGTCGGTGTCGGCGACCGCCGCGCGCGCCGCCAGCGCGCCGATCATGTTCACGCTGTACGGCGACTGCGCTTTGTGCAGGAATTCGACGTTGCCCGATTGCGAGAACAGGCAGCCGACGCGCATCGCGGCCATGCCGAACACCTTCGAGAACGTGCGGCTGACGAACAGGTTCGGGTAGTCGTCGAGGAGCGGCAGCATGGTGACGCCGCAGAACTCGTAGTACGCTTCGTCGACCAGGACCGCGGCGCCCACGGCCTTTTCGAGAATCTGTTCCAGATTCGCGCGCGTTGTGCCGGTGCCGGTGGGGTTGTTCGGATTTGCGATCAGGATGGCGCGCGTGGCGGGCGTGATGGCTTCCAGCAATTCTTCGAACGGAAACGCCAGCTTGTCCGGGCGGTAGGGAACCTCGCGCACGCGCGCCCCGGCCACTTCGGCGTAGAACCGGTACATGGCGTAGGACGGCGCGAGCGTGATCACCTCGTCGTCGTCATCCACGTATGTGTTGATGAGCACCTGGATGGCCTCGTCGGTGCCGTTGGTGAGGATGAAGTCGTCGGGGTCCACCTTGAAGTACGCAGCGAGATCGCACTTCGCGTCGCTGTACTCGGGATAGACGGCTAGCTGCGCTTCCGAGAGATGCTGCCTGAGGAACTCGATGACGCGCGGCGACGCGCCCACGGTGTTCTCGTTGAAATCGAGACGGAGCTTGTCCGCGCGGCCTCCGGTGGGCGGCGAATAGGGGGCCATGCGGAGGACGGCTTCGCGGGGCTCCAGCACGCCGGGAGGAAGATCGGCGGAGCGCTCAGCCAAGGCGCACCTCCACGGAGCGGGCATGCGCTTCCAGACCCTCGGCACGGGCAAGCGTGGTGACGGCCGGTGCAAGATCCGCCAGCCCGGCGGCGGTGAGCTGCTGCACGGAAATCACCTTCACGAAGTCGGCCGAGGAGAGTCCACCGCGGATGCGCGCCACGCCTGACGTGGGCAGAACATGATTCGGGCCGGATGCGTAGTCGCCTGCGGCTTCCGTGCTCAGCGGCCCTAGGAACACACTGCCCGCGTGTTGAATTCCGTTGAGAAGCGACGCATCGTGCAATGCCAGGTGTTCGGGAGCGAGCCGGTTCGACGCCTCTACAGCCTGCTCGAGGGAAGAAACCAGGATGGCCGCGCTGTTGTTGCGAATGGCCGCCGATGCCACCGATGCGGTGGGGAGCGTCGCGAGTTGCCGCGCTACTTCCGCGGCCACGCGCTCGGCCAGCTCGCGCGATGTAGTAAGAAGGATGGCCGAGGCCTCCACGTCGTGCTCGGCCTGGGCCAGCATGTCCGCGGCGATCCACCGCGCGTCGCCTTCGGCGGCGATGATGACGATCTCGGTAGGACCGGCGACGAAATCGATGCCCACCTCGCCGGCCAGCAGCTTCTTGGCGGCGGCTACATAGATGTTGCCAGGGCCGACGATGCGGTCCACTTTCGGCACGCTCTCTGTTCCGAAGGCCATGGCCGCGATGGCCTGCGCGCCGCCGATGCGAAATACGTTGCCGACACCCAGCCATCGCGCCGCACCCAGAATCTGCACGCTGGGATTCGGCGAGGCGACGCAGATGGTGCGAACGCCGGCCACCTGCGCGGGAATCACCGTCATCAGCAGCGTGGAGGGCAGCGGATAGCGGCCCGCCGGGATGTAAGCGCCCATCGATTCGAGCGGTCGCACGATTTGGCCCAGGCGCCGGCCATCGCCACAATCCACCCACGTTTCCCGCGGCAACTGCATCTCCGCGAACGCGCGAATGTTTTTCGCGGCCGTCTCCACGGCCCGCAGGAAGTCGGGTGTCAGGGGCGCGGCGAACTCCTCCTCGGCAACCCGAATCTGCTTCAGTTCCAGGTGGTCGAACTTCCGTGCATATTCGATGAGCGCGGCATCCCCGCGGCGGCGCACGTCGTCGAGAATGGGCGCCACCACCCGCTCTGCTTCCGCCAGCCGCACGGCCTTCCGCGTGATGAACTCCTGCGCGTCGTTGATGTCCAGAATGCGCAACATACTCACATCACAATCTTGTTCAGCGGATACTCGACGATGCCCTGCGCGCCGGCTTCCTTGAGCCGCGGGAGGATGGTGCGCACGGTGGATTCATCGAGGATGGTGTTCACCGCGAACCAGTCGCTGTCGCTGAGGCTGGAAATGGTGGGCTTCTTCAACGCGGGCAGCACGGCCAGCACCGCCTCCAGCTCCCTCTTCTGCACGTTCAACATGAGCCCCACCTTGCCCAGCGCGTTGATGGCCCCTTCCAGCAGCATGCGGATATCTTCGAGTTTGCGCCGCTTCCACTCGTCTTTCCACGAGTCGGCGTTGGCGATGAGTTGCGTGTTCGATTCGATCACCGTTTCGATGATGCGCAGATTGTTCGCGCGCAGCGACGACCCGGTTTCGGTCACCTCCACGATGGCGTCGGCCAGCACCGGCGGCTTCACTTCCGTCGCGCCCCAACTGAACTCCACTTTCGCGGTGACGCCGTTGCGCTCGAGATAGCGGCGCGTGGCCTGCACCAGCTCAGTGGCGATGATCTTCCCCTGCAGGTCTTTCACCGAATGGAACGGCGACGACTCGGGCACGGCCAGCACCCAGCGCACTTTGCCGAAGCTCTGCTTGGCGTAGATGAGGTCGGCGACGGTCTCTACCTTCGCTTCGGTCTCCTCCACCCAGTCGCGGCCGGTGAGCCCGGCATCCAGAACGCCGTCCTCGACGTAGCGCGCCATCTCCTGCGCGCGGATGAGCATGCACTCGATCTCCGGGTCGTCAATGGCGGGGAAGTAGGAGCGGCTGCTGGTGGTGATGTTGAAGCCGGCGCGGCGGAACAGATCCACCGTGGCGTTTTCGAGTGAGCCTTTAGGAATGCCCAGCTTGAGCTTCACGGTTTGCCTCCGTAGACGGCTTGGGGATCGTACGATTGCCGGTCCACCACCTGCCACTCGTCGCCGGTGAGCCGGCGGAAGAAGCAGCTCTCGTAGCCCTCGTGGCAGACGCCCGGTCCCAGCGCTTCCACCTTTAGAAGTACCGCGTCCTGGTCGCAATCGGTGGAGATTTCCTTCACTACCAGGCGATGGCCGGAGCTTTCGCCCTTGAGCCAGAGCTTGTTGCGCGAGCGGCTGAAGAAGGTGGCGAAGCCGGTCTCCACGGTCTTGCGGAAGGCTTCGTCGTTCATGAAGCCGAGCATCAGCACGCGGCCGCTCGCCGCATCCTGAATGATGGTCGGAACCAGACCACCGAGTTTGTTGAAGTCGAGAATCATGCCTTTGCTCCGAAAATACAAAACCCGCCAGACCTTTCGGCGTGGCGGGCCAGGTTTTATGAATTGCGATACGCGATCACAGACCCGCCCGTCACCCGTGAAGGTGATGATGGTGATGGGCGTGGGCGTGCGTGACCACGAAGTTTGAGTATAGCAGAGTGTGGGGGGTGGGGCGAACTCGGCTCTATGATAGAGGGTGGTTGAAGCAACCCTCCTACGATCTGAATACAATCGTTTGGTGGGCGTTCAGCAACGCCGTCATGATCCAGCAATGCACGGAGACGCCAGGCGCATTCGAACGACAAATCCACCGCGTTCACGAGCTACTCTTGCGCTCACACGACGATGTGACGTGGGATGATCACATTCCCGATCCTGACAACCCTACCCAGCTCCGCCAAGTCGATATCACGATCCGTCGTGACGGCAAGCTCACCATTGTCGAATGCCGACTATCCCGGCGTCGACAAGACGTGAAGTGGATCGAGGAGCTCATCGGCCGACGCCAGTCGCTTCGCGCACAGACGATCATCGCCGTCGCGTCCGTAGGATTCACGACCGGTGCTCAAAGAAAGGCCGCTCGATATGGTGTGCTCTTGCGCGACCTGCGACGGCTCACCGATGAGGAGATTACGAGCTGGGGTGGCCAAGTAACGCTGATACTTTACTATTATCAGTACTGGGATGTGATCGCAGCCATCGGATTCGCGCCGCGGAGCATCCCGAAAATCGATCCTGCAATCCTCAGCCAAGAACTCCAGCTACATGCCGTCCTGCAGTCGGTATTTAACGCTGCTGCCTCACAGCTGGACACGCTCAAGCTGCTCGCCAAAAACGACACCAGAGCTATTCGCTTTGGCGTTCTCGTCAGGCCCGAGATGGTTCTCTTGTGCGGTGAGCCGGTCTTGGAGATCGGGCTCGAGGGAAAGGCCCGCCTTGTCGCGCAGCCCATTACCTCGCCAGGAGTTTTCGGGTACGGCCAACCAACACAGGCCGCCACTCAGCGAGAGGCCACCGTAGAGCGGTTTGCGCTGGGAGAGACCAGCATCGTCCACCATGATGATCGGATCGCGGTAGAGGTCGACCTCTCTGGCGTGGAACTGCCACCGTTATCCCAAGTTCGTTTCTTCCGCACTACGTCGGCCGGAGAGTTGGAATATGAAAGCGTTGCGATAACAGATCCAGAGCAGCTTCGAGTTGCCGGCCGGCTCACGATCGATCTATACGCACTCCAAGCATAGAAGGGATTCCTTGAGAGTGGTTGCGGTACGGTGAAATCATGTATCCGAGCAACCGACGATGCGCAGGCCCAGGTGCTGGACGAACGGCTCGAAATCCTTGTCGTTATGCAGCAAGTCATACCCGCTCTCAATGCATCGTGTGGCAATCACGGTATCGATGGTCTTGCGAACGGTCACGCCGAGATTGCGCAATTTGCGGAAGTTTCTTGCCGCCTGGATCGCAATTCTCTGTCCGCCCAATTCAACGACCGTCAAGGACGTCAGCATCTTCCTGGCTTCGTTGAAGTCCCGTTCAGCGGAAAAGCCCTGGAGCACCTCAGTCAGAATCAGGTCGCCGATGGCCAGAGGCTCGCGGCCCAGCAGCGTATCGAGCTTCTCGGTCTGCGGCGTGATCGCTCCCTTGAAATAGTCGATCCACACGCTGGAGTCGACCAGGATCAACGGGCGGCCCTCATCGCGTTGAGATCGCCCTGCCAATCCAGCTTGCCCCGCAGCCCGCGAATCTGTGCCTGCTTTTCAAGGCGCAGCAGGGTCTGCAGGCCCAGTTCGACGGCCTCTCGCTTGGTCTTCAAGCCGGTTGCGCGCAGCGTATCCCGCATCAATTTGTCGTCTATCACGATGTTGGTCCGCATCGATGTGTATCCTACAGGTTTAGTATACACATCTATTGGGCTCTCCGCAATACCGGACAACCGCTCCGTCACCGTCGCGGCTCGGCCGGAATCACCCGCAACCGCGTGAACTCGACCAGTGCCTGCAGCTTCTCCCGCGCCGCGCCGGCGTCGATCGATTCGGCCGCGAGCGCCACGCCTTCCAGCAGCGTTTCCGCGCGCCCGGCCGCTACCAGCGCGGCTGCAGCATTCGCCAGCACGATGTCGCGATGCGGTCCGCGTGCGCCATCCAGAACCGCGTGCGCGATCTCCACGTTGCGCGCGACATCTCCGCCGCGCACGGCATCGATCACCGCGCGCGCCACGCCGAAATCCTCCGGCTCCCACACCCGCCTCGTCACCACGCCGGCCGCCACCTCGAACGCCACCGTCGAACCCATCGTGCTGATTTCGTCCAGACCGCCCGCGCCGTGCACCACGAACGTCCGCTCTGTCCCCAGCTCCGCGAGCGCGCTGGCCATCAGCTCCGCCGCGTGTTCCGACGGCGCGCCGATCAGTTGCCTCTGTGCGCCCGCCGGATTCGTCAGCGGCCCCAGCAGATTGAACACGGTCCGCATCTTCAGCTCCAGCCGCGCCGGCTGCGCGTGTTTCATGGCCGGGTGATGCGCGGGCGCGAACAGAAAGCCGATGCCCACCGTGCGAATCGCCTCGGCCACGTGCTGCGGGTCCGGGAGAATGTGCACGCCCAGCGCTTCCAGAAGATCCGCGCTGCCGCAGAGGCTGGATATCGACCGGTTGCCGTGCTTGGCCACGCGCACGCCCGCGCCCGCCGTCACAAATGCCGCGATGGTGGAAATGTTGAACGTGGACGCGCCGTCGCCGCCGGTTCCGCAAGTGTCCAGCAACGGTTCGCCTGCGAGCGCCACGTCCACACGGTGGGATTTCTCGCGCATGGCCCGGGCGAAGCCGGTCAGCTCCGCCGCGGTCTCACCCTTCATGCGCAGCGCGACCAGGAACGCGGCTACCTGCGGCACCGTCGCCTCGCCACTCAGGATGCCGAGCATGGCCGCGCGCGCGTCGCTGGCGGTGAGGTCTTCCCGGGAGGCCACGCGATGGAGATACGGCAACAACATCAGCGCTGCTCCACCGCGGGGGACGCCAGCGCGAGGCCGGCGGCAACATAACGAATCTGCTTGCGGCCGCTGCTGAGATCCAGCGTGATGCGGCCGTCCGTCTGGGAAAACCCCTGGCCGGTGAGCGTGTCGCGATCCTGGCGCGCCTGGACCTTTTCCAGAGTGAGCCGCGGAACCGCCGCCGCCACGAAATGGTAGCTGCCGGTAATCTCGTCGAAGGTCACCTCCGGCGCCACCGTGGCATCGCGCGCCGCGAAGGTTCCTTCCATTCGCGCGTTGGCCAGCAGATCGATTCCGGCGCCATTCGTATCGAGGGTTCCGTCCACGTCCAATCCCCCCTCACGCCAGACGATGTCTTCGAGCCGGCCCGCCAGATGGTATTTCGGAGCGGGGCCAGCCAGCGCGACAGTCATTTCGCCTGTGCCGGATGCGGCGCCCAGAGCCCACGCAAGATCGTGAAACGCCACCGCGGTTCCGGCCCAGCGAAGACGGCCGCGCACGCTGCCGAGCACGGTGTCGCCGAAGGCCAGAGATTCCACTTGCACCGTTCCGTCGATGTTGCGCTCTTTCAGCCAGGCGGGGGTTACGGCGCGCCGGAGTCGCAGCCGCGTCAGCAGGCTTTCCGGCCGGAGTAGCGACGGCATCAACACGCGCTCCAGCTCGTCCAGAGTGGCATCGCCGATGGCCAGCCGCAAGCGCGCGGGTGCGCCCGGATGCGCTGCGCTTCGATAGTCCGCGTCGAACTCGACCTTGCCTGCTTTGCCCCGCAGCTTCGTCACCGTCAGTTCATTGGGGCCGGTGGCGATGCTGGCGGTGGCCACGCGCAGCGGAACCGCCAGGCCGTCCACATCAAACTGCGTGTTCTGCACGGCGTATTCACCGGTCCACGCGCCCGGGTCGTCGCCCTTCTGCTCATACTGCAACGACCCGCGCAGCACGCCTCCCGTGGCCGCATCCAGCAACGGCACCGAGCCGTTCCCCAACAACGTCGAGGCCGCGCTCCGCAGTTGCGCGATGCTCACGCCCCGTGTCTCCACGTTCACCTTCACGGCAGGCGCGCTTCCGTCCCAGTTCGCCGAGATGTCCGCGCTCTGGCCGTCGTCCAGCGTCACCGTCGAGGGGCCGAACGCGACCTGCCCACCCGACACCACCGCCTGCGCATGCTCCATGCGCGCCGACCCGGCCGTGGGCACCGTAATCGACGCGTCCGCCAGCGCCAGTTGTCCCGCCAGCCCCCGCTCTTTCGAATAGGTGAGGGCGCCGTTCACCGTTCCCTGCACGGTGACGGCCTCGGGCAGGGGCAGGCCCATGTGCCGCGCCGTGCCGAGCAACGATGCCGCCGGCAGACCTGTGAACGCCGCGGTAACCTCCCATTTCGGCTTCGACAAATAATCCGAGGCGGTCAGCTTCACCTCGACCGGCGCCGTTTGATTTGGCGGCGATTCGGTTTCCATCTCAATCCGTTGGGAGCGCAGGTCCACCGCCCCGCGCCACGCCACGGTCCACGCCTCGCCGTTCGCCGGACTGCTCAGGTCCCAGCGATGCACATCCTGGATGGTCAGATCGCCGGTCACGCCGGGGTGCGTCACCGGACCGCGAACGTGCGCCCGTGCCGTCACCGTGCCATGAACGCCGCTATCCGGCGTGCCGAACAGATGGCTCAACTCCGTGATGGAGGTGCGTTCCATCTCCAGCGTCATGGCGATCTGGTTCTCGCTGCCAGCGCCCACCCGCACGGTTCCACGCCCGCTCAGAATGCCGAAGCCCCGCGCCCCACGATCCGTGCGCGTCGGCGCGCCTTCGAACTTCACAATCAACTCACCGCTCGATCGCGGATACACGTCCACGTCGGCCTCGGAAATGTAGAACACCGATTTCGTGTCGCCGAACTTGAAATTCAAGCGGCCGGATCGCACCTCGATGTCCGGAAAGTCTTCCTCGGACCCGCCGTGGCCGGCGATCATCCGCGCCACGAACGGCTGAAAGTTCCAGGTATCGCTGTCCGGGCGTACCAGGTTCACCGTGGGTTCGACAAGCCGCAATGTGGAGAAAGCGAGCCTGCCCCCGAACAAACTGGCCAGCCGGATGCGGGCCTTCAGGGACGCGACGTGTACGAACGGCTCGATGCCGGCCCGCGGCTCGTCGTCAATCAGGACGTCGTCCACCTGAAAGCCAGGTCCGGTGAACAGGCTGTAATGGACGTCGCCGAAGTGCACTGGCCGCCCCAGCGAACTCTCCAGCGCAGCCTGAATGCGGGTTCGGAACGCGCCCGCGTCCACATAGGGTGCGGCGAACCCCGCCACCAGCACCACCAACGCGACCACCATCACGGCGCGAACAATGAGCCTTGGAGACGGCTTCATCGCTGTGCCTCCACCAGCGCCCGGTAGTCCTCCGGCGTGTCCACGTCGTTCACTACGCCCGCGTCGTCCACAATAATGTAGTGGGTGGCGGCGCGATGGCGGCGGATCACATCGCGCGCCTGCGCCGTCGCCGGAAGCGCCAGCAACTCGACCGCAATCGCTCGCGAGATGCACACCGGATGCCCATGCCGCCCCTCGAACACCGGGACCACGATCTCCGCCGTGCCCGCTTCGGCGGCAACGCGCGCCACGGTGCCGCCGCGCACGGCGCCGTAATCCACGGGCAGGAACAATACGGATTCAGCGTCGCCGGCCGCGCGCAATCCACATTGCAGCGAGCTCAGCATGCCACGCCCCGGCTCGGGGTTTACCGTAATCTCAGCGTCTTCGGGCACAGCCACGCGCACGCGCTCCGCGTCGTATCCGAGCACTACCACAACCCGGCCGCACACTTCGCCCAGCATCCTGGCGAGGCGGCGCAGGAATGCCTCACCTTGGTATTCGAGCAGCGCTTTGGGCTGTCCCATGCGGCTGGACGCGCCCGCCGCCAGAATCACGCCGGCGATGCCCGCGCGGTTCACTTTGCAGAGACCCGCAGACTCTCATTCACGAAGATCGACTTCGATAGCGACCGCCAATCGGAGCCCGCGTTGCGCCGGACCGCGATCATCTCCGCCACCACCGCGATGGCGATCTCCTCCGGCGTGATCGCTCCAATCTCGAAGCCCATCGGCGCAAACACGCGATCGAAGGCCGCGCGTGGGATGCCGTCCTTCTCCAGTTCCTTCACCACGCCGAGCACCTTGCGTTTGCTGCCGATCATGGCGATGTAGCGCGCCGGCGTGGTGACCGCGTGCCGCAGCACGCGCATGTCGTCGCGATGCCCGCGCGTCACAATCACCACGTAGCCGGTGTCGCGAATGGCCAGTTTCGGAAAGACGTCGTCGTATTCCTCCGCGTACACGTCGGCCGCCTCGGGGAAGCGCTCACGATTGGCGAACTGCTCGCGATTGTCCACGATCACGGTCTCGAATCCCGCCAGCGCGGCCACCTTCGAGAGGCTTTTCGAGATGTGCCCCGCGCCAAAAATGAAGACCCGCGGCTGCGGCACCACCGGCTCCACAAACACGCTCAACTGCCCTCCGCAGATGAGGCCGTTATCGTAAGCGGCGTCCTGCCCGAGACTGAAATTGAGATGTTTCGGACGTTCCGTTTCCATCACCTCCCGGGCCGCGTTCCAGACCTCCGCCTCCACGCAGCCGCCGCCGATAGTCCCCACTATAGACCCGTCTTCGCGCACCAGCAGCTTGGCGCTCTCGTAGCTCGGAATCGAGCCGTTCACCTGCACGATCGTGGCCAGGGCGCACTTCTGCCCCAGCCGGCGCAGCCGGTACAGCTCATCGTACACGTCCATCGCTAAGATTATACGTGTCCCGGCCCCGGCCTCGGTCAAAGAGAGATCTCCAGGCTAATCATATTGTTCTGAATGAGACGAGCGCCGGCTCGCTCACACTAAGCTGTGTGAAACCCCGATTCGGCCTGGTAGCCATTGTTCTGCTTGCGTGTTCCTCTACGCCGTTTTGTGCAGTAGTCAGCCGTTGGACCACGTGGGGTAGCAGCGGCATGCAGCAGGCCACGGCGGTTGCGCAGGATACGAGCGGGAATACATATATCGCCGGCTACACCGATGCGGCCGATTTTCCGGTAGTCAATGCCGCCTTCGCCCGCGGGGGCGGCGTGGATGCCTTTTTGATCAAGCTCGATCCGTCGTGGAATGTGGTGTTTTCGACCTACCTCGGAGGCAGTGGCGACGATCGCGCTACAGCCCTGGGTGTCGACACGCAAGGAAATGTGTACGTGGCCGGTTCCACGACATCGTCTTCCATCGCCGGGGTGACCCTGTCTCGCAGCGGGGCGGCTCAGGACGGATTCGTGGTCAAGCTCGACCCGACCGGGCGTACCGTGCTCTACGCAATCGCGATCGGCGGCTCTCTGAATGACACGCTCAACGCGATGGTGGTTCGTCCCGACGGAACCGTCTTCGCGGCGGGACAGACAAGTTCCACGGATCTGCCGGTTGTCAATGCCGCGCAGAGTACGCTCCGCGGCGTCCAGAATGCGTTCGCGGTTGAACTGGGCCCCTCGGGGACAGTGGTGTATTGCACGTATGTCGGAGGAAGCGGGCGGGATGGAGCCAACGGAATCGCGGTGGATGGAAATGGAATCGCCTGGATTGCCGGCAGCACAACGTCGAACGATTTCCCCCTGAAATCCCCGTTGCGGAGCACGTTCGCCGGCCTGCAGATCGGGTTTGTAACCAGGATATCGGCGAATGGGTCGCAGTTTCTGTTCAGCACGTACCTCGGAGGTTCCGGGGGCGGGCCGATTACGCCGGAGAGTGCGAACGCCGTCGCCGTCGACGCGCAGGGCAACGCGTTTGTCGCCGGCATCACGAGCTCAACCGATTTCCCGGTCCTGGGCGCCTGGCAGGCATCAGCGGGCGGCTTCAGTGACGCTTTTCTCAGCAGCTTTGATAGCGGCGGCAATCTGCGCTTCAGCAGCTATCTGGGAGGAGGGAGCTGGGATTGCGCATACTCAGTTGCCGTTCTGCCGGATGGACAGGTTGCGGTCTCCGGAGATACGCTATCCAGCGATTTCCCGGTGAGCAGCAGTGAGCAGTCCTGGCACGCCGGCGGATACCTTGGGTTTGTCGCGGTTTTCGACAATGCGGGAGATCAGATGCCGTTCTCCAGCTACGCGGAGGGGGGCCCGTCGAACGCAGTTCTGGCGTTGACAAACACAAACCCGACGGTAGTTGTGGGAGTTCAGAGCAACGGCAGTCCAGCCATCGGAACCCTGGCGACGGCCGCTCAGGTGACCACGGCAACGACCGCCCAGTTCGCCGACGTACCGCCCAGCGACTATTTCTTCGAGGCCGTCAATCTGCTGTTCGATGCGGGCGTCACCGTCGGCTGCGCCCAGAGCAACTCGCCCCAGACCCGTTTGTT